>CANJIL010000004.1 GCA_947474455.1 Hyphomonadaceae bacterium | reverse complement strand
GGCTTGTTCTCGCCGCAGGCCGCCAGAACTGCAAAGGATGCGGCCGCCATGAGCAACCGCGATCCCATCTTGAATGGGTGTTTGGACATCTCTTCCCCTTTTGTGTCGACCTGGACGAGCCGAACGGTCGATCGGCGCGGACAATAAGCCCGAACGGTCGCCTCGCCAAGCACGTCGCGGAAGCCGGCGATTTGAGGGGCCGTTTCAGCGGAGCCGGGCCCATTCCCGGATCATGAGCGTATGTTAGAGGCGGGCTGAATCAGGCGGACGTCTCTGCGCCATCCAGGGAAGGCCCGGTCCGTTGGCGGCGTCCTTCCCCTGCCGGCAGTCTCGGACGTATCTGTTCGCGATGCTTTCGGCGAGCCATGCTCCGCTCGGCGAGACAAAGAGCGCCTTATATGCAAATGAGTGGCAAGAACAGGTTTGAAATTGTAGCTGGAGACGAGGCCGGACCAAGATTGCAAGCTCACTTGCCGGCTTGAATGTACAGGACATTATCAATTGAAATGAACCCGCCCGAGCCGCCGCCCTCATCCTGGCCCTACTCCCTTACCCGGCCGTTTTTCTTCGTGCTGGGACTAGTGTTCGTGGGCATGGGGGTCGTCGGCTACATTCTTCCCGTCATGCCGGGTACGATTTTCCTGATCCTGGCGGCGGCGTGTTTCGCACGGTCTTCCAGACGCCTGGAGGCCTGGGTCGAGAAGCATCCGAAGTTCGGATCGACGGTGGTCAACTGGCGCAGGCATGGCGCGATACCCCGCAAGGCGAAGTACCTGTCGATCGGCATGATGGCCATCTCGTTCGCCGGCGTGGCGATCGCACATCCGCCAGTGCTGTGGTTTTGGGCAATCGCTGCGATTCTGTTTGCGTGCGCGCTATTCGTGGCGACCCGTCCAGAAGGGCCGAAGGTCTCAGGTTAGTAAAACCTTGGCAGGGACATCAGGGCGCCTTCCAGACCTCCGCCAGGATCTGGTCGCGGCCACAACCGGCGCGATAATTGGCGTAGTGTTCCGGATTGCGTTTGGCAAAGTCGCGGTGCTCTTCCTCCGCAGGCCAGAACTCGCCGAGCGGCAGGATCGGAACGATGACCCTGCCGTTGACGCGTCCCGATTTGATCACCTTGGCTTTTGAGGCTTCCGCTGCGGCCTGCTGCTCAGGCGTCACAAAGATCGCTGGCGCGTAACTTTGACCGCGGTCACAGAACTGGCCTGTTGGATCTGTCGGGTCGATCAGCGGCCAGTAGCGTGACAGCAGCTGCTCGTAGGTGATTTTTGTAGGATCAAAAGTCACGCGCACCGATTCGTAATGGCCAGTACGGTGCATGGCAACCTGCCGATAGGTCGGGTTCTTTTCCTTGCCGCCGGTGTATCCGGATTCAACCGAGATCACGCCGGGCAGGTGTTGCAGGTCGCTTTCCATGCACCAGAAGCATCCGCCGGCGAAAACCGCCTGCTGCTTTTCCTGAGCCAGCGCGGCCGGCGCCGCGGCGCTGAAGATAAGAGCGCAGAGGGCAATAAGGAAGCGCATAGGGTCAGGCTCCGGGGGCGTGTAACAAGTGAGTGTCGCGCCCAATGAACAGTACAAACTCCCAAGCTGTGTAGCACATCTACGTGAAAGGCGCCAAAACCTGCACCATCATAAAAATTCGAAGAAGAAACCGGATGCGAAAATCCCGGCTTTTTGAATGCCGCTTCGTCGGGACATCGTTATACTTCACAAACTATAATGATTGTTCCGCGGCGGGGAGAGTGGAAATGGATTGGACCATCCCCGTTCGAAAGCCTCTCGCGTGCGTGATCGTGGTTGATGCTGGGCGCGCGGCGTTTTCCATTTAGGTACAGATAAACACTTGGGAGCTTGACGTGATGAGAATTCGATTTGCATCCGGCCTGGCAGCGACGGTTTCAATTCTCGCGCTCGCCGCCTGCGCCAATACCGATCCGGGACGCACACAGCAGGCGGCGACGCCAGCCACACCGGGCGTGACGCAACAGCCGGCTGCAACGCCGGCCATCCCGACCCCGGCGCCCGTAACCGGTTCGGCGGTCGAGACCCGTCCCCCCAACAAGCAGAACTATCAGCCCGCTTTCACATTCCAGACGCGTGCGCCGAACATCCAGGCCAACGTGGTCTATGATGTCACGACCGTGGCTTCGGGCTTCGTGACGCCGTTCAGCTTCGATTTCCTGCCCAACGGCAAGTTCCTGATCGCCGAGCGCCTCGCCGGCCAGTTCCGCATCGCCGACAAGGACGGCAAGCTCTCGCCGCCGATCAAGCAGGGCGTGCCGGATGTCGTCGCGCGCCAGCAGGCCGGTCTGCTCGACGTTGCGCTGGACCCGAACTTCGCAAGCAACCAGATGATCTACTGGAGCTTCTCCGAGCCGCAGCCAGACGGAACAAACAACACTGCGGTCGCCAAGGCCAAGCTCGTCGACGGCGCGCAGCCGCGCCTCGAGAACGTGCAGGTGATCTATCACCAGAGGCCTTCGCTGGCGTCGAATCTCCACTATGGTTCGCGCCTGGTGTTCGGCCGCGATGGCAACCTGTTCGTCACGCAGGGCGAGCGCTCGATCATTCCCGGCCGCGTGCAGGCGGAAGATCTCCAGAGCGGTCTCGGCAAGATCGTCCGTATCAAGACCGACGGCTCAATCCCGTCCGACAACCCGTTTGTGGGTCGGGAGGGCGTGCGTCCTGAAATCTGGAGTTACGGTCACCGCAACGTGCAGGGCGCATTCCTGCATCCGGCGACGGGCGAACTGTGGGAGTTTGAACACGGTCCGCAAGGCGGCGATGAGATCAACATCGCGCGCAAGGGCAAGGACTATGGCTGGCCCAGCGTCACCTATGGCGTGGAATACGGCGCCGCGAACACCAAGATCGGTGCAGGCGTCACGCAGAAGGCGGGTATCGAACAACCGCTCTACTACTGGGATCCCGTGATCGCGCCGGGCGCCATGACGTACTACAATTCTGACGTCGTGAAGGCCTGGAAGGGATCGATCTTTGCAGCAGGGCTCAACTCCAACTATGTCGCCCGCCTGACCCTGGATGGCGAGAAGGTGCTGGGCGAAGAGCGCTTGACCTTCAGCGAAGGCCGGGAGCGTTATCGCGACATCAATGTCGGGCCAGATGGCGCGATCTATGTGCTGACGGACGGACCTGCTGCGCGCCTGCTGAAGGTGACGGCGAAAGAATCGGGCGCATCAACATTGGCGCCGATCGCGACGCCTCCGGCGGCGGCGGCGGCGGCTCCCGTCGGCAATGCACCGGCCCGTACCGAGCCAGCCGTGGCCGCCAACACGCTGGCGCTTGTCGCGCTGCCTGCCAAGGATGGCGGCAGGATCTCCGTATCGACGCCGGGCTGGGCCAACAACGAGGACATCCCGTTCAAGTACACGCAGTACCAGGGCAATACGTTCCCCGGTCTCGAATGGACGCAGGGGCCTCTCGGCGTGAAGTCCTACGCGATCATCATGCAAGACCCTGACTTCGCGATCAAAGGCAACCCAGTGCTGCACTGGTCGCTGGTGAACATCCCGGCGAACCAGTTCAAGCTGGCTGCTGGCATGGCGCCGGAAGGCAAACCAATGGGTTCGATCTACGGGCCGAACTACAAGGGCGTCGCCCAGCCCTATCTCGGCCCGCGCACGCCGGCTGGCCCGAAGAACCGGTATCAGTTCCAGGTCTTCGCACTCGACACGATGCTGCCGGCCGATTTCGCGCCGAAAACCTATGACGAGTTGATAGCCCCGATGAAGGACCATGTCCTGGCTTCGGGCGTGGTCGTGGGTCAGGGCCAGGTGGACCGGGCGGCGCCCCCGCCGGCGCCGAAGAACTGATCGAGTCTGGCTGAACATGGAAGCGCCGCGGCGTGAAAACCGAGGCGCTTTTGTCTTGGCCGGATATTGCTAGCCGATCTCGTCGAGCCAGGCGGGCAAGCCGCCAAGGGTTTCGACTTCGCGATAGCGCGGATTGCCCACGGGCTTCTCCGCACGCTCGTGCTCCCACACCAACGGGTAGGGCACGAGCGCCGCATAGCCGCCGGCCTGCAGCATGGGCAGGATGTCCGACTTCACCGAGTTCCCGGTCATCAGCGAGGTTTCCGCCGCGCCGCCATGGCGGGCGAAAGCCTTGGTGTATGTCGCGGGCGTTTTCTCCGAGACGATCTCGACGCCGGAGAAGTGCGAGCCGAGCCCGGATGCGGCGAGCTTGCTTTCCTGATGGAAGAGATCGCCTTTCGTGATCAGCACGAGACGGCCGCGCTCTTTCAGTGCCACGAGCGCGTCCTCCACGCCGGGCAGGGGCTCGATCGGATGCGTCATCATCTCGCGCCCGGCGGCCAGTAATTCCTGGATCACTTTTGTGGAGACATTGCCGGCGCTGACCTCCAACGCGGTCTGCAGCATCGACAGCGTGAAGCCCTTCGCGCCATAGCCATAGGTGTTCATGTTCTCGCGTTCGACGGCGGCGAGCTTCGCTTCCAGAGCGTCCTCGTCCGCGAAATCGGAGAGCAGTTCGTTGAATCGCTTGTGCGTCAGCCGGAACACGGGTTCCGTGTGCCAGAGCGTGTCGTCGGCATCGACGCCTATGATTGCGAGCGGCATGGGCGCCTCATAAACGGGCAGGGGCCGGTTCGCAAGAAGCGGCTCGCAAGGGCGTGAGCGTAGCCCGGATACCCGGATGTAGACTGTCATCGAGCTACAACAAAATGGTCAACGATCCGTCGGGTCGCGCCTCTAAGTCCATCCAGGGAACGGATGACTAAGAGGGACAAGCTCAACATGGCAAGGATACTGAAGGCTTCGCATCTCGCGGGCGTAGCTGGCGCTGCGATGACCTTGGCCACTTTCCAACCGGCCATGGCGCAGACCGGCTCGGAAACTCAGACCGTCGCCACCACCTCCGACTAGGCCGAGGATCGCGTCGTCGTAACGGGCAGCCGTCCGCTGGCCGAATCTCAAGCGGCCGCACTTGAGGTCCAGCGTAAAGCCGACTCGGTTCTTTCGGCTGATGCCACAGCGTGGTCGACGACGAGGCTGGACGTCTGTTCGTGGGCGAAGAGAATGTCGGTCTGTGGGTCTTCAACGTGCTGACTGAGGACACGAGTCCGAAGAGCATCGACACCGTGAGCAGTGGTGCAGGACGACGCCAACCCGGTCCCGGAAGTCGACCAGAACTTCAAGATCGTCGACTGGCGCGAACTCAAGAAGGCGCTGGCGCCGGCGAAGGCGGCGCAGTAGCTCGGCCTGACAAAGCCATTTTAGGGCGAATGCCTCCGGAATGGTTTTTAGGAGCTCATTCCTGTGGCGGAATAAGGGGCGGCGCTCCCAAAACCGCCGTCTTCCTGCGAAAAACGAACTCCCTTAGGCCTTACGGCGGTAGCCTCCCGGTAACCGGTGCAGGCGCATAGCCGTCCGGCCTTGGGAGCTAAGCCATGACTTGCGTTGCCGTCATCAAGGGTGGCTGGTCGTCGGAACGGCCTGTGTCGCTGTCGTCGGGTAAGGGAATGGCAGACGCCGCCCGCCAGTTAGGCTTCGACGTCGTCGAGATCGACGTGACGCGGCAGTTGGCGCAGCAGTTGGCCGAAGCGAAGCCCGATGTCGTGCTGAACGCCCTTCACGGTCCCTGGGGCGAGGATGGCTGCGTCCAGGGTGTCCTTGAAATCATGGGCATTCCCTACACCCATTCCGGCGTCCTCGCGTCGGCGCTGGCGATGGACAAGGACAAGGCGCGGGCGGTGTACGTCCAGCACGGGCTCGATGTCGCAGAGGGCGGCATGTACGACGTCGAGGAGCTGGCGCACGACCACATCATGGCGCCCCCCTACGTTATCAAGCCGTCGGCTGAGGGATCATCGTTCGGCGTCTTCATCGTTCGCGAAGGAGCCAACCGCCCGCCCAAGGAACTGACCGACGGAACCTGGACATTCGGCAAGCGGGCGCTTGTGGAAAAATTCATTCCCGGCAGGGAGTTGACCGTCGGCGTCATGGGTGACCGCGCCATGGCTGTCACGGAGATCACCACCTTAAGGGACTATTACGACTTTGACGCAAAGTATCAGGCTGGAGGATCGCGCCACGTCCTTCCTGCAGACCTGCCGAATGCGGTCACCGAAGCTGCGCTATCTGCGTCGCTGAGGGCCCATCAGGCCCTTGGCTGCAGGGGAGTGTCGCGGTCGGACTTTCGCTACGACGACAAAGCGGGTCGACTGGTGATACTTGAGACCAATACGCAGCCGGGCATGACGCCCACCTCGCTCATTCCCGAGCAGGCCGCGCACATGGGCATCGACTATCCCTCGCTCGTCCGCTGGATGATCGAGGATGCGTCATGCCCAAGGTAAAGCGGCCCCGGATTGCTGGACCGGCTTATGAAGACGAACGCGACGAGGCCGCTTCGGCCCCGCGCGCCGCCGTGCGTGCGCGTGACATTCCTTATTCAGTCGCCTGGTTCCGCGACCGGGTCGCGACCTACGCCCTCGGCACCATCATCTGCGGCGCGGCGATGCTGACGATCGCAGCCTGGATGGGCGGCAGTCTTGGCGCGTTCGGGCAGCGGATGAATTCCGGCTTCAACGTCATCGCCCGGTGGGCCGGCCTCGCCGTCCAGGACGTTCACGTGAATGCAGAAGTCGACCAGCTCATGGCCGCCAGGGTCATGGATGTGGCTGGCGTCACGGTCGGCGACAGCATCATGAGCGCCGATCCCTACGCGATCCGCGACCGTCTGGAGCGTATCGACTCGCTTGGCGCGGTCAGCGTCCAGCGTCTGTGGCCCAACAAGATCGACATCCATGTCGAACAGCGCGAACCCAGCGCGCTCTGGCAGGACAAGGTCAATGGCGACTGGCGCGTGATCGACCAGCGCGGCCGCACCTTCGCCGAGGCGGACGCCAGTAAATACATGCACCTGCCACGCGTGGTCGGCGAGGACGCGGCCGAGGCGGCCGCCACCCTCGTGAGCTCGATTCGCGAATTCCCCAATCTCGCCGATCGCATGGAGACCGCCTATCGCATTGGCGGACGCCGCTGGGACGTGAAATTCAAGGGCCGCACAGATGTGGTCGCCTTCCCGGATGACTCGCGGCTGATGGAGCAGCTGGACGCGCTCAACCTGATGCAGGCGCAGAACCGCGTGCTCGACCTGCCGGCGACGCGCATCGATGCGCGGCACCCGAAATACATCGCCCTGCAGCCGATGCCGGGCGCCCCGTCCGAAGCCTCCACGCCCGGAGGCGCATGACGTCCATGTCGTCGCTTGCCCAGCGCACCAACGTCCGTGACCGCGCCCATGCGCGCGGAACGGTCATGGCTGCGCTGGACATCGGCTCGTCGAAAGTGACCTGCTTGATCTCGCGTCGCAGCGAGGCGACGGACAGCGAGCCGCGCGTCTCGGGCGCGGGGGCGCAAGGCACCAAGGGCGTGCGCTCGGGCGCCGTGGTTGATCTCGACAATCTAGAGCGGTCGATCCGGCTTGCGGTCGAGCAGGCCGAGCGCGCCGCCGACGTCCGGATTTCCGAAGTCGTGCTCGGCGTTTCTGGTCCGGAGCTCAGGTCGGATGTCGTGCGCGCCAAACTGCCCATGGCGGGACGCGAGATCACCGCCCCGCATATCCGCGACGTCCGCATCGCCGCGCTGGAAAGCTTCCAGTCGCAGGGCCGCGAAATCCTCCATTCCGCGCCCCTGGGCTTCGTCGTGGACTCGACTGGCGGGATCAAGGACCCGCGTGGCATGTTCGCGGAGGCCCTGACTGCCAGTTTTCTGGTCGTCTCGGCCCCGACTGCGGGCCTGCGCAATATCGTCCAGTGCGTTTCTCGGGCTCATCTCACCCCCACGGCTATCCTGGCCGCGCCCTTCGCCGCCGGCTTGGCCGTGCTGGTCGAGGACGAGGCCGAGCAGGGTGCGACGGTCATCGATTTCGGCGCCGGGGTTACCTCTGCGGCAGCCTTCTGCGACGGCGGCCTCATCCATGTGGAAACCCTGCCGATGGGAGGCTCCCGCGCCTCCTCCGATCTGGCCCAGGGCCTGGGCACGACCTTTGCGGCTGCGGAGCGGATAAAGACCGTGCATGGCGCGGTGGGACTCTCGGACGTGACGGCGCTGGAGATGGTCGAGGCGCCACGGCTTGGGCCGGACGGCAGGCTCGAAGCGCACCAGTGCTCTCGGGCGGAGATCGCCCAGGTCCTGCGTCCGAGGATCGAAGAGATCCTCGAATTGATGGATGGACGGTTGTCCAAGGCTTCGGCTGCCGGGCGTCCCTTGCCGAGACGGATCGTTCTCACGGGGGGATCCTCTCAGCTCCCATGCCTCCAGGAGCTGGCAGAAGACGTTTTTCGCGCACCGGTGCGTCTCGCCAAGCCGGCCAATGTGAAAGGATTAGGCGAGACTTACAGTTCACCCGCTTTCGCAGCCGCGGCAGGGCTGTTACGGTGGGAGCTGATGAGTGGTCTGGCCTCTTCACGGGGGGGAGGCGACCGGAACGCTATGGATCACGGCTCTGGCCTGATGAAGCGGGTTTTTGGTTGGGTTCAGGAAAATTTCTGAACTAGCCGATTGCTTTAAGACGCGCTTAGCCAAAACCGCCGATCTTTCATCAAATTCCTGGGCCAGAAGGCCATGGACCTGGTTATCGAGGGCGCCTGTAATGGCTGTTGAGTTGAGACCCCGGATCGTCGTGATCGGCGTGGGCGGTGCGGGCGGAAACGCCGTCAACAACATGATCGAGGCCAATCTTCAGGGCGTCGAGTTCGTGGTCGCCAACACGGATGCGCAAGCGCTTGTCCGCTCCAAGGCGCCGACCCAGATCCAGCTCGGCATTGGCCGGACCTCGGGCCTCGGCGCCGGCGCCAACCCCGAAGTGGGCATGGAAGCCGCCAAGGAATCGTCCGACGAGATCAAGAAGCTGCTGCAGGGCGCACATATGTGCTTCATCGCGGCCGGCATGGGCGGCGGCACCGGAACCGGGGCGGCCCCGATCATCGCCCGCATCGCGAAAGAACAGAAAGTCCTCACCGTCGGCGTGGTCACCAAGCCGTTCGACTTCGAGGGCAAGCGCCGCATGCAGGTGGCGGAAAAGGGCATCGTGGAGCTTCGTTCGGAAGTCGACACGCTGCTGATCATTCCGAACCAGAACCTGTTCCGCATCGCCAACAAAGAGACGACCTTCGCCGACGCGTTCGGCATGGCTGACAAGGTTCTCTATTCCGGCGTTCGCGGCATCACCGACCTGATGGTCATGCCCGGCCTCATCAATCTCGACTTCGCGGACGTGCGCACTGTCATGGCGGGCATGGGCTCGGCGATGATGGGCGAGGGCGAAGGCGAGGGCGAGAACCGCGCGCTGAAGGCCGCCAAGGCCGCGATCGCCAACCCACTGCTCGATGATGTGTCGATGAAGGGCGCCAAGGGCGTGCTCATCAACATCACCGGCGGCTATGACATGACGCTGTTCGAAGTCGACGAGGCTGCCAACGAAGTGCGCCGCGAAGTTGATGTCGATGCGCATATCATCCTCGGCTCGACGTTCGACGAGAAAATGGTCGGCAAGATCCGCGTGTCGGTCGTCGCCGCCGGCCTGCAGCAGCTCGCCGCCGCCCGCACCGTTCCGCAACGGGTTCGCGAGCTTCAGGCCGGTCTCAACACCGCGATCCTGAATGCGCCGTCACCTGCCGCCGAACTCGGCATCGTGCCGCAAGGTGTCGCGTCTCAGCCAGCGCCGCAGCCCCTCCTGCAAGCTACGCCTGTTGCGGTCTCTCCGCAGCTCACCGTACCGCCGTCCGATCTGCGCCCGCCAGCGCCGATCATCCGGCCACGTCCCGCACCAGTTGCCGAGGCGCCGATTGAAATGCACTCGCCGGAGCCTGCTCCGCAGCCGGAGCCGGCCAAGGAGCGTTCGTTCGCTTCGCTGTTCGGTTGGAAGGCCAAGCCTGCGGAAGAGCTCGCGCAAGCCGCTGCGCCCAAGAGGCCCGCCGAAGAAGAGACCTTCGACGACGACCTCGAAATCCCGGCCTTCCTGCGCCGCTCGGGACAGGCCTAAATCTCGAGCACATCGCCCCAGTCGCGCCTGCGCGCCTGTTTGAACACGTCGCCCTCGCGGCGCGTCACGAGACGGGTTTCAGCGACGCCATCCGGTCGGCACAGCTTCAGCCGCACGCGACCGCTTGCGGTATCCGGCGGCGCCAGCACGCGTGCGGGGTGCGACGCAGCGGGCGTTCGCGAGGCGGCGATGTAGATGAACTTCTCGTCCTCCCACGGAACATCCGCTTCCTTCGCCACCCGGTGCACGCGCGAGCGCGCCACCCGCGCCGAGAAATGACACCAGTCCGGCTGCGCGATCGGGCAGGCCAGTTGATGTGGACAGGGCGCGAGGATGTTCGCGCCAGCGGCGATCAGCTGCCTCCGTGCATCAAGAATGCGCCGCCAGCCCGCCGTCGTGCCTGGCTCGACGATCATCAGCATGCCGGAGGTCAGCGACCACAGCCGGTCCACCAGCTTGTCGCGCTGATCGGCCGAAAGCTCGTCGAGTACATAGGCAAGCGTGACGAGATCGTTCGGCGCAAGCCTGCCGGCGTTGCGCGTCACATCGACATGGCGCCAGTCGATATGCGCGAGGCTGCTCGCGGCGGACAGCTTCTCGCCCACGGCGCGGATCGCAGGGCTGGCTTCCAGCAGCGTGATGCTCGCCAGCTCTGGCCAGACCGCTGAGGCCGCCCACAAAACGGTGCCCGGTCCAGCGCCCGCGTCCAGCGCGGTTCGCGGGGCAAAGTCTGGCTGTCTTGCCGCTGCCGCTGCGAGGCTCGCGTGGACTGCCGCATAAGTCGCCGGCATCCGCGTCGCGATGTAGGCGAGCGCCAGCCGTTCATCCGCGATATGCAGCCGCCCGTCGCGCACCTCGTTGCGATAACGGAGGGACAGCGCTCTCGCGGCAGCCGTCAGGTCCGACAAGGCGACGCCTTCCAGCGCGCTGTCCACGGCCTGTCGCAAGCGGGGAGGCAATTCCATCCGAGGGTGCTAGCAGACGCGCAACATCCCGCAACACCCCCTTGTCCTACCTTCAGCGTCTTGCTCCGCGGGCGATCTGGCTCTAGCTCATGGCCATGAACCGCCAGCATACCATCGCGCAGACGGCGAGCCTATCGGGCGTCGGCGTCCATTCCGGCAAACCGGCGTGGCTGACGATACGCTCGGCGGCCGAGGGCGCCGGCGTGTGCTTCGTGCGCGCCGACGTGACGGATCGCGATGCGACGATCCCCGCGCTGGCGACCAAGGTCACCACCACGGGGCTAGGCACGAATCTGAGCAATTCGGCGGGTGTCTCGGTCGCGACGGTCGAGCATTTCCTCGCGGCGTGTTCGGGCCTTGGCGTTGACAATGTCATCGTCGAACTCGACGGGCCTGAACTGCCCATCCTCGACGGGTCGTCGCGGCCTTTCGTCGAACTTCTCACACAGGCGGGGCTGAAAGAGCAGGGCGCGCCGCGCCGTGTGCTGAAAATTGTCAAGCCGATGGAAGTGCGCCATGGGCAGAAGTTGGCGCGCCTTTCTCCCGCACACGGCTTCGAGATGCGCGTTACCATCGATTTCCCGACCCGGGCGATTGGCCGCCAGACGATCCGCTTCGTCATGACGCCCGGCGCCTTTGCGCGCGAGGTCGCCTGGGCGCGCACGTTCGGCTTCTTGCATCAGGCCGAGCAGCTTCACGCGATGGGGAAGGGCCTCGGCGCCTCGATGGATAACACGATCGTGGTGGAGGGCGACAGCGTTCTCAACCCGGATGGTCTGCAGGCGGACGATGAGTTCGTACGCCACAAATTGCTCGACGTGATCGGCGATCTCTTCCTCGCGGGCGGTCAGATCGAAGGACTTTACGAAGGGGAGCAGCCCGGTCACGCCCTCAACAATCAGCTCATCCGCGCCGTGTTCGCGGATGAAACATCCTTTGCGTGGGCGTAATACAGGGTTGGCATACGCCTGCTGATCCGCCTTGATTTGGCCCGGAAGCTGAGTTCAGAGTACACGTGTAACCTGCTTGGGGAAGCCTATGCTCCGCACGACGACGGCGATCCTTCTCGCCCTGACGCTCGCAGCTTGTGGCCAGGGAGACGGCGCGGACGGCATGGTCGGTGCCAGTTTGCCGGAATCCGTCAGCAGGCCGGCGATGGCGCCGGCGCCCCCACCTCCGCCGCCTTCCATGGAGTACGCGAAGTCTGCTGGCGCTGCGGCGGTCGACATCGATCGCCAGATCATCCAGCCCGATCCCAACGGACCGGGCGGCGCTCCTCCTGGCGCCTCGCCGTTGATGGCTTATACTTATGGCTGGAATTTCGCCGTGCCGACCGGCGAGATGTCCAACCTTCTCGCCGCGCACAAGAAGCTCTGCGAGGAAGCAGGGCCGGCTAAATGCTACGTCACCAGCTCCAATCTCGACGCCATCGGCAAGGAAGGCGCGAACGGCTATCTCTCGATGCGCGCGACCGAGGCATGGGTGCGCGATTTCGAGAAAGGCGTCACTGATGGCCTGAAGCCCTTCGGCGGCTCGATCTATTCCAACAACCGCTCGGCGGAGGAGCTCACTGCTCAGATCGTCGATACGGAAGCGCGTCTCAAGTCGATGGTGGCCTATCGCGACAGCCTTCAGGCCATGCTCGATTCCAAGCCCGGAAAACTTTCCGACCTGCTGGAGATCCAGCAGACCCTGGCGCAGGCGCAGGGCGACATCGATTCCCGCCAGTCGGTCCTTGCCGCGCTAAGGCTGCGCGTCTCGATGTCGGTGCTGAACTTCTCCTATCAGCCGGAATACGCCGCCGCGTCCGAATCCATCTGGCGGCCGCTGGGCGAGGCTTTCGGCGATTTTGTTCCCAGTTTTGCCCGCGCCCTGGCCGAGCTGGTGCGCTTCGTGGCGGCCATACTCCCCCTCGTGGTGATAGGCGGGCTGGTCATATTCGGGCTGATGTCGCTGTTCCGAAGGCGCGCAGAGAGCAGGAAAAAGCCCCTGCAACCCGCACCCTCCGCTATCAAGCCGGGTTCGGGCCCATAAGGCCGCAGCTATTGGCCTTGGACTGGCCACAAACCGTAGTCTAGAACGTCGCCCGGACCAACGCTTCCGGAGTGAGGAATTCCATGCGTTCCACGACATTCAGGACGGCCTTGGCGTTTGGCGCCGCGCTCGCGGCTTCGGCCTGTCAGGGCAACAATCGTCCGGAAACCGCCTATGTCGAGCGCCCAGTCGAAGTCATCTACAACGAGGCTTTGGCCCGTCTCGACCGCAGCGACTGGGATCGCGCCGCCGCCCAGTTCGACGAAGTCCAGCGCCAGCATCCGTATTCCCCCTGGGCCCAGCGGGCGATGCTGATGTCGGCCTATTCGCACTATCGCTCGCGCAGTTACGACAAGGCGATCTCGGCCGCTCAGGAATACATCTCCCTCCACCCGGGCGGCGATGGCGCTCCCTACGCCTATTATCTCGTGGCGATCTGCAATTTCGACCAGATCATCGACGTAGGCCGCGATCAGCAGCGTTCTGATCTCGCCCTGCTTGCGCTGAACGAAGTCACCGCCCGCTTCCCGGAGTCCGACTATGCGCGTGACGCCGCGCTGAAAACCGACATGGTCAGGGACCAGCTTGCCGGCAAGGAGATGGAAATCGGCCGCTACTACTTGCAGCGCGGCGAACATCTCGCGGCGATTAACCGCTTCCGGAAAGTGGTCACCGAATACCAGACCACGACCCACGTGCCCGAGGCGTTGCATCGCCTCGTCGAATCCTACATCTCCATCGGCCTCACCGGACAGGCGCAGCAGACGGCCGCCGTTCTCGGCCACAACTTTCCGGGCTCGGTGTGGTATTCGGACACCTACGCGGTGATGCAGGGACAGGCCGTCTCGCTCCCGCAACCTCCAGATGCGAAAGCGGGCTTCAATATCTTCGAGCGCATCGGCAACGCCATTTTCTAGCCTGACCTGATCGGCCTCACCAAACACAAAGGCCCCCCACGGAAAACCGCGGGGGGCCTTTGTCATTCCAGAGATCAACCGATCAGTGGTGCGCTTTCCATTCCTTCACGGCGCCGAGCGTTTTCTCGATATGGCTCATCGGCTCCATGTCGGTGTGGGCGAGGAGGATCTTGCCGTCCGGCGCGATCACATAGGATGTGCGATCGCTCCAGTCAGGACGGCGGCCGAGCACGACGTTATAGGCTTTCACCGTATCCGCGTTGACCGCGGCGATCGGGAATTTGTCGCGGCAGTGCTCCTTCGAGAACTCGCCCAGGCGCACGAGGTTTTCCGAAGCGCTCACCATCTTGCCGTCCGCCATCGCGGCGCCTGCGGTGAGGCCCACCAGTGTCGCACCGGCGGCCTTGAACTCTTCAGCCTTGTCGGCGAACGCCGCCGTCTCGATCGTGCAGCCCTTAGTGAAGGCGGCAGGGAAGAAGTACATCACCACCGGACCCTTTTTCAGTTCTTCAGACAGTTTGAAATCGAACTCATGGCCGCCGAGCATGCCCTTGGCGGAGAATTCAGGGGCGACTGCGCCCTTCTCAAGCGCGGCAAAGGCCGGAGCGGCAACAGTAACGGCGGCGATAAAGGCGGCTGCGGCGAGGAATTTTTTCATGATGATCTCCAGGGAGCCGGCCTCGGCCGGGCTATTTGCTTATCGCGCCTTAGCTCTAATGCGTCACGCTCGCATTCCATCACGACTGCGTTCTCTGTTGTCCGTTTTCGTCATGTGTAGGTGATCGCACCCACCATCGCTTGACGGCATGCGCGTTGACGGAGGGCACACGCAGAAAAAAGTTCTCTTTTTGTTCCGATTGTGATAACAGCTTTGGTCATGCTGACCGGGCTCTCAGTTCGCGATTTTGTTCTCGTGCGCGGTCTCGACCTTGATCTGGGCGGCGGCTTCAGTGCGCTCACTGGCGAAACCGGAGCGGGAAAGTCGATTCTGCTGTCTGCGCTGGCCTTTGCTATCGGCGCCAGGGCGGGGCAGAGCCTCATTCGTCCGGGCGCCGAGGCGGCCAGCGTGACAGCCGTCTTTGATGCCGGGCAGGATCATCCCGTGCGCGCACTGCTTTCAGCGCGAGGTCTCGAAGAGTTGGGGTACGAGCCGCTGGTGTTCCGTCGCGTCCTGCGTCGCGGCGGTCCCGCGCGCGCTTTCCTCAACGACCGCCCGGTGAGCGCGGCCTTGCTGGAAGAAGCAGGCGCTGTGCTGGCTGATATCCATGGCCAGCATGAGGGTTTGGGTCTGCTCAATCCGTCACGTCATCGGGTTCTGCTGGATGCCTGGGCGGGGTCGGAGTCGTTGCTGGCGGCAACGAGCCGCGCTTGGACGGTCCTGCGGTGCGCCGAGGAGGCGCGTGCGGCGCTGGAAGTACGTCTCGCCCGAGCAGCTTCGGAGCGGACATGGCTCTCTCACGCGCTGGACGAACTCGACGCGCTTGATCCCAAGGACGGCGAAACGCAGAAGCTCGCACTCGATCGCGCTACGATGCAGGCGAGCGAGCGGGTCGCGGAGGCGCTTGCGTCAGCCGTGCAGGTTCTCGCGAAGGCGAATGTCGAAGGCGTGTTTGCGAACGCCGGCCGCACTGTCTCGCGCGCGCTCTCCGCGCCGGGGCTGACGGGAGAGGGGGCTTCCTCCGGCCTCGCCGCGCGTATGCGCTCCGCCTGTGAAAGCCTGGAGCGCGCACGGATCGAGGCTGGCGAGGCGCATTCAGCGCTGAGCGCCGCCTCGAGCGCCTGTGAGTTCTCGCCCGCTGAGCTTGAGGCCTCCGAAACACGCCTGTTCGCGCTGCGCGCTGCCGCGCGTAAGCACCATGTCGATCCCGATCAGCTTGCAGCCCTGCGTCGGCGTCTGCGCCTGGAGCTCGAGGAGATCGAACATTCCGATGGCGCACTAGCCGTTACGATCCAGGCCCAGGCGAAGGCTCGCGCCGCCTATGACGTTGCCGCATCGCAGCTGACTACCCGGCGCGAGGCCGCCGCGAGGAAGCTGGGCAAGGCGGTTTCGGGCGAGCTTGCTCCGCTCAAGCTGGAAAAGGCGAAGTTCCGTGTTTCGGTCACCCCGCGCGTCGAAGCTGGCCCACATGGCCGCGACGATGTTGCTTTTCAAATAGAGACCAATGCCGGCGCCGGCTTTGGCTCGCTGGACAAGATCGCTTCGGGCGGGGAGACGGCGCGCTTCGCCCTGGCGGTCAGCGTCTGTCTGGCCGGATCGTCGCCCGCCGGCACGCTAGTCTTTGACGAAGCCGACATGGGCGTGGGCGGCGCAGTCGCGGCCGCCATTGGAGCGCGCCTTGCTCGGCTGGGCCAGGACAAGCAGGTCCTGGCCATCACCCATTCCCCGCAGGTCGCAGCCGCCGCCTCGCGGCAGCTCAAGGTTTCGAAGGCGGATGCGGGAGGGGAGACCGTCACCACGGTCGATACGCTTGGCGCCAACGCGCGCAAGGAAGAAATCGCCCGCATGCTGGCCGGCGCAAATGTGACAAAGGAAGCCCGCGCGGCGGCAGGGAGGTTGCTGGCCGGCGCTTGAGCGGACGCCCTCGTGGGCTTGATCCGGCCGAACGCCCATCGACCCATGAGCGCCCCTGGCAACTGTTGAGGGTGGGAAACGTAGGCCGCGGACGAGACCCACGTCCGTGGACGGGCTTCGCAGCCCAAGGGCGGATCGGGATCTCGTCCGCCAGCAACATCTCACAAATCACAGAGACAAGGGCGTAGCCCACAACCCCTTCCACACTTTCCAATGCGATGCTTATACAGCGAGCATGTCAAAGACGCCCACTGAAACGCCGATCTCGAAACTCACCAAAGCCGCCGCGAAGGCGGAGCTGAACAAGCTGGGCGAAGCGATCAGCGCTGCCGACGCCGCCTATTACCAGAACGACGCGCCGGACCTGACCGATGCGGAATACGACACGCTGCGCAATCGGCTTAACGCCATCGAGGAAAAGTTTCCCGATCTGAAGCACGCGGATAGTCCCAGCCAGAAGGTCGGGGCCGCGGTTGCGCAAGGATTTGGCAAGGCCACCCACCTCAAGCCGATGCTGTCGCTCGACAATCTGTTCTCCGATGGAGAAGTCGGCGAACTGATCGCCCGCGTTCGCCGCTTCCTCAATCTCACGGCGGACGAAGAAATTGGCATCACCGCCGAGCCGAAGATCGACGGTCTTTCCTGCAGCCTGCTGTACGAAAACGGCGCGCTGGTGCGCGCCGCCACGCGCGGAGACGGTGCTGTTGGCGAGGACGTCACCGCCAACGTCCGCACGATTGGCGATGCGCCGGAGAAGCTGGAGGGCAATGGCTATCCCGCGCGCATCGAAGTGCGCGGCGAGGTCTACATGCTGATGTCCGACTTCGAGCGTTACCGCGATGCGGAGGCCGAAGCAGGCCGCAAGGTTCCAGCCAACCCCCGCAACTTCGCCGCCGGCAGCTTGCGCCAGAAGGACCCCGAGATCACGCGCGCGCGCCCGCTCCGGCTGTTCGCCTACGCCTGGGGCTTCGTCTCGCATGAGTTCGCCAAGACGCAGACCGAAGCGATCGAGAAGTTCAAATCCTGGGGCCTGCCGGTGAACCCCGAGATGAAACGGGCCACCAGCGCCGAAGGTCTTCTGAAGATCTACCACGCCATCGAGGCGCGCCGCGCGAAGCTCGGCTATGACATCGACGGCGTAGTCTACAAGATCGACCGCCTCGACTGGCAGGACCGGCTTGGTTTTATCTCTCGCAGCCCGCGCTGGGCCGCCGCTCACAAATTCCCGGCGCAGCAGGCGATGACGCAGCTTCTCGGCATCGATATCCAGGTCGGCCGCACCGGAAAGCTCGCCCCTGTCGCCCGTCTGCAGCCGATCACCGTCGGCGGCGTCGTCGTCTCGAACGCCACGCTCCACAACGAGGACGAGATTGCGCGCCTCGGCGTTCAGTTGAACGACTGGGTCATCGTCCAGCGGGCCGGGGACGTGATTCCGCAGATCGTCCGTGTGGTCGAGGAGAAGCGTCCGAAGGATGCAACGCCGTTCAAGTTTCCGCACACCTGTCCTTTCTGCGGCTCCGAAGCCGTGCGCGGCAGTGGCGATGGCGAGGAAGACGTCGATCGCCGCTGCACCGGCGGCCTCATCTGCCCGGCGCAGGCGGTCGAACGGTTGAAGTACTTCGTCGCCCGCCGCTCCTGCGACATCGAAGGCCTCGGCGCGAAACAGATCGAGGAATTCTTTGAGGCCGGCGTGATCACCGCCCCCCAGCACATCTTCTTGCTCGACAAACAGATCGAGAAAGCCGGCAAGCCGCCGCTGGAAGAGTGGGAAGGCTATGGCGAAACCTCCGCGAAGAAGCTCCGCGACGCCATCGAGAAGGCGCGAACGCAGCCCCTTGACCGTTTCCTCAACGCCCTCGGCATCCGCCACATCGGCGAAACAAACGCGCTTCTGATCGCGCGTCATTTCGGCTCGTTCGAGGCATTACAGGAAGCGGTCGCCAAAGCCGCAACCCAGCGGCCCAGCGATGCCTACCGCCGTGTCGAGAGCATCGAAGGCGTAGGTCCCGGCGCGCGCGACAAGCTTCTCGCCGCAGCGTCCGATCTGCCAGCGAAGCAGCCTGGCGCCGCCGACGACACGCTGGAATCCGCGCTCACCGGCCTCGCGGGTCTCAACAAGACCTCCCGCGCCGCGCTCGCGGCCGAATACGGCGATTGGCCGACCTTCCGCCAACAGATCCAGTCCGCTGCGAAGGGCGCGCCGGGCGAGGATCTCATCGCCCTAGGCGCCATCAACGGCTTTGGCTCCGTCGCCGCCGAGGCGCTGGTCGATTTCTTCGCCGAGAAGCACAATCGCGAGGTGTTGAAGGCGCTGCTGCGGAAGGTCACGGTCGTCCCGCACCAGGTCGCCGATACGTCGGGCAGCAAGGTCGCCGGCAAGATCGTGGTGTTCACCGGCTCGTTGGAAAAAATGACCCGCGACGAGGCAAAGGCTCAGGCGCTCGCCTTAGGCGCGAAAGTTTCCGGTTCGGTGTCGAGCAAGACCGATCTGCTGGTCGCCGGTCCCGGCGCCGGGTCCAAGTTGGCCGACGCGCAAAAGTACGGCGTGAAAGTGCTCACCGAAGACCAATGGCTCAGGCTGACCGGCAAGGCCTGAGTTAGCGTCAACCTATCATTTGCTGGCGCGGCCATCGTGGCGAAGCCGTAGTGTCGCTTTGGGTGGTGCGGCGAATGACGGCCAGGCGGATGATTATCCGTGCTGCGGTCGGCGCCATAGTCGTCGTGCTCGCGACGGATTCCCTGCTTGGCAAGCTGCTCTGGCCGCTGCGCAAGCGGCCTAAAACCCCATCGGCGTTTTCTTGATGAACGCCTTCTCAGCACTGGTCGACGTTCGCCCGAGGATCGCGTTCCGGTGCGGGAAGCGGCCGAACTTCTTGATCACATTGGCGTGCCGCTTGGCGAAGTCATAGGCCGTGGTCAGCTGCGGCTCCAGCTCCGGTCCGCCCTGGCTCAGCAGTTCGGAGAATTTCTCGACGCTGCGCCGCTGTTCGGTCGCCGATTCCGAATGCTCCAGCGGCATGTAGAGAAACCACCGTTCCACGGGCTTCAGCTTCATGTCCTCGCCGCTCGCGATCGCGTCCTTGCACAGCCGCAGCGCCACCGCGTCGTTCTCGTACGCCGCCTGCGTGTTGCGGAAGATATTGCGCGTGAACTGGTCCAGCGCGATCACCGCCGCGAGCCTCTCCCGCGGTCCGGCCGCCGCCCAGCGATATGCCTCGCCCGAGGCCAGCTTTGCCACGATGTTGGAGAAGCGGTGCGCGATGATGCGGTCCAGTTCGAACCCGCCGCCGAACCACAGCGTCATCCGGTCCTGCAACGCAGACGGACGTTCCGCCGCATAGCCGAACCAATAGTGCAGGATCGTGCCTGGCGTCTCGTCGACATCGAAGCGTGTATAGCGGACGTGGTAGGGATCCTCGTCGCCGAAGCTGATCCGATCGGCGGAAAGGTTCTGGCGGCGCAGCCAGTCGTCGCGTTCAGCCAGGTTTGGCGGCGGCGGCACGGCGCCAGCCGCCTGCGCCTGCGGCGCGGCGGGCGCGGCATCCAGGTCGTCGATGAAGATACGGCCGTTCTGCGACATCCTGCTCGGGCCTTCAGTTCTTGGGGCGCGTCGCCACGATCATGTAGTTGACGGACGCATCCCGCCCCAGCGTCCACTTCCCCGTAAACGGCGAGAATGACACGCCTACAGGCGCCTGCACTGCAAGCCCTGCGCCGGTGAGGGCAATGCGCGCTTCGTCCGGCGTCACGAATTTCGACCATTCATGCGTGCCGACGGGCAGCCAGCGCAGCACATGCTCGGCCCCCACCACTGCCAGCGCGAACGCCTTCGGCGTGCGGTTCAGCGTCGCCATCACCATGAGCCCGCCCGGCGCCAGTAGCCCCGCACAGTCTCCCAGGAACTGCGCCGGGTCCGACACGTGCTCGACGACTTCCAGAGCCAGCACGATGTCGAACTTCGGTTCGCCCGACGCGATCAGGCCTTCGACCGCTCCGACGCGATAATCGACGTCGACCTGAACCTGATCGGCGTGGACCATCGCCGCCTTGATGTTCTTGTCCCCGGCATCCACCCCCACCGCGTGCGCGCCCAGCCGGGCCATCGGCTCGGTCACCAGCCCGCCGCCGCACCCCGCGTCGAGGAGCCGCAGCCCTTCAAGGGGCCTCCGGCTCTCCGCGTCGAGCCCAAAATGGGCCACGGCGGTATCCCTGATAAAGGTCAGCCTTGCCGGGTTGAATTTGTGCAGGGGGGCAAACTTGCCGGTCGGCGACCACCAGTCCGCAGCCATTGTCCGGAACTTGTCGATTTCCGCCGGATCGACGCTTGGCGCCTCGGGAATCGTCTCATCGCGAACAAGGGTCTTGCCCATTGGGTAACTTCGCTTATTGCGTCTGGCGACTGGTTCCGGCTTCGATACACATGTCGTTCGCCGGGGGTGGGAGGTCAATGAGGCTCCTCCATGGAGTTCATGGCCAATCGCCCGCTGGTTGATGGAATTTATCCGGTCTGGAAGCAGCATTCATGACTCGCCTCGTGCTGAAATTCGGCGGAACTTCGGTCGCCAACCTCGAGCGTATCGCGCACGTAGCGGATATAGTCGCGGCTCGCCGCGGCGAAACCCCCGCCATCGCCGTCGTCGTCTCGGCGATGTCGGGCACGACAAACCAACTGGTCGAGTGGGCGCGCGGCGCCGCCGGCCCGGACCTCCACGGGCAAGAGTTTGACGACGAGTACGACGTCGTCGTCGCCTCCGGCGAACAGGTAACGTCTGGCCTGCTGGCGCTGGCGCTCCGCCGCAAGGGACTTAAGGCGCGGTCGTGGCTCGGCTGGCAGCTCAAGCTCAAGACCGACGGGGCCCACGGCAAGGCCCGCATCATGGGCTGCGATAACCCGGATTTCCTCCGCTCGGTGGACTCGGGCGAGATCGCCGTCGTCGCCGGCTTTCAGGGTGTGGACGATCATGGCCGCGTCTCGACGCTCGGCCGTGGCGGCTCGGATACGTCGGCTGTCGCCGTCGCCGCCGCGCTGAAGGCCTCGCTGTGCGACATTTATACGGACGTCGACGGCGTCTACACCACCGATCCGCGCATCACCACCAAGGCGCGCCGGCTGGAGAAGATTTCCTACGAGGAGATGCTGGAGCTTGCTTCACTGGGAGCAAAAGTGCTGCAGACCCGCTCGGTCGAACTTGCGATGAACCATCGCGTTCCCGTGCGCGTGCTCTCCTCCTTCGAGGGCGCAACGCTCAAACCCAATACCGGAACGCTCGTGTGCGATGAGGAACAGATCGTGGAAAAGCAGGTCGTCAGCGGCGTCGCCTATTCTCGGGACGAAGCCAAGTTCAGCATGATCGGCGTCGAAGACCATCCCGGCGTCGCCGCCACCATCTTCGGGGCGCTGGCCGATGCGGGCGTCAATGTCGACATGATCGTTCAGGCCTCCGCCAAGACGGAAGGCCGCCAGAACATCGTTTTCACCTGCCCGGATCGCGACGCCGCCCACGCAAAGGCTGTGTTGGAAAAGCTAAATTGCAATGTGGGCTATGAAAGCCTCACCGTGGCGAGGGATGTGGCAAAGGTCTCCGTAATCGGCGTCGGAATGCGCAGCCATGCAGGCGTGGCCAAGACGATGTTCCAGGCCCTTTCCGACAAAGGCATCAATATCCAGGTCATTTCGACATCGGAGATCAAGATTTCCGTCCTGATCGACGCGTCCTATACCGAGCTGGCTGTACGTGCGCTGCATACGGCATACGGATTGGACTCGGACTAGCAGGGGGCTTGAGGGCCCCCAACGGAGCGGCCTTCATTGAGCGACCGCAGCAGACCAGGCGAGAAGGGCAGTCAACCCCCGCGCCCACCCGCGGGCGGGGGCGGGGCGAAGCTTCTGCTGTCGCGTCTGCGCGCGCTGATGGCCAATCAGGCGCAGGATCCCAAACGCCTCGACCGGGTCGTTGAACTGATCGCCAACACGATGGTGGCGGACGTCTGCTCGATCTATCTGCGCTCGGAAGACGAAAGCCTGCTGCTCATGGCGACGCGGGGCCTGCGCCCCGAAGCCGTCGGCCGCACACGGATGAAGGAGAACGAAGGCCTCGTCGGCCTTGTGTCGACCACCGCCCGGCCGCTGCGCCTGACGGACGCCTTCTCCCACCCACGCTTCTCCTACCGGCCTGAGACCGGCGAAGACCCGTTCCACTCCTTCCTCGGCGTACCGATCCTGCGCGGCGGCCGCGTGCTCGGCGTGCTGGTCGTCCAGAACCGCACCGAACGAGCCTATGACGACGAGGAAGCCGAGGCGCTGCAGACCGTCGCCATGGTGCTGGCCGAACTGGTCGCCGCCGCCGCCGACACGCTGAGCGCCGGCCTGCGCCAGACGCGCCCAGTCGAAATGACCGGACGCACGCTGAACGAGGGCCTGGCTACCGGAAGGGTTCACCTTTACGACCCGGTCGTACCGCCCACGCAGCTGTTCGCCGCCGACGTGGAAGAAGAGGAGCGCCGTCTCAATGAGGCGCTCGACGCCCTGCGCGCCTCGATCGACGCAATGCTGACGCGGGCAGGGCCTGTCCTGTTCGGCGAGAGCCGCGACGTTCTCGAAACCTATCGTCTCTTCGCGCACGACCCGAGCTGGGAAGCCCGCCTCGTCGAAGCTGTCCGCACCGGCCTCTCCGCCGCGGCCGCCGTCGACCGCGTCCGCCGCGAACATCGCGCTCGCCTCGAAAGCGCCCGCGACGCCATGGTGCGCGAGCGCATGCATGATCTTGAGGATCTCGAGAACCGCCTCCTGCGCCAGCTCAGCGGCGACAATGGCGGCCGCGAAGCGCCTCCAGGCTCCATTCTGGTGGCCAGCCGCATCGGCCCGGCGGAACTGCTCGAATACCGCGACAGCGGCCTTGCTGGGATTGTGCTGGAGGAAGCCGGCGCCGGCTCCCACGCCGCCATCGTCGCCCGCGCGATCGGCGTGCCAGCGATTGGCGCCCTGCCGGGTCTGGTGACCCGGGCCGAGGACGGCGATCTGATGATCGTCGATGGCGAAGCCGGCGTGATCCATATCCGCCCCGGAGCCGAGATCGTCACCAACTTCCACGCCCGCATGGCGCTGTCGGAGCAGAAGCAGGCCGAGCTGTCGCTGCTGCGCGACAAGCCCGCCATTACGACTGACGGCGTCGAAATCGACCTCTTCATCAACGCTGGCCTCAGTTTCGATCTCGACCATCTCGACGAGGTCGGCGCCAAGGGCGTTGGCCTGTTCCGCACCGAATTCCAGTTCATGGCGTCCGAAACCATGCCTGGCCTCGACGAGCAGTCTACCTTCTACAAGTCCGTCATCGAGCGGGCAGGCGACCGGCCGGTTGTCTTCCGCACAATCGACCTCGGCGGCGACAAGATCGCGCCCTTCATGGGCCGGCGCGAGCGCGAGGAGAATCCGGCGCTCGGCTGGCGCGCCCTGCGGATGGCGCTCGACCACCCCTTCTTCTTCCGTCGCCAGCTCCGGGCGCTGATTCGCGCTTCCCGCGGCAAGACGCTGCGCCTGATGTTCCCCATGGTTACCACAGTGGAGGAGTTCGAGGCGGCGCGACGTCTTCTCGACAGCGAAATGGAATGGGCCATCAAGTTCGGTCGCGACCTGCCCAACAAGCTGCAGGTCGGCGCCATGGTCGAAACACCGTCGCTGGCCTTCTCTATAGACAGCCTCAAGGGCAAGGCCGATTTCCTTTCAATCGGAACGAACGATCTGATGCAGTTCTTCTTCGCAGCCGACCGCGATAATGCGCGTCTGTCAGGCCGTTACGACATACTGTCCCGTGCTGCGATGCGCCTGCTTCTGCGCATGCGCCAGCGCGCTGACGAGGCGGAACTCCCGGTAACCGTGTGCGGCGAGGCGGCCGGCCGTCCGATCGAGGCGTTGGCCTTGATTGCCTTGGGTTATCGCAGGCTATCCATGCAATCCGCGCGGATAGCGCCGATCAAACTGCTGGTCAGGTCGGTTGATCTATCCAACATGGCGCCGCGCGTGCAGGCGGCGCTTGATGCCGGCGAACAGTCGGTGCGCAAGACCCTGCTGGGCATCGCTGATGATTTCGGAGTCAAAATATAAGACTCCGGAACATTTAGTAAGATTAACATTGTAGCCTCAGTGCCGCCACCTTACGTTCGTAATCACTTGTTAGGGCGGTGGGCGTAAGGCGGAACGGCATGTCCAGTTGGACGTTCGCCCTTCCGTTTCGGACAGACAAATGAGCGGCGTGGCCAAAGACGACACCATCCCTACCCAGCCCACCGATGAAACGGTTGTCGCCGATACCGGCAGCCCCGAAACCGTGGCGACGCCCGTGAGCACGAAGGAAGAGGCCGAGACGCGCGCCGCGCGCCGCAACGCGCCACATCTTCGCGTGGTCACCGCCGACGATCGTGGTATCATCTCGCCCGTCGATGCTCCGCACCAGCGCATCGGCGCGATCATGCGCGCCGCCCGCGAAAACGCCGGCTATTCTCTGGAGCAGGTCTCGAAGGAGACCCGCGTCCACCTCAGCCACCTCCGCGCCATCGAAGAGATGACACCTAACCTTCTCGGCGCCCCGGTCTACGCCAAGGGTTACATCAAGGCCTACGCCCGCTTCCTCGGCATGGACGAGCAGACGACGCTCGACCGCTACCTGTCCGAATGCGCGATTCTCAAGGATCCGGAAAAGCAGGACCTCGCTTCCCCCGCCACCTCGCGCGCCCGCAAGCTCCCCGTCGCCGTGCCGATGCTCGGCATCCTGATCGTCGGCCTGATCGGCGCTGGCGCTGCATTCTTCCTGATGAACGGCGACAAACAACCGACCGCCGCCTCGACCAATGCCACGGCCGCCGCCAATCCTTCCGCTTCGGCCCCCGCCGCAATGATCACAGCGGACACTCTCGTCGCAGCCTCCCAGCGTCTGCGCATCGTCGCGCTGCGTCCGGGCTCCGTCGAAGTCCGCTCGGCCAAGGGCGACAAATATGTGCACCGCGACTTCGTCGCCGGTGAAAGCTATCCCGTCCGCGTCGGCGCGGGCTGGACCGTTTCTGTCAACGATGGCGCGGCCTTCGAATGGCGCTTCGGCGACCAGTCGCTCGGCCTGCTGCAGACTGAAGGCGGCCAGGTCTATTCGCAGAGCGTCGACCTCGCAGCCCAGCGCACGCCCATCGTGACGGAAATCCCGATCGATCCATCGATCGCGGCCGAAGGCGTTGCGCCTGCGCCGCCCGTCACCGGCGCCAATCCGGCCCCGGCGCCGCCCAAGCCGCGCGCAGCGAAACCACAGTCCACCGTCCCGCCGCCGCGCGAACTGCCGACAGCTCAGACGCAGGCCCCGGCCCAGCCCGCGACCCCGCCCAAGGACCCGGCCCTCGCGGCCTATCCTGACCAGTAACTGCGAGCATTTTGATGCTTCAGCTACGCCCGCGCGACGACCTGTCGTGCGGGCGTCGTCTTTACGGCGCATGCTGGAAGCGCCAAATGCTGCTCAAGACTGATACGGCGACCACATGAGCCAAGACATCAATCGCATCCGCCCCTGGCGAACAATCACGCGCCGCAAGTCGCGTCAGATCCGCGTCGGCAATGTGCTGGTCGGAGGCGATGCTCCTATCACCGTCCAGTCGATGACAAACACGCCAACGTCGGATGCGAAGGCAACCATCGAACAGATCCGCGGCCTAGAAGAAGCCGGCGCCGACATCGTCCGCGTTTCGTGCCCCGACGAAGACTCAACGGCCGCAATGCCGCAGATCTGCCGCGCCGCGAAAGTCCCGATCGTCGCCGACATCCACTTCCACTACAAACGCGGCATCGAGGCCGCCAGGGCCGGCGCCGCGTGCCTGCGCATCAACCCCGGCAATATCGGCAACGCCCAGCGCGTGCGCGAAGTCATCCAGGCCGCGAAAGACCATGGCTGCTCAATCCGCATCGGCGTCAACGGCGGGTCGCTCGAACGCCACCTGCTGGAAAAGTACGGCGAACCGTGCCCAGAAGCGATGGTCGAAAGCGCGCTCGATCACGCGCGTATCCTCGATGACAACGGCTTCCACGAATACAAGATCTCGGTGAAGGCCTCCGACCCGTTTCTCACCGTCGCCGCCTACCACCAGCTTGCTGAAGCCACTGACGCGCCGCTCCATCTCGGCGTCACCGAAGCCGGCGGCTTGCGCACCGGTACGGTGAAGTCCGCCATCGGCATCGGCTCCATGCTCTGGGCCGGCATCGGCGACACAATCCGCGTCTCGCTCTCGGCTGAGCCTGTCGAGGAAATCAAGGCCGGCTTCGAAATCCTGAAATCCCTCGGCCTGCGCACCCGCGGCGTCAACATCATCTCGTGCCCGAGCTGCGCAAGGCAGGGCTTCGACGTCATTCGCACGGTCGAGGCGCTTGAGCAGCGCCTCGCCCACATCCAAGAGCCGATCTCGCTCTCCATCATCGGCTGCGTCGTCAACGGCCCCGGCGAAGCCACTATGACGGACCTCGGCTTTACCGGCGGCGGCAAAGACGCCGGCATGATGTACGTTTCCGGCAAGCCCGATCACAAGGTCAGCAACACCGACATGATCGACCGCATCGTCGCCCAGGTCGAGGCGAGGGCGGCCCTGCTACGCAACGCACGCGAAGCTGCGACGAAGGCTGCCGAGTAGAGCGCTCGGCGCATACGCCGCCATCCTTCGGTATTGCCTGCGGCCTCCTCAGCATGAGGGTTAATCCACCAGCGCCAAAGTAGCCCTCAGCCTGAGGAGCCTGCGAAGCAGGCGTCTCGCAGGACGAGGGCGCGTTCACAAAGCCAGCCCCGAGCTGAACCATTTTCGGGCTTCCCCCTCCGGTTCCAAGCACTTGGCAGTGTTTCGGGACACTGATGGAGACCCGCGTCATGCGGTATCACACGACAGTCTTTCACGGACTTCTGAAGCATGTCGGCGCTCACGGACGGCGGAGCCTCACCAATGCGGAGGCGGCGGCTCGTCTCCCGGATCAGGGCCAATCGCCTGCTCGGCGCTCGCCAGCCTGTCCGAGAGCATAACGAGCTCCCGCGTCAGACGGTCGATCTCCTTCCACTGCGCGATGATCGTCTTGTTGAGATCCTCGATCGCCCCGTCCTGATGCGCGATGCGGATTTCAAGGTCGTCGAGACGGTCTTTGTCGGTCATGTCCTGTCCTTACGCTGCTCGGCGCGGCCATGCTACACCCGCGTCATGACGCTCCATTGCTCCTGGCGTGACATGATCCGCGAGGCCGCCCAACGCCTCGCCGCCGCCGGCGTCGAGAATGCGCCGCGCGACGCGCGCTTGCTTCTGGCGCACGCCTTGGGCGCAGAGCCGGTGGAGGTGATCATGCGGGAAAACGACTCTGTCGATATCGTCATGCTCACAGCCTTCGAGGAGGCGATTCAGCGCCGCCTGTGCGGCGAGCCCGTGTCCCGCATCCGCGGCTGGCGCGAATTCTACGGCCGCCGTTTCGCCGTGACGCCCGCCGTGCTTGATCCGCGTCCGGAAACCGAACTGCTGGTAGAGCAGGGCCTCAAACGCTTGGACCAGGCGGGCCGCGTCCTCGATCTTGGAATTGGATCGGGCTGCATCCTCGTCTCCATCCTCGCCGAACGCCCGGATGCCGTCGGGATGGGCCTCGATATCTCGCCCGCCGCGCTGGCGCTCGCCCGTCACAACGCCAACGCGCTTGGTGTCGCCGGTCGCGCGACCTTCATCGAAGGCGGCTGGGGCCATGCCTTGCCCGGGCCTTTCGATCTCGCCCTGTCCAATCCGCCCTACATCTCCGAGGCTGAAATGGCGGGGCTGGCGAAGGATGTCAGGGCCTATGATCCGCATATTGCGCTTACCCCCGGCGGCGATGGTCTCGACTCCTATCGCGCTATCCTTCGCGCCATGCCGGCCTGGCTGAGGCCAGGCGGCTGCATCGGCTTCGAATTCGGCATTGAACAGGCCGGGGCCGTCACCATGTTGATGCGGCAAGCTGGTTTGACGAACATCGATGTTCATCGCGACCTCGCCGGGATTCAGCGCGCTGCATTCGGTCGCAGGGCGCCATGAGCCCAGCAAACCAAAGGCAATGCGCCCGGAATTTCCTCAGGAAATCACTTGGCGCGCCTCATCAAACAGGCTAGCGTCTTTATCGACGGACTGCAGGCGATTCCTGGGATTTAGAACCGGGTGGTCAGCCAAGCGTCCGGTTGGGTTTGCAAGATGGCAGACCCCAACTCCGTCCAATTGGGGCGAATACTCTGAAGATCAGGGATGGTTTCATGAAGCGTCAGCGGGGGCGCGGGCGCAAGCCCGGCGGCGGCGGCGGCGGCGGTGGCGGTGGCGGTGGCGGTAACAACCACAACCACGGCAACCGGTCGCTTGAGAGCAGCGGGCCCGAGGTTAAAATCCGGGGCACGGCCGCACAGATTTACGAGAAGTACTCGCAATACGCGCGCGACGCCCAATCGGGCGGTGACCGCGTGAAGTACGAGGCCCTTCTCCAGCACGCAGAGCACTATTACCGCGTGATGGCGGCCTCGATGCCGCGCGAGCGCCTGCTTGCCCAGCAGAACGGCGAAGGCGGCATGCAGCAGGGCCAACAATCCGGCGAAGGCGGCGCGATGCAGCCGTCCGAAGGCGGCCAAGGTGGCGATTCGCAGGACGCGCTCAAGATCATGGACGATCAGTCTGGCGACGTTGACGATGGCGACGACGACGCCGAAGTCGAAGCCGAAGCCGAAGCCGAAGCTGATGATGGCGGTGATCGGGAGGAAGTCGAGGCCTCCGGCGCGCCTGCCGACAATGCTCAGGGCCAGAGCGGCCAGGAAGGCAGTGGCCGCAGCCGCCGCCGGCGTGGCCGCCGGCGTCCCAACGATGGCGACCGTCCGACACCTCCCGGTGGCGGCGGCAGTGGCGGGGACCCGGAAGCCCGGTCCGCTCTCGACAGCTTGGCCCGCAAGCAAAGCGCCCTGACGGGCGGCTGACGGCGACATCACACTACTCATGGGCGAGCCGCGCTGGCAGAGCGCGGCTCGTTCCGTTTTTGCATATGGTTCCAGTCAGGGCTTATTGTTGGCCTTGAGCGTGTCGACCTCTTCGCTTAGCCGCTGCGATGTGCAGCTCACGCTCCAGCAGGGCTTCGGCGTCGAGATAGCGCCTGAATTTGGCGATCACCCCCACACGCTGCATCCGGCCGCCACTGCAAATACGGCCATGACGAACGCCATCGGGAAATTTCCGTCGGAAAGCCCCGCTCCCGCCCCGATCAGAAAGAACAGGGTAAAGAGAACATTTCCTCCGATACAAAGGACCTGAGTGTGCAGGGGCATGACGTCCTCTCCATGACACGCGCGCAGGCTAGTCTTCGCGCCACGGCACGCAAGCGGTGGATTTAACGCCCGTGTTGCGGCAACTGGAAGCGCTGGGCTTCACCCGCCCATGGTGAACAAGCAGAGCTTGTTGCTATCCAGGTCCCGGAAATAGGCGGCGTAGAAGCCGCCGCCGCGATCGCCCGGAGCGCCCTCGTCCGTGGCGCCCATCGACAGCGCCTTGGCGTGAAGCTCGATGACTTTCTCGGCCGTGGGACAGCGCAGGGCGATCATGTTGCCGTTGCCGCAATTCTGGTTCTGGCCGTTGTAGGGCTTGGTGACGCCGAAGAGCGGCCCTTGCGAGAACGCGTAGAGCTGCCCGTTCGGCGTCTCCATCATGCGCTTGCCGCCAAGTTCAGCGAGGAAAGTGTCGTAAAAAGCCAGCGCCTTGTTGAGGTCGTTCGTGCCGATCGTGGTGTAGCCAATCATGACAATTCCTTCCCTGGAATTGCAGGGAAGGAATCATGTCGTTGCCCAAGGGGCAAGAGTCACATGCCTTCGGCGTAAAAGGCGCAAAGCTTGTTGCCGTCGAGATCGCGGAAATAGCCGGCATAGAAGCTGTCGCCACGCGGGCCGGCCGGGCCTTCGTCGATCGCGCCGTTGGCGATCGCGGCGTCATAGACCTCGTGCACTTTTTCCTTGGTTGGCATCTGCAGCGCCACCATCGTGCCGTTGCCATAAGTCGCCGGCAGCTTGTTGTGGGGCTCGCCCACGCCAAGCAGCGGACCCTTGCCATTGCCCCAGACAAGGCTCTTGCCGAAGTCCATCGCGCGCTTGCCGCCGATGGGTGCGAAGACCTTGTCGTAGAATTCCTTGGCCTTCTCGTAGTTGTTCGTGCCGAGCAGTACGTAGCCGATCATGGGAATGTCCTCCGTCCTTGTGAGCACAGCATTGCGCTAGCTTGGGTTGGTCGCAAGCGGCGACAGCGATACTGCTGAGAGGACACTGGTGGCAGGCCGTGATGTCACTCCGAGCAGTTTTCCAGTGATGTCGAGAAAATCTCGGCAGACCGAAAAAAGAAAGCGCGCGTGCTTCGCAGACGCCCTTGTCAATCCGACGCCTGGAGTCAGGCGATTACTTGAACAGATTGGCCCATTTCGGCTTCTTGCGGGTCTTCCACGCGCCGCGGTGATAGGCGTCGGAGCCGATCAACGGTACGACCGTGGTCGCTTCGGCGAAGACCATCTGTTCGTGCGTGGTCTGCACCTTGCCCCACGATGCGGCTTCTTTCAGCGTCGAGGACGAGCAGGCGCCATCGCGCACGTCGGCTACCGTGATCTGCACCGCGTATTTGTGCATCTGGGCTTCGACTCCAAGGATCTCGGCGCAGACGACGGTGTCCTGCGCAAAGTTCTTCGGCACGCCGCCCCCGACCATGAAGAGACCGGTCGTGCCAGCCGCAATCTTGATGTCGGTCAGCTCGCGGAAGTCCGCAACCGCGTCGATCATCATGTAGGGCTTCTTCGCCTTGGCGCGTTCCTTCTGGTGCTTCACCAGACCGAAGCCAGCCGAGCTATCCACGAAGGCCGGGCAGAAGATCGGCACGCCTTCTTCATAGGCAGTCTGGATCAGCGAGCCCTTCTTCTTGGCGTTGCCTGCGGCAAGCCATTTGCCCATCTCATGGATGAATTCACGCGAGGAATAGCCTCGCGGCTCGAGCGAATTCGCGATCTCGAGGATCGTGTGGTCGCACGCCTGCAGTTCTTCTTCGTCGATATAGGTGTCGTAGATCCGATCGATATAGTTGTCGCGCAGGATATTGTCGTCCACTTCGCCCGCGGCCTGATAATGCTTAAAACCAAGGGCTTCGAAGAAGTCCATGTCAACGATCGAGGCGCCGGTGGCGACCACGGCGTCAATCATCCCGAACTTCACCATGTCGCGGTAGACGTGCATGCAGCCGCCCGCCGATGTCGAGCCGGCAAGGATCAGCCAGGTCGAGCAGCCTTTCTCACGCAGCGACATGTCGAGAATGTCGGCGGCGCGCGCGGTGTCGCGCGAGGAGAACGACATCTTGCGCATCGAGTCGATGATCGGACGCGCATCGAAAGACGTGATGTCGACATGCTCAATGGTTTTGCCGAGCAGCTGGGCCTTCGTGTTGTTGCGCTTCTTCGCGACGGCTTTCACAGGCGCGGCCTTGGCGGTGGACTTCGTTGCCATAGGGATGTGACTCCAGAGGAGAGGACGTCAGAAGGGCGACGGCCAGCCTTGGTTTCCCGGTAATGGGTTTGGCGGGGGATATAGCAGTGTGCGGAAGGTTTTAAATAGAAAAGCGCGGACCGGCGTTCATTCGGCCCGCGCTTTCATTTGTGACAGGTTGACTACGACACGACCTTGAGACGGCGTGAGCCCTTGCGCGCCGGGCGGCGCGCCGGAGCGGCAACGCGTTTCTCGACCGGGCCGTACATCGAGGTCCAAGGCTGGTCCTGGACGGTAATGTTTTCCGTCTCGCCAAAGCCGTTGAACCGCGTCTGCATGGCGACGCCATAGGCGCCGAGCATGCCGAACTCGATGTAGTCGCCTTCGCGGATGTCGGCGGGAAGAGTGAACGGGCCTTCCATCGCATCCAGCGAGTCGCAGGTCGGGCCATACAGCTTGAACGTCTGCTCGCCGCCTTCGAACGCGCGATCCGCACGGTGGGCCTTCACAGGGAAGGGCCACTTGCAGTGGGCGGCGTCGAACAGGTTGCCATAGCTGCCATCATTGATGTGCAAGGCGCCGTCCTTCACCAGTTCGACACGGGCGAGAATAGAGGTCGATTCGGCGACCATCGCGCGGCCGGGTTCGCACCACAGCTTGGCGTTCATGGCGACCGGCATCTGCTCGAACACCTCCTTGATCACCTTGACGTAGAGCTCAAGGTCCGGAGGCGTCATGCTCGGGTAGGCGGACGGGAAGCCGCCGCCGACATCGACCACGTCCACGATGACGCCCGCTTCGCGGATGAGACCGGAAGCCAGATCCATAGCGTCGCGGAAGGCCGACGGGTTCATGCATTGCGAGCCGACGTGGAACGACACGCCGAGATTGTCAGCGAACCGGCGGGCCTTCTGGAGAAGGGCCGGGGCCGACGTCTCGGAGACGCCGAACTTGTTCGACAGCGCGTACACGGCGTCGGAGTTGCTGACCGCAAGCCGCACCACAAGGGTGAGGTCATCAGCGCGCTGCGTCGCAGCGACGATCTTTTCCAACTCGGCTTCGCAGTCGAGCGAAAAGACGCGCACACCGTGCTCGAAGTAGGCGCGCTCGATAGCCTTGCGCGACTTCACCGGGTGCATGAACGCCATCTTCGCGTCGCTGTACCGCGAGGCGATGAGCTTGATCTCGTTCTCAGAAGCGACGTCAAACCAGCGCAGACCGGTCGCATAGACCGCATCAAGCGCCCACAGTGAAGGGTTCGCCTTCACAGCGTAGAGCACGTCGCCCGGAAAGTTATCCCTGAACCAAGTAGCCGCTATCGACACCCGCTCCGGTCGCACGCATGCGACAGGCAGCTCTGGGAGTCGTTCCCGGACCAGGTCCAGGGGCGTATGAAACGTGAGCAATTCACGTACACCCCTGTTAGTTGTTGAACCCAATCCGGCGTTAGTACGGGCCTTCAACTCGTTAAGTCTGCCTCTCAACCCGCACACGTCATCCAAACCCCACCTCTTTCAGAGGAGCTCCTCTTTTGAGGAGCGGGTCTCTTTCAGTGGAGACCCTTGGGAAGTTCAGACGCCACGTGGAATCAAGGCGCAGAGCCTCGAGCCGATGTCCGCCGGCGCGATGTATATAGGTCCATAGAATCTGCATGTAAATAAAATCTTGCGGCCTCTCAGTGGGTTGCCAACAAACGTTCAGAATCCCCACCCATTAGTAGCGTGACGTCCGCGAGAGGGCAGGCCCTGGAGAAATGTGACAGGCGCTTCGCGCCTGATCAGCCAGATTCGCTTGGCCGATTCGCTCCGTTAGATATGCTTTTTCGCCGCGAGGAGTTTGTGACTATGGCTGCGACGACGGCTGAGATCAGGCTGCCGGGCTGGCTGGCGGAGATGCCGATGCCGCTCGCTCCCGCGTCTGATGAGGCCTGTATGCGCCTTGCAATCGCCGCGGCGCGCGAAAATGTCGCGCGAGGTTCGGGTGGGCCTTTTGGCGCTGCGATTCGGCTCGACGCGACCGGCGAGGTCATCGCTGTCGGCGTGAACCTCGCCTTGGCGAGCGGCAATCCCGTGCTTCATGCCGAGACAGTGGCGATCTCGCTCGCCGGCCGGCGGTTGACGGACCATGGCGGCGTGACACTCTTCACCTCCTGCGAGCCCTGCATCATGTGCCTTGGCGCGTCGCACTGGGCCGAGATCGGGCGGATTGTCTCGAGCGCTCTGAAGGAAGACGCCGAGGCCGTGGGCTTCAGCGAGGGCGCGGGGACAGGGCAGCTCCGCGTCGAGATGGAGGCGCGCGGCGTGGTGTTTCAGCCGGGCCTCCTGCGGGAGGAAGCCGTGTCGATTCTGCGCGACTACGCCGAGCGAGGCGGTGAGATCTATGGGCCGGAGAGCTGACCCCGATTCTTATTGCCTCTCGATAACCTGAACCTACAGTAAGGGCCGACGGCCAGGGAGCTGGCCCGCCCGCGACACGCGGTCTCCACGCTGCGGCGCTATCGGTAAGAAGAGCAGGTGTGTTGATGTCGATCAGAACAGTTGCAGGCATCGCCGGCGTTCTGGCTGCCGTGCTGGCGGCCAGCTCATGTGCGATGGGGCCCCCTTCGCCAACTCCGCCCACGCCGATGAGCTCAGCGCAGCCCGTTGTGGAAGCGCCGGCCGCTCCTGCCCGCGATCCGATTGTCGCCAAGATTGCGGCGATGGACTACGACATCCCTTTCACGAAATACGTCCTCAAGAACGGCCTCACTCTGATTGTGCATGAGGACACCAAGACGCCGACGGTGACGCTGCACCTTGTCTACCATGTTGGCTCGAAGAACGAGCCCAAGGGGCGCTCCGGCTTCGCGCACCTGTTTGAACACCTGATGTTCAACGGCTCGCAGCATTTCAATGACGATTTCTTCAAGGCGACGCAGCAGATCGGCGCGACCAATCAGAACGGCTCCACCAACACCGACCGCACCAACTACTATCAGACCGTTCCGAAGGCGGCGCTCGACACCATCCTGTGGCTGGAGTCCGACCGGATGGGCTACCTGCTCGGCGCGGTCGATCAGGCCCGCCTCGATGAGCAGCGCGACGTCGTGCAGAACGAAAAGCGCCAGGGCGAGAACCAGCCCTACGGCCAGGTGAACAACCACCACGTTGCGGCGACCTATCCCGAAGGCCATCCCTACGACCACACCGTCATTGGATCGATGGATGACCTCAACGCCGCCAAGATGGCGGACGTGCAGGACTGGTTCAAAACTTGGTACGGTCCCGCCAACGCCATCCTGGTCATCGCAGGCGACATCAAACCGGAAGCGGCGAAGGCGCAGGTCGAGAAGTATTTCGGCGAAATCCCGCCCGGCCCGCCGCCGTCGCAGCCAAAGTCTTGGGTGCCGGCGCTGGCCGACAACCAGCGCGAGGTGATGTACGACCGAGTGGCCCAGCCGCGTATCTATAGGACCTGGAACGTGCCCGAGCTGGGCAATCCCGACGGCGAACTGCTGGACCATGTCGCAGCCGCCCTTGGCGGCGACAGGAATGCGCGGCTGACCAAGCGGCTGGTCTATGACGAACAGGTGGCGACCAGCGTCGCTGTCATCAATCCGCAGAGCGAAATCTCCGGGCAGTTCCGCATCGTGGTGACCGCCAAGCCCGACGCAGACCTGAAGAAGATCGAGGCGGCGATCGACGAGGAAGTCAGCCGGCTCATTGAGACCGGTCCGACGCAGTCCGAACTGGACAAGAGCATCGTGCAGACCGTCTCTGGCGTGATCTCTGGCCTGGAAAGTACGTCGAGCAAGGCCGCCCAGCTGGCGCAATGGGAGATGACCATGGGCAATCCCGCAGGCTGGAAGGAGTCGGTTGCCCGGGTCGAAGCGGCGACGCCTGCAACTGTGCAGGCGGTGGCGCGCAAATGGCTGACGCGCGGATCTTACACGCTTAGCGTTCTTCCCTTCGGCGATCCCGCCGCGTTCAGCGAGCCGGTCGACCGCTCAAAAATGCCTGCCCCCGGCTCAATCGCGGATGCCGTGTTCCCAGCCTACCAGACGGCCACGCTGTCGAACGGTATGAAGGTCATGCTGGTCGAGCGACATGACGTGCCGCAGGTCAGCCTGTCCATGCTGCTGGACACCGGCTATCCGGCGGACCAGGCGACCATCAAGGACGGCCTTTCGGGTCTCACTGCAAACATGCTGGACGAGGGCACGACGACGCGTTCCGCGCTGCAGATCGCTGACGAGCTAGACCGGCTCGGCGGATATGTCGGAACGAGCGGGGGCGGTGAGAACTCCACCGTGGAGTTCTCGGCCCTGACGCCGACGTTGGATCAGGTCATGGCGATCTGGACCGATGTCCTGCGCAATCCTGCGTTCACTGAAACTGACTTCCGGCGCATCCAGTCGCAGACGGTTCAGGGTCTGCAAGCGCAGCTTCGCGATCCCGCTTCGATCGGCCAGCGCGTGATGTCAAAAGTGCTGTGGGGCGACAACCATCCTTACGGTCGTCTCCTGACGCCGGACGAGATTACGTCCCTGACGCCCGCCGACGCCGCGGCGTTCCACAAAGCGTGGTATGGCCCCAACAATGCGGCGCTTTTTGTGGTTGGCGACACGACGCTGGCTGAGATCACGCCCAAACTGGAGGCGGCTCTCAAAGGCTGGACCGACGCACCCAACAAGCGCGCGTCGGTCGCCAACGGCGTGCGTCCTTCGAAGCCGGCCGTCTATATCGTCGATCGCCCTGATTCAGCGCAGTCGGTCATTTTGATCGGCTCACCGCAGGCGCCGCGCAATCCAGCCGAGGACACGTGGATTTCGGCTTTCAACGCGCTGTTTGGCGGCAACTTCACCAGCCGCCTGAACATGAACCTGCGTGAGGACAAGGGTTGGAGCTACGGGGTTCGCTCCAGCATGAGCGGCGGCCGTGGCCCGCGCGCCTTCACCGTTTCGGCGCCGGTCCAGACGGACCAGACCAAGGGGTCGCTGATAGAACTTCGCAAGGAACTGACCGATGTCGTCGGGAGGAAACCGCCCACTGTGGCCGAGCTGAATACGGTGCGGACCAACACACTGCTTGGCATGGCTAGCCGGTGGGAGACCGCAGGCGCGGTTCTCGGCACGCTGCAGGACATCTACCAGTTCAACCTGCCGGCCGATTACTGGGCAAAGTACGCCGACACCTATCGGAAGGTCACGCCGGCGGAAGTTGAAAGTATGGCGAAGACAATCATCCCGAACCAGAATCATGTCTGGGTGATCGTGGGCGCTCGCGCGAAGATAGAAGCTGGCGTGCGCGAATTGAATCTCGGCGACGTGCACATCGTCGATGTTAATGGTAGTGTGGTAGAATGAGGCGGCGGCCTACTCGACACTGATGATCAGCACAGAGGCGCCGGCGATGTTGGCCGGCAATTCGACGCCGGCCCAGGTTTGGCCTGGTTTCAGCGGGATCGTGATTTCGTCGCCATCTCCGTCCTGCAGGATCACACGCTTGCGCGTGTCATGGTCACCAGCCCTAGCCGCCGGACGCAGACGAATCTGAATGCGATTTTGTAGCTGCGTGAACGCCTCTACCGGCTCCGTCATCTCGACGGATCTCAGGGCGGAAGCCTGCACCGGGCCTGGCACCATGACAGTGACGGCTGCGGGCGTGACCACAAGAACTGCGGCGGCGAGAAGAGTAAGCTTGGTTATCATACGGCCCGCTTCGGGCCGGCATGGCGGCCCGGCAGGGGTCAACGCAAATTGCGTGCCCGCGGCATGGCCGCGGAAAGCAACGCTTTCCAGGCGCGGAGGATCAGTCGGCCTTGGCCTGCGCCGCTGAGGAAGGCGGCGTCTCCGGCTTGCCGCCGCCCTTGGGTTTGCGGCGGCGGATGCGCAGGGCGTGGCGCAGTCTGGCCAGCCGTTTCCAGAACTTGCGCCGCTCCGGCACAGGCAGCGGTTCGAGATTATTGATGAACTGCTCAGCGCAGGCGCGCCAGGAATAGGTCTCGGCATAGGCGCGGGTGACCTCGCGCGAGCACTTCAGGGCGTCCATGCAGGCGGTCGCGAGATCGTCGTTCACAGCGCCGGCGCCGGTTCCTGGGATCAAATCGCGCGGACCGGGCACGTTGAAGCCCGCTACAGGCGTGCCCGCCGCCATGGCTTCCAGGACAACCAACCCGAACGTGTCCGTCAGGCTCGGGAAACAGAAAACGTCGGCATTGGCAAAGCAGGCGGCCAACTCCTCGCCCTGCTTCACACCGAGGAAGTGCGCATCCTTGTGCCTTTCCTTCAGCGCCTCCAACTGTGGGCCTTCGCCAACCACAACCTTCGTACCCGGCAGCTGCGTCTCAAGAAAGGTCGAGATGTTCTTCTCGACGGCCACGCGTCCGACATTGAGCCAGATCGGCTGAACCATGCCTCTGAACGGCCCGCGACCGTCCTGGCGTTTGGAGGGATGGAACAAGTCCGTGTCGACGCCGCGCGACCACGGCGCGATGTTCTTGAAACCGCGCGCCGCCAGCTCGTCGCGCATCGATGGCGTCGCCACCATCACGCGGCCGGAGTACTTGTGAAACTCGCGGAACACCGTGTAGCCAGCCCACACCGGCACGAACTTGAAGCGCGCGTTTACGTATTCCGGGAAACGCGTGTGATAGCTGGTGGTGTAGGGAAACTTGTGGCGCAGGCACACCGCGCGCGCCGCCCATCCCAGCGGACCTTCTGTCGCGATGTGCACGGCATCGGGCTCGAATTCGAGGAAGCGCTCCTCGATGATCTTCTTGGCCCCGAAGGCTAGCCGGATTTCGGAATAGGTCGGCAGCGGTATGGTCTTGAAGCCGTTGGGGGAGACGATGTCCCACGTATGCCCCAGCTGTTCGCATTCGGTGATCACGCGCTTCATGGTGCGCACGACGCCGTTTACCTGCGGATCCCAGGCGTCGGTGACAAGCATGATCCGCATGGTTGGCGCGGTCCCTTTTTCCGTTGCGGCGGCGTTTGATAGCTGGCCGCGACAGGTTACGTCCATGGTTAGGTCAGAATATGGCGTCAGGCGGCGATTCGCGGGCCTGACCATAGGGTCAGGTTGATCATGACACAGCAGATTGCCGCTGGGTTGCGCTCTCCCGATGCGCTGGACGCAGGGAAATTCGAGGATGAACCGCGCAGGATCGCCCAGCTGCTGGCGAACCCGGCGCTGGATCCGGCCGAGCGCCGTGCGGCGGCTGCAGCGGCGCGCCAGGTCGTCCTGAAAGCCCGCGCCGAGACGCGCCGCTCCGGCGTCATGGAAAGTTTCCTTGAGGAATTCGGCCTGTCGAACCCCGAAGGCCTCGCTCTCATGTGCCTCGCCGAGGCGCTGCTTCGCGTGCCCGATGCAGACACGGCGGATGCCCTGATCGCGGAGAAGATATCCAGCGGCGAATGGCGCGACCATCGCGGCAAGTCGGACTCCCTGCTGGTCAACGCTTCGACCTGGGGCCTGATGCTCACCGGCCGGATCGTGCAGCCCCCGGAAGACGCCGCCAGCGATCCTGCCGGCTTCGTTGGCCGCATGGTCCGGCAGGCAGGTGAGCCCGTGATTCGCGCTGCGATGATGCAGGCGATGCGGATCATGGGTGGGCAGTTCGTGATGGGACGCACGATCGGCGAAGCGATTCAACGCGGCCAGCGCACGGTGAAGAAGGGCGAGGCCGCCAGCTATTCCTTCGACATGCTGGGCGAGGGCGCGCGCACCACCGCCGACGCGCGCCGCTATTTTGACAGCTACGCCAACGCCATCGGCGAAGTCGGCAAGGCCAAGACCGGCGATCGGCCAGAAACGGCCCATGGCATCTCGGTGAAATTATCCGCCCTGCATCCCGCCTATCGCGCCGTGCAGGGCGACCGCGTCCATCGCGAACTTTATCCGATGGTGGTCGAGCTCGCGCAGCTGGCCGCCAAGCAGGACATCAACTTCACGCTGGATGCAGAAGAAGCGGACCGGCTGGCGCTATCGCTGCAACTTCTCGAAAAGCTAGCGCGCGAGAAGGACCTCGCAGGCTGGACTGGGCTGGGTCTTGCAGTGCAGGCCTATCAGAAGCGAGGCGAAGCCGTGGTCGGCTGGCTGGGAGATCTGGCGCGCGAGACCAAACGCCGCCTGATGGTCCGGCTCGTCAAAGGCGCCTACTGGGACTCGGAAGTGAAGCGCGCTCAGGTCGACGGCCAGCCTGACTATCCTGTCTTCACGACCAAGCAGGCAACCGATGTCTCCTATCTCACCTGCGCGAAAGCGCTGATCGAGACAGGCCCTTCCATCTATCCGCAGTTCGCCACGCACAACGCGCATTCGCTTGCGGCGATCGAGCTGATGGCGAAACGGGCAGGGCGCAACGAGTACGAGTTCCAGCGCCTGCACGGCATGGGCGTCGCGCTCTACAAGGCGGCCGGCTGCGAACGTTCTGTGCGTATCTACGCACCCGTTGGTGCGCATGAGGATCTGCTGCCCTATCTCGTGCGCCGTCTGCTGGAGAATGGCGCGAACACGTCGTTCGTCCATTCATTCCTTGATGCGGACGTGCCTGCAGAGCGGATCGCCGCGGATCCCTACACGTTGCTGTCCGCCTCGCCCGCGCGCCATGCGCGCATTCCGCCGCCGCCCGCTCTTTACGGCGCATCGCGGATTAATTCGCGCGGGCTCGACATCAGCCAGAAGGAGGTGCGCGAGCGCATTACAGCCGCCGTCGCAAAGCTCGACGCCGCAGGTCCGATCGCTGCGGGTCCGATCGTAGCGGGCAACATGTCGACCGCAAAGGGCGACGACACGAAAGCACCCGCTGACAAATTCCGCGTCGTTGGCCGTGTTACTTCTGCGACTGATGCAGACGTCGAGGCCGCCTACGCATCGGCGCTCGCCTACCAGCCACACTGGAACGCTATCGGCGGCGCCATGCGCGCGGACATTCTCGAGGCCATGGCCAACGCCGTGGAGCAGGATACCGACCGGCTGATCGCCCTCCTCGCCCGCGAAGGTGGGAAGACATTGGACGATTGCATCGCCGAAGTCCGCGAGGCGGTGGATTTCTGCCGTTACTATGCTGTCGAAGCGGAGACCAAATTCCACGGCCTTGAGGCGCTGCCGGGGCCGGCCGGGGAAACAAACGGCATGGAATTGATGGGGCGCGGCGTCTTTGTCTGCATCAGCCCCTGGAACTTCCCGCTCGCCATCTTCACTGGCCAGATCGCCGGCGCGCTCGCCGCCGGCAACACGGTGCTGGCCAAGCCCGCCGAACAGACGCCACTCATCGCTTTCGAGGCCGTGAAGCTTTTCCACACTGCCGGATTGCCTGTGGAGGCGCTCCATCTTCTCACCGGCGATGGCAGGGTCGGCGGCAAACTCACTGGCGACCCACGCTGCGGAGGCGTCGCGTTCACGGGCTCGACGGAAGTTGCTCGCATCATCAACCGCACGCTTGCGGCGAAGGACGGCCCCATCGCGCCGCTGATTGCGGAGACGGGCGGTCTCAATGCCCTCTTCTGCGACACCACGGCGCTCAAGGAGCAGGTCGTCGACGACGTCATCATGTCGGGTTTCCGTTCGGCGGGGCAACGTTGCTCCGCTCTCCGCATCCTCTTCCTGCCGCACGAAACCGCTGACGATATCGTTGAGATGATCAGGGGCGCGATGGACGTGATGATCATCGGCGACCCGGCGGATCCATCGACAGATGTTGGGCCGATCATCGACGAGGACGCGCGCTTGCTTCTCGATGCGCACCTCGCGAAGGTCAAGTCGCAGGCAAAACTCTGGCAGGGTGACATCGGCGCTTTGAGAGAGAAGGGCACGTTCTTCTGCCCGGCCATTCTCGAACTGGAGTCGCTCGACCAGATCGACAAGGAAGTCTTTGGCCCGATCCTGCATGTCATCCGCTACGACCCTGACGATATCGAAAAGGTCGGCGGCGCGCTTTCGGCGAAGGGCTATGGCCTTACGCTCGGCGTCCACTCGCGCCTCGAAAGCTTCGCCGAGAAGGTCAAGGCTGCGGTTCGCGCCGGCAATGTCTACGTGAACCGGTCGATCATCGGCGCAGTCGTCGCCGTCCAGCCCTTCGGCGGTTCCGGCCTTTCGGGCACGGGGCCAAAAGCAGGCGGACCACACTATCTCGCGCGCTTCGCAACGGAGCGCACGGTGACGGTCAACATCGCGGCGCAGGGCGGAGATCCGACGCTCTTGAATCTCTAGACGTCTTCGGCGCACGCAGTGGTGCGCTCTGCCCGTGTTATTGACGATGCAATGCTCTGAGGGGCGCATGTTTCGACCACGACAAGGGACACGCATCATGCGATCGATCATTTTAGCCCCCTTGATTTCCGCTGCACCGTTCGCGCTAGCCGCACCGGTGTTCGCGCAGGGCGCTACGACCCTGCTCCGCGCATGGCTGCGCAGAAGGAAGTGATGAAGGCGCTGGCCTTCCTCGACGGGGAATGGCGTGGGCCCACGAAATCGCTACGTAACGAAGGCGGCTGGCATCGGACGGTGCTGGCGGAACGCGTCGGTGCGATGCTCGATGGCACGCTGCGCGTGATTGAAGGCAGGTATACGAGAAGAGCGGCGAACTCAGTTTCACCGCCTTCGCGGTGATCGCCCACGACCCCACCAAGAAAGCCTATGCGATGCGCTCGTATTTGGGAGGCCGCACCGGCGACTTTCCGATCGTTCCGAACGCAACCGGCTTCACGTGGGAAATCCAGGCCGGACCCGACATGAAGATCGCCTACGTGCGACCGTGAGGACGGCGTCCGGACCGGGATCGGCACGCGCATTCCGAAAAGCGGACCGCCGATGAAGTTCGTCGAATTCACGGTGACGCGGATCGGCGACACGTCTCGGCCGGCCGATGGCGCGCTTGGCCCGAAGGGCTGATCAACCGGCCGATTTCATCTAGACGACCAGGCTCCAGCGTTTTCTGCCGGTTTGGTTGGGCGCGGCGCGGTGCGGCGGGTCGTGGTCCATCAGCAGCCAGCCTGCACGTCGGGGGCGCTTTGGGGTTCAGGGCGTGAGCGACTCCGGGATGACGAAAGCACCGGTGTCCTGCACATGGGGAAACTGTGCATGGCGTTTGCCGATCGCCAGTTCGAGGCCGGCGGTTTCAGGCCCCGTGTCGGTCAGCGGAATCCACGCGGTCAGCGTTACAAGGGAGCATAGCGTGCCGTCGGCCATAGCGACGTCGGAATGCCAGCCGCGGCAACAGCTCGCCCATAGTCGAGCTGTTGCCGCGGAAGAAAACTGTCCGCTCGACGATCTTCGCACCGAGCAGCGCCTCGGCCGCCTCGCTGTGCTGGGCGTCGGTTGTGATCGCTGCGCCGATGAGGTGGGCATAGGAGGGATCGCGGACGGCAATGCGTTCGATGCGTTCGGAGAACGAGGCAGCGGGCGCTGCTTCCGCGTGCGGTAGCAACAGTTGCGGGTGAGACGGTCGAGATATTGGAGGCGTTGGCGGCGAGGGCGGCGACCTCATCGGGCCACGATTGCGTATCCGTGCGATGCGAACGCCATGCGCGGCCTCTTCACTCACGTCGGACCCTAACCGCCTCGCAGCCCGATGATGAACCGAAAAGTCGGAAAAGCGGCTGGGCTGGACCGGCCGCACCCCGGCCTGTTGAACCTGTGTTCCAGGAGCCTGCGAGAGCCGCCCCGAGTTGGTGGGAGCCGGGCGTATGCCGCCCCAATGGTTAACGAGACTTAAATCCCCTAAATTCTCTCCGGTGGATAAGCGAAAATAATCCCGGCGTGAGGCCGTTGACGGTCCATTAGGGTTGTGACGACACTATATGTAGCGTCGGGGCTGGCGCGGGACACCAATCAGTTGGGTTTCGCCGGTTCTGGCCGGAATTAACTAATTTTGGCCTCTAACGAGAGAATTCGATGTCCGCAGAAGCCGTCACCACTGAGGAAAAGTCCGTCGCCCGCCGTGGGAAACCCAAGGCGCAGGCCACCCTGCGGGTGGTTTCCGGGGTGCGGATCGACCCCTCCCGTGACACCCTCCTGACCGATTTCGGCAAGAAGACGCTGGATGACCGTTATGTGCTACCCGGTGAGAGCTATCAGCAGATGTTCGCTCGAGTCGCGACGGCCTATGCGGACGATGCCGAACATGCGCAACGTATTTATGACTACATTTCAAAGCTGTGGTTCATGCCCGCCACGCCGATCCTGTCGAATGGCGGGGCTGACCGCGGACTTCCGATTTCCTGCTTCCTGAACGGCGTCTCCGATTCGCTCGATGGCATCGTCGAGACGTGGAACGAGAATGTCTGGCTGGCCTCCAATGGCGGCGGCATCGGCACCTACTGGGGCGATGTCCGCTCGATCGGCGAGAAGGTCGGCCAGAACGGGCAGACATCGGGCATCATCCCCTTCATCCGCGTGATGGATTCGCTGACGCTGGCGATCAGCCAGGGCTCGCTGCGCCGCGGGTCGGCCGCCTGCTATCTCGACATCCACCACCCGGAGATCGAGGAATTCCTGGAGATCCGGAAGGCGGCCGGCGACTTCAACCGCAAGTCGCTGAACCTGCATCACGGCATCAACATCACCGACGAGTTCATGGACGCGGTGAAGAACGACACGCCGTTCGGCCTCAGGTCTCCGAAGAACAACACCGTGCTGAAGGAGATTTCCGCCCGGAAGCTGTGGCAGAAGATCCTTGAGCTCCGCATGGCGACCGGCGAGCCCTATCTGATCTTCTCCGACACCGTGAACAACGCGATGCCGGCGCACCAGAAACAGCTGGGCTTCAAGGTTCGCCAGTCGAACCTGTGCTCGGAGATCATGCTCCACACTGGCCTCGACCATAAGGGTATGGACCGCACGGCGGTGTGCTGCCTGTCGTCGGTCAACGCCGAGAAGTTCCTCGAGTGGAAGAGCAATGAGAACTTCATCGAGGACGTGTTCCGCTTCCTCGACAACGTGCTGGAAGACTTCATCAAGCGCGCGCCGCCGGAAATGGCCCGCGCGGTCTACTCGGCCAAGCGCGAACGCTCGGTTGGCCTGGGCCTGATGGGCTTCCACTCCTTCCTGCAGAGCCAGAACGTGGCGATGGAATCGGCCACGGCGAAGGCCTGGAACAATGTGATGTTCAAGCACCTGCGCCGCGGTTCGGATGCGGCGTCGGTCAAGCTTGCGAAAGAGCGGGGCGCCTGCCCGGATGCGGAAGACTGCGGCGTCATGGCGCGCTTCTCCCACAAGCTGGCGATCGCGCCGACGGCGTCGATCTCGATCATCTGCGGCGGCACGTCGGCCGGCATCGAGCCGATCCCGGCGAACATCTATACCCACAAGACGCTGTCAGGCTCATTCTCGGTGAAGAACCCCTTCCTCGAGGCGGTGCTGGAGAAGACCAGCAACAACACGCAGGGCGTGTGGGCGTCGATCCTCGAGAACGAAGGCTCGGTCCAGCATCTGGACTGCCTGACCGAGCAGGAGAAGCTGGTGTTCCGCACAGCTTTCGAGATCGACCAGCGTTGGGTCATCGAGCTGGCGGCCGACCGGACGCCGTACATCTGCCAGTCCCAGTCCCTTAACCTTTTCCTGCCGGCCGACATCGAGAAATGGGACCTTCACATGCTGCACTGGACGGCATGGGAGAAAGGTCTGAAGTCGCTCTACTACTGCCGTTCCAAATCGATCCAGCGGGCGGGGTTCGCCGGCTCGGAGAAAGAGAAAGCGATCGCTTTCGCCAAGTCGGAGAAGACCGACTACGAGGAATGTCTGGCCTGCCAATAAGCGAAAAGCGCGAAATATTGCAGTGCACACAAGGGGCGGCCCGCAATCGGGCCGCCTTTTTGCTTGGTGACAACTATGTAATGGTGGGTTGTCCGGCCCAGGGGAATGCGTTAGCTTCCAGTCAGAGTAGACTGACGAACTTCGCCTAAGTGGGAACAGACTTCGACCAAGCGTGTTATCGGTTTGGTAATTAGCTGAGCCCAATTTTGGGGACTTCAATGTCTGGGACGAGCAGTTAAAATGATTGCCGGTCTTGCAGGTAGTGTCATCGCCGCGTCGTGCCTCGGGTGCGCGACCCCGCCGACCAATTCCGAAGCGATCGTGATGGAAGTGGGCCCGGTTGACGGTCCGCAGTCCTTCACGTCGGATCAAGCGCCACGCGACATCATCCTCGCGCAGCCGACTCAGCCCGATATTGGGTTGCCGCTGCGCGTCGGCAGTAACTTCGGTCCGGGAAATATGTCGGGGCCTCTTACCGCCGCCCGGTTCGAGGCGCTCGATCTCGCCACGCCGCAGCCGATCCGTTCGATGACCGGCGAAAGCTGGGGCGGGGAGGTCTCGTTTGCAGCGTCGGCCGAAAGCACCGGCCTCGGCCTTGACCTCTCCTTTACGCCGCGCGCCCAGATCCAGCGGGATCGCGCCGGCAACAACGTCGCCCGCACGGGCGCGGAAGTTCGCCTCGGGACCAACATTGTCGACCGCGACCTGCGCGGCATGGGCACAGCCGCCCCGTCTTGGTATTTCTTCGTCGGCGCGGACAATGAAGCGCTGGTCTGGAACCTCGCGGACAAGACCGCGATGGACGGCGCCAGCCTTCGCGATCAAGCGACGGTCGGCGATCTGCAGGCCGGTGTTGCGTGGTCTACGGGTCTTGGTGCCCAGATGTCGTTCGGCCTGGTGGAGCGGAAGCTCGAGTTCAACGACATCGCTGGCAATCAGGATGTCAACATGCGCGAGCGCTTCGCAGCATTCAGCTACACGCTGCACCACTAGCGCCGTCTCGCGACCCGACACGTGTTGCAGGCCATCCGTAAGGGCGACCTTTGCCCTCCTTCCCCCAGCGTGGGACGTGCAGTGTTCGCTTATGGTTGGTGGTCGCGATCGGGTAGGGGACCGATCTCACCGGCGGGGGGGGGTCCTTCACCTCGGCGGACTTTTCTGAGACAGACGTGCTTGGCGCTCCTCGCCCGCTCTGGGGCTTAGAGGACAGCGGCGCTTTGCGCTTTCGCCAGAAGGACGCGGTGGGCTTTTGCTCGTCTGCGTTCTCATTGCAGCGAAGGGCGGGTCCCGATCGCAGTCCGCGACTATTTCGTTGTGGATGCCGCAGGGCGCCGCACTGGCTGGTTGGGCCAGTTGTGGGAGACTCGCCCCGCAGACGAGAAGTAGGGAAAAATCAACCATACTTCGTCAATATATAGTTCTTGTGACAGGCGTGAGCCCCTAGATATGGTGCCCAGCCGTGTTTCTGGAATGGCTGGGAGACTATGATGTCCGACTCAGGAATGGCCGATACCGCAAGAGGCGAGGCGAGGGCTGCGCTGACCCGCGCGGGCATCCTGACGCCGTCCCACTCGTACAAGCCGTTCCGCTATCCCTGGGCCTACGACTTCTGGAAGCGGCAGCAGCAGATTCACTGGATGCCGGAGGAGGTTCCGCTCGGCGAGGACTGCAAGGACTGGGCGGCGAAGCTTTCGGACGCGGAGCGCGCCTTGCTGACGCAGATCTTCCGCTTCTTCACGCAATCGGACGTGGAAGTGAACGACAACTACATGGAGCGCTATTCGCGCGTCTTCCGGCCCACCGAGATCAAGATGATGCTGGCCTCGTTCTCCAACATGGAGACGATCCACATTGCCGCTTACGCGCTGCTGCTCGAGACGATCGGCATGCCGGACTCTGAGTTCTCAGCCTTCACCCAGTACAAGGAGATGAAGGACAAGCACGACTACATGCAGAAGTTCGGCGTCGAGACGGACGCGGACATACTGCGCACGGTCGCGATGTTCGGCGCGTTCACGGAAGGGCTGCAGCTTTTTGCGTCCTTCGCGATGCTGATGAATTTCCCGCGCTTCAACAAGATGAAGGGCATGGGGCAGATCGTGTCGTGGTCGGTGCGTGACGAGTCGTTGCATTGCGAAGGCATGATCCGCATCTTCCACACGCTGGCGGCGGAGACGGGCGCGCTCACCGACGAGGTGAAGAACGACATCATCGATTGCTGCCGCACCGTGGTGAAGATGGAGGACGCCTTCATCGACCTCGCTTTCAAGATGGGTCCGGTGCAGGGGATGACAGCGCAGGACATCAAGAACTACATCCGCTACATCGCCGACTGGCGCTTGGGTCAGCTCAAGCTGCCGGCGATCTATGGCGTAAAGGAGCATCCGATCCCGTGGCTGTCGGAGATCCTTAACGGGGTCGAGCACGCAAACTTCTTCGAACAGCGCGCGACGGAATACTCCAAGGGGGCGACTGGCGGGGACTGGCATGGCGCCGATGGCGTGTGGTCGTCATTCGACAAGATGCAGAAACGGGTCGCAGCGGAGTAGTATTCGACAACGTGAAAGGCAGTATCGGCTCTTTTCGTACATGATTTTCAGGGATTAACGACACCCGCCATATTCATCGGCGGATGAAACGCTATATGAAGTGCAGACGTTGTAAGGTGACGTCGCACCATTCCCTGGAGTAACCCCATGTCGTCCTCAACCAGCGCTTCCGGTAACGGAAACCCCGCGGCCAAGACCGACCTTGAGACCCTCAAGAACGACATGAAGGCTCTGCGCGCGGACCTTGCCGCGCTGCTGCGCGACACGGGCGCGCTCGCCCAGGAGCAGGCCAAGGCGGCCGCCCTAAAGAGCCGCGAGTTCGCTGAAGAGGCCGGGGACAAGGCTGTCGAATATAAGGAAGCAGTTGCGGAGAAGGTCCGTGAACATCCTTTCGCCGCCGTCGGCATCGCGCTTGCTGCTGGCTTTGTTCTCGCCTCGCTCTCGAGCCGCAGATAGCTCGCGGATAGCGAAGGGGCCCGGGGGCCATCGTGTTCGGAATCGAACGTTTCTTTGACCGCGCCAAGGGCGTCGCCGTCGCGGCGGGAGCCGCCAGCCTACTCGCCATCGGCGGCGTGGTTACGCTGGCGATCAGCGCCGCCCTGACGCTCGAAAGGTGGATGCCCGCGCCTGCTGCCTATGCAGTGACGGCGGTTGGTTTCCTGGCCGTGTCTGCGATCGCGATGTGGGTGGGTGTGCAGCCGAAACGGGCTGAAGAACATCATCATCCCCAGCCTGAGGAAGTCGATCCGACACAGGCAATGCTGGCGATGCTCGACTTGCCGGTCGAAGTGGCGAAGAAGATCATCCAGGAGCGCCCGGTTGCCGCCACGGTGGTGGTTGCCGGCCTTGGCCTGCTGATCGCCCGCAAGCCGCACATCGCCCTCAAGATGGTCGACCGGCTCATGGAACGCTTCGGCGGACTGGGCTGACCCGGGGATCAGCGTCTGATCTTGGGCGGTGCGTTGACGGCGCAGCACGGCGTATTTAGCTTCCCGCAATGACGGGCAACCTCACACCTCAGCAGGCTATCGACAAGGCGACCGAGCTCTATGAAGCTGCGGTCGGCCGCTTGCGTGCGGCGCTCGAGGCATTTGTGACGAAGGGCGAGACGCCCGATCCGAAAGCTCGGATACGCGGCGATTTCTGCTATCCGATGCTGCGCATGGCGTATCGTCCCGACGGGCCAGTGCCGCCGCTGTCGCGCGCCTTCGCCAAGCTGTCCGAGCCGGGCATCTACGAGACGACGATCACGCAGCCGAAATTCTTCCGCACGTACTTCCTTGATCAGCTTGAGCAGATCACGGCGGATTTCGACGTGGCGCTGGAGGTGGTCAATTCAGGGTCGGAAATCCCGTACCCTTACGTGCTGGAGCATGCGAGCAACATCGATGCCGAAGCGCTGCCGCCTGCCGAGTTCGCGCGCTGGTTTCCGACGCCCGACCTGAAGCAGATCGGCGACGAGGTGATCGACGCTGAAGTGCTGGACGGCGGCATGTTTGACATCGACGGCGTTAGGCCGCTGGCGCTATTCGATGCGCCGCGCATCGATTTCTCGCTGCAAAGGCTGAAGCACTATACGGGCACGCCATACGAGCATGTGCAGCGCTACATCCTGTTCACAAACTACCACCGCTATGTCGACCATTTCGTCGAATGGTCGATCGAGCGCATGAAGCAGCCGGGCCCCTACAAGAAGCTGTCGGCGCCGGGCGGCGTCATCGTCGATGGGAAGACGAAGGATGGATTGCAGAAGGTGGCCGAAGGGCCGTGGCGCAAGCTGCAGATGCCGGCCTACCATCTCATGGCGGAGGACAGGGCAGGGATCACGCTGGTCAATATCGGCGTGGGGCCGTCTAACGCCAAGACGATCACGGATCACCTAGCGGTGCTGCGGCCTGAGTGCTGGATCATGGTCGGGCATTGCGGCGGGCTCAGGCACTCGCAGCGCATCGGTGACTATGTGCTTGCGCACGCCTACCTGCGTGATGATCATGTGCTTGACGATGTCCTGCCGCCCGACATTCCTGTGCCGCCGATCGCGGAAGTGCAGGTCGCGCTCCAGGAAGCTGCGGCGAAGGTGACGGGCGAGGATGGCGATGGCCTGAAGCATCGCCTTCGCACAGGCACGGTGGTCACCACCGACGATCGCAACTGGGAGTTGCGTTTCACCGAGACAGCGAGACGTTTCAACAAGTCGCGCGCCATCGCCATCGACATGGAAAGCGCGACCATCGCGGCGAACGGCTATCGCATGCGCGTGCCTTACGGTGTGCTGCTGTGCGTGTCGGACAAGCCTCTGCACGGCGAGATCAAGCTCGCAGGCGCTGCAAATCGCTTCTACGAGCGAGCGATAGGTGAACACATACGCATCGGCATCGAGACGCTTGAAAGCCTTGCGCTGGCAGGCGGCGATGCGTTGCATTCACGCAAGCTGCGGTCCTTCTACGAACCGCCCTTCCGATAGGCGCCGCGAACTCTGGGTGTAACCTTCGCCGAAAGGCCTTCAGGGCTTTCCCTGCGGTCGAATCCGGGCATCCCTTGAGAATCGGCAGTCGACTTCAAGCAACATATAATGCCCACTCGCGTCCGGCCTCGTCTAGCAGGGGAGCCACAATGACGGATGTGACTCCCGAAATAAGGGACGCCGCCGCAAGGAAAAAGCGTCAGCGCGTGGGCGGCGCTCTGGCGCCTGCAGGGCTTTCCTGGGTGCTGTTCGAGTTCGCGCGCAACCCGTACTACATGCTGATCGTGACGTACGTGTTCCCGCCCTATTTCGCGGTGAACATGATCGGCGATCCGGTGATGGGGCAGGCTGCTGTCTCAGAAGCGACCAAATGGGCCGGCGTGATCGGCGCACTGACGGCCCCCGTGCTTGGCGCGATGATGGATCGCGGCGGGGCTCGCAAGCCGCTGATGGCGGTCTTTCTGCTGATGCTGGTTGTGAGCGCGTCGTCATTGTGGTGGGCGACGCCCGGAACCATCGATGCGCAGGGCGTTTTCCATCCGCCGGCCGGCGGCCTTGGCGTCGTCGGCACGATGTCGTTCCTGGTGCTCGGCTTCGTCGGCTATACGTATTCGGAGATGATGCACAATGCAATGCTGCGATCGGCGGGCAGGCCGTCGTCGCTGTCGCGCATTTCCGGCGCCGGCCTTGGCCTGGGCCAGGCCTCTTCGGCTCTGGCTCTGATCACGCTGGCCGCAATTGGTCTCGCCATGCCGTCGCTGGGTACAGCGGCAGGCCGCTTCGTTCTCCAGCTCAGTTCAGGGCCGCTGGTTGCGATCTGGATGCTGGTGTTCGTGATCCCGTTCTTCATCTTCATGCCCGATGGCGCGCCTGAAGGCGGTACGTGGGCAGCCGCTGCACGCGAGCTTTTCTCGAAGGATGGCAAACTCAATCCGCTCGGCGCGGTCGGCGGCGCAGCCTCCTACATTGTTGGATTGTTCAAGGCGTTCCCGGAGACGATGAAATACCTTGTCGCCTGCCTGATCTACAAGGACGGGCTCATCGCCATGCTGTCGATCGGCGGGGTCTATACGGCCGGCGTGCTCGGCTGGAGTTTCGTCGAGGTGATCCTCTACGGCATCTGGGCGTCGATCTGCGGCGCAATCGGCGGCCTTTTCCTGGCGGGACCGCTGGACCGGAAATTTGGCGTTCGCCGCGCGATCATCATCGAGCTGATCGTGATGTGCGCTGGCGTTACAACAGCGCTGGGTGTGACGCAGGATGCGATCTTCTATGGTTTGGTTCCGGCAGGCTTCGCCGTGAATGGCCTGCCGATCTTCAGCACGCTGTCAGACATGTTCTATCTTCTGCTGATTGGCGTCATCGCCGCGTTCGCCACAGCGAACATCTCCTCTAGCCGCTACATGATCGTCGTGCTGGCGCCGAAGGAGCGGACCGCCGAGTTCTTCGGCCTGTTTGCGCTTTCCAGCACAGCGACGGTGTGGATGGGGCCGCTGCTGGCGGAAGTCTTTACACGGACGTTCAACGACCAGCGAATCGGTTTTTCACCGGTGCTGGTGCTGATGATCATCGGACTGGCGATGATGTTGACCTTGAAGAAGACGACAGGGGAGAAAGGCCAGCTCGTGCCTTCGAGCCAGGCGCACGCCTGATTTTTTTGGCGGTTGGCGAGAGCTAGTTGCCGCCCTTGGCGGTCTGGGCCTTGGCAGTGACGGTGCCCATAACGTCCTGGAAGTGGTTGGGTGCATCACCAACCATCGGTGTGGCGCGGCACTTGTCCATGCACGAGTATGAGTAAGTCGCGCCGCTGCGCACGATCGTGAGGCCGTTGTCTTCCTCGCCGCCGACGTTGAGCGTGCTCGAATAGATTGTGTTGCCGGCGCGATCGAGAACAGTGAGGTTTGTCGAGCCGAACGCCTTGCCTGTCACCAGCAGCGTGCGCGGATCGTGGACCGCCACATCAGCCACCGTCGCGTTGCCGACGACGACCGAGTTCGCCGGCTGGCTTAGCTTTAGCGTCACCGTCTGATCGACCTTCACGTTAAAAGGATCCGCAGCCGCAGCCGGCGCAAGCGTGAGGCAGAATGCCAGAGCAGCGAAAAAATTCTTCGTCATGGACGTCTCCCGGGGGGGCCGTTCGGATCACGATAGGGATCAAGACTGAATCAATGGCTAAGGCATTGGCCCGTGCTTCAGTGCGGCAGGGAGGGGTTCGCGCGCGTGAGTCTATAATACACGCGACCTGGCGGCGGCATCGGCGTTATTGGTCTATTCAAAGTATTGAATCAATCGTTGCGAACCTAGTTAAGCGCGAATGAACACGAATACCTGCAAATTTCTTGTTCGTTTTACGTGATATCAATCCAGCTCATGTAGAACTCAACATACCTACTGCGGGTGATGGTAATTCACTGTGGGAAAACAAAAGCCATGCATAGCGGAGAAGCAAAAATGAAAAACGTCATGAAAAAATTCTTCAAGAACGAATCCGGCGCGACCGCGATCGAGTACGGCCTCATCGCTGCTCTGATCGCCGTCGCCATCATCGGCGCCGTGTCGACGCTTGGTACGAACCTTGCCACCACCTTCGGCGACGTTTCTGCGGAACTGACGGGCGCTGGCCCCCCCCCGGCTCCCTAATAAGCCTACGCCGGCTGCACAGCTGGCATAAGACATGGAGAAGCCGCGGACCTCGTCCGCGGCTTCTTTCTTTTTGCGAATACTTGGAGCGGTCAACGCTTCCTTCAGCGAATTGAAGTAAGTTGCTTGGATCACAACTTGGGTGGAAGATGATCACGTCGCTGCTCTGCCTGGCGTTTCCGCTTTTGCTGATCTACGCCGCCTGGCACGACGTCTCCACCATGACGATACCCAACTGGGTGTCGATCGTGCTCGGCGTTGCTTTCCTTCCCGCCGCCCTTGCGGCTGGACTCTCCTGGGACCAGATCGGTTGGCACCTGGTGTTCGGAGCCGGCGTGTTGCTTGTCTGTGCAGCTCTCTTCTACCTCAACGTTTTCGGGGGAGGGGATGCGAAAGTGATCGCGGCGGCCTGCTTGTGGACCGGACTTTCCGCTAGCGCTTCTTTCATCATGGGCATGGCAATCGCGGGCGGTGCGCTTGCCGCCGTGCTGATCGTCCTCAGGCGCATGAAGCTGTCGAGTGCTAAACCGTGGCTCAATCGCCTGATGTCACCAGAAGAAGGCGCGCCCTATGCGGTGGCGATCGCCGCGGGCGCGCTTCTCGCGGCGCCGGCATCGCCCGTGCTCGCGGCCGGTCTTGCGGGTTTCAGCGCCTAGGCAAAATTTGCACGGTTAAGACTTCACGTGAAACGTTAATGCCCTCCGCCCGTTCGTCTTAACTCTCCTTTAGAGCCCTCGTGAAAATGTCACGCTCAGGACAGGGCCCCTTTCAGGCCTTTGGGGGCCTGCGGCGGAGGGCCTTCATGTCGCCTGTGCGACTGATCATTCTTCTGGTGGCGGCTGGCGCCGCGATTGCCGCCGTCTTCCTTGTGCGCTCTGTGCAGACGTCCGCACCTGCTGTTGCGGCTGTCGCTGCGCCGGCGGAAGCGCCCAAGCCCGTCGAAATACCGACGAAGCAGGTGCTCGTCGCGAAGGAAGCAATTCCCGTTGGCAAGTTTGTGTCCGCTGACGACCTGCGCTGGCAGGAATGGCCGGCGAGCGCGCCGGCCGACGCTTTCATCGAGAAAGAGAAAGAGCCGGAAGGCCTCGAAAAGATGGTCGGCGCTGTCGCGCGCTTCGATCTCGTCCCGGGCGAACCAGTCACTATCAGCAAGCTGATGCATCCGGGTACCGCAGGCTTCATGGCCGTGATGCTCACGCCAGGCATGCGCGCTGTCTCGGTCGAAATCGCTGCCGAGGTTGCGGCGGGCGGTTTCATTCAGCCCAATGACCGCGTCGATGTCATCGTCACGCGCTCCATCGACAACAATTCAGGCGGCAACAACAAGATGAACATCCGCTCTGACATCATCCTGTCCAACGTCCGCGTGCTTGCCATCGATGCGAGCTATGGCGCCCCGCCGGCCGAAAACGACGCCGAGTCGCCCCGATCGGGGCAGGGCCAGGTGATCATCGGCTCGCGCGCGACGCTGGAATTGACCGAGCGCGACGCAACATTGCTGAGCTCAGCAAAGAAAGCCGGCGAAATTGCACTTACGCTGCGTTCGATCGCCGACATGCAGTCGCCTCAAGGCGCAACGAGCGCGGGCCGCGTCTATCGTGACGGAGTTTCGCAGGATGTCGAAGGCGTGCGCGTCTACCGCTACGGCAATGAGAGCGTCAGTTCGACGCCGGCAGGTTGAGGTCAGTCATGTCAGCCAAGCGTAACATTGTCCTCGCGAGCCTTGCTACGACCCTGGTCGTGATTTCGCCCGGCGCGCTGGCCCAGCCGCCTGCCGACGAACTCAGCGGGGCTCCCGCACGCCGCGTAGCGGTGCCTGATGCATCGGCTCCGACCGCAACAGAAGTGCTGACGCTCACGGTCAACAAGTCCTACATGATCGAGTTCGACACCGACATCGACGATGTCATCATCGCCAACGACAAGATCGCCAACATTATCGCACGCGACCGCCGCCGCATCGCCGTGATGGGCGTCGCGCCGGGCGAGAGCAATATCGTGTTTCTCGACCGCTCAGGCCGCAAGGTGAAAGTGCTCGAGATCTCCGTCACCGACGGCGTCGCGGGCATGGATCAGTTGCGCACACTCATCAAGCGCCACGTCCCTGGCTCCAAGGTGCAGGTCGAAGCGGTGAACGGCCGTATCATCCTCGCCGGCTCCGTGCCGAACCTTTCGGGCTCCGATCGCGTCGTGCAGCTTGCGCGGACCTACGCCAAGGACGACAACTCGATCCTCAACCTGATGTCGATCGATGGCAAGGACCAGGTCACGCTCAAGGTGCGCTTCGTCGAGATGCAGCGCACGGTCATCAAGCAGATGGGCATCAACCTGTCGGGCGCGATTGGTTTCGGTCAGCTTTCGGGCAACAATTTCGACAACAACTTCTCGATGTCGTCGTCCAACGCATTCCCCATCGCGGGCACCGCGCTTGGAGGCCTCGCAGCAGACCTTGGCTACAAGAACCTCGTTGGCGCGGCGCAGCAGAGCGGCGTCGGCGTCAAGCTCAATGCCCTCGAACGTGTCGGCATCGTGCGCACGCTGGCCGAGCCGAACCTCACAGCGATCTCAGGCGAGGCTGGCAAGTTCCTTGTCGGCGGCGAATTCCCCGTGCCGGTCGCACAGGACCAAGGCAAGATTTCCATCGAGTTTAAACCGTTCGGCGTGGGCCTCGGCTATACGCCGGTCGTGCTGTCGGAAGGCCGCATCTCGCTCCAGCTTTCTGTCGAGGTGTCCGAGCTCACCCAGCAGGGCGGTTTCCAAGCCGACTCTGGCGTGACGATCGATCCCGCCACCGGTCAGGCCGTTGCTGCGACGTCGCTGACCATTCCGGCGCTGAAGGTTCGGCGTGCAGAAACAACGGTGGAAATTCCCTCAGGCGGCAGCCTTGTGATCGCTGGCCTTATCCAGGAATCGACGAAGCAGAGCCTCGATGGCATTCCGGCCGCGAAAGACATCCCGGTTCTCGGTGCGTTGTTCCGCAGCCGTGACTTCCAGAACGACGAAACCGAGCTGGTCGTGATTGTGACGCCTTACTTGGTTGATCCTACAGATCCGCAAGGCTTTCGCGATCCAGACCGTGGCTACGTGACCGCGACGGACGCGCGCACGGTTCTGTTTGGCAAACTGAACGACGTTTACGCCGTGCCTGGTTCAGCTGCGGCGAAGGCTTCGCCTCCGAGCGGCGCCAGCGGCTTCATTGTCGATTGAGGGGAGGCACGGAATGTCTTCGCGTTTCCATATCGTATTTGCAGGCGCCTCACTGGTTGCACTGAGCGCCTGCCAGCATTCTCCTGAAGAGATTGCCTTGGCAAGTCGCTCACATATCCAGATTGTCGCGGAGGAGGCCACCGCGGATCTCAAGATCGATACGATCGTCGCCGGCGAGAAGCTCAACGAGGCCGAGCGTGACGCGGTGAAATACTTTGCCGCCAACTATCGAGCCGAAGGCCATGGCGCCGTAATCATTTCACGCCCCAGCAACGGGCCTGACGATATCTCGGCCATGCGAGCCGCCGCTGACGCGCGCGCCGTGATGCTGGCCGAAGGCATCGAGCCAACTCACATCGCCGAGGGCACCTATGACGGCACAGGCGCAAGGACTGCTCCGCTGATAATCAGCTATCGCACCTACAACGCCGTCGTGCCGAACTGCCCAGACATTTCACATTGGGACTTCGCGTGGACAGGCGCTAACCTTGCGCTGCCGTCATTCGGCTGCGCAACTTCTGTGAACCTTGCGGCCCAGATCGCCAACGCATCGGACCTGGTTGGTCCGCGGCGGATGGATCCCGCCGACACCGTGCGCCGCGGCGTCGTGTTCTCGAAGTATCGCAATGGCGAGAAGACCTCCGCTGAACGCAATGGCGATGCTGACGGCGCCATCAGCACGGCCGTGAAATAGAAATCAGGGGCGGACATGACCGGACCACGCGACAAGTTTGATGATGACAGCGATCTCGATCAGCTCGCTCACGATCTCGACATGGACGCGCCGATCGGCGCGACTTTCGCAGCTGCATTGCGCGGTCAGGACAACAACACGCCAGCGTTTGGCGACCTCGCCTTCAATCCCGAAGACGACGACTTCATGACGCTGCCTCCGCCGGAAGCCGTGCGGACTTTGCAGCCGGCGGCGCCCGCATCCTCCGAATACAAGGCGGTCGAGCAGGATTTCGCGCAATTCGAGGATGAGTTTTCGGACGAAGCCGAAGGTTTCGATGCGCCGTCGCATCCTCCTGCGGCGAAGCCAATCACGTACTCTGACGAGCCGTGGCTGCAGCCGAAGCCGGCCGAGCCGCCTATCGAAGACCTCCCGCCGATGACGGTGGCCGAGGCCGAACCTATCGCTGACGACGCCGCGGGGCAGGGCCTTGGCTACGACTACTCCTTCGGCGCCGCCCATACAGGCGGCGACCGCCCGATACCGCGCATCACGGTCCACGGCTTCTGCACGCGCACGGCATCGCTCAATCTCCTGCGGACGATCATGAACGATCGCCGCATGAAGAATGTCACGATGGAAGTTTTCGAAGGCGGTGTTCCGGCGGCGATGCAGTACTACGTCAACGAGACGACGCCGAACCTGCTCGTCATCGAGGGCTCAGGCGATCCGCGCAACCTGCTAGCCGAGCTGGATTCGCTGGCTGAGTATTGCGACGAGAACATCCGTGTCGTCGTTCTCGGCCAGACCAACGACATCCGTCTCTATCGCGAGCTGATGCGCCGGGGCGTTTCCGAGTATCTCGTCGCGCCGATCGATCCGGTGCAGATGATCCGCTCGATCGCCAACTTGTTCACCGACCCGGAAGCTCCGTTCACCGGCAAGACGCTGGCGGTCACGGGCGTCAAGGGCGGCGTGGGCGCTTCATCCATCGCCCATAACCTCGCCTGGGCCTTGTCTGAGCGCTGCAAAGTCAATGCGACGCTGGTCGACCTCGACCTGAACTTCGGCACAACCGGGCTCGACTTCAACCAGGACACGCAAGCGACCATCGCTGACGCGCTGATGTCGCCGGACCGGTTCGACGATGCGATCATGGGCCGTCTGATCACCAAGGCGACCGACAGGCTCTCGTTGTTCACGGCGCCGGCGACGCTGGACCGCACGTACAACCTCGACCCTGAAACCTACACCCGCGTGCTGGAGCAGGTCCGGGGCTCGGTTCCCTTCGTGGTGCTGGACTTGCCGCACATCTGGAGCGACTGGTTCAAGTCAACCGTCATCTCGGCCGACGAGCTGGTGGTCGTGGCTGGGCCGGATCTCGCTTCGCTGCGTAACGGCAAGAATCTGATCGACTTCCTCAAGGCCGCGCGGCCAAACGACAATCCGCCCAGGCTGGTGCTAAACATGGTGGGGCTGCCGAAGCGTCCGGAGATCCCGGCGAAGGACTTCGGCCAGGCCATCGGCGTCGAGCCATCCCTGGTGCTGCCTTTTGACGCGCAACTCTTCGGCACCGCAGCCAACAATGGCCAGATGATCTTCGACGTGGCGCCGGAATCCAAGGTTGCGCACGGGCTCGATCAGCTCGCTGCGCTGCTCACGGGTCGCGAAATTCAGACGGCCAAGCCCTCCATGCTGAAAAAGCTGTTGGGCAAGTAGGAGTAGGGTATGTTCGGCAAACGCACGACGACGGGCGGACCTGCTGTCCCGCCGCCAGCGGCGGCCGAAACACCGCGTCCCGCGGCAGCCCCGCCGCCGCCAAAGCCGGCCGCTTCGCACGGGGCCGGGCTGAGCGATCCGCCGCCTCCGCCGCCGCGCTCAACCGCAGCCGCATCCAGCAAGCCAGCGGCAAAGAGCGCGCCGCCGCCGCCAAAAGAAAAAGTCGCCGCGATCGACAGCCGGTCGGACGAATACTACCGGACCAAGACCGAAGTCTTCAACGCGCTGATCGACACAATTGACCTGAGCCAGTTGGCGCAGCTCGACCAGGAAAGCGCGCGTGAGGAGATCCGCGACATCGTGATCGAGATCGTCTCGATCAAGAACGTCGTCATGTCGGTCGCCGAGCAGGAAACATTGCTCGAGGACATCTGCAACGACGTCCTCGGCTATGGGCCGCTTGAGCCGCTTCTGGCGCGAGACGACATCGCCGACATCATGGTAAACGGCGCCGGCACGACCTACATTGAGGTCGCCGGAAAGATTCAGCGCACAAACATCCGCTTCCGCAACAACGCGCAGCTGATGAATATCTGCCAAAGGATTGTGAGCCAGGTGGGCCGGCGCGTCGATGAAGCCTCGCCGATCTGCGACGCGCGCCTTGCCGACGGTTCACGCGTCAACGTCATTGCGCCGCCGCTGGCGATTGACGGGCCAGCCCTCACTATCCGGAAGTTCAAGAAGGACAAGCTGAAGATCACCGACCTGGTGAACTTCGGCTCGATCTCGGAGCCGGGTGCTGAAATCCTGCGCATCATCGGCGCCTGCCGCTGCAACGTCCTGATCTCGGGCGGTACGGGTTCGGGCAAGACGACGCTGCTCAACACGTTGACCGCTTTCATCGCGCCGGGCGAGCGGGTCATCACCTGCGAGGACGCCGCCGAGCTCCAGCTACAGCAGCCGCACGTCGTGCGTCTCGAAACCCGGCCGCCGAACCTTGAAGGCCAGGGCAAGGTCTCGATGACCGATCTCGTCAAGAACTGCCTGCGTATGCGTCCCGACCGGATCATCGTGGGCGAGGTTCGCGGACCTGAGGCGTTCGACCTTCTGCAGGCGATGAACACGGGCCACGACGGCTCGATGGGCACGCTGCACGCGAACACCCCGCGCGAAGGCCTCTCGCGGCTTGAGTCGATGATCACGATGGGTGGTTTCACGCTTCCCCAACGTACAATCCGAGAGATGATCGTCGGCTCGATCGATGTGGTCATCCAGGCATCGCGCCTGCGCGATGGCTCCCGGAAGATCGTGTCGATCACCGAAGTGATGGGCCTCGAAGGCGATGTGATCGTGACGCAGGACGTGATGCGATATGAGATCGACGGCGAGGACAAGGACGGCAAGCTGATCGGCACGCACCGCGGCACCGGCATTGGCCGCCCGCGCTTCTGGGACCGCGCTAAATACTTCAACATGGAAGGCGATCTGGGCAGGGCCCTTGACGCGCTGGAAGAGGGCGGCCGCCAATGACACCCGACATGATCACCTACGCGATCGCGGGCTTGGCCTTCGTCGCGATCGCTGGCCTCGGTCTCGCGTTCGCGGGCGGGGCGGGGCAAGGTAAGCAGTCCAAGCGTCTCAAGGCGATCAGCGAAGGCGCGCGGAGCCGCGGCGGCAACGCGGAAGCCGCTAACCTCGCACGCCGGAAGCAGATGGACGCCACCTCCAAGGCGTTACGTGATCGCGAAGAGGCGCGACGCCGGAAGCGTGTCGGCAAATCGATCGAGGACAAGATCAAGCAGGCCGGCCTTAACTTCACGCCGGCCATGTTCTGGATCGCTTCGGCAGTGGCGGGTGTTGTGACGTTCGGGGGTCTGTTCATCGGCGCAGGGATGAACAGGGACGTGATGCTTCTGACTGCCGCCGGCATCTCGTTCGCAGCCGCGTTCGGCCTCCCGCGCTGGGTCCTAGGCATGGCCATTTCCCGGCGCCAGAAGAAGTTCGTCAGTCAGTTCGCCGACGCTATCGATGTTATCGTTCGCGGTGTGAAATCGGGCCTGCCGCTGCAGGAGTGCCTGAGGATGATCGCCAAGGAGAGCCCGCAGCCTTTGGCTGCCGAGTTCCAGAACGTATGCGACGCCATCGCGATGGGTGTCGACATTCCCCAGGCGCTTGACCGCATGTACCAGCGCACGCCGATCCAGGAAGTGAACTTCTTCAACATCGTTCTGAACATCCAGCAGAAGGCAGGCGGCAACCTCTCCGAGGCGCTGGGCAACCTGTCGAACGTGCTGCGTTCGCGCAAGCTGCTGCGCGAGAAGATCAAGGCGCTGTCTTCGGAAGCCAAGGCGTCGGCGATGATCATCGGCTCGTTGCCGGTGATTGTGATGTTGCTGGTCTACTTCACCACGCCTGCCTACATCATGACGCTGTTCACGACCGATCTCGGCCATCTGATCCTCTTGATCGCGGTGTGCCTCATGGGGACCGGCATCTACGTCATGCGCTCCATGATCAACTTCAACTTCTAGGACGGGACAGCGCCATGGGGACGGATTGGGTCTCTTTCATCGTCGATCCGATGACGCTGGCGTCGATTTTTGCGGCGGTGGCGACATTCGCGACGGTGCTGACGCTGACCGCGCCCGCGTTCAGCGGGGACAAGCTGGCGACACGTCTTAAGGCTGTCGCCAACCGCCGTGAGGAGCTGCGCAAAAGAAGCCGTGCTGCGCTCGAAGGCGAGGCCAAGAAGTCGATCCGCGTGAAGGACACCAGCGCGGTGAAGAAGGTTGTCGACAAGCTCGACCTTGCGAAGATGCTGGAAGACCCCGGCGTGCTCAAGAAGTTGACGCAAGCGGGTCTGCGCGGGCCGAAGCCCATCTCGGTTTTCTACTTCTGCCGTTTCGCGCTGCCGCTCGTTTTCGGCGTTGCCGCCTTTGTCTACATGTGGTTAGTGAACAATCACGGCCTGCAGATGCAAATGCGGATCGGCGTCGTCGTTTTCGCTTTCGCTGCGGGCTTCTACGGTCCCAACCTATATCTCGAAAACCTGATCACCAAGCGCCGCACGTCGATCATGCGCGCCTTTCCAGACTCGCTCGACATGATGCTGATCTGCGTCGAGTCCGGCATGTCGATCGAGGGCGCCTTCGCGCGCGTGGGCGAGGAGATCGGCACGGCGTCGGCGGAACTGGCCGAGGAACTTGCGCTGACAACCGCCGAGCTTTCCTATCTCGCTGATCGCCGCCAAGCTTATTACAATCTCTCCGAGCGCACCAACCATCCGGGCGTCAAGGGTGTCGCCATGGCGCTGGTGCAGGCCGAAAAATACGGAACGCCCATGGGCGCCGCCCTGCGCGTGATGGCCAAGGAAAACCGCGAGATGCGGATCACCGAAGCGGAAAAGAAAGCCGCGGCCTTGCCAGCCAAGCTGACTGTGCCGATGATCGTGTTCTTCCTACCCGTTCTGTTCCTGGTCATTCTCGGACCGGCCTTCATCAAGATCGATGCGATGGGCCTCGGCAAGTAGGCGTATTCAATCCAGACAAGACAAAGCCCGCGGCTCGCGCCGCGGGCTTTGCATTTCTGGCCAGGAGTCGCCCCGCCTATTTCCTCGGCCGGTAGGCGATCAACACATTCCCCGGCGTCTCGCCGAACGAGGTGTAGCCCGAGCTGACGAATACCATCCCTGCGCCGACCGAAACGCCGTGAGCGTCGATCGAGCCGCCCTTGCCTTCGATCGGGTTGAGCGTCTTAATCGGCCCTACAGTGTCGAGCTTGTTCAGGACCTGACCTGTCTTTGCGTCGAGGATAAAAAGCTCTCCCCCCAGCGTGCCGCTCACCACCGCGCCATCAACGATGAGCGGCGCCGAAGAGAAGCCGTACCGCGTATCGCAGTTGGTCATGGCCTTGACGCGCTCGCGGCCGCAATTGGGGCTCGCCGTGTAGGCCCATTTCGGTTTTCCGGTCTTGATGTCGAACGCATAGACGCCGGCGTAGGATCTCCAGGTCTTGTCCGGCCCGAGGATAGGATCGTTGATCGGCGCGACCACCGTCGCGCCGTCAGCGGCGATGCCCCAGTGAATGCCGCCAAGCGCCGAGCCCTCGCCGACGCGCTGGCTCCACATGACCTTGCCTGTGTCCGCGTCCAGCGCCCACATATGACCGGATTTCTGCCCAGCCAGCACGATGTCCTTGTCGCCCAGGCCAGGCACGATGATCGCGCCGGCGCCGAAATCGTAGTCGCGGCCATCGCCGCCTTCCTTGTAGAGGACAGGGCAGTTCGGACCATTCTTGGCCGTGAACGGATCGCAAGCAAGGTTCCACACATCGGCCGCCATCGCCTGGTATTGCCAGACGACCTTGCCGGTGTCGGCGTTGATCGCGATTACTGCGTCTGACGTATCGGTGCCGGGGTGAGACGTGTTCTCTCCGGTAGTGACGACGATGTAGTTGCGCTTGGGATCATAGACCGGCACGGACCAGATTGGCGCGCCGGAAGGGCCACGTTGCTTCACGCCCAGCGAGTTGACCTGGCCGTTGTAGGTCGGCTCTCCCATCGTGTGATATTCCCACAGCCGCTTTCCGTCCGCCGCTTTGAGCGCGATCAGCGAGCCATGCCCGGTGCAGCATTCGAATGTCGGGTTGGAGCCAGCGCTGACGCCTGAAGCCGACAGTGGCACGATGATCTTGTCCTTGACGAAGATGACGCCGCCGCGAATGCGGCCGCCGCTCAACTCCGCTGGCTGGCCCGATGCCTTCCAGATGAGCTGGCCGTTCGCTGGATCGATGACATGGATGTCCGGGCCGATCGCCAGCGCCAGCACTTTCTTACCATTGATTTCGCCGATCGCCGGTGTATTGCGCGATAACCCTTGATAGACCCATTTCGCGCAGCCCGTTGCAGCGTCGAGCGCTAGCAGTTGCTGCCCTGCGTTGATGAAGATCGTATCGCCAAGCACGGACGCGCCGGCGCCCGAGCCCGGATTGGGAAGGGCGATCGCCCATGCGGTTTCGAGCTTCGTAAGATCGCTTTTGCTCAGACCAGCCTTGGCTCCGCTGAGATTGCGTGTCTGCGCCGCGTCCACGCCGAAGCCCGCCGAGCCCACCGGCGCGGATATGTCGACCTTGCTCCGGGCAGCCGGGCATTTCAGCGCGTCGGTCCAGTTCGCGGAAGCAGCCTGCTGGCCCGCCGTGAGCCACGCGATGAGATCTGTCTTCTGCTGCGTGGAAAGGCCCGCCGCCATAGGCGCCATGACGCCGCCCTCGGAGATGATCTCGCGCAGGCGCACGGGCGACAGAAGTTTGATCGCGGGAAGCGCGGCGGCGCGAGTCGTGCCAGGATTGTCATGACAGGCAGCGCAGGACTTGTTGTAGACGGTGAGACCGGCATGGTCGGGCGGCGTCTCCTGGGCGGCGGCCGGGAGCGTGAACAGCCCCAGCCCAAGGCCGAAGGCTGCCGCTCGCCACACTGTGCGCAGTTTCATGTCGGTATCTCCCGCGCAGCTGCTCTCCTGAGCGCCGCTTCCGTTGGCGCAACCTCGCCGCACTTGGCGCCGATTTCAACTGGCGTTGGCTGAACACTCGGTCGTGAGTGAGGCGCGCGAAGCGCTTGAGTAGCGGCGCTTAACGTGGTGATCAGTCATTCCCATACGTGCGTTCGAGCAGGCCCTTGAAGGCAGACATGGCACGCTGCCAGTCCGCTTCCGTTTTCAGTGATAGGCCCGAGAAGCCGCCCATCGTGGCGCCCCGTAGCGTCATGTAGTGCAGGGCGGCCAGAAGAATGGCATTGACTGCAGGCGCATCGACGCCCTCGGGCGGCTTCTCGTCGCCGCGCACCTTCGGCATCAGCATATACATCGCCTTCGACCGCGCGGCGTCGATCCGGCGCAGCGTATCGGATGAACTCGCAAGCTCCCACGCCAGCAGTTTCTGCAGCACCGGGTCGCTGCGCAAGTTGTCGGCGTAGGCCAAGAAAACGCGGGTCAACCGCTCGCCATAACTGCCCTGAGGCGCAGACAGCGCATGCCCAAGCCACAACGCGGTGTTCGCGCCCATCGCTTCGAGCAATCGATCGAGCCCGCCGAAATAACGGTAGATCAGCTTCTTGTCCGCGCCCGCTTCCGCAGCGATAGCGTTGACGCCTAGGCCCGCCGCGCCATCCCGCGCGATGACGCGCGCCGCCGCTTCGATGAAGCGCTGTTCCGTGGCCTCGCGGTCGCGCGTTGCCTTGGCGGGGGGAGCTTTTTTTCGATCCGGCATCCAGAATCTCCAGCAGCAGCCTAGCAGTGTCACCAAGTAGGGACAAGCTGTTGACACGGCCGAAAAACCGAACCACATGTCACCGATCGGTGACAGAAGGAGCTTTGGACATGACCCCCGAGATTTTTAACCGCCCGGCGATGCTGAAAGCGGGTTTCGCGCTGGCTGCGGTGGCTGTGCTGGCGAACGTGCCGTATGGCGCGCTGGTCGCGCTGTTCGATTACGACGACGTTCTCCGCCGTCCTGCGGGCGAGGTGTTGGAGCTCTTCCACGCGGGCGGCACGCCTCTGGTGCTGGCCTGGTGGACGTTCGGTCTCAGCGCGCTGTGCTTCTCTATCGCGGCGATGCTGATGGGCGAGGCGCTGAAGGATGGCAAAGCAAAGCTCTCGACCGGCTTCACCCTGTTCGGCGTCCTGTCCGGCGTGTTCCAGGCCGCAGCACTCCTGCGCTGGACGTTCGCCATTCCGAGTGTCGCGACAGCCTACGTGCAGGCCGCGGACGGCTCAGCCGAGCGGGCCGCGGCGGTTGCTGCCTATGAAGCCCTCAACACTTTCGCGGGCGTCGGCATGGGCGAACATCTCGGCCAGCTTGTGCTGATGGTGTGGACGTTCGGCGCTGGCCTCGCCCTAATGCGCATGGGCGGCGCGATGAAGTGGATCGGCGCTGCGGGTCTTGCAACGCTGCCTCTCTGGGTCGTCGGTCAGACCGAATTGCTCTCGCTCTCGATGCCCGAACTGCCAGTCATCGAACTGCTGCCCTACGCCTTCATGGGCTGGGAGCTGTGGCTGCTCGTGGTCGGCGTCGCGCTGGTGATGAAGGCAAGCGGCAAGCCCGTCACCGTCCCGCACGCAGTCATGGCCTAGGTCTTGCCGCGGCGGCGCAGCCCGAGCACGCCGGCTGCGCCGCCAGCGACGAGCAGCATTGGCGGGAACGGGGCAATGCTCATCCCCGCTGCGGCGTCGATCCGGGTGCTCAGAGACCAGAACAGTCCGGCGCAGATCGCGATGATTGCAAGCCACGGCCATCCTGTTCCGATACCGCCGCGCGAAATGGTGTGGCGGAATTCGTCCCCGAGGCCATAGCCCGCCGCAAGCGCGACAACGCTTGTCGAGAAGAACGCGCAAACTCCGAAGAACCTCGTATCGAACGGTCGTCCATCCATCATGAATTGAATGGCGACGATACCGCTGGCGATCACGGCGAACACGATCGCGACAATGGCGATACGGCCGAATCGCGCCAGCATCCGTCAGCTGCGCCAGCGCAGGGTGCGCGGCTCGATCGGGTTGACGAAAGGCCGTCCGTCCGAACGCGACGCCGCCCATTCCTTCTTCAGCGTGCGATACCACTTCGCCTGCACGTCGATGTCGTCGATCCAAAGCATGTTCTGCTGATAGGCCAGCCCTTGATTCTGCAGGTTCACCATGTGGCCGTCCTGGCCCAGGAATTTCTGCGCCGCCGGGATGAGAATCGGCAGCACGAAATCGAGCAGGGGCGCGTTCTGCCAGAAGGTGATCTGTGTGATGCGCGTCTTCTTCACCGTGATCGGCGTCAGGCAAGTGAGGGTGAAGATGCGCGCCTTCTTCGCCTCGACAATCTCCCAGCGGAGGCCGGGAATCTGGAAGACGATCTCGGTCGTCACTTCCGAACCCATCAGCATCTTGTAGGCCAGCGAGTTGCCCGACGGCGTGTGCCGCGCCAGTGACCAGCCGCGGTCGGCCGGCTCGAACGGCTTCTCCTTCAGGCGCAGGCCGGTAGACGGCGGACGCCACCACCACTGGTTGTGCACGAAGGGCACGTGCGCCGGATCCATGAGGCCGACCACCGCATCGTCCATATGCGCGTCGAAGACCTGCGCCACGATGAACTTCGGCCGCAGCAGGCCGAGATCGAACGCCGGCGCTGGTGCGGCCAGCGGCTCCTCCACGCGCGGATTGTCCGCGACATAGACGAAAATCATGCCGTTCACTTCGTGCACCGGATAGCGCCGCACATGCACCTTGTCGGTTGCGAAATCATCCGGCTTCACCAGCGAGGGCATATGGCTGCACCTGCCATCCGTCCCGAAGCGCCAGCCATGATAGGGGCACTGAATGGTCGGCTGCCCGTCCGTCTCGATCTGCTTGCCGGCCGACAGCGGCACGAGCCGGTGCGGGCAAACATCGCGCAGCGCGAACGCCTCGCCTTTCTCCGTCCGCGCGAGCATCACCGGCTGGCCCAAGATCACCCTGCGGAACTGCGCGCCCGGGGCCAGGGATTTCGACGCGCACGCGAAATACCAGCTGTCCGTCAGCCAGCCTTCCGAGGTCATTCCCGCTGATTTCGTTAGCGTTCCGTCTGCCATTCGCTTCGTCAGTATTTCGGCCAGAGCCTTGCCCAGAGCCTTGATTGGCGGGGACTATCCAATGTTTGCTGGTCCGCGTCGAGATAGATGGGACAAAGCGCCATGGCCGGAAAGATCAAGACCGAGGCCGCCAGAAAGCCGAAAAAGCCGAAGATGCGCGCCGGCGCGAGCATATCGGGGGCCTGCCTCTGTGGCGCCGTGGAGGTCGAGACGGAGGTGCCAGTCTTCTGGGCCTGGCACGATCATTCCGCCGTCACCCGCCGCGCCCATGGCGCTGCCTACGCCACCTATGTCGGTTGCTGGAAGAGCAAGGTGAGGGTGGTGAAGGGCCAGGCAACCATCGCCAGCTATGTCGACGCGGAACGCAAACAGGTGCGCTGTTTCTGATCGCGCTGCGGCTCGCCATTGATGTTCGAACGCTGCCATTCGCCAAAAATGGTCAACCTCCCGCGCGCACTTTTCTTGGGCCGCACGGGCCGCGAGACGAAATATCATGTCGCCATCGAGCAAGTGCAGGACTGGGCCTATCTCGGCGCGCCTGTCGGCCCGCTCAAGGGCTACCCGGACATGACGGTGGAGAAGGCGCGCTGGGCCGGGAAGAGAGCGCCGGAGCTATTCGATCCGGAGATGTTTGGAGAATAACGCGCTCGCGCACTGCCGCAGCAAGCCGCATGCAACTCGTTATGGCTCCTCAGCACATTGTCCCCGTCATCCTGGCCGATTTGGGGACGCCGGGTTCTTCCTGTCGGCGGCGCGGGCGACCGTAGTCCCTTTGTTGCCCACTCCATACGATGTGTGAAAACCTTGCGCACAACGCCGTGGGCGGTGTGTTCGCCCCAAGTGCATTTCACGTGTGCGACGGGTTGGAACTGTCTGTCTGCGCGTCTCATGACCTGCCAAAGGGTAACGCTTCGCCATGGTCCCCAGCACATCAAGAGTTGTGGCTACGGGGAAACACGCCCAAGGCGGCAAAAGGAACCGCCCGGTACTTCGGGCACAGGCCGACCGCTCTCGCGCAGCTGACTCAGCCGACCTCGAAGCCTGCTGCGGAAGAAAATTTCGACAAGAGCGACGCCGACAAGGATGGTGCGCTGCCGGTGGCCGAAGTGCAAGCCGCCGATGCGAAAGCCAGGCAAGCGGACTTCCACAAGTACGACGTCGACGATAGCAAATCGCTCTCGACGGCCGAATTCAAGCAATGGGTTGAAGCCAAGACCACGGCTCCGGCGTCTGCGCCGGGTCAGTAACGACGGACCATGGGCTGGTTTGCGAAACGCGCACATGGGTGAAGAGCGCGGGCATCACACGCGCCCTTTCCCGTCTGCACGAAATCCTGAAACTCAGTGGACCATGAAGTTGATGTTGCGCGTCTCGGTGACCGGCGCTGCTGCATCGGCGCCGTCGCGCTTCTCGAACTTGATCACGGCATTGCCGGAAGCCTTCGGCGTAACCTTCACCACGTGATGGGTCGAGCCATCCGGCATCTTCTCGTCTGTTGCTTCACCGATCTCGACCTGCGCTGTGTCGGCAGTCGACGCTGTCCACGTGACGCCCGTCGCCGTTGGCAGGTGCACGCTTTCGACCTTGCCGCCGATCGTGTGGAAGGTGAACCCGTCCGTCGTCTCGGCTGTGTTGGCATCGTCGCTCGCGTCGGCTGTCTTCATGGCGTCGTCCATCGTCGCCATATCATGCGCCGGTGCGGCGGGGGTTTCGGCGGCCGGCGCAGCAGGCGGGTTCTCTCCGCACGCAGCAAGGGCGAGCACCGAGGCGGCAAGCAGGGTCAGGCGCATGTATCGTCTCCTGGGGGCGTATTGCGCGCACTCATACAGGCTCGTCAGCCGGGGCGGTAGTGGCGTCCGCGAGCCGGCTCCGTCGTTTCGCTGGAGCAGATCCGCGGATCAGGGCACGCTCCCGCGTCTCGTGAGGGGAGACACCATGGCCGACGCGCATCATCCGACGTTCGGCAAGCTGATTGACTTCCTCGCCCGCATTGCCGCCATGGACGCCAAGCACACACCCTCGCGCGGCTTCGGCTTGGGCGAGCAGGGCGGCGAATGGTGGGTAAAATTCTCGATCGCCATCGGACGTGATCTGGCCTGACATGCCTAACGCCGCGGTGTCTTGCCGGATGCGCGAGGCTCGCCCGACACGAATGTGTCGGACGCTGCGCGCAACGTCTCGGTGGCGCCGACTATGAGGCAGCGCTTGGCAAGAAGGTAGTTGGCCGTCTCGAAATTATCGGCGATCGTGGCGTAGGACAGGCTGTCCGCCTCAACGAACCCGTACATGATGAAGCCCGACAGCTTCACATTGAGCGGGCCGCGGCAACGGGACCGAAACGCGCGTCTGTTTCCGCAGGGGTCGACTGGACCGTGACGAGCACATGATTGGCCGACCAGCCCCGCCATTCGGCGCCGCGCAGGAAAGCCGTTTCGAGGTTGGCCGCGGCCTGCTCGCCGTGCTGGTCCGCGGCAAGCATCACACCGTCGTAGGTAAGCGCGCTCGCTGGTTTTCCCAACCGTGCGTCGGCAAGCTGGTTCACGAATCGGAAGACGTCCCTCACCAACGCTTCGTTCTGCTGGAACACGTCCGCGTCCAGTTGTTCGATGCGGGCCGCCTCGCGCGCCATACCGGGATCGGAAAGCCGGCAGACCGGCCTGGCGACAACCGTGCCCAGTTCACAGGCGGACACCAGCACCTGCTCGATCTCGGCTACGCCGGCTCCCGCGGCCGGAGGGGGGCGAACGAAACGCTGAAGGCCTTGCCGAAATGGGCCCGGGTGAACCTGGCTTCGAGCTTGGGGGTGCGGTTATAGGCGATCGCATTCGCCACGCCGGTTTCGACCGCGAACCGCGTCGCGCGCCTCCCAGCAACCTTTGCCGCAAGAAAGTCAGGAAATGAGAAGTTCATCTGAAAGGCGCGCGCCGGGCAGAAGACGATGCGGCCTGTATCGTCTTGCGTTTCCTCACTCATCGCGCTGGCCCCCATGATCTGCGCGCGACTAACCGGAGCCATTCCACAAGGCAACAACAATGGGCGCCGATTCGGGGCGCTGGTCTCGATCCTGTGGCGTGTCGGGGTCTACGCTGCCGGACCAGCCTCAAGCACATCTTCAACCGTGCGCAGGCCCGGCTTCGGCGAGGTCACCAGCACGGCCATGTTTCCTGGCAGATGCTTGTTGTCGAGCATTTTTTCGTGTGCTGTAGGGATGTCCGCGAAGGGGAAGACTTCCGACATGCACGGATCAAGACGGCGCTCCAGCATAAGCTGGTTGGCCTGGCTGGCCTGCAGCAAGTTGGCGAAGTGCGAACCCTGCACGCGCTTCTGGCGCATCCAGAGGAAGCGCGCATCCATGGTGAGGTTGAAGCCGGTCGTGCCGGCGCAGATCACCACCATGCCGCCGCGCTTCACAACGAACACCGACGTTGGCATCGTCGCCTCGCCCGGATGTTCGAACACGATGTCGACGTCCTTGTTTCCGGTGATCTGCCAGATGGCTTTGCCGAACTTGCGGGCTTCCTTCATGTAGTCGTTGAACTCCGGCGAGTTCACTTTCGGAAGCTGGCCCCAGCACTTGAAATTGTTGCGGTTGATGACGCCCTTGGCGCCCATCGAAAGCACGAAGTCTGCCTTCGTGTCGTCCGAGATCACCCCGATCGCGTTGGCGCCCGCGACAGCGCAGAGCTGCACGGCATAAGAGCCAAGGCCGCCTGAAGCGCCCCATACCAGCACGAACTGACCCGGACGCAGAACGTGCGGGCGATGACCGAACAGCATCCGGTATGCGGTGGCGAGGGTCAGCGTGTAGCAGGCAGACTCTTCCCAGGTGAGATGCTTCGGCCGCTCCATCAGCTGGCGCGACTGCACGCGGCAGAACTGGGCAAACGAGCCATCCGGCGTTTCGTAACCCCAGATGCGCTGGCTCGGCGAATACATCGGGTCCCCGCCATTGCACTCTTCGTCGTCGCCATCGTCCTGGTTGCAGTGGATGACGACCTCATCGCCCGGCTTCCAGCGCTTCACGCGCGAACCAACGGCCCAGACGATGCCCGCTGCGTCCGAACCCGCGATGTGGAAAGGTTGTTTGTGCACGTCGAACATCGAGACCGGCTCCCCCAGGCCAGCCCAGATGCCGTTGTAGTTGACGCCCGCCGCCATCACGAGGACGAGCACTTCGTCCGATGCGATCTCGGGTGTGGGCACCACCTCCAGTTGCATCGCCTTCAGCGGGCGGCCCTGCCGCTCGCGCCGGATTGCCCAGGCGTGCATCGTTTTCGGTACATGGAAATCCGGCGGAATCTCGCCGACCCTGTAGAGATCCCTCACCTCGCGAGCACCAACGCGATCCGCCACTGTGTACTCTCCCCGGCCTTGTTTTTCGGCACTTTTTGCTGCTTGAATTTTCCGTGTGCCGCACGGGAGTGGTCAAGCGGGCGTCACCTTGTCCAAGGACGGAACGGATTGCAAGCGGTCTTGTTGCGCTGCAATAAATGGAAGTGTGGTGTGGCGGCGAGGCTGCGCCGGGCGCCGTCAGGCTGCGCTTAAACCGGATATTCCGTCCGGATTTGCATCGGCGAAGGCATCGGCGCTTTCGTACATCCTGCGGAAGCATTCACGGCGGGCTTGGCGCTCGGCGTCGTCGAGCCAGCGACCAGCACGGCCGCCATGGTCAGGAAGGCTGCACTGAAACCGATAAGCGGCCGAAGCGAAAAGCTCATGATGGCATCCCCGCGCGGCCGGGCGTAGACAGGCCGCCGGCTGACCAACAGACGTTCGACTGGGATTGGGGCGGCCATGCGGCAGGAGACATCAAATGACGCGGCAGGCATGGGTGAACGGCGTCTACATCGCGGCGGAGGAGGCGAGGATATCGCCCTTCGATCGCGGCTTCCTGTTCGCTGACGGCGTCTATGAAGTGACCGCCGTTTATAACGGACGCACTGTCGACATGGACCGCCATCTCGACCGCCTCGAACGCTCGCTCGGCGAACTGAAGTTCGGCGCCATGCCGGATCGCAAGGAGCTCGAAGAGGTTCACCGTCGCCTCATCGCGGACAACGGCATCGTCGAGGGCTACGTCTATCTTCAGGTCACGCGCGGTGCTTACGGCTCCCGCGACTTCGTCGCCCCCGACAAGCCCCGCCTCACACGCTTCGCCTACGCCGAGTCCCGCGCCCTCATCGACACGCCCCACGCCCGTAACGGGTTGCGCGTCATCAGCGTGCCCGACATCCGCTGGTCTCGCCGCGACATCAAATCGGTCGGCCTTCTCGCGCAGGCCCTCGCCAAGACCGAAGCGAAAGCGCAGGGCGCCGACGACGCCTGGCTTGTCGCGCCCGACGGCCACATCACCGAAGGCGCATCCTCCAATGCCTGGATCGTCACCGAGGACGGTGAGATCATCACCCGCGCACTTTCCAACGTGATCCTCGCCGGCGTCACCCGCCACGCCCTGTTCGACAGCCTGGGCCAGCAAGGCCGCAAGATCACCGAACGCAGCTTCACCCTTGAAGAAGCAAGAAACGCCGCTGAAGCCTTCACCACCGCCGCCACCGGCCTCGTCACGCCCGTGGTCGAAATCGACGGTGTTAAGCTTGGGCAAGGCAGGCCCGGCCCCATCACGCGCGGCGTCCAAAAACTCTATTACACCGCGATCGGGGCCGACGTTTCGAAGGCCGCACCGTGGGTGCTGGACTGAATCGCACTCTTCAGGGCGTAAGCTTCGACTGCAGTCAGATCTGGGTCTCCGTCTGAACGCCGCTGAAGGTCTCCCCGTTGGCGGGGCCGGTCTTGCACGCCTGCATCAGCGCAGCGTCCTGTTCAGGGAAGTTCGAGAACAGCTCCCACTCCTGCGAAGGAAAGCTCGAACCGGCATTGCTGCCGTTGGCGGCAAAGTAGCGCGTCAAGCCGCGCCTTCGCTCCGGCGCAATCGAGCTCGAGCGCGATAGAGTTTGCGCGCACGATCCGGCCCGTTCCCGGCGCCACCGGCGGTGCGTCCTCACGATAGCGGATCATCACATGGACGCGCGGCCACTTGTCGCGCGGCGGCGCCTTGGCGTCGGCCCGGGCAATGGCGCCAGCGTCGGTCACGCTGACCAGGCGCCAGTCCAGCATCTGCGTCGGCGAGAGTTTCAGCCAGTCCGGCGCACACATGGCGCGGCCGGTCTGAAGGGAGGTGGCGAGTCTTGTCCGACGCGGCCGGTATAGCCGAAGCGAGGGGGTGCACATCGTCTTCGCCATCTCGGACATGATGGCGCCGGCGTACATCACCTGTCCCTTGTCCGTGGGCGTCTCACTGAAACGCAGCGTCTTGCCGTCATGTCGATGAAATTCAACCGCATCGGGCGGTCGCTCATGTGTGTGCAGTCGAGGCTGTGACGCGTCCACTCCTCCAACCAGGGCGGCGCGGCGGTGGTCTGGTCGACCGGGAAGACCTCCAGAAGCCACCGTTCCAGAATGCGGTTCTGGTCGGCATCCTGCAAGCTGAACAGTGATCCGTCGTCAAGATAGGCGGTCGAGCGCTCGCCGTTCTCGGTGGCCTGCGCCAGCTTCAACCCGGATTTGGGCGGCGTCAGCGCTGTAGGTTTGGGCGTCGGGGTTGTCGATTACGGGGGCGTCTGAGCCTCCGCCGCCTGAGCGGCCGCAAATGCCGTCAACCCCAATGCGATGGTCCTGAAACTCATGTGCTGTCCCCGTCAGAGAACAACCGATCATAGTACTGCTTGCCACGCGGATGGAATGGCTGGGGTAGCAGACGCGCAAAGCCTGACGGCGCCGCCAGTCCTGCCAGCGTGTCGCAACCGCATCACCGCCGCAACGCCATCCCGTGTTGACGCTTTCCTGCGCGGCTCGGATTACAATGGGGATCGGTCGATTCGGGAAGGTGCATGACGGGGCAGGTCGAAATCCTCGGTGAGACGTTTTCGTTCATCGATTTCAGCGAGACGCGCTTCTTCGACCTGCCATGCGTCTACCTCATGGCGCACGAAGACGCGTCCGGCGCCATACACATCCACTACGCTGGCCAGACGCACCGCCTCTCAAAACGCTATGCCGGCCATCACCAGCTCGAAGCCGCAAAGGCTCTCGGCGCAACGCACGCCCTAATCCTCATTGTCCGCGACACGCGCGACCGCCGCGAATTCGAAACAATGCTCCGCTGGCATTTCCGCCCGCCGCTGAACGCCGAGGACGTCCCAACCCACATGAACGCCTGGCGCGCGGCCATGCATTGCGGCAAGTCCGACGTCGCCTTCCGCGCCCGGTCCGCGCATCTGGGGCAGGCCCAGCCGATGCATGCGCCGGTGTTCAACCAGGCCAAAGTCGAACGCGGTTAGGGAATTCTATCCCTGCCGCGCAGGACAACGAGGCGCAGCAGCCGCACACGGCGGAAGTTTGCCCATAGCGCTTGCCTCGGCCCGTGGTTTGCAGTTTTGTGCCTTCGCAGCTGCAGCAAGGACTGGCCATGGCGGAAGGCGCGTCGACCCCGTTCCAGCACGATCGGGACAAGCCCTGGATCTTCCGCACCTATGCGGGCCACTCCACCGCCGAGGAATCGAACGAGCTCTACCGTAACAATCTGTCCAAGGGTCAGACCGGCCTCTCCATCGCCTTCGACCTGCCTACACAGACAGCCTACGACAGTGACCACATTCTCTCCCGCGGCGAAGTCGGCAAGGTCGGCGTCCCCGTCGGCCATTTAGGAGACATGCGCCAACTCTTCGACCGGATCCGCGTCGAAGAGATGAACACCTCGATGACGATCAACGCGCCGGCAGCCTATCTCCTCTCGCTCTACGTCGCTCTCGCCGACGAGCAGGGCTGTGACCGCAGGAAGCTGCAGGGCACCACCCAGAACGACATCATCAAGGAATATCTCTCGCGCGGCACCTACGTCTTCCCGCCCAAGCCTTCGATGCGGCTGATCGGCGACATGGTGGCCTGGTGTTACACCGAAGCGCCGAAATGGAATCCGCTCAACGTCTGCTCCTACCACCTACAGGAAGCCGGCGCGACACCTGAACAGGAACTCGCCTTCGCCCTCGCCACCGCCTGCGCCGTGCTCGATACGGTGAAGGCGGGCGGGCAGGTCCCCGAAGAGGACTTCACCACCGTCTTCTCGCGCATCTCCTTCTTCGTGAACGCCGGCGTCCGCTTCGTCGCCGAGATGTGCAAGATGCGGGCGTTCGTCGATCTCTGGGAAGAGATCGGCCGCGAGCGCTATGGCGTCACGGATGCGCGCGCCCTGATGTTCCGCTATGGCGTGCAGGTGAACTCGCTGGGGCTGACTGAGCCGCAGCCCGAGAATAACGTCTATCGCATCCTCATTGAGGCGCTCGCTGTCACGCTGTCCAAACGCGCCCGTTGTCGCGCACTCCAGCTCCCCGCCTGGAACGAGGCCCTCGGCCTGCCGCGCCCGTGGGACCAGCAATGGTCGCTGCGCTTGCAACAGATCCTCGCCTACGAAACCGATCTTCTTGAATATGAAGACCTGTTCGACGGCTCCCACGTCGTCGCCGCCAAAACCGAGGCGCTGAAAGACGAAGCCCGCGCCATGCTTGCGAAGCTCGACGCGTCCGGCGGCACCATCAGCAACATCGACTTCATGAAGACCGCCCTCGTCGAAAGCCAGCGCGCCCGCCTGAACGAGATCGAGGCTGGCCGCCAGATCGTCGTCGGCGTCAACCGCTACGAAACCACCGAGGCCAGTCCGCTTTCCGGCGGCGACAGCTCCATCATGGCGCAGGATCACGGCGCCGAAAGCCGCCAGATCGCCAAGCTGAAAACCTGGCGCGCCAGGCGCAGTGATGACGCCGTCGCCAACGCGCTGGGCGAACTCCGCGCCGCCGCAGCCAGCGGCGCCAACATCATGCCGCCCTCCATCGTCGCAGCCAAAGCCGGCGTCACGGTCGGAGAGTGGGGCGCAGCCCTCCGCGAAATTTTCGGCGAATACCGGGGCCCCACCGGTGTCGCCGTCATCATCCAGATAGATGGCGAGGAAGACCTCGAAAAGGTAAAAGTTGAAGTCGAACGCGTCTCGAAGAAGCTCGGTCGCACGCTCACCTATGTCGTCGGCAAGCCCGGCCTCGACGGACACTCCAACGGCTCCGAACAGATCGCCGCGCGCGCCAGAGCCGCCGGGATGAACGTCATCTACGAAGGCATCCGCTTCACGCCCCAAGAGATTGTTCAGCAAGCCATCGACTCAAGAGCCCACGTCATCGGCCTCTCCATCCTCTCCGGCTCCCACTTGGATCTGGTGAAAGACACCCTCGTCGTCCTCCGCGCTAAAGGCCTCGACATTCCGGTCGTAGTCGGCGGCATCATCCCGGAAGCCGACGCGCTCGCGCTCAAGCAGATGGGCGTCCGTCGCGTCTACACGCCCAAGGACTACAAGATCACCCAGATCATGGGTGACGTCGTGAAGGTTGTGGAAGAAACACTGACAGCGGCGGAGTAGGGTGCGCCGTGGCAGGCGCGAGTTGGGGAACATTTGAAGCGCGCGCGTAATTGGCATTGCCATCGAGGATCAGCGCCAACGATGTTGCCGCTCGTGCGGCGGCGACACGCGCGATTGCGGGGACGTTATCGGATCGTTCTGAATCTGAAGGGCTGAAAAACTCTGCGGATGTGATTGCCACAGCAGGAAACGATGGCAGCTTGATTGTTCGCCGTGCGTTGGTCCGGCCCGAACGCGCAAACCCGTGTCCGTCTTCAGTCGCGAAGACTCCGCCACCTGGCGCCCCCAGCCTCCGCATGACGCAGCGCGTCTGCGCCAGCGGAAGCACAGGCGTCCCAGACGCGAACCCCGCATCGTCGCGCCAGCCGCCCGCTTGCACTCCGCAGCCATGCCGCCCTCCGCGCCCTCGAGGACCTGCATTCCTACATCCAGTGTCTTGCCCTTCGCCTGCGCAAAGGCTTCGACCGCTTCCGTCACTCGGCGAATTTCCAGCCCAGCTTCCACGGCCGCGCCACGCCCGCCTTTCGCGGCCTCGCAACCGAATGTGCGCCAAGCTTCACAGACACCTCATGAGCCGGCCGATCGCAAGCCATCCAACCCGCAGTTCCACCCGCGGGATCGCGGGCTCGTACCTGCAACAAGGTTGGGGAAGATTCCGAACGCCAGCGAGATGACGCCACGCAACACTCACGATAAACCCGCGCCATGACCCTCCCGCCCGTCGCCCTCGAAAACGCCTTCGTTCGCCTCGAGCCACTGGAAGAACGCCATCGCGAGCCGCTGCGCGAAGCGGCCAATGATCCCGACCTCTGGCGCTTCGCCAATGTTAATCTCGACAACATGAACTTTGACGCAGGGGTGGATCATCGGCTGGCTGAAATCGCGAACGCGCCGGACCGCTCCTGGTCCGTCTTCGACAAGGTGTCGAACAGCCATGTCGGCTCAACCAGCTATTTAGCCGTGGTTCTGGCGCACAAACGCGTCGAGATCGGCTGGACGTGTTATGCGAAGCGCGTCTGGTCGGGCGCGGTGAATCCATCGTGCAAACGCCTCTTACTCGCCCACGGCTTCAACACGCTCGGCCTCAACCGCATCGAACTCAAGGCCGATGCGCGCAACACGCGCTCATGGAAGGCGATGGAGCGTTTCGGCGCGAAGTTCGAAGGCATCCACCGCGCCCACATGGTCCGCCCGGACGGCCGCCTGCGCGACACCGCCTGGTTCAGCGTGCTCGCCACAGAATGGCCCGCCGTGCGCGACGGTCTCAATGCGCGCCTTGGAGCTTTCGCATGACGCCGCAGCAAGCCGCGATCTGCAAGCTATTCAGCGGCCATATGAATGCATCCCTCCTGCAGGACGGGCAGGCGGAAGGCACTGCAACCCATGGGCCCGCCGTCTACGCCGAAGCCCGCCGCATCGTGCAGGAGGCCATTGCTGTTCCAGTCGACTGGTCGAAGGCGAGCATGGAACAGGTGCTCGATGCGATGTTCGCCATGCTCCGCACGCGCTACCCATGGCTGACGCGTGACGCGCAGATCGGTCTGCAGCTGGCTTACACCATGACGTGGAAATAGAGGCCATCATGACCGCCCAGATCACTTTCGACGATTTCCTGAAAGTCGACATTCGTGTCGGCGTCATCCTCGCAAGCGAACCGTTCCCCGAAGCGCGTAAGCCCGCGATCAAGCTGCGCATCGATTTCGGCCCGGAGATCGGCGAGAAAAAATCCTCCGCCCAGATCGTGAAGCACTATTCGCCCGAACAGCTCATCGGAAAGCGCGTGCTCGCGGTCGTGAATTTCCCGCCGCGCCAGATCGGCAAGTTCATGTCGGAAGTGCTGACGCTTGGCGTGCCAGACGAGGAGGGCGCCGTCGTGCTGATCGCGCCGGATTTCGCAACGCCGGTCGGTGGGCGGCTGTTCTAGGTGTCGTCGCCCGTCGTCTTGCGCGTCGAGCATGTGGTGGCGGCGCAGTGCACGACGCGCAGCTCCGCCATCAGCGAAACCCAGCGATTGGCACCGATGGCGTTGACCAGTTCGGCTTGCACCTTGCTCCAGGCCGGTGTGGCCCTGTTCAGTTTCGCACGTCCTGCAATTGTGAGGCTCAGCACGCGCTGGCGGCGATCTTCTCCGCGCTCGACGCCGATGAGTCCCTCGTCCGACAGCGGGCGCACCGCGCGGGGAACACCTGAAGCGTCCATGCCCAGCGTATCCGCCAGCACGCCGACCGTCATCGGACCCATATTGCCGAGCGTCATCATCAGATTGAACTGGTGCCCGGTCAGCCCGAACGGGGCGAGGGCAGGGTCATATGCAGCCACCACAGCGCGCGAGGCGCGAGCGACATTGCGCAGGATGCAAGCTTCGGGCGACATCGGCGAGCCGGGCGGTGCATCATCCGACGTAGTTGCAGACACGGCCTCAACCGTGCCGCCTTTTCGCGAAGCGAACTGGTCCGGCATAAAATGCTGTCCGACGTTGCCTTGCGGCAATCCTGATCCAGAAAAAATGGGTAACGGGGACAGACTGGCCCGTCAACGGCGGCCTGCAAGCCAGACGCCGCACAGGACCATTGCCGCCCCGGCAAGCTGGACCTGGGTTAGCCCCTCTTGGAACAGCAGCCAGGCGATCAGGGCCCCTACTACAGGCTGGATCAGCAGCAAAAGGCCGGCCAGAGCCGCCGGCGTCCGGCCCACCCCGGCGACGATCAGCCCCTGTCCTAGAACATGCGCCACCACCGCCAAAGCAAACGGCCAGATGAACCAAGCCGGGTGAGGCGGGATCAGCGCTTCGCTCCGCACGCCGGAGGATATGGCCAGCACGACCACTGTGGCGGCTGAAGACCAGAACAGCACCTGCATCGCGGTCTCGGTGCGCCGCGCCAGCTTGGCGAAAAAGAGATACAGCGCGACCATGACCGCCGCGATCATTGCAAGCGCGTCTCCCCTCAGCGCTCCGGCACTGGCGCTTGCCGATCCCTGCGACAGCAAGAAGGCGCCGAGCAGGGCAACTGCAACGGCAAGCATCCAGATTTTCGCGGGCCGCTCTTTCAAAAAGACCCATGCGACGAGGCCTACCGACGCATTGCCGAGATTGACCAGGAAAGTCGCATTGGCGACTGACGTCATCACAAGCGACGCATGCCAGAAGGCAATGTCAAATCCGAAGAACAGGCCGGCGACCAAAGACATCCACGATGGCCGTCCCAGCTTTCCGCCTCCGGCATATATCACTGCGGCAATCATCGGCATCGCAAACAGGACGCGCCAGAAGCCCGTCGCCTGCGGTCCGAACTCCGCCAGTCGGACACCGATAGGTGCAAAACCGATGGCGACCGCGCCAGCCAGCACCATCGCCGGACCGAGCCATGAGCGGGCAGGGGATGTTGTGGCGGCGGGCGCGGTCAAGCAGGTAGTCCGATGCGGGCGCGAATTTCCGCCGGATATGCGCCCGCTTGGCGCAATGCGGCAAGCGTCAGCGACTGATCGCGTTTGGCGTAGCGCTTTCCATCCGGTCCGGTGAGCAGGTGATGATGCATGTACACAGGTGTGGGCAGGCCGAGCAGGCGTTGCAGCAGGACGTGGACATGTGTCGAAGCGCGCAGGTCCTCCCCACGAATAACGTGCGTGACGCCCTGAAGCGCATCATCATGCGTGACGGAGAGGTGATAGCTCGTCGGCGTGTCTTTGCGGCCGAGAATCACGTCGCCGAGCAATGCCGGGCGCGCAGTAACCATGTGTTCAGTGTTCGATCCTTCGTCACGCTCGACGAAACCCAGCCGCGCGAAGTCTTCGCCTAGCAGGTCCTGTGAATATCTTATCGAGAGACGCCATGCGAACGGTTCACCGCGCGAGATGCGATCTTCTTCCTCGTCTGCACTCATATGTTGCACCGGACCTGCGTAGACGACGCCGTCAGATCCTTCGCCTGGCGTGTGTGGCGCAGACAGCGAGAGAGCCACGATTTCCTTCCGCGTGAGAAAGCAGCGATAGACGACACCAAGCGTATTCAGCCGTTCAAGAACGGCCGCGTAAGCGGCAAGATGCTCCGACTGCCGTCGCACCGGTGTCGGCCAGCGAAGGCCGAGCCAGGCGAGATCGTCATGGATCGCCGTTTCGAATTCCGGCCGGCATCGTGCGGCGTCGATGTCTTCGATCCGCAGCAGGAATTCACCGCCGGCCGCACGCGCGGCATCGTGCGCAAGTATCGCCGAATATGCGTGCCCGAGATGGAGGAAGCCGGTCGGACTGGGCGCAAATCGCGTGATGAAGCTCATCGCGCCCAGCCGGGCCTACTTGCCGTGGTCGACCTTAAGGCCAAGCTGCTTAAGCTGCTCGCCCGGCGATGTGGCTGGACCCATGAGGCTCATCCCGATAGCGCTCCAGGTCATCGGCTGCGCCGGCTTGAGGCTGATATGCAGCTTGCCGCCCTGCGTGACGAAGGTCGAGAGCGGGGTGATGAACGGGGCGATATCGGGTGTCGCGCCCAACATGGTGAGCATGCCCCCGGCCATCTGGCGCAGCGATTGGCCTGTTTGGTGCTCAAGCGGATTGAAACCGGACGGATCAGAAGCGGCCATGATGGGGCCCAGGTCTGCCGTGAGGTTGAACATCTTTTCGAGGCCGCCATTGTCGGTCACGTTGATGTCCATCAGTTTCAGCATCGACTTCTCGTCGAACAGGGCCCCTATTTTATCCAAATTCGCCTGCTCCGGGTCTTCCGGTATGAGATCGGAGACGGCCTTGAAGCTCGGGAAGCTGCCCTCGTACCTCGTGTCGACCTGCATCAGCTTATCTCCGCCGAAGCCGAGGTCGATCTTCGAGTCGCCCGATATGGCGTTCCAGTTCCAACCGAAGTTGAAGTTCATGTTCGGCTTGGCGAGGCCATGCTTCTCCATCACGGCGGCGATGGCCGCAAAGTCCGGCCCGGCGGGAGGCGGCATGGACGGGTCTTCGAATGAAGCGGCCATCTCTTCGGCGAAGGCGCCGGACATCTGGGTAATGGCGCCGAGGTCGAGCATGGCGTTCTTGGCGGACGCCTTGATCTCGGTCGGAATGAACCAGTGGAACTTCCGTGCATCGAGCGTGGACTCGCCCACCGTCATCAGATCCTTGCCGCCGACCTTCAGCACCTGGTTCTCCATCGTGTAGAGACCATAGGAGAGAAGGTCCGTTTCGGTGCGCGCCGGCATCGTGCCTTTCGCCATGTGCGCGTAGAGCTTGTCGAAGCGCAGGTCTTCCATGCCGAAATTACCGATCGAGTACTGGAGTTTCATCGCCGGCGTTTGCATCAGCGGGCTTTCGGTCGCGTCCACCGAAAAGCTGATGTCGCGAATGAACGAGGCGTCGAAGTCGCCGCCGCGCCAGCCGCGCGTGCCTGTTGTTTTGCCTGCGAAGGACACGGAGACTTTCTGGCCCATCTGCGTCATGCCGAGATCCGCCTTCATGTCGTAGGCGGCGAATGTGTCGACACCGAAGGCGCGCATGATCGCGATGTATTGCTGGAAGAATTCGCCGCCAGAACCGTACATCTGCGTCATGCTTGATCCGGCCGCGGCGGGCGTCATCTCGTAGGGGCGCAGCACGATGTCGTTGAGAATGACGCGGCTGAAGCTGAAATCGTACTTGTCGAACGAAGTGCGGAAAATCGACTCATCAAAGGAAGGCTCGTCCGACGGCGATGGCTCATCGGGCGTTGCGCCATTCGACGGAAAGGCAGGCTCGCCCGGCGCGACAGGTTCGGTCGTCGGCTGAATGCCCATGGTTGAATTCAGCATCGCGGCCATGCCGAACAGCGAAACGCCTTTGGCGTCGATGCGGCTGGCAAGCGCCGCCGTTTCGGCGAGGCGCTGACCGCTGAGGCGGGCTTTGGCAAAATTGGCATCGAAGTCGAACAGGCGGAGTTCCTGAATACCGAGGCCGACCTGCGGTGTGTCTTTCGGCGTCAGCTTGACGTCGGTCAGCAGCGTGGAGTTGGTGGCCGCATCGAACGATAGATTGCCCCAGGTGAAGCCCACTTCCTTGGGCAGCGCGTCGCGCACGGCGGCGATGTCGGCGGCCGTGGTTGTCTTGCCCTTGAACGTTTCGCCCGTGAGCTTCGTGACGAAAGCTTCAACCGACTTGGCGTCGACATCGAGTGGCTTGAGAGCGCCAGAAACCGGTTGGCCGCATCCGGAGGTGAAAGCCGTCGCTAACGCAAGCGCCGCGAAACTTGCCCTGAAAGTGCGCATCAGTCCCTCCATCAGCTCGCGCGCACGAATAGCCGAGACCGCACGGACTGGCGAGCCGTTCCGAGCAATGAATGGCCCGGATTAATTTACTTTAGGGGTGGCCTGTTTTGTCTAGTTCTGAGTTCCACGCAGGTTTTCCCAGCTGCGCGAGGGGTTCAGCATCGAACGGAAATATTCCCGGTTCGATTCCATCAGAGTCTTGGGCATGTCCGTGCCGGCGATCTTCTCGGCTTCCTCAAACTTGCCCTGCACGCCAAGCACGACGATGAGATTCTGGGTCACGCGGCTGTCGGCGCCGGGCAGGGCCATGGCCTGCCGCAGGGTCTGCTCGGCGAGGCCCGGCTTGCCGTCAAGCGCATAGGAGAGTCCGAGATTGGCGAGGATTTTCGGATTGTCCGGGGAAAGCGCGATCGCCTTCCGATAATAGTCCTGGGCGCCAGGATGCTGATCGAGCGAGTCCATTGTGACGCCGATGATCGACAGGATCCGCCAGTCGCCCTGACCCTGCGCTTCGGCGCGGGCAAGCGCCACGGCCGCGTCCGCCGCCTTGCCCTGGTCAAGCGAGGCCTGCGCATAGAGAAGCGTAAGTTCGACATCGCCGGGCTTTAGCACCAGCGCCTGGGATGCGACCTCGGTCGCGCGGGCAGACGAGCCGATGGCGCGCAGGACACGGGCGTACTTCAGCGCTGCCTGGTACTCATTCGGGTTCTTTTCATACTCGCCGCTCCAGAATTTGGCCTGGTTCAGAAGGTCCTGTTTGTCCGCGAAGTCGCGCTCGGCCTGCGTGGCCGGCAGGATCTGGCTGGACGCGGAGTTGATCAGGGCGAGTTCCTGCTCATTCGGCGGCGCCGCCGCGATACAGCCAGCAAGCGTCAGCGCGGCAAAGCTCACGGTCGAAGCAAGTCGGATGTGGGGCATGGGCAATCCTCGGATATTGGCTGAATCCTGAGGCGCGCCACGTCAAGGAAGCGTTAAAGAAAGCGTGCGGAGGGGTAGGGCCCAGGCTGGACCCGTTCTAACGGGTATCATCTCACGCGTGTCACACCAATGCGCAGATAGGCCGACTCACCGGCAATGGATGCGCGGTGTCCGGCCTCGGTGACCGCGAGACAGGTTCAGGTTTTTCACTGTGGAGGAGTTCTGGAGCATCGCAGCCCTTGAGGTAGGGAACATGAGACAGAATTCCGGGCCGCAATCGGCCGAGAAGCATGCGAAGGAGATCCGGCGGCGGACCGACCTCCAGTTGCCGGCAGGCAAAGCGCAGTCGTCGCAAATCCATGTGCACTTGATCTGCGCTGACTGTGGGGCGAACGCGAGAAGTGGCGACGCGATCTTCGATTTCGCCCGCCACCGGGCCGCTATCCATTCCGGCGATAGCCTGGCGTTCGGACTGGGGAGCTGAGATGCCGCGCCAGCATTGCGGCTGCGCCGGTTGCGGACTGTTGAATACATTGCCGATATCCGCAAATCGGAGGCAGATCTCTGCACAACCGAAGTTCCCGAGGCCCCGTCATGCATGATGCCTTCCTGCCCCGTTCCTCATCAGCCGCGCCCCTGCAACTTGTGACGGCTGCCGGGCTGGGTCCCTGGACCAAGTCGCAGGCGGCGCGGATCAGGGTTCTGGTGGATGCCGCCGGGTTTCGCGGGGATGCGGGCAGGACGCTGCTGATCCACGGCGCGGGCGGCGAGATCGAGAGCGTGCTTGTCGGGCTGGGCGAGGGGAATGACTCATTCGTGCTCGCGAGCCTGCCTGCCTCGCTGCCGGCAGGGGATTACGCGCTCACCGAAATTCCGGAAGGATTTAATGGCGAGACGCTGGCGCTTGGATGGGCCGACGGGGCTTACAAGTTCACGAAATACAAGTTGGGTGAAAAGCCCCGCAGGTTGTTGCTGCCGAAATCGGTCGATGGCGCTGAGGTGAGCCGGCAGGCGGATGCGATCGACTGGCTGCGCGATCTGGTCAACACCCCGCCATGTGATCTGGGGCCGGCCGAGATTGCGGCGGAGGCCGAGGGGTTGGCGAAGGAGTTTGGCGCGGAGATCGAGATCACCACCGGCAAGGCGCTGGAGAGCGGCTATCCGATGGTGCACGCGGTGGGCAAAGGAGCAGAGCAGGCGCCGCGTTATGTCGAGATCAGCTGGGGCAAGGCCGATGCGCCGATTGTGGCGATCGTCGGCAAGGGCGTGGCGTTCGACACGGGCGGTCTCAATCTCAAGACCGGCTCGAACATGACGCTGATGAAGAAGGACATGGGCGGAGCAGCTCATGCCTTGGCGCTGGCGCGGATGGTGATGAGCGCGGAGTTGCCGGTGCGGCTCTATTGCTGCGTGCCAGCGGTCGAGAATGCGATCGGACCTGGTGCGTTCCGGCCGAGCGATATCCTGAAATCCCGCAAAGGGGTGACGGTCGAGATCGATGACACGGATGCCGAGGGCCGCCTGATCCTGGCGGATGCGCTCACGCGGGCCAGCGAGCTAAAGCCTGAATTGCTGATCGACTTTGCGACGCTGACCGGGGCGGCCCGGGTGGCGCTGGGGCCGGATCTCGCGCCGCTGTATACGGATGATGAAGCTCTCGCGGCCGATATCGCATCGGCTGCGAAACAAGTTGGCGATCCCGTTTGGCGGATGCCTCTGTGGCCGGGCTATGAAGGCGGGCTAAAATCGCCCATCGCGGATATGAAGAACACAGCCGACGGCCCAATGGGCGGGTCGATCACCGCGGCCTTGTTCCTGAAGGCTTTTGTGAACGCGCCGTCATGGGCTCACTTTGACATTTGGGCATGGCGGCCGGCCCGTTATGGCCGCGCTGCCGGGGCTGCGGCGTGCGGATTGCGAGCTGTTTGGGCCATGCTGAAGGCCCGTTACGCGCGCTAGAAAAAACGCCGGAGCCAGAAACACTTTTATTTGGCTCGTGTTCCCATTTTTATTCCTTCCGTTCTGCTTGAACAGCCGCCGAAATCGCGCGAGTCTCTTCCTCAAGGGGCCGGCCAATTGGAGCTGTCATGGACCGCACAGCGGCGCTTGCCCTATTGAAAGATGTACTGGCGGAAACGGTGCGGGCTGATGGGCCTGACCTCAATGTCCGGCAGGCGGCAATCCTTCTTCGTGTTTCTCTAGAACCCGGGCCCCACACGGTGCGCGGTCTTGCGCAAGCCCTCGGGCTCGGCAAGCCGGCGGTGAGCCGGGCGCTTGATGCGTTGTCAGGCCTTGGCCTTGCCACGCGGTTGCCGGACGAGTCAGACAGGCGCAGCGTTCTTGTTCAGACAACAGCACGTGGCCTTGCGGTCCTCGCCGGGCTCGGCGACCGGGTGATTGCCTGCGAGCGGGCCAACGAGGCTGCTGGGCTGAAGGCAGGGCCGAAGTCGCCCGAGCTGAAGCCGACCGCTTCCTCGCAGCCGCCCGTCAAGAAACCGGCTGCCCATCCTGCGGCGCCAAGAGACGGCGCCGGCTCAAGCTCGCATGCAGCCTGACCGCTGGTCGAGCGAACCACGCCTCACGCCAGAAGGGGGGCTGACCGGCGGCGAAGCCATGCGCATCTCCGCAGGATCAGCGGCTCTTCGTAAAATCCCGGACGGGTCAGCCGAACAGGTCAATCAGGCCTTGTTCGGTGAACCCGTGCGCGTTTTCGACCGCATCACGGACAATGATGGAAGTGAATGGGCTTATGTCCAGCTGGGGCTGGACCGCTATGTCGGCTGGATACGTGCGGCGAGCCTGAGCCCGGCACGGGCGGAGCCCACGCATCGGGTAAGGGTGTTGCGCTCGTTCATATATGAGCGGGCCGACATGAAATCGCGGCCGTCGCGGGCGGTGTCGATGAATGCGCGGATGGCGCTGGGGGAGATCGTCGGGAATTTCGCGGAAGTGCAGGGGGCAGGCTGGATTTTCGCCCGGCATGTCGCGCCACTTGCAGAGACCGAGACAGATTTTGTCGGCGTCGCGCAGCGGTTTGTCGGGTCACCCTATCTTTGGGGAGGACGCGAGAGCGCGGGCATCGACTGTTCGGGGCTGGTGCAGGTTTCGCTGCAGGCGACGGGGATTTTTCCGCTGCGCGATTCCGACATGCAGGAACAGACGCTGGGCGTCGACTTCAAGCCGGCGGCGGACTTTTCCGATCTCGAGCGCGGTGACCTGCTGTTCTGGCGTGGCCATGTCGGGATCATGTGCTCGCCGACCATGCTGCTGCATTCGAGCGCACGCGACATGCACTGCGAGATCGAGCCGCTGAAGCAGGCGGTCGATCGCATCCGGCCGATCGCGGGGGATGTGCGAAGTGTACGGCGGTTTGGATAAGCAGGCGCGATCCCGCAGGTGAGTGCGGGGTTGCTGGAATTTGAGTTGAGCGCGCCGTTTAGGTGGACGCTGGGTGAAGACGGGGCGCGGGGCGAGCCCCTTCCGTCTTGCGCGCTGACGCGAGCAATCCAGCTCCCCCAATCCACCGGACTGGTGGAGGCAATTCCCCTTCGTTGCGGCGGTGCGCGTGCCTCCACCTGCATAGCAGGGGGAGGTGGACCGATGCGAAGCATCGATACGGAACAACTGTCTTGTTTCAAGCGAAGTCGCGTTTGTCGCGAAGCATGGCGTGGAGGATGGTGAGGTGTGGCTCATGGTGGTGAGCACGCCCTCGTACTGCGAGGTGCGCAGCGTTGCTGCTCTCCTCAGCATGAGGACTATCGAGTCGTTGTCGCGTGCTGCGATGGGGATGGTTTCCTTATAGGTGTCCGGCGTCTTTCCGGGCAGCGGTTGCGGCAATGACCATGTGCCAATCACGGGCGGACGGCGGAGACGCATACGGAAAGTCGAGACGACGTTTTGCACGAACTCGGCAACTACGCGCAGCATCGCTGCCAGCCAGGGCTGAGGAAGCGATGGCGTTACCTGTCCGTGTGCGCGGGTTTGTGCCGGTGTCGTGGGCGCCGCCGCGCGACCGCTCGCAGGCCGGTCGAATCGGCGGGGCTCAATCCTCCATCCTTCGTCGTCAGCGCTTTGAAATCAGGGGCGAAGATTTTCAGCTGTTGTGCGAATTGGGAACGGCTCCATCCGCCACCCCGGCGTTTGTGAGCACGCCGCCCAGCGCTATCGCTCCGGGCGTTCGCCGCTCGAATTGGTCTACTGGACCAAATCGCCCGTTGCGCGGACTGCCCGCTCACGGTGCGACGGGCGCAAGCCTAGCTGGCTGCCCACCAGGAGCGCCGAACTGCCGCCGCTAGAGGGCCTCATGGCGACCAACACGCACAGCGTGCCTCGTCGAACCATCAGGCGTCGGCGCCGATGACTCCTGGGTTCCCGCTCTTCGCGCTTGGGGCTTCGGCGGGAGTGACGGTAATTGTGGAGTGGGTCGCGAACCGGTTCGTACCGCTGCCGTTGGTCGCGCTGTGAAACCACTCGCGCGCCAGTGGAGTCAGATGGGAGCGGGGGCGTTGGGGGAATATGGTTAGCGGCGGTGTTTGGGGCTGGCCTGAGGAGTGCATGGCGGGTGCACTCCAGGGCAGTGAAGGATACGGTAAATGGACGGCGGCCCGATCGATCGCATTGAACGCGAACGTCAGTTCCACGACGCTCGTTTCGCCGGCGGCGAGGACGATCGCTCGGCCCAGATGAAGTATTATACCGCGATCAAGAGCTGTTTTGACCGCTATGCGAAGCGCCGGAAGCAGCTGGCCAAGGGCGCCGTCGTCCTCGAATATGGCTGCGCCCACGGTTACAACGCCATCGCACTGGCGGGCGTCGCGAAACGGGTCGAAGGCATCGACATTTCGAAACAGGCGGTCGACGCCGGGAATGACGAGATCAGGCGCCTCGGCATCACCAATGTGAACCTGTCCGTGCAGAACGCCGAGGCGATGGATTTCGCGGACGGCAGTTTCGATTTCGTGTTCGGCTCGGGCATCCTGCATCACCTCGACTATGACAAGGCGATGAGCGAACTGCGCCGCGTTCTGAAGCCGGGTGGGGTGGTGCTGTTCACCGAACCGCTGGGCCACAACCCGGCGATCGAATACTATCGCAAGAAGACGCCGGAAGCGCGCACGCCGGATGAACACCCGCTGCTGGTTCCGGACTTCCACAAGTTCGACAATACCTTCGAGAAGACCGATGTGAGGCTTTATGGTCTGACGTCGCTCGGCTCGGTGCTGTTCCGCAAGACGCCGCTGGAGAAGCCGGTGAGAGCTGTCGGCGAGGCGGTCGACGCTGTGCTGCTGCGGATTCCGGGCCTGAAATGGTGGGCGTGGTACGCCCTCATGGAAGGCAAGCGGATCCAGCGAAGCGCCTGAAAACAGGGCTTTAACAGCTTGCCGCTTGATTCGCCCGAATCAGCGCACAATTCCCATTGAAACGGTCCACAGGATCGGTCGGTTGGCTGCTGGCGTGTACTGCGCGCCGCTTGTAGCGCCGGGAGTTGGGCTTAGGGCCAGTAAACAGAGATGCGGTTTCCGGAGGAGTTTCTGAGCGAGCTGAAGTCGCGCGTGCGGCTCTCGGATGTCGTTGGGAAAAAGGTCTCTCTGAAGAAGCGCGGCAAGGACTGGGTGGGGTTGTCGCCCTTCTCGAGCGAGAAGACGCCCAGCTTTTACGTCCATGACGATCGCGGCTTTTACAAATGCTTCTCCACGCAGAAGTCCGGCGATGCGATCACCTTCCTGACCGAGACGGAGCGGCTGACCTTCTACGAAGCGGTCGAGAAGCTGGCGCGCGATGTCGGGCTGGAGCTGCCGGCGCCGTCGCCGGGCGAGGCGCAGCAATACAGGCGGCGCGCGACGCTGATCGACTGGGTTGAGAAGGCGTGCGTGTTCTTCGAGGAGCAGCTGCGCAAGCCAGCGGGAACGCAAGCGCGGGAATACCTCCAGAAGCGCGGTTTCGGGCCGGAAGCCTGGACGCGACATCGCTTGGGCTTTGCGCCGGACGGCTGGCGATCACTGTCGGAACTGCTTACGAAACAGGGCGCGACGAATGAAGAGCTGATCGAGGCGGGGCTGCTGGTGCAGCCCGATGACGGTAGGCAGCCATGGGACCGTTTTCGCAATCGCGTGATATTTCCGATCACCGACCATTCGCACCGAGTGATCGCGTTCGGTGCGCGGACGCTCGATCCAGATGGGAAGCCGAAATATCTCAACTCCTCGGACTCGCCGCTCTTCCACAAGGGTCGGACGCTCTATCGCTACATGGATGCGCGCGAGGCGTTGGCCCCGATCAAGGAAGGTCCGCTGTCACGTGGGCTGATCGTGACCGAAGGCTATGTCGATGCGATCGCGCTGGCGGAGGCGGGTATCGGAACGGCGGTGGCGCCGCTCGGAACGGCGCTGACCGAGGAGCAGCTCGATCTGCTGTGGCGGGCGGGGCCTGAACCTATCCTCTGTTTTGACGGGGATGCCGCGGGGATCCGGGCGGCGTGGCGGGCGTGCGACCGGGCGCTGCCGCTGATCGAGCCGGGCAAGACGCTGTTCTTCGTGCTGCTGCCGGACGGGATGGACCCCGATGATGTCGTGCGCGTCAGAGGTGGGCAGGCAATGCGCGACCTGCTGGGCCAGGCGCGGCCGCTAGTTGACCTGCTGTGGTCGCGGGAGCTGGAAGCCGAGCCGCTGGACACCCCGGAACGGAAGGCCGGGTTCGAAGCGCGGCTTATGGCCGCTGTGATCCAGATTAAGCATCCCGGCGTGAAGAAGGCCTATGAGCGCGAACTCCGGGACAGGCTATTTTGGCATTTCCGTCAGGGTAAGGGGTCGGGCGCTGCACATGTGGGCGCTGGCGGACAGGGTCGAAATCCCGGAAAGATGGGGTTCAGCCCTGGTCCGACCGGCTTGGCGGGCCTTGGACTGCTAATTCGGGCCATTCTGGTGCCTGAACACTTCGAGTCAGCGCGCGAAGCCCTAGCCAAGTCCGAATATGACGATCCGGATGTGGCGGCGATCCGGGAGGCGGCGTTCGACGTGTATCAAAGCGCTGAAAAGCTTGACCTGCCTACTGTTGCGGCCCATTTACGTATCCTTGACCGCAAGCGGGCTGTCGAACTTTTGGAACCTTTTCTGCGAAGGCAGCCGGGCGCCGACCTGGATGTCGGGAGCCGTGATTGGCTCGACGCAATGGAGCGGTTTCCCATCGCAAGAACGCTTGTAGCGGAAGTGCAGGCGACGAAACGGGCTGATGAGGAGGGCGTCGAGATCATGAGCGCCGCCCACCAAAATCGGCTTATGCAGAAGGTGATCGCGCGGCGCAGCGCCAGCCGGTCTGTAGTGGATGAAGCGGTGGCCACTCCGGCCTCCGAAGGCGTTCAGGAATTGAGGAACGCCTTGGGAGGCATGGGCGCGGCAATGGAGTCAAAACACTCTGAAGACTGACTTGAAGAACAAGGCGAAACATCCGCCGGCCAAGGGGAGCAAGGCTCCCGCAAAGGCCGAAGTGCGACGGGATAAGCCTGCTGCAAAGCCGAGCCCTGCGAAGGCGGGCGCAAAGAAGGATTCGAAGAAGCCGGAGCCAGTGAAGGCAAAGGCGGCTGCGGCGGCCAAGCCCGCTGCGGCAAAGACCCAGCCGGTGAAAGCGCCGCCTCCCAAGGCCCAGGCCAAGCCCGTTGTGAGCAAGGAGCCCCCGCCAAAAAGCGGGAGTGAAAAGACCGGTACGGCGAAAGCCCAACCGGCGAAGGTCGCGCCGGCCAAAGACGTCCGGTCTGACAAACAGGGTCTGCGGAGAGACGGAATGGCGAAAGCAGAAGCGACAGCGAAACGTAAGTCCGCCTCAGAGGCGACGGACGGGCCGCTGCTCGATATGAACGACGCCACGGTGAAGAAATTCATCAAGGCGGCGAAAGCGCGTGGATTCGTCACCTATGACGAGCTGAACAAGGTTCTGCCGTCAGACCAGAATTCGTCCGAGCAGATCGAGGACATCATGTCCCAGCTCTCGGAGATGGGGATCAACGTCGTCGATTCAGAGGACGATGTGGAGGAGTCCGAGCGCGAGCAGGAAACTAGCGACGATGGCGATGACGACGGTGAGAACCGTCCGGCGACGTCGAAGTCGACCGCGCTGACCACCACAACGAAGGACCGTTACGACCGCACGGACGATCCGGTGCGGATGTACCTGCGCGAGATGGGCTCCGTCGAGCTTCTGTCGCGCGAGGGCGAGATCGCGATCGCCAAGCGCATTGAGGCCGGACGCGATACCATGATCCGCGGCCTGTGCGAAAGCCCGCTGACCTTCGAAGCCATCATGGTGTGGCGCCAGGAACTGACCGAAGAGCGCGTGCTCCTGCGCGACATCATCGATCTTGAAGCTACATACGCTGCGGCGCATGGCGGCATCGTCGACAATTCGCAGATCGTGCTGCAGGGCGGCGCGCCGCCGCCTTCGACCGCGCCGATCACCGCGAAGAAGCTGGCCGAGGCGGAGCGCGCCAAAGAAAAGCCCAAGCCCCCGCCGCGCCGTCAGCGCGACGAGGACGTGGATGAGGTCGAACTCGAGCGTCAGAAGCAGGCCGAGGCCGAAGCCGCCGAAGCCGAGGACGAATTCGACGACGGCGGCGCAATGTCGATGTCAGCGATGGAAGCCGAGCTGCGCGAGGGGGTCACCAAGACGCTCGATGCGGTGGCCGAGAACTTCCAGCGCTATCGCAAGCTGCAGGAGCGACTGGTCCAGAGGAAGATCGAGGGCAAGGCCCTGACGCCGAAGGACTACAAGGAATATGACGAGCTGGTTCAGGTCATCATCGAGAATCTGAAGACGCTGCACCTCAACAATGCGCGTATCGAGACGCTGGTCGAGCAGTTGTACGAGATCAACAAGCGGCTGATCCAGCATGAGGGTAAGCTGATGCGCTTGGCCGACCTGCATGGCGTCGGCCGGCAGGACTTCCTCGACAACTATTTCGGCAACGAGCTGAAGCCGGACTGGCTCGACAAGGTTTCGCTGCTGTCGAAGCAGTGGAAAAAGTTCGTCACGTCTGAAGCGCGCAAGATCGGCACGCTGCGGGAAGACGTGTCGGGTCTTGCCCAGGAGATGGGCGTTCCAATCGACGACTTCCGCCGCATCGTTCAGACCGTGCAGAAGGGCGAGCGCGAAGCCCGCCAGGCGAAGAAGGAGATGGTTGAAGCCAACCTCCGTCTCGTGATCTCGATCGCCAAGAAATACACGAACCGCGGCCTGCAATTTCTGGATCTCATCCAGGAAGGAAACATCGGCTTGATGAAGGCGGTCGACAAATTCGAGTATCGGCGCGGCTACAAGTTCTCGACCTACGCCACGTGGTGGATCCGTCAGGCCATCACGCGCTCGATCGCGGACCAGGCGCGCACGATCCGGATCCCGGTGCACATGATCGAGACGATCAACAAGATTGTCCGCACGCAGCGCCAGATGCTGCACGAAATTGGCCGCGAGCCGACGCCGGAAGAGCTGGCCGAGAAGCTGGGCCTGCCGCTGGAAAAGATCCGCAAGGTCCTGAAGATCGCCAAGGAGCCAATCTCGCTCGAGACGCCGATAGGCGACGACGAGGATTCGAACCTCGGCGACTTCATCGAGGACAAGTCGGCGCTTCTGCCGGTGGACGCCGCGATCCAGTCCAACCTGCGAGAGACGACGACCCGCGTTCTGGCCTCGCTCACGCCGCGTGAGGAGCGCGTGCTGCGCATGCGCTTCGGCATCGGCATGAACACCGACCACACGCTCGAAGAAGTTGGCCAACAGTTCTCGGTCACCCGCGAACGCATCCGCCAGATCGAGGCGAAAGCGCTCCGCAAGCTGAAGCACCCGAGCCGGAGCAGGAAGCTGCGGAGTTTCCTGGATACGTGATCGGTTAGTGGGTCGAAGATTGAGAAAGCCCGGCGCAGAACGCCGGGCTTTCTTTTGCCCGACTGACCGCTGGCGGAAAGACCTTCCACCGTGCAGTTAACATAAAGCGATCGTTGCCTGCGCGTGACGGCGGTGGATCCCCCATCCGCGACGGCGTAGGTTGGGGGCGATGGCGGGACGGGCGGCCGGAGCCGCCCTTCTGGGTCTGACGTGATCAGCTCTTCACGAGCGAGCCACATTGTGAAGCGTAGACATGACCATCTTCGTGCATCTATATAGTGAAGTATAGGCTTCAGTATGGAGGGCTCGATGGGCAGCGTGACTCACAATACGTTCGTGGTTGAGCGCGAATACCCGAAGGGGCCGGACAAGGTGTTTGCGGCGTTTGCGGACCCTGCGAAGAAGAAGCGCTGGTATGCCGGGGGCGGGGCGCATGACGTGGCGAACTACAGCATCGACTTCCGCCTGGGCGGCAATGAAGTGTTGGTTGGAAAGATGAAGCCCGGAACGCCGATCGCGGGCGCGGTGCTGACATGGGCGCATACGTTCGATGATATTGTGGAGGATGAGCGCATCGTGTTCACGCAGACGCTGGATGTGGGCGAGCGGCGTATCTCGGCGGCCGTGATCACGGTTGAGATTTCACCGACGGATGCGGGGTCGAAGCTGAAGCTCACTCATCAAGCGGCGTTTTTCGGGCCGGCAGACGGCCCTCAGATGCGCGAGTTTGGCTGGCGGGCGCTGTTGAACGCCATCGCAGACGCGCTGGATTAGGCGCAGATGGCTCAAGCCAAGCGGAAGGTCGACGATGTTTTCAACGCATTGGGCGACCCGACGCGGCGCGCAATCGTGCACCGGCTGGCGCGCGGTCCATTGACCGTGTCGGATCTTGCAGGGCCGTTGAGCATCACGCTGACCGGTGTGCGCCAGCATCTCCACGTGCTTGAGGCCAGTGGACTTGTGCGCACGGAGAAGTTAGGGCGCGCACGCATGTGCACTTTCGAACCGAAGGGGCTCGGTGTGATCGAGTCATGGATCAATGTGCAGCGCTCGCTGTGGGAGCGCGGGCTGGGCGACCTTCGCGACCTGCTGGACGAGGACGACTGAGTCCGGCTGGCTTTACAGCCCGTCGAACGTTCCTTCGCAGGCGCGCGGGTTGCTGGACTGAAAGCCCGTCAACAGCCATTGCTTGCGTTGCTCCGACGTGCCGTGCGTGAAGCCTTCGGGCGTCACGCGTCCGCCGCCGCGGCGCTGCAGCGTGTCATCCCCGATGGCGTTGGCGGTCTGCATGCCGGCTTCGAGGTCGCCGGCTTCGAGCGCGACTTCGCCGTTGGAGACTTTTGTGGCGTTGGCGGCCCAGACACCGGCGTAGCAATCGGCTTGCAGTTCGAGCGCCACGGAATAGCGGTTGCCTTCGGCTACACTGCCGGCGCTGCGCTGCGCCTGCTGTACCTTCTGCGAGGCGCCGGTGAGCGACTGCACGTGATGACCGAATTCATGGGCGATGACGTAGGCCTTCGCGAAGTCAGCGGAGGAGGCGCCGAGCTTGGATTGCATCTCTGACCAGAAGGAAAGATCGAGATAAACCGTCGAGTCGTTGGGGCAGTAGAACGGGCCCATCGCGGACTGGCCGTAGCCGCAGCCCGTGCCGGTGCCTTGTTCATAGAGGACGACCTTGGGCGGCGTGTAGCTCGGGAGTTGCGTTGTCCAGACATCGTTGATGTTGGCGCCGATGACGTCAACGAACAGGCCGGCATCGTCGGCAGGCGTGCCTTCCGTGCCGCGCTCCTGTCCCGAGCCGAGACCGCCGAACTGGCCAAGAACGGCCGTTGTTGTCGAAGGGTTGATGCCGAAGAGGAAGTAGCCGATCAGTCCGATGACCACCGCGCCGATTCCGCCGCCAGCGGCCAAACCGCCGGCGCCAAGTCCGCGCCGGTCTTCAATGCCGCCGCCGCGCCGTCCGCCCGTCCAACGCATCTAGTCCTCCAAGATTCCACGTGCCGTCAGTAGGCCAGATCGCGCGGAGGAAGGGAAGGATGCAGAGGGGTCGGGCCGTGATATCCTTGGAAAATGCAGACGATCTTCAGTATTTCAACGCGTGGGCCGGGTCTTCGCGGGTTCACCGACGAGGTGCGGGCGTTTGTGGCCGGCGCCGGACGAGAGGAGGGACTACTGACCCTGTTCGCGCAGCACACGTCCTGCTCGCTTCTGGTTCAGGAAAATGCCGACCCGGATGTGCGCGGGGATCTGCAGGCTTTCTTCCGCCGGCTGGCTCCGCATGCGGATGATCCTTCGATGCACTGGGTAAAGCATCGCACCGAGGGACCAGACGACATGCCGGCGCATATCAGGGCGGCTGTGCTGCCAACGTCGCTGTCTATACCAATCATTGGTGGCAAACCGGCGCTGGGCGCGTGGCAGGGCGTCTATCTGTTCGAGCATCGCGATGAACCGCAGGTGCGGCGCGTGGTGGCGCATCTCGCCTGACATCCGGCGGGCGTGCCAGAGGGCGATCAGCACAAAGGGAGGCTTGGTATGGCGCATCCCATTCGCGTTGGCGTGGGCGGCTGGAGCTTCGAGCCGTGGGACGAGACGTTCTATCCGTCCGGGCTCTCGAAGTCGAAGCAGCTTGCCTACATAAGCCGGAAGATGACGGCGGTGGAAGTGAACGCGACCTATTACTCATCGTTCAAGCCGGGCTCGTTTGCAAAGTGGGCTGAGACGACGCCGGATGGTTTCGTGTTCAGCCTCAAAGCGCATCGCTTCTCCACCGTGCGGAATACGCGTGAGGACATGAAGAAGTCGGTCGACCTGTTTCTCGGGCAGGGCATTACAGAGCTGAAGGATAAGCTGGGGCCGATCAACTGGCAGTTTCCAGCGACGCGGAAGTTTGACGCCGAATATTTCAACAACTTCCTGTCCGTCCTGCCCAAGGAGAAGGACAAGCTCCCGCTTAGGAATGCGCTGGAAGTTCGTGGGTCAGGATTCGATGTGCCAGAGTTCTACGATCTGCTGACGAAGCATGGCGCCACGGTGGTCTATGCCGAGGATGATGAGTTTCCGAAGTTGCGGCACGAGGGTTCGAACTTCGCTGTTGCGCGTCTGATGCAGTCACAGAGCAGCAAGGCCGCCGGTTATCCGTCGGCTGAGATTGGGCGGCTTGCGAAGCTCGTTTCGGGGTGGGCGAAATCACAGGACGTTTTTGCGTTCTTCACCTCGGGCGCGAAGGAGCGCAATCCGGCGGCGGCTATGGCGTTGCAGGCGAAGCTGGGGGGGTCGCCGAAGACGCCAGCAGAAGCAGAAGCTTTGGCTGCTGCAAAAGCTGGCTCTAGCAAGCCAGCGGCGGCCAAGGCCGCGAAGAGGCCTGCCGCGGCAAAGCCGCAGAAAAAGGTTGTCGGCGCAAGAAAGAAGAAATGAAGTGAGGAGGCTCAATCAGCACACTGTCCCGCTCGTTGATTACGCTGCGAGTGTAGCGTTCTATGAAATGCTGGGACTGAAGCTGATTGTGAATGCGCCGCCGCGTTATGCGCGCTTCGAACTGCCCGAACGCGATGGCGCTGAACCGTCGACATTCTCAATCGAATGGGTGGATGGCTGGACGGGCGGGGACTGGCCCCAGATCTGGTTTGAAAGTGATCGGCTGGATGATCTCGTCGCCGAACTCAAAGCGAACGGTCTTGTTCTTGAAAGCGAGCCTCAGGTGATGAGCTATCTGTGGCGCGTGGCGCACCTGCGCGGTCAGGCAGGCAACCGGGTGACGCCTTGTCATGCGGGTGAGAACCGGCGGAATCCGCCTAGGCGCTTGAAGTAAAATCTCTTCACCCCGGCGCCGGTGACGCCAGTCCCGCGATCGGCGCGGCGAAGGCCTTTGGCAGCAGTGTCCACCAGCGGGCGGGCGTGCTGTTCATCTTCTCCGCGAAGGCGCCGGCTTCGGGGCCTGTGCCGGCGAAGACGTCGCCGCGGTTGGGGCCGCGGCGGATCGCGCCACCTGTGTCCTGCGCCACCAAAAGCTTCTGGAAGGCGTAGCCGTTATGCGTGCCGTCGACGAAGACGATCGCGCCGTAGGGATGGTAGGCGGGGTCTACAGCGATCGAGCCCATCGGCGTCAGGGGTACGTTGGCCGCGCCCTTGGGGCCGGCTGTATAGTCTGCGATCTGCTCTTCCTGAAAGAAGACGTAGGACGGATCCGCGTTGAGCGCCGTCTTTTGTTCGCTGGGATTGGTGTCGAGCCACGAGCGGAAACTCGCCCATGTCGCGCTGGCGAGGCGGCCGGAATTGCGCAGCGCGCCGAGGGCTGAATTCCACTTGTAGCCGTTCTGCGCGGAGAATTGTGCGCGGGCCTGTGTGCCGTCCAGGAAGCTGAGGCGGCCGGAGCCCTGGACCTGCAGGTTATATACGTCCGCTGGGTGGGCATAGCCGATGACCTGGCCGAGAAAGGGCGTGATCGCTTCGCGCTTCGGATAGGGCACGATGTGGTCGCCGTTCACCTTGCCGTTCAGCGTGCGTGGAGCGCCGCGTAGCGTCTCGTTGTCATAGGCTTCGGCGAAGGCGCCGAGGTCCACGGTGACCATGTCGGGCGGGCGTTTCAGCAGCGGCTCGGTAAACGTCGGCGACCATTCGCGGCTTGCCTGGATGACAGGCTCGAAATAGGCCGTGAGACGCGCTTCACCCTGGCCGACGACGAAGTTGGGATCGAAATAGGTTTCGAAGAACCAGTGTTCCTGTCCGGGCTGGATCGTCAGCGCAGCGTTGCAGGCGGTGAACCAGGCACTCACTTGGCCGCCATAGCGGCCGCCGCTGAGCGGGGCGTCCGGCGTGCGGAGCTTCCAACTATCGCATTGGCGTTTGAAGGCGATAAGGGTCGGCGCCATGTCGGCCTGGGCCCAGCCTGGTATGTCGGCGAAGCGGGCGGGCGCCAGCGCGAAGTCGGACGGTGGCGCGACGGGCGGCGGCGTGGTGACGGGCGGACGATGCGGAGGCGTGCGCCCGCCAGCGACAATGGGGGCGGGGCGGGTCGAGGCGCAACCGGCGAGAATCCCGGCGAGCGACAGGGCGAGGATGGCGCGGTACGGCATTCGCGTCTCCGAAACGAAACCAGCTGCCCCCGCCAACTCTATGGGTGGAGAAAGGTTAGCGCGAAATTGTGGCGGGGCCAGCGCGTGGCGCTCAGCGCTCATTTGTCTGAAAATCCGGGCGGGCCTGGGCGCCGGGGACGTTGGCGATGATACCCGCCAGATTGCCTTCCTGGCCGGCGGGGACCAGTTCATAGAAGCCTGACAGCTTCACCCGGATAACCACGGGCTTGTCACCAAAGTTGGAGAATTGCCAGCCCTGGATGCCGTCAAACGGGGCGGTGAGTGCGCCTTTCTGGGAGAGGCCGCGGGCCCGCTTGTACGTGGCGACGGTCATTTCCTGGCCGGGTGCGGGCGTGGTGTGCCCATGGAAGTCGTAGCCAATGTCGTTGGGGTTGGATGCGCCAATGGTTTCCCATTCGAAGATCAGGGTCGCGTCCTTCTTCATATGGACCTTGTACTCGAGTTCGGAACCTTTCGCGCCGCCGAGAAAATCGGTGAGCGGAATCTCGATCACGTCGGTGCGGGGCGCGATGTCGTAGTCGCGGGCGAGCGGTGCGCCCGCAACAGTCGGATCGATGGTTTTTTCATCGGGCGCCCAAAGGCGGGCAATGCCAGAGAGTTTGCCGATGCCGAGCGGGTCGGTTTTGAATTCGGCCGGCATGATTGCGCCTAGCACGATGAGCGCGCCGAAGGCGAAGCCGCCGCCGGAGATCAGGGCGAGCATCTTGCCCGATACCTTGAGCTGCACCGGGGCGATGGGCTGGTCGGGTGTGGTGATGTCCTGTTCAGGCATCATGCGTCTCCAGCGAGAAAATAGCCTGCAAGCTGTTCGCCGGCCAGCACAATACCAGCGAGGAAAAGCAGGGCGTTGGCCGCAATGGCGAAGCGGCCGAAGCTCTTGGTCGTGCGCCAAAGGGTCATGACGACGAGGATCAGCGACAGCGCGATAAGTTGGCCGATCTCGACGCCGATGTTGAAGGCTATGAGGTTGGGCAGGAGGCCGTCAGGGTTGAGGCCGAGGTCCTGCAGTTTTGTTGCGAGGCCGAGGCCGTGGACAAGGCCGAAGCCGCCCACGGCGATGCGGTTGTCGAGTTCGAGCCCGATCTTGCGAAAACCGCCGAGATTCTCGAATGCCTTGTAGGAAACGGACAGGCCGATAACCATGTCGACGAGGTGGGCAGACACACCGAAGTCGAACAGGACGCCGAGGATCAGCGTGGTCGAGTGGCCAAGCGAGAACAGCGTCACGTAGAGCAGTACGTCCTTCAGCCGGTAGAGGAAGAAGATGACGCCGAGCAGGAAAAGCAGGTGATCGTATCCCGTCACCATGTGCTTGGCGCCGAGATAGAGGAACGGGAACGGGTCCGCTCCAACGGTGTTGCGCACGAACTGGGCGTCACTGCCGCCGATGGCATGGGCGAAGACGGGCGGCGCGATCAGCGCAAAAACAAGCAGCGCCAACAGGATGTGGTGACGGCGCATCTTTGCTCGCGGGTTACCGGAGCGTCAGGTCTAGCGTGTCCAGAAATTACATTCAATCCTGCATCCACTTCCGCTGGGCTGCGTATCAAGTCGCTGAAGACGCGAGGCTGGCCATGTTGATCCTGAAGGGTGCGCTGGCGGCAGGGCTGATCCTGCTGATTCTGGACCTGCTATGGCTTGGCGTGATTGCGCGAGGGTGGATCACCCAGCAGCTCGGCCCTCTGATGCGGGAGAAAATCGAGATTGCACCGGCGGTGCTCTTCTACCTGCTCTATGTGGCAGGGCTGAGCCTTTTCGCGGTGGCGCCCGCGTTGGAGGATGGCGGATGGGTGAAGGCTGCGATGTTGGGCGCGGTTCTCGGACTGGTGGCGTATGGAACCTATGACCTTACCAATCTCGCCACGCTGAAGAACTGGCCCATGCTCATGGTGATCGTGGACATGATCTGGGGCGCCGCGCTTTCAGCGGTGTCAGCGGCTGGAGGCGTGATGATTCTCAAGGGTTTTGGCTGGGCCTGAGGTGCTATTTTCCGCCCGCGTATTCCTTGACCAGAAGATGCAGGAAGACACGGCCCTCCATCAGCTGCTTCACGCCGATGCGTTCGTTGAGGCCGTGCACGCCGCTTGTGTCTGGATCGGCAAAAATGCCGGAGACGCCGTAGGTTGGAATCTCGGCGGGCGTGAGGAAGCGGCCGTCTGTGGCGCCGGTCGCCATTGCGGGAACGACACGCACGCCGGGCCACATCCGTTCAGTGATTTTTCGATCGGGCCGAGGATGTCCGGCGTCAGTTTCGGCGGCGCGCCGGGTTCTTCCGGGTCGGACTTCATGGTGACGCTGACGCCGGCGTCGCCGATCGCGGCGATGAGTTGCTTCTGGATCGCCTCCTGGGTGCGGCCGGGGAAGATGCGGCAATTTACGTTGGCTGTTGCGCGTTGAGGCAGCGCGTTGGGCGCATGGCCGGCGCTCAGCTCGGTAGCTATGCAGGTTGTGCGCAAGAGGGCGTTGTAGCCAAGGTTGACCATCAGGCGGCGGATGGCGGCGGCGTTTTCTCCCATTGCTGCGTCGTGCATGTCCTGGCCTTCCTGGCCGGGCGTGAGTTCGCCCATGCGTTTGAAGAACCCGGTGGTGGCGTCGTTGAACTCGATCGGGAATTCGATGGCCTGGATTTTGGCGAGTGCCGCGCCAAGGCGGTAGATCGCGTTGTCAGCCGCCAGGCGGGAGGAGTGGCCGCCGGGGTTCGTCACTTCGATCGCGAAGTCCTGATTGAGTTTCTCGCCTGCCTGCACGCCGTTGTAGGTGTGTATTGTCCGGTGTCGGGATCGATGCGGCCGACGGCGCCTTCGTTGAGCGTGAACGCGGCGCTGATGTGGTCGAGATGGTTGTCGACCATGTATTTGGCGCCGACGAGTTCGTTCGGGCCTTCCTTGCCGCAATTGAGCATCATCTTGATCGTGCGTTCGGGCCGGTAGCCTTCGCGCTTGTAGCGGATCATTGAGTCCGTGAAGATCGCGGCCATGCCTTTGTCGTCGCTGACGCCGCGGGCGTAGAAGCAACCTCCTGCTTCGGTGAGGATGAAGGGATCGCGCTCCCAGTCTTCCCGTTTGGCTTCGACGACATCGATGTGGGCCATCAGGAGGATGGCTTTCTTCGCCGGATTCGTGCCCGGCAGAACGGCGACGAAATTGCTGTCCTGCGGACGACTGGGCTTGGAACGAGGGTATGGAGGTCGCTTTCCGGCCACCCGGCAGCGAGCAGACGGGCCTTCATCGCTTCAGAGGCTTTGATGCACGAGCCAACGGAAAGCGTCGTGTTGATCTCGACCAGTTCCTTGAAGAGCGCGCGGAATTCACCCTCGCCGGCCGCGGCGGCGGCTGTCGAGACCGGACCAGCTGACGGGGCCGAGGCGCAGGCCGATGCCGCGAGGAAGCTTGCGGCGGCTAGGAGGCTGCGTCGCATGAGTCGATCCGTTCCTGCAAGGCAGAGCATGTCGAGGCTATGCGGCCAAGTGAGGTTATTCCAGCGAACAACAGCCAAGCGTTGACGTTGCCGCCCGCCGAAGCATTATTCGCCACGATCGGGGAGGGACGGAATGAAATGGATTGTGCTTGCCTGCGCGCTGGCTGGAGCGACGCCGGCAGCGTTCGCACAGGACGTCATGTGCCACGGGCTCGATGCCTTGCTGCTTGATGCGGGTGGGCCGGCGCCTTTCCGCAAGTTCGAGGTCGATGAGCGCACAGGCAAGGAGCTGCCCGATGTCGCCCGGCCGGCAGGACTGGAAAGCGCCTATGAGTGCCGCGTGAAGCATGGCGACACCAGGGACATGTATGAATGCACCTGGTCGATCGATGCCTCTACGATCGCGCCGGGCACCCTCTCGATGATCGATCGCATCGGCAGTTGCCTGATGCCGAAGGGTTGGTCGTCGGCGCCGCTGGCCGATCCAGAAGGTCTCGTCACGCGCCGCTTCACGCCGGCTTCGGGCAAGCTCGAGGTCGTGATCCTTTCAACTGCGCCCGGCGGGGCGATCGAGCAGCACGTGCTCTCGGTGCGAGCGAACCGCTAGGGCCAAGCCGATATTATGGCGCCGGCGATCATCGTGCCGAGAAAAAGGTGGATCGCATCCATCACAAGCAATCCGGGCTTTTCTGGGCTGTAGACGAAGGAATAGAGCCGCGTCGACAGGACGATGAAGAACCAGGTCTGGAAGGTGAGGACGAGGCCGACAGCGAGATTGTCAACGCGCGCAAGCTTCAGGATTATGGCGAGGCCGATGGCCGTGAGGATGGGCATGATCGGTGAGATCGCCATCTTCCACATGTGCGGCTGGAGTTGTTCCTTCGCGTAGCCGGACAGCTTCATCCAGAGCTTCGAGAACACGGCGCCGTAGATGATGAAGCCGACGGCGTAGAAACCCACGGCGGCTGCGGCGATGGCAAGCCAATTGTCGCCGACGATCATTCCCTGCGAAGGCATCAGTCACTCCGCCCGCGATCTGGAACGATACTATGCCTGATGCTTCAGCGAGTCCATGTCGCCCGGATGAAGCTATTTCCGCGAGACCAGCTTCTGGAGAAGGTTGAACCAGAAGGGCGCGCCCTGGCCGGCGGCGACGACCATGACAAGCCAGCCGAGCAGCACCATAAACCAGGGATCGGTTGCGAAAGTCGGTCCGTATTGCGGGGTGAACATCGCGGAGGCGGCGGCGATCTGTTGCGGCGTTGGCTTGAGCGCGACAAGCGTGGCGTGAGCTGCCGGTTCTTCGACGGCGCGTTCCGTCGCCGATGCGTCAGATTTTTCGGCTGTCGGCGGTGCGGGCTGAGAGACAGGTTGTGGCGCTGGGGCAGGCGGTTGGGCGAGCGTCTCGGTGCTCGCTGCTGCGGCCGCCGTCTGGCCGGCGCTGAGATTCAGCATGGAAAGCTGCGACTTGAGATTGTCAGACATCTGCGCGGTCGCCAGCGCAGTCCCGCAGGCATGCGTTCTATTGGGGGATGAGCCAAGCAGGCTGCTCGTCTGTGTGCCGATCTGGTCAAAGGCTTTGGCCATCCACGGCCAGCCGATGGGCAGACCCGTGCGCCCCCGTGTGCATTCGAAAATCGCCAGCATGGTTTGCACGTCGGAGGAGGGAAGGTCGGACGTCAGTGTCTGGACGTCGGGGCCGCGTTCTTGTTGCGACGAGCCTGAGAGGCGCGCGGAAGCATTGTCGCTGACATTGAGGACAAGCGTGCTGAGTTCGGGCACGGCCGATGCGAATGCTGCACGCAGTTCGGGCTGGCTCTGCAGCGCCTGCGCGATCTTGATCGGGCTCACGTTGAGCATCACGGTCGCGACGGCAGCGACAAAATAGAGACGCATCCGCGTTTCGGACTTGTAGATCTCCATCGTCTTGTTCATCGAGGCGTTGTACCAGGCCGTGACCGACTGCTTGATCAGGTCCGGGTCCGCGCCGTCACGGAACACGTCAGGCATGGCGAGGCACAGGCGCTGCTTAAGGGCGCCGTCCTTCAATGCACGAACGGAAGCTGGCAGCTCCGTTATGCAATCGTGCGACGAGTCGTCGGGCTGCACGGCGGTCGCCATGGCTACGGCGAAGTCCTCCGGACTGATGTTGGTGAGTTGGTTGACCGCGCGGCCGGGCACGGCGATGCGCGGGTGACGGAAGAAACGTTCGTAGATCTGGTTCTTGTAGACGTCGTCGTGCAGCATCTGGCGGATGCACTTTTGCAGCGTGCGCGAACGGGCGCGGATTGTCTGGGCGACGACTTCCTGGAGCGTGCTTACGATTGCGCTCATCGTCAGGAAGACGAAGACCATCACCAAGACCAGCTCGACTAGTGGCCCCCCAAACACGACTCGCCCCGCACGCGTTTCTCAGGCTGCTTTCTGTGCACGCAGCCGCTTGGCTATCCGCAGACCTTATTTTAAGCTCCACCGCGCAGCAACAGGCTGAGTGAGTTTGGGTGCGGGCGTGAGTGAGTTGGGCCTGTCTGAACTGCAGATTGCAACGATCGACGCTATTGTCGGCGTCTTCGAGGGCGGGCGGCCTTTCCGTTATGAAACTGTTGCACGGGCGAAATCAGATCCCGGCGGGCTGAGTTTTGGCAAGCATCAGGTGTCCCACACCAGCGGAAATCTGTTCCGCCTGGTGTCCAACTACTGCGAAATGCCCCGTGCGGATGCGGACCTGACGGCCAAGATGCGAACCCGCCTGGCGGCGGTGAAGGTGCCGCCGGTGCAGATCGGCGACAAGGAAAAAAAGCGGCTGGCGTCCATCGAAAAACAGCGTCTTGCGTTGCTGCAGGATGATGAGCTGCGTGACCTGCTGATTGCAGCGGCTTCTGACCGCGCGATGGCGGACGCGCAGGACAGGTATTTCTACGACAATTTCATGTTGCCGGCGCTGCAGGCCTGGAAGGCGGCGGGGTTCGTACACGCCCTGTCGGCGGCGGTTGCCTATGACTCGCAAATCCAGTCAGGCGTGGCGTTCAGGACCGCCCAGAAGGACAGGGCAAACGAAGTTGCGGGGCCGGCTTCGGCGGCCAATGAGAAGGAATGGATCGCCGCCTATGTCGATGCGCGGCGGCAGTGGCTGAGCGAAAGCTCCAGCGAGGCCGTACGCAACTCGGTCTATCGCATGGACGAGATCAAGAAGCTGATCGCGGCGGGCGCCTGGAACCTGGCGCTGCCGCTGACGGTGCATAGCTATGACCTCACGGCGTGGGACGACTACTCCGCGGACTTCTTCGAGGATTCCTATCGCCGCGATGGGTTTGCGATGTTCGGTGCGTTCGCGCGAAACACGAAATGGACGGGGCGGGGGCGCTTTCTCAACCGCTGCCTTATCTCGCTCAAGCATCTGCCCGCCCGCACGGCGGGGACGATCGGCAAGTTCGACGACGTGTCCGTGCGGGCGCTGAGGGACTTCCAAACGAAATGCGGCCTTCCCGTGACAGGCGAAGTGGATGAGGCGACGTTCGACAGGCTCTGCGCGGAAGCGGCTATCGCCGATGCGCGGCGCGGCGGTGCGGCGACTGCGGATGGCTTCAAACAGCTGCCGCCCCAGACATCGACAAAGGCGCCGGTGAGTTCGACCGCGGTGGCGGGCGGAGCCGCTGCAGCGGTCGGCGTCGGCGCTGCGGCGGCCGGCGGCGGCGAAACCGGCGGCGCCGAAGAAGCGCTGCCGACGACGGAGGCGGCGCAGCAAGCTCGGCCCGCTCCTGAGGTGACGCCACCTCCTGCGCCGGCTAAGACTGCAGCCCCGCCTCCTGTGGCTCCCGTTGCAGCGACGCCTGTCGTTGAGACGTCTTCGCAGGCGCCTGCAGTCGTTATCCAGGCGCCGCCGTCGCCTGGAACGCATACTGGCGCCGTGGAAGCGTCCCCGCTCAGGCCAGTACAGGACTTCTTAAAGGGGTCGACGGGGACCGTGGTCATATGCGCCGCCTTCATTGTGGCGATCGGCCTGTTCGCCTTTGCCGGCCGGAAATGGAGCTGAGCTGGAAATCAAACCTGCTGGGCCTAGCGTAGCTTATAGCGCCCAGCCGATGACTTGCGCGAGGGAGGCGTCTGGCGATGACCATCACGATCACCGCCTTTGAGAGGTCACCCCATGGCGGTAGAAGATTGGCGCGGGACACGCGCATCCCCTGGGCTCTGGAAGAGACGGGGCTGCCTTACGAGGTTCGTCTTGTATCTTTCAAGGCGATGAAGGGGCCCGCTCATCTGGCGCTTCATCCCTTCGGCCAGATTCCCACCTACGAGGAGGGCGATCTCGCTCTGTTCGAAACAGGCGCAATCGTCTTCCATATCGCCGAGCACGATGCGGGCCTGCTCCCGAAGCACGCCAATGCCCGGGCGCCGGCTATTACCTGGATGTTTGCCGCACTCAACACGGTCGAGCCGCCCATCCTCGATCTCGTAACCGCTAGGTTTTTTGAGGCGGACAAGCCCCTGGGCCAAGGAGCGCTTGCCCCTGGTTGAGGGTCGTGTCCGCCCCCGGATGGACCAGCTCGCGGCTCGCCTGGGCGAAGCCGATTGGCTCGATGGCGCCTTCAGCGCAGGCGACATTCTGATGGTGTCGGTGCTGTTCAGGCTTAGATCGTCGGGCATTCTGGATGAATACCCGAACCTCGCCGCCTATGTCGCGCGCGGCGAAGCGCGATCCGCTTACCAGCGGGCCTTTGCTGCGCAACTCGCGATCAACAACCCATCGGCCGGATGACGACCACAGAGACTAATAAAACGGCCCGCCTGTAAGGGCGGGTCTTTCGCGTGTCCGGCTGTCGATCTGACTATAGCTTGCTCGTCAGTTCGGGGACGATCTTGAAGAGGTCGCCGACAAGCGCGTAGTCGGCGATCTGGAAGATCGGTGCTTCGTCGTCCTTGTTGATGGCGACGATGACTTTCGAGTCCTTCATCCCGGCGAGGTGCTGGATGGCGCCCGAGATGCCGATGGCGACGTAAAGGTCGGGAGCGACGACCTTCCCGGTCTGGCCGACCTGGAAGTCATTGGGGGCGTAGCCAGCATCCACAGCGGCGCGCGAGGCGCCGACGGCGGCGCCGAGCTTGTCGGCGAGGGGCAGGATGTACTGATTGAACTGTTCAGCTGAGGCGAGGGCGCGGCCGCCTGAGACGACGCGCTTGGCCGAGGCGAGTTCGGGACGATCCGACTTCTGCAGTTCTTCGGAGACGAACGCGGCCTTGAAGGGGCCGCTAGGCGCTGCAATGGATTCCACCACGGCCGCGCCGGATCCTGCGGCGGCCTGGAAGGCGGCGCCGCGGACGGTGACGACTTTCTTTGCCTCGCCTGACTTCACGGTCATGATCGCGTTGCCGGCGTAAACCGGACGCTCGAAGGTCGACGCGTCAATCACCTTCGTGATTTCCGAAACCTGCATCACATCGAGCTTGGCGGCGACGCGCGGGGCGACGTTCTTGCCGGTGGTGGTGGCCGGAGCGAAAAAGGCGTCATAGCCGGACATCAGCGGGACAACGAGCGCTTCGACGGCTTCGGCGAGGGCGTGCGAGAACGCTTCGCCTTCAGCGTGGAGAACCTTGCGCACGCCTGGGATTTTCGCGGCGGCGTCGGCGGCGGACCTGGCGTTGTGCCCGGCGACGAGCACGTCGATATCGCCGCCGAAAGCTCGCGCCGCAACCACGGTCCTGGCGGTCGCATCATTGAGGGCGTTGTTGGAATGTTCAGCGAGGACCAGAACGGCCATGATCAGATGGCTCCCACGGACTTGAGTTTGGCGATTAGCGCGTCGACGTCGGCGACTTTCTCGCCGGCCTCACGCTTCTTGGGTTCAGCGACCTTCACGACCTGCAGGCGCGGCGTGACGTCAACGCCGTAGTCCGCAGGCGTCTTCACGTCGATCAGCTTCTTCTTCGCCTTCATGATGTTGGGCAGTGAGGCGAAGCGCGGCTCATTGAGGCGGAGGTCGGTGGTGATGACAGCCGGCAACGACAGCGACACGGTCTGCAGGCCGCCATCAACTTCGCGCGTGACGTTCAGCTTGTCGCCTTCCTTGGTGACGCCCGAAGCAAACGTGCCCTGAGGCCAGTCGAGCAGGGCGGCGAGCATCTGGCCTGTCTGGTTCGAATCATCGTCGATCGCCTGCTTGCCGGTGATGACGAGGTCGGGCTTCTCGGAGTCGACAATCGCTTTCAAGATCTTTGCAACCGCGAGAGGCTCAACCGCCATGTCGGTCTGGACGAGGATTCCGCGGTCGCCGCCCATGGCGAGACCGATGCGGATGGTTTCCTGGGCCTGCGCGGGACCGATGGAGACCAGCACAATCTCGGTGACGATGCTCTTTTCCTTCATGCGCACCGCCTCTTCGACGGCGATCTCGCAGAACGGGTTCATCGCCATCTTGATGTTGGCGAGATCCACGCCCGAGCCATCGGCTTTCACACGCGGGCGAACGTTCGGGTCGATCACCCGTTTGACGGGCACAAGCACCTTCATAGGTGGGGTCTCCGGCTGGACGGTCAGGGTGGTTCACAGCGCACCGCTATGGTGCACCTGCGAACCGCGGCTACCTGTTATGCAGCAGATGCGCCGGAATCAAGTTTCCCGGGAACGGGGCGGGGCAAAAAGCGTCGATTTGGCGCGTTAACCCAGAGGCAGGATGAAACATTCGTGCGTGAATGCGGATTCCACGTGGTTTTTCCGGGCAGTGCGATAGTTTCGCCTCGGTTGAGGAGCGACGTTTTCACCATGGCCGACCTGTTTGACGATGCGTTCTACGAGCGTGTAGACGCCCACATTAGTCGCGCCAACAAGGACGCGGAGAACGCCTCGCCCGAAGCAGCGAATGCCTCGCTTATTTTTGCTTCTGCTCGGTTTTCAGCCTTCGTGTCGGCGCGCGGGTTCGGATCGGGCGAGGAGATGGCGGCCAAGCGCGACGAGACCGTGGAGTATTTCGTCGCCGGCTTCCGGCAGATGCTTGAAGGCAATCTTGACGCTTACATCCGCAACTTTGCGGCTTACGTGCAGACGGAGGAGGACTGATCCTTGGCCCTGGGTTTCCTGCGCAAGCTGCTGATGTCGACAGGCCATGAGGAGTTGCAGCCCGAAGACGCGCGGCTGGCGATCGCGTCCGTTCTGGTGATGGCTGCGCGTGCTGACGGCAAATACGATTACCATGAGGCGTCGATCATCGACCGCGCGCTGGCGAGGCGCTTCAGTCTATCGGCGGATCTGGCGCGCGGACTGCGCGAGCAGGGCGAAGAAGCCGAAGGCGCGGCGATCGATATCTATCAATTCACCAAGGCGATCCGCACGGCCATCCCGCACGAGCAGCGCGAGGCGATTCTCGAGGAGCTGTGGGGCGTGGTTTTGTCCGACGGGGTGCGCGATCCGCACGAGGATACGCTGATGCGCCAGATTGTGGATCGGCTAGGACTGTCGCCGATGGACAGCGCGCTCGCGCGACAGAAGGTGCAGGGCGGCGGATCGGCGCCGGGGATGTAGAGCGGTCACTCGCCGCTGACGGACGCGCTGGGGGCGGCCGCAGTGGTGAGGTCGCCCATGCGGAACCAGTCGGTCTTTGGCAGGTTGAGTTCATAATCGAGCCAGGCAGGCACGATCTTGGCGGCGCGAGCGCCGCGCGTGTTCGACAGCACGACGACGCCGGAGCGGCTCTCCGGCAACCACGCAATCTGTGCGATATAACCCTCGACGCTGCCCGAGTGTGTAATCAGCGTGTGGCCCGCGTAGGTGTAGGTGCGCCAGCCAAGGCCGTAGGATGTTTCGGTGACAGGCGTCTTCAGCGAACGCTGGCGTGACGTTTCCGGCGGCGTCGAGATGCGCTTGCGGTGCGCCTCATCCAGGACTGTGGTGGGGATGACTTCGGGACGTTCGCCCATCTGGGCGATCAGCCATTTCGACAGATCGGTGATTGAAGCATTCACGCCGCCGGCCGCCGGCACGCGATAGTACCAGTCAGTGACGGGCGTTGCGACCCAGGACTGGCCGGCGCGCTTGTGCGGGCGCGCCCAGTTGCCGGAGGACATGAGCTGCGCACGACCTAACGAGGCGGTCTTCATGCCGAGCGGGTCGAGGATGCGAGCATGAAGTTCAGCCGCATACGATTTGCCGGACGCCTTCTCGATGGCGGCGGCAATCATGTTGAAGGCGACGTTCTGGTAGGTGAAGCACTCGCCTGGCGGGCAGGTCTGCTTCACGGCGGAATACTGCGACAGAATCTGCGAAGGCGGCGTGCCGGCTTCGAGCAGGTTGTCATAGGCGTAGGGCGGAAGGCCGGTGCGGTGGGACAGCACGTCCTCGAACGTGACGCGGTCGGCTTGCGCCGGGCCGCGCAGTCTGAACTCGGGAAAGAGCGTCGTGACCTTTTGTTGGAGATCGAGCTTGCCGTCCTGCTGCTCCATCACCGCTAGCGTGCCGGCAAAGCCCTTGGAGAGCGATGCGATGCGGAACACCGTGTCGGGCGTGACCTTCTCCGTGCCGCCGGCTTCGCGCACGCCATAGGTGCGGACCATGGCGAGGCGGCCGTCTTTCACGACCCCTACGGCGAGGCCGACAAAATCGGGGGCGGTGGCAGCGTGGTCGAGTTCGGCGCCGAAATTCTGGAGCTGCTGGTATATCTTCGTTAGCTGGGCGTGCGCGGCCATTGGCGCGGCGAGCGCTATTGCTGCGGAGAGGATAAGGACTGCGAACTTCAAGCTGGGTCCCAACGGCTCCAAACATTATCGAGGAATTTGTTCGTCCCCTCAATCGGCCGGAAGCCGATCCTTCGGCAAATAGGTTAATTCCGAACTAGGCGGGAATTTGTCGGGCGTTGCCTTGCTTGGCCAGTTCGGTGCGCACTGCCATCAGGATCTGTCCCAACAGGTTCTTGCCTTGCCAACTGGCCGGGTCCATCGCGGCGGGATCATCTTCTGATAAGCCGATGCCCCAGATAAAGTCCTTGGGGTTGGCCTCAGCCAGGATCGAGTCGCCGGTGGCCAGCAGGCGGCGGCGCAGGCCCGCATTCTGGCAGAACTTGGCCCGCGTTCCGGCCGTGACGATGTCGACCTTGTGGGCGTCCCATCGTTCCTGGTTGAAGCCAGAGACGCGGCCGCCCATGAGCTTGTGCTCGTGCGGGTTGTCCGACTTCAGGATCCGGTCCGCCATGGCGACATCTCCGAAGAGACGGGCCTTCTGCTCGTGCATGTACTGTTCGGCGCAGACATAGTCGTGGTTGCCCTGCATGAAATGGGATGGGTGGAACTGGCTGAATGGCCCCTGCATGAAGAGGAAGACGGACGGCATCGCCTAGCGGTTCGCGCCGGGAACCCAGAGGACGTCAGAGGCGCCGTTGTCGTTGGCGCGGCGGGCTGCCACGAAAAGGAAGTCAGAGAGGCGATTGGCGTAGGTCAGAGCGAATTCGGAGACGACTTCGCCTTCCGTGGCGGCCAGTTCCGCAATCACGCGCTCTGCGCGGCGAGACACGGTGCGTGCGACGTGAAGATAGGCTGCGAGCGCGGAGCCTCCCGGGAGGATGAAACTGTCGAGCGGAGGGATCGTCGCGTTGATTGCGTCGATCTCTGTTTCCAGACGAGTAACCTGGGCAGCAACAATGCGCAGCGGCTCCCAACCCAGCGGTTTCTCACGTTGCGGGGTGGCCAGATCGGCCCCGAGATCGAACAGGTCGTTCTGGATGCGCCCCAGCATGGCATGGAGATCTGGATCGTCTGCGGAATGGAGGCGGGCGACGCCGATGGATGAGTTGGTTTCATCGGCTGCGCCACAAGCTTCGACGCGCAGATTCCATTTCTGGACGCGTTCGCCAGTCGCGAGGCCAGTCATGCCATTGTCGCCGGTGCGGGTGTAGATCTTATTCAGGACAACCATGCGCCAATTACGCGCGCGCAGCACGGCGGCGTCAATGGTCCCGCCGCTAGTGAGCGTAGGCTTCGTGCCGGGCGGAGATTGGCGCGCCTAGCACGTCCAGCGACGGACGGGGGGCCGTCCGGAAAGGCACGCGACGCAGATCGGTCAGGGCGGCTCGAGGCGAGAAACGCCAGCCAGAGAGCTGCGGGGCAGCCTCCAGCAGAACCGAAACCGCCTGCGGTTCGCCCAGGATCGTCATGTGGCAGTGGCCATCGAGGGTCAGGACGACGTCGGCTTCCAGCGTCGCATCGAAACGACGGATCCGCTGGTTAAGGCCAATGATGGCCCACTCGGCATCCGCCTCGCCGCGCTGGAGCGCTTCCAGGGCATTGGCGATGCCTGAGGTTTCCGAAGCGAACCAGCTCCAGAATCGACGGGGATTTAGTTCTATAGCGCCACGTCCGAACATCGCGGAACTCCCACCACGCCAGCCAGAGCCAAGTTCGCACACATGGCTTCAGGCTTGGAAAATCCGATCGATGAAATTCGATCGAACCGACCCAACAGGGCAGTGAACGTTCACGTGACTCCCTCGTTCCCCTAAGGAAGGTGCGGAGGCGTTTTCGCGTGGCGGGGATGCAACACCCGCCGGGGGCTGAGGTTACCGGAAGGCTCCGGCGACAGCCCCAAGAATCACAAGCAGGATGATCGCGATGAACTGAACCAGCACCCGCAGGCGCATCAGCTTGTTGGAGCGTGAAGCGGCCTTTGCGTCGGTCCGCACAAGGTTTACGACGCCAAACGCCAGAACCACGAAAACCGCGGCAATGGCGATGTACACCCCGTATGACAGCCAGAGTTCCATAGCGTGGTGCTACGCCCGAAACTGCTGTTACGCCATGCGGCTTTAGCGGCTGCCGTCCGGCGCAAAGCGCTCGTCAGTCCACACCAGATCGTCGAATAACATGGCCTGGCGCAGCGCCACGACCACGCCGCGCATTTCAGGCGCGCCACAGCCGGCCGTGTAGGCGATCATCTTCTGCTTTCCTTCGATCGTGCGCCAGATGACATTCACCGTGGGGGCGCCCAATTGGCAGTTTTCGGAGGCGCTGCTGGTCTGATTGGCGGGCAGGGTCCAGAAGCTCGCCTCGGTAAGGGCGGCTTCGGCGGTCTTCCAAGCGCCAGCGCCCAGATTGCCTTCGCTGACGCCCGCCGCTTTGACGAATTTCACGCTATTCAGGATGTAAGACCCGTCGGGATGGAGGGTCATGTCGTAGACCGGGCAGGTCTGCGCGCATGCCCCTTCCGATAGGACGATCACCGCGTCCCCGGTCTGGGCCTGGGACACGCCCTGTTCAGCAGGCGAGCAGGCGACCGCAGCAGTTGCAACAACGGCCGCGGTCGCCCATGCCCTGAGGAAACGCGTCGCCCTCATCATGGTGCAAGTCTAGGGTGCGTCGCCCGGAAAGACGAGCCTTACTCCTACTTGCGGAACCGGAAGAGGAACTGGTCCGTGTGGCGCCGGATCGTGGGATCGAACGCGCGCTTGGTGCGGTCGTCCTGCGGATTGGCGAGCACGTCGCTTTTGTCGACGTAGGTCAGGCCGGCAGCCTTGGCGGCGGCGAGCACGACTGCGGGATCAACGCGGTGGTTGGCCTGGGCCGATTCCTTCTTGTCCACACCAGCGGGGGCGGCGTGGTCCATGGCGATGAATTCACCACCAGGTTTCAGCACACGCTTGATCTCAGCGTAGGTCTTGGTTTCTTCGCCCAGGCCGCCCGGCGCGTTCTGGGGCGTGAAGTAGATCTCGTGCGGGCCGAGGATCCAGATCACCTTGTCGACGGACCCGCTCGGAACCGCCGAGAAGTCGTCGAAGTGCGATTTGACGATGGTGGTGTTCTTGAGTTGGCCGGCATCCTGACGTCCCTTGTAGGCCCCGTCGCCATAGGCGAATTCCGCGGGATACTGGGCGTAGAGCTTGCCCGTAGGCCCGACCGCGGCCGAAAGGAGGCGCGAATACCAGCCGCGGCCGCCTTCGACTTCGAGGATGGTGTCGCCTGGGCGGACCTTGATGAAGGCGAGGACTTCGGCCGGCTTGCGCGCAGCATCGTCGGCCTGGTCGGGGCCCTGCAGGGCCTCGAGCTTCACCAGGCGGTCGGGCGCTGCAAGGATCGGCGCATAGTCAGCTGCGCTAAGCGCGGGCGCCCCACCTGGCATTGTTGCGCAACCGATGGCTAGAAGCGCAAACGCGCTGACTGCAAGTGCACGTTTCATAGGATGTCCCTCCCTGGACAAAATGAGCGCGGACCGCGTTACGGTCCGCGCCTGATTTTTTCTGAGTCAAGTCGACTCTACGGTTTCTTGTAGCGCACCAGGAATTGGTCTGTCTTGCCCTGAATGGACGGATCGAAAACACCTTTGGTGTGATCGTCAGCCGGATTGGCGAGCAGGGTGCTTTCTTCCTCAAGCGCGAAACCTGCGCCGGTGGCGAGCGCCTTTACCGGCAGCGGGTCGATGCGGTGCAGGTCGTTGCCGGACGTCGTGGGCGCGCCTGAGGGAGCGACATGGTCCATGATCACCAAAAGGCCGCCGGGCTTCAGGATGCGCGCGACTTCGGCGAAGGATTTTGCCGGATCGCCCATCGCGGCGTTGCCGCAGGCCTTCGCACAGTAGAGTTCGTGCGGTCCCTGGAACCAAGTGACCACGTCCACTGATGCGTCCGCCGCGTCGAGCTTGTCAAACGGCGACCACGACACGGTGACGTTGGCGAGGCGGTTGGCCTTCGTGCGGGCGGCGAGGGCGTCCTTGTAGAAGCCTTCGAATTCCTTCGGCGCCTGCATGATGACCTTGCCGGTTGGTCCGACGGTCAGCGACAGCAGTTCAGTGTAATAGCCAGCGCCGGCTTCCATTTCGAACACAGTCTGGCCGGGCATGATCTTCGAGAAGGCCAGAACTTCGGCCGGCTTGCGGGCTGCGTCCTTGGCTGTGTCGTCGGCGATTCGGCCGGGTGACGACACGAACGAAGCGTAGTCCGGGCCCGGAGGCGGAGCCGGCGTTTCTGCGACCGGCGGGGGTGCGGGCTCGACGGGCGGGGGCGTTTCGCCGCCGCAAGCCGTTGCAAAGCCAAGCGCCAGCAGCGAAGCGCCGGCGATCTTCCATTGGTTGTGTATCAAGGTTGTCTCCCTGTCGGCGCCATCACGCGCCGGTTTGGCGCGGAACATACACAGAAAACCATACGGAACCAGTCCGCGAATGGTGTAGGAAAGTTCAGAAAAATAGGAAGCAATTGCATTAGGTGAGTCGTTTCACCAAACGACTGTTAGGGATACCCTGTCCTCACATCGACGCGCGGCCGAAACCGCGTGCTTGCAGGAGAGCACCAACCATGCGGATGCTGAAACCGGCGCTTGCCTTGCTTGCTGTTGCAATTCTGGCTTCGCCCGCGATGGCGCAGGTTCCAAGAGCCGCGGACGGCAAGCCGGACCTCTCCGGTTTCTGGACGCATGCATCGCTGACGCCGCTGATGCGCTCGCC
>CANJIL010000003.1 GCA_947474455.1 Hyphomonadaceae bacterium | reverse complement strand
GTTCGTACGAACACCTGCATGGCGGAAGCGATCAAGCCGTGGCGACGAAGCTTCTCGCCAGCACGGGTGGCGTAGGACGCAATGGCCTGTTCCATCTCCCACCAGTCGGTGACAGCCCGTCCGAAGCTACGGGTCACGGCAAGGCTCTTGCGGGTCGCCGGTGCCTCGGAGAAGGGGATACAGCTGATGCCGTTCAATTCGGCATGAGTGCGGGCGCCAACCACGGTCATTAGGCCCCGGATTTCCTCCTTGGGAACGGTGAGGAAGTCCGCCACCGTGTTCACACCACGTTTCCGAAGCTTGGCCGCCGACGCCGGGCCGATACCCCAGACGTCCGAGATATCGATTGTGGGATAGGCAGCAAGCCGCGCGTCGCTGGTGGAAAGATCGCAGACGCCGACACCGGTTCGATAGGACTTGGCAACCTTGTTGGCGAGTTTCGCGATGGTCTTCGTCGAGCCGATTCCTACGCAGGTAGGAATTTTCGCCACCCGTCGAACGTGATCCCGTATGTCCGCTGCCAACGCGGCCATGTCCGCGATGCCGGTGAAGTCCATGAACATCTCGTCGATGGAGTACGGTTCTACGGCTGGGGCGCGTTCAACCAGCACCTCATACATGCGTCGGCTCATGTCGCCGTAAAGGGCGTAGTTCGACGACATCCACACGACCGACTTCAGGCCGGGTCGCTTCGACGCGATGTGCCACGGCTCGCCCATCTTCAGGCCGAGGTCTTTGGCCTCCTGTGTCCTTGCGATGATGCAGCCGTCGTTGTTGGACAGAACCACGACAGGCTTGCCACGCAGGCGCGGGTCGAAGGCGCGTTCGCACGAACAGTAGAACGAGTTGCCATCTATCAAGGCGAACATCAGATGTCGGTTCGCACTAAGGCGTGGACGACTGCCCAGACCTCGACATCCTCGCTGATAGCCACGGACACGCCGGACGAGGGGATGAGAACCCAGTCGCCGTCTCGCTTCGCCAAGGTGGCCAAAATCACGTCACCCCCGATCATCGCCACACAGACGACACCCGGTGCAGGTTCGGTGGCGGCATCGGTGATCAGGATGTCGCCATCCCTGATCCCTCGGCTCTCCAAGGCCTGTCCTTTGACACGCACCGGGTATCGACTGGGCCGACGCAGATCGAGCACGGCAGCCAGATCAACGACACCTTCGATGTAGTCCTGAGCCGGTGATTGGAAGCCGGTGGTGTTGTCGCCTCGATAGTCGCCCATGTAAGAACGAATAGAGAACAAGGAAAAACCGGTAAAGCCGAAAACGGATGGTCATCCCCAGCTTCGGTCTGTCTCGGTTTGGGGGCGCCGCCTCTTCAACGGCGCAGCAGCGGGGTCGAAACAATTCAGGGCTGAAATTGACGGATAAAGTGGACCGATCATCGTCGTGCCACTTGGGCAAGGTGCTGGACACCGTGTGGACACCGAGCTCACCCGCCGACTGCGCAGTCGGGCATCGTTCGCGTCTAACTGTTTGATTTTATTGGCGCGCCCGAAGAGATTCGAACTCCTGACCCCCAGATTCGTAGTCTGGTGCTCTATCCAGCTGAGCTACGGGCGCGGCCTGACGATGGAGGGCGGTTTGTAACGTCGAGGTCCGCTGGGCGCAAGGGCAGTTCCGGAGGTTTGGGGCAGGGCCCCGGCGCGGATCATATCTACCGAAAACGTGCATACATATAGTCACGACGGTAAATGGGACCGATCCGGGAGGCTTCAGAGACCAGTTGCCGGGAGCGGCAGCCGCCTGCGCGCGAGATGCGGGCAAAACGAAAGCTGCGCCAGCAAGGCAGGCACAGCGTCATGATAATCGGGGCGTACGTTATTCGCCGTCCGATTGGTCCGCGCCAGCATACATGGCCAGTTGGGGCGGGTGCGGACGGCCCTCACGTTCGAGCTTGCGGGCACCGGCAAGCACACCGGCCAGAGCATAGTTGCCCTCGGCGCAGGCGTATTCGTACATCGGCTCCTTCGACACGCGCAGCACCATCTCGCCGCCCCAGTTCGATGTGTAGAGCGCCGGATCTTCAATCTTGAATTCGTAGAAGATCTCGCCGTCAGACCAGCGCGCGTAGCGCTCGGTCACCTTGCCAGTCGCCGAAATGTACGAACGCTGCCTCGGATGCGAATTGACGGTCTCGACGACCAGCGTGTCGCCTTCATACCAACCGGCGGAGTCGCCACCCCATTTCGGGATCACGCCCGGGCTATGCTTGCCTTCGGCGGCTGATTTCACGATCGGGATCACGCGGACGTCGTGGATCATTTCCGTCAGCATCATCACTGATCCGGGCGTCTGCACGATCTGGATTGTGGTGTTGTAGTACCCGTTGCCCAGCACCGGGCCGCCGCTGCCGGTAAAGCTCATCAGGCAGCGCTCTGATAATGGCCGCCCTTCTAATGGCCGCCCTTCGGGATCTTCGTAGCTGCCGGCGCGGGTATTGGCTGCGATGCCGGCTTGCGAGTACGGGACCTTTCCGTTGTCTGGATAGGTGATCCAGGACGAGCGGATCTCACCCTTCACCGTGGCATAGTTCGTGCCCAACTCCATCCAGAATGTGTTGTAGGCCCGGTTGGAGTTCTTGTCAGAGAGAAGCTTGGCTGACGATTCAGCATCAAGTTTCGACACGTGGGCTTCCTGGCGAGCCGCAGCATTGAAAGTGTTGTGGTAGGCCGAGGTCCTCGGCTTCCTTTTGCGTCGGCACCAGCTTGGTCGCGCCTTCCGGACGCTGCATCGCGGTGAGCGACTGGTTGGTCCAGAGGCCCGCGATATCGGGCGCTCCCCAGGTTGTTTTTGGCTTTGTGTAATTTGCTCCCTCTTGCGCGAACGCCACTGGCGCTCCGGCGCATGCGAGAACCAGTGACGCCATCAGGGCTCTGTTCACGGCAATCTCTCCCTGTGGCGATCATGGCGCCGTCGCATAAGCCACCTCGCGGAGCAATCAAGCTTCCATGAGCGTGGCGTCAATCTCCTTACAGCTTCGAGATAAAGCCTTGCGCCGACGGGGACGGTGTCATCCGCCAACGACAAGCGAACGTTCCTGGCTCACATATGCAGCAGGGCCGGGAAGATGTTTCCCGGCCCTGCCAGTAGTATCGTCGAGAATGCGTGTGTGGTTATTCGCCGTCGGCTTGGTCAACGCCAGCGAAAATCGGCTTCTCGACCGGATGAGGGCGTCCTTCGGACTCGAGCTTGCGGGCGCCGGCGAGAATGCCCGGAAGGGCGTAGTTACCCTCATGGCAGGCATACTCGTAGAGCGGCTCATCCGAGTGGTTCAGGGACATCTCGCCGCTCCAGCTTGATGTGTAGAGCGACGGATCCTCGACCTTGAACTCGTACAAGACCTGACCGTCCGACCAACGAGTGTAGCGCTCGGTCACCTTGCCGGCGGGCGTGATGTAAGAGCGCTGCTTGGGATGCGAGTTGACAGTCTCCACGACCAGTGAATCGCCTTCATACCAGCCGACCGAGTCGCCACCCCATTTCGGAACTGCCCCTGGACCATGCTTCGTTTGTGCCTCGGTCGCGGTCTTGAAGATTGGGATCACACGGACGTCGTGGATCATCTCTGCCAGCATCATGACCGAGTCAGGGGACTGCACGATCTGAATAGTGTTGTTGTACATGCCGCTGCCGAGCACCGGGCCGCCGCTGCCCGTGAAGCTCATCAGGCAACGCTCTGGCAGTGGGCGGATTTCGTAGCTGTCGAAAGCCGTAGCGCGCGTGTTGGCCGAAATGCCGGCGTTCGTGTACGGGATCCGGCCATTTTCCGGAGACGTGATCCAGGACGAGCGGTATTCGCCTTTGACTTGAGCGTATCCCGAACCCGGATCCATCCAGAACCGGTTGTAGGCGCGCGACGAGTTCTTGTCGGAAAGCAGCTTGGCTGAGGACTCAGCGTCGACCTTCGATACGCCCGCTTCCTGACGTGCGGCTTGCGAGTAGCGATTGTTGTAAAGCAGCTTCTCCGCCTCTTGGTCCGTCAGCACAAGATTCTTGACGTCCTCTGCGCGTTGCATCGGGGTCAGGGACTGAGTAGTCCAGAATCCCTGGATGTCTGGCGCTCCCCAAGCTGTCTTGGGCTTTGCATTTCCCGGCGCTGCTTGTGCGAACGCCGTGGGCGCTGCGATGCACAAAACCACCACCGAAGCCATAAGCGTTCGTTTCATTGGCCGTTCTCCCTCTAACGCAGTTCATATTACGCTTGCCCTGCATACAAGCAACGGTGGCGGTGTATCGTTACGTAAGGAAGCCGGTGACAATTTCGAGATTTTGCTCGCTTGCGCGTTGATCGGTCCGTGTCCTGAGCGCACGATTGACGCGCCCGGGCCGTGGGTACGGTCCTCACGGCGTAGAGTATTCCGCGTCCCTCGAGGACCGGCCCGCGGCCCTTCACCCGAGGCGCGAAGGACATAGGCCATGAACGGAGGACAAGCGGCGCCCGCACGTGCGGTCGCCTTAATCGGCCCCTGCGGGACCGGGAAAACCACTTTAGTCGAAGCGATGCTGCATGCATGCGAAAGGATCCAGCGAAAGGGATCGGTCGCGCAAGGAACATCTGTTGGCGACGCAAGCGAGGAGGCCCGGGCACGCGGCCTCTCCACTGAAGTGAATGTCGCGCGGTTCGAATATCTGGGCGACCAGTATGTCGTTCTCGACTGTCCCGGCTCCATCGATTTCGCCAGCGAAGCAGACACAGTCCTTCCTGCAGTCGACCTTACGATCGTCGTAGTCGACCCAGATCCGGGGCGCGCCAACCTGCTGCAGCCCCTGCTGCGACGCCTCGACGAACTTCGTGCGCCGCACTGCATCTTCATCAACAAGATCGACAAGACGCGCGGCCTGGTGCGCGACCTCATCAGCGCGATCCAGCCTTTCAGCCTGGAGCCGCTCGTTGCGCGCCAGATACCGATCTGGAATGGGGCGGGCGCGCGCGGCTACATCGATCTCGCATTGGAGCGCGCCTACGCCTACGAGTCCGGCAGGCCTTCCAGCCTGATCCAGATTCCCGAGCAGGAAAAGGCGCGCGAGATCGAGGCGCGCTACCGCATGCTTGAGCAGATCGCCGATTTCGACGACGAGCTGATGGAAGACCTGATCAACGAGAACGAGCCAGCGCGGGACCATGTCATGGCCGACCTCGCGGATGAGTTGGGCCGCGTCCAGATCGTGCCCGTCTTCCTCGGTTCGGCAGAAAACGGTTCGGGCGTTCGCCGACTGCTCAAAGTCCTGAGACATGAGATACCGAAGCTCGACGCCGCCGCCCGGCGCGTCGGCGCCGAAGGCAACGCAGCCTTGGTGCTAAAGACGAAACATGCGGGGCAAGCCGGTCGGCAGACAATGGTGCGCGTGCTCTCCGGCGAGATCTCAGACGGCGACGCGATCACCGCGCCTGATGGAACAATAGAACGCGTCTTGGGCATATTCAGTGTCCATGGCGAAAGCCAGGCTAAGGTCGACAAGGCGGTCGCCGGCGACGTCGTCTGTCTCGGTCGCCTAGATGCGCCAAAGCGGGGCGATCTCATCAGCGCCGACGACGTGGCGCGCAAATCGAATGTCCCGAAGGTCGATCGCCCGGCCGTCTATTCGCTCGCCATTGAAACGCAGAACCGCGCGGATGATGTGAAGCTTGCCTCCGCCATGGCGCGGCTCGTCGACGAGGATAGCGCGCTCGACTTCGGGCCTGACCCGCTCACGCGCGAATTCCGCCTCGGCGGTCAGGGTGAGATGCACCTCCGCGTCGCGCTCGACAGGCTGCGCCGTAGGTTTGGTCTAAGCGTCGCCTCGCGCCGGCCACAGACGGCCTACCGCGAGACCATCCGGGACCGGTCGACCCAGCGCGGCAAGCACAAGAAACAATCCGGCGGACACGGTCAGTTCGGCGACGTCGTGCTGGAGGTGCGCCCCGGTTCGCGCGGAAGCGGCTTCGTGTTCGACCAGAAGATCCATGGCGGCGTGGTGCCGAAGCAGTATTTTGGCGCGGTGGAGGAAGGGGCGAAGGACGCGCTGCAGAAAGGTCCGTTGGGCTTGCCGGTTGTGGATGTGGAGGTCACGTTGCTGGACGGCTCATATCATGCGGTCGATTCATCGGAGCTTGCTTTTCGTACAGCCGCTCGCATGTGCGTGCAGCAGGCGCTTCCCGAGTGCGACCCAGTGTTGCTGGAGCCGGTTCACATCGTCACGATTCAAACGCCATCTGACCAGATGGCGCGGATCACGGCCTTGATCCCGATGCGCCGTGGCCAGATCCTCGGTGTTGAGCCTCGTCAGAGTTGGTTCGGGTGGGATTCCGTCCGCGCTTTTATTCCGGAGGAAGAACTGCATGATCTGATCATCGCGATCAGGTCGGCGACGCAAGGGCTGGGCGAGCTGGAATTTGCTTTCGATCGCATGGCTGAAATCACGGACAAAGCCACGATTAAGGTTGTCGAAGCGCGACAGAACATGGCGGCCAAGTAGGTCGGCGAATGCGGCCTTGCGACGCCAGCCGGGCGTCGCGAACGGCTGACTGGCGCAGGCGTGATGGCGCCGACCGTGTGCGGGCAGGAGAACATCAGGCCAGCGCCGGAGAAGATTCCAGCGCCAGACGTGACCGGCTAGTACTCGAGGAAGGCTATCTGACGTCAGCCGCCTTCCGGTGCTCCAGCACGATACTCTACACGTCGACCGATGGTGCGGATTCGACAACACCTGAAGTCATGGAGCCTACCGTTCGCCCCGTGGCGTGCGTGATCGAAGCGCGACTCGCGGCGATCTAGTCCTCGCAGCGCTCCCAACTGTAGCTGAACGGGCGCGTGCCATCGAGCAGGGAGATCGAGGCCGCGAGGCCGTTCTCTGTGCTGCGGTAGGTGATGCGTTGCGGATAGTCGTGGTCGCCGTTCTCAAGCGTAATGGTGTTTGGCGCCACAAGCGCCGCCGGATCACGCGTTTCGACAAACGTCACAGACCGTTGGCCTTCGGGCGAGGCAGTATAAAGGGCTCGGCTCGGCCGTGTATCGAGGCGCGACTGTTCGAACGTCGCCAGCTGGCCATTCCGGGTCGTGGTGGCGTAACCGAACATGATCCCGCCCTCAGGCGGAGACCACACTTCGAGGTTCACGCCGTCTGCCGATTTCCAGCAGCCGACCATGAAGCCGAACCGGCCAAGATCGCGTTTCGGCGAAGTCGCACAAGCAGCGAGCGCAAGGCCAAGAGCGGTGGCGGTGAGCAGTTTGAGCGACATCGAAATCCCCGCATCACATTGATCTGCGCGAGACCTAGCGCAGCCAAGGGGGCGGCGACAAGCTTCTCAAGCCGCAGTGCGCCAATCCTGACGCAGCCGGTTACGGATTGGCCGCGCTGTTCCGCGTTTCCAGCGTGACCGAAGCCGGCGCCGGCGCTGAGACCAGCGTCGGTGCGGTAGGCGCAGGTTTCGCCGAAGCCATTTGCTGTTGAACAAGCTCCGCATCACGCAAGCCATCGATCCGGGCTTTCTCCGCCAGGAACGCGTCAAGCTGCGTACCCGCGAGCTTTCGTCCCGTCGGCAGTTTCAGCGTCATCGCATTGACCGGCTTGTTGTTTATGTAGACCTCGTAGTGCAGGTGGGGTCCGGTCGAGCGGCCGGTCGTGCCGACATAGCCGATTACCTGACCCTGCTTCACGAAGCTTCCGCGCGACAGACCCTTGGCGAAGCGGCTCATATGCGCGTAGCCGGTCGTATAGCCATTCGCGTGCTCGATCTTGGCGAAGTTGCCATACGAGCCGTTCGGGCCGTAGGTGACGATCTTGCCATTGCCCGCCGCGTAGATCGGGGTGCCAGGCGGGGCCGCGAAGTCCGTGCCCTTGTGCAGCTTGGTATAGCCGAGCACCGGATGCTTGCGGTTCCCGAAGCTGGAGGAAAGACGCGCGCCGTTGATCGGTGTCTTCATCAAGAACTTCTTCGCGCTCTGTCCGGTCTCGTCGAAATAGTCGACGACGCCATCGTCAGATGGCGTGTAGCGGTAGAACGCTTTCGAAAGGGCAGCGCCATCCATGGCGGCCATCAGAACGTTGCCGGTCTTCACCTGCTGGCCGCGCTCGTCTTCAAACGACTCGTACAGAATGCCGAAGCGATCGCCTGTGCGGACTTCGCGCTGGAAGTCGATGTCGTATCCGAAGATGTCGGCGTAATCGACGACCTGCTGATCACCAGCGCCGAGACCAGTGGCCGTCTGATAGATGGACTGGTCGACATCGCCGGCGATGTAGCTGACGCCCGGCGAGAGTTTCGCTTTCAGCTCGTGCGAGGTCCACTTGCCGTCGAGACTACGCGAGATCAGGACTTGCGTTTCAGCTTCCTGGCGCAGCGACAGTCCCATAAGGCGCACCGCGCCTTCGGCATCCGTATCCAGCCACGCAGTGACGTCATCGCCTGGGCGCATGCCGCGCAGGTCGATCAGCTCGCCCGCTGCCGACACCGCGCCGTTCGCTTCGTCACGCGGCGCGCCGATACGGTCAAGCACGCCCGAAAGCGTTTCGTTGCGCAGGATGGACACGCGTTTCACTTCGCTTGCCACGTTTGTCACGCTGTCCGCGCTCGTGAGCGAGGCGACCAGCAGACGTGGATCAGGAGTAGTGTCGGCGACCGCAGCCTCGACAGGGCGCGCATTCACGCCGGCAACAACAAGTCCAGTCCCCATCAGTACGGCCGCGGCCGCACCCATCCCCCAATCAAACCAACCGTTTTTCATGGGTGCTCCGAAAGTTCCCTGCGGAACGGATTATCAGGCCAGCCACTCTTCCCCGGTCGACAATTCGAAGCGGAGGCACAGATGAGCAAATAAAAACGTTCAGGTGCTATTCTGCAAGCGCGAATGCATAATTAGACACAAGATGACTGAAGAAAAACTTGCTCCGAAAGGGCCAATAGCTTCGAAACGTCGCATAATAGGCCTAGTTATCGCCCTATTCGCGATTTTTGTTGCCGCCCTCTGGCTGTTTCGCCAGCCGATCGCGGAGGCGATTGCGCGAAGCGTATGCGCGGATCAGAAGCTTTCCTGCAAGGTCAGCATCACGCGTCTGGACTTTGGCGGGATCACGTTAACCGGTCTGGATGCGCGCGCGCCGGAGGCGGCTAACGCTGCAATAAGCGCTCGCGAACTGGTTATCGACCTCGCATGGGACAGTCTTTTCTCGCCACGCCCGTCCGCGGTGGGCGGTGATGAACTCGTCGTCCGGGTCGATCTCACAGGCAAGCGACCGCTGCTTGGTGATCTCGACGCCGCCGTCGCCAATTTCACCAAGCCCGGCGATACGCCGGTCGGGCCGTTGCCGCGCCTCAGCTTCAAGAAGATCACAGTGATCGGTGAAACACGGTCCGGCCCCGTGCACGCGATTGGGTCGATCACGGGCGCCGGCGCTGATGCTTTCGTGATCGATCTTACGGCGCCTCCTGCAACGCTGGGTATGATGGGCGCCACCATGCAGCTCGCTGGCGGACATCTGAAAGCGACCGTGGCCAACAAGCAAATTTCTGCAACCGCAAAGCTCGATCTGGCGAAATTCGAAGCAGCCGACACCAGCATTGCGAACGTGAAGATAGATGTGACGGTTGAACAGATTGCAGGCGTGCTGAAGGGCGTGGGCTCGGCAACACTCGGCGAAGTTGATATGAAGGACACGAAGCTTATGGGCGCCCAGGCAAGCGCCAGTGTCGAAGCGGCCGCTGTCGATCCATCCGCGCTTGATGTCGCGACGCTCCTTGCCCGAGTGCGGAAGCTGCAACTTTCCGCCAGCACGGGCGAGGGCGCCGTCGGCGGTGCAAGCTGGAAGAAGGCGGAGCTTACAGCGCTCATTGAGCCGAAGCTCCTCGGCAAATCAGGCGGCGACATTGTGTTGGCTGTTGACGAGGTTAGGATTCCGCAGGGCATCGCTGGACGTGTCGAACTCACCGGAGTTGTCGATATAACGGAAGGCATCGCCGGCACGGCGCAGGGTACGGCGCGCGTGCGTGCAGCCATCGTAACGGCGGCAGTTCGAAAGCAGATCGCCGACGCTATTTCGCTCCCGCTTGAAGCGGGGCTTCCCGTCTTCGGTTCAGTGGCTGCCAAAGCGGTGGACCGCGCCGCGCTGAAGTTCGATGTCGCCGTCCCGTGGTCTGCGGCGTCATCGCCGATCAAGGGCATCGAAGTTACCCTCCGCGACGGCGTAGAAGTCAGGGCCGCCAGCGGCCTCCTCCTCAAGCTCGTTCCGCCCACAGGTCTACAGAATATCGCGTCCTTCTCGACGGCGCACGGCGGCGCATGGCTCGCGTCCGGCTCGTTGCAATTGTCTGGCGGCGGCGGGCCTAACTTTTCGCTTGATATCGCCAAGGCGTCAGGCGGAGGCAAGAAACTGGCGTTTATCGGCGCTGCATCGCTGAAACCCTGGACCGTTGGCAGCGACACCATAGCGGCCGAATTCACCGGCCTCGATTTTGGCCTCGACGACATCGCGGGAAAAGCGAGCGGCCAACTGACCGTCAATTTCAACGGCGGCTTTGGCGGCGGTGTCTGGAAAGGTGCGCGGGGCTCGGGCGTGGTTGACGCCGTCTGGGATCGCCAGACGTTTGTTGCCGATGCGCCACGCGGCGTCGTTATCCGATGGAGCGAAGCGAGTTACGGGGAAACCGTTTTTGGCGCCGCCGCTCTGCGTTACTCGCCGCAAGGCCGACTGGCTGAGCGTGTCGGTGACGGCGTGGTAGGGCGCGGCAGTCTTGATGCAGTGAGCATTCCGGTCAAAGGCGGGGCGTGGAACGCGAAAGTCGCGCTCGGGCTCGTCGGAATCAACTGGCGCGCCCAAGGCGGTCTCCGCGTCAACTTCGATGCCGCGCCCATCGCAGTCGACATGACGCTGGATCAGCGCAAGGTTCCAATCCGCATCGCCGACGTCACTGGCGAACTCGACCTTCGCGATGGCTGGCGGATTAACGGCGCCTTCAACGGCGGCAATGCGCGAGCTGAGGAAGGAACTGTAGCGGACCTAGCGGGCAAGTTCCATCTGGGTGGCACGGGCGATACGCTCGACGGATCCATGTCCGATATCACGATGCGGGTCTTCGACCCGAAGACTGAGGAGGAGGGCAAGCGCTTCGAGGAAGTGAAGTTCGAGGGATCGGCGACGTTACGCAACAGCATCGCTAACTTCACTGGCGGCTTCTCGATGGCGAAGTCTGGCATGCAGGTCGCCCACGTCACCGGCCGCCACAGCCTAGGCGAGAATGAAGGCTCGCTGACGTTCGAGCCCATTCCGCTCATTTTTGCGCCACGTGTGTTCCAGCCCTACGATCTCGCGCCGATGCTGCGCGGCCCCGCCGGCGTCACGGGACGTGCTGATATTTCCGGCGCCGCGTCGTGGACAGCTGACGGTCTGAAGGCCAGCGCCACGGCAGATCTGCGGAAGGTTGGTTTCGCGCTCGCCTCCGCCGGCGTGTTCGAAGGCGTTTCGGGTAAGGTCGAGATCACGGATCTCATCAACATGAAGTCTGCGCCGGGCCAGCAGATCACGATCGACAAGGTCACGTTTGGCCTGCCGATCGAGAAGGGTACGATCCGCTTCCAGCTTGTCGGCTACGACCGCATCCGTCTCGAAGGCGCCGAATGGCCTTTCGGCGGCGGCTTCATCCGCGTGAAGCCCATGGACTTCGCCTTCACGAGTGAAGCTGAGAATCGCATCGTTGCTCAGGCGGTGAGCTGGGACCTCGCCAAACTCGTCGAGCAGTTCAAGCTGCCGGACATGAAGCTTGTCGGGATTGTGGCAGGCGATTTCCCCGTCGTGTTCAGAACGGGTTCAGCCGCGATCGACAATGCTACCCTCGAAGCGTCCAAAGAAGGTGGCGTTATCCAGTATTCAGGTTCGCCCGGCGATGCAGCGGCGCAGGCGGACCAAAACTCGAAGATGGTCTTCGATGCGCTAAAGGACTTCCGCTATCAGGTGTTGAAAGTGGGGCTTAACGGGGATCTAGCGGGACGGATGCTGATGAGCCTCAGCGTGCTCGGGCGCAACCCCAATGTGCTGGGCGGACAGCCATTCCAGTTGAACATTGGCATCGATAGCGAGTTTGTCAGACTGCTGACCTCAACAGCCAGCCGGCCGGATATCCGCACAGCTGTTGGTCAGGCGATTGGAGACAAGCAGTGACGGCCAGATTGACGAAGCACTCAGGAGAGGCAAGGGTCACTGGCGGAAGCATGGAGCAACCGATGCAAAGGAGCGATCTGCCAATCGCAAAAGCACTGGCGCAAGCGCTCGGGCTCGCCGTTGCGCTGGGCGCAGCGGCGTGCATGCCGACCGTTCGGATTGAGGCGTCGGACAAACCGATCACCATCAATCTGAACGTCAAGATCGACCAGGAGGTCCGCTATCGTCTTGATAAGGACCTGGAGGACGCGATCGCCGCTAACCCAGATTTGTTCTGAGGCAGGAAAAGGAGCCTGTCATGAGCATGTTCAAGAAAATCAGCACCTGGTTCGCCGCCGTCTTCGCCGCCGCGACCCTGATGACCGCCTACGCGGCCGATCCGGTGATCGAGCAGGCCAAGGCCCAGGGCATCATTGGCGAGAAGTTCGACGGGTATCTCGGCATAGTCGATGCTGGGAAGGCCTCGGCCGATCTCCAGCGCCGTGTGGAGGAAACCAACGCCGGCCGTCTTAAGGTCTACTCGGACATCTCCAAGAAGACCGGCGACAGCGTTCAAGTTGTCGCCGCCGCCATGGCCGAAAAGAACATTGCCCGGGCTGAACCCGGCGAGGTCGTGAAACCTGGCGCAAGCGATCCCTGGACGAAGAAGCCGTAACAGGCTGACGTGACCTGAGTTTTAGGAAGCATGGCGGCCCCGGACAATCTTCCGGGGCCGCTTCGCATTTGGAGCACGCCCCTTCTGGAAGGCGCCATGTCGCACAAGACCATCCTCATGCTCACGCTTGGGCTTGTGCCGGTCGCCGTGATGGTCCTGTCCGCTTGGGCCAGTTGGCTGGGCGCGCAATTTCCCAGCGCCTATGTCGTAATTGTCTTGGCATTAGGCGCCACGCTCACGGCGCTTCTTGTCGTCGGCTTGTTTGCGTTGTCGTTTCAAAGCGCACGTTCAGGCCACGACGAACGGATTGGGAATGAACAGGACTCGGATGAGGCCTAATTCGCACTTGGGCTGAGGAGTCGAAACCGCTAGCTTCCGATTCGTTTCAGGGCGGGAGCTGCATATGGCTGTCATGGAATCATCAAAACTGGCGGCCTACGTCGCCTCGCGCATATGCCACGACGTGGCCTCTCCGCTCACATCGCTGTTGCAGAGCTGCGAGCTTCTGTTCGATGACAGCATGGGTCCGGCCATGAAGGCGGAGGGCGAGAAATCGCTCCGCACGGGTCTCGCCACGCTCGAAGCCAAGCTGCGCTACATGCGCTATGCGCTCGGCAGCCAGGCGCTTAACGATAATCTCTGCAACATCGGCGAAGCTAAGGATCTCTTCGTGAAGCTGTTCGCCACCAACTCCCGCACCCAGCTTGATTGGGCCGTCGAGACGCATCGGATCAGCAACCGCCAGATGCGCATCCTGATGAACATGACCCTTATCATGATCGACCCCGCGGCCCGGGGCACATGCCGCGTCACCGCCACCGAGAAAGACGACAGGCTCGTTTTCGACGTCGAAGCTCTTGGCCAGTTCTCGAACTTCAAGTTGGAAGTCCTCGACGCTCTGGCCGGCAGAGAGCCGGGCGGCGGCTGGGGCGGTGGAGCCGTCCAGCCCTTCTTCACGAAGGTTCTCTGCGAGGAAGCGGGCTTCAGCCTCGAGCCCCGCATTGTCCCTCGGGCCGCTGGCTTAACCGCGATCGGCGCGCTTGCGACGGGCTGATTTGCCCCCACGGCAGCGATTTTTCACCTTCGTCCGCATTTAGTTGCCACAAGCTCATAGTTTTTCCGCGTGCCGGCTGCGGATGGACCCTACGGCCGAGTTGCCTAGCGAAACTCTTACGGAAACCGCAGCATGCCTCGATCTCATTGCGATCAGACGCCAGGGGTCAACGTTTCGGGCATTCGCGATGTCTTCCGCGCTGCGGCGATGACGCACGTCCCGCTTTCCGGGCCAGAAATCGCCGGTGTGCTTAATCTTCGTTGACGGATTGTAACGGCCATCGCCGCCCGTTCGCGGCTCGGCCTGCCGTCTTCAACAAAATCAAGAACTTGCCAGAGCCTGGCCATCGGTTTGGGGCGTTGTGTCGAGAGCGTGGAGCTGATCATCGACGAGATCGGGGAAGTCGTACGGGTTCAAGAAAGCGATCTGGAGCAAAACCCCGTTAACCTTGACGCGACATGGTTAGGCGTATCCTGCGGCGTCCACCGCCTGGAAGGCTGCCTCCTGGTCATAATGGACATGGACCGGAGGCTGGCTGGCGCAGGCGCCGAGGATGCCGCCGCCGCGGCGTGACCACGGCTATTGGAGAGGGCGAGCATGAAACGCTGTCTGATCGTGGATGATAGCCGCGTGGTGCGCAAAGTCGCGCGTCGCATCGTTGAGGATCTCCGGTTCGAAGCCGAAGAAGCGGCTGACGGCGCCCAGGCGCTTGAGAACTGCCGCAAGGCGATGCCGGATTGCATCCTGCTCGATTGGAACATGCCCGTGATGAACGGCATCGACTTCCTGCGCGCCCTGCGCCGTGAACCGGGCGGCGACCGTCCGACCGTCGTGTTCTGCACCACCGAGAACGACATGAGCCACATCGCCGAAGCGATGCGCTCTGGCGCCAACGAATACATCATGAAGCCGTTCGACTCCGAGATCATCGAATCCAAGTTCTCCGAAGTCGGTCTTGTCTGATTAGATGTTGTGACCGTAGCGCTCCGCCAACCCGCATCGTCCCATCCCATCCGCGTCATGCTCGTGGACGACAGCGCGACCGTACGGGGTTTCGTGCGGCGCTGGATCGAGGAAGACCCCCGCATCGAGCTGGTGAAAGCCTGCTCGGATGGCGCGCAAGCCGTGACCGAAGCCGCCGTCGTCCGTCCGGATGTCATTGTGCTCGACATCGAGATGCCGCAAATGGATGGCCTCTTGGCCCTGCCGCAGCTCCGCAAGGCTGCCCCCGAAGCCCGCATCGTCATGGCCTCGACACTTACGGCCACCGGCGCTGCGCGGACGGTGAAGGCGCTCGCGCTGGGCGCAGCTGACTTCATCACGAAGCCGCAGGCAAGCTCCTTCGGCGGCCTCGACAGCTACCGTCGTGAACTGATCGAGAAGATCGTCGCGCTCGGCGAGCGGGCAGGGGGCCGCGGCCTCGCGCTGACGCCTTCCGCTCCCATCAGGCTTCGCCCGCGTCCCCTCCATCTCGCACCGCCCGCAGCAATGTTGGTAGCGGCGTCGACAGGCGGCCCGGGCGCGCTTCCAGCATTTCTCGCGCCTATCGCCCGCCGGATCGATGCGCCGATCCTGATCGTGCAGCATATGCCCGCCAGCTTCACGCCGGTCTTTGCAGAGAAGCTCGAGAACGCCATCGGCAAGCACTGCCGCGAAGCGCGCGAAGGCGACACGCTTAGCAATGGCGCGGTGCTCCTCGCGCCAGGTGACTGGCATATGCGTATCGCGCGCTGCCCCGCTGGCCGGATGGTCCATCTGGACAAGGGCGAACCGGTCAACTTCTGCCGTCCCGCAGCAGATCCGTTGTTGGAGTCTGCTGCTGCGGCGTTCGGCTCACGTCTGCTCTGCGTCGTGCTCACGGGCATGGGGCAGGACGGCCGCGATGGCGCACGCAAGATCGTCGAGGCCGGAGGGCGCGTGGTCGTGCAGGACGAAACGACCAGCGTTGTGTGGGGCATGCCTGGCTCCGTCGCCCAGGCCGGATACGCCGAGGCTGTGAAGCCTCTCAGGGAACTGAGCCAGCTCGCGCTGCGCATGATGAACGGAGAGGCCGCGTGAACAGCCAGGATTTCGAATTCGTCTCTCAGCTGCTTCGAAAGCGCGCTGGCATCGTCCTCACTGGCGACAAGATGTATCTGCTCGAAAGCCGCCTTGCTCCGCTCGCGCGCAAGGAAGGCCTACCGTCAATCGATGATCTGATCCATGTCGTCCGCGCCCGCCGCGAAGAACGCCTCATCGGCCAGGTCGTCGACGTCATGACGACCAACGAAACCTATTTCTTCCGGGACAAGACCCCGTTCGACCACCTGAAGGACGCGATCTTCCCGGTGCTCGGCCAGGCCCGCAAGGGTAGCCGCATCCGCATATGGTGCGCCGCCTGCTCGACAGGGCAGGAGCCGTACTCCATCGCCATGATGCTCGACCAGACGCCAGCCCTCACCGGTGGCGTGCCGGTCGAGATCGTCGCGACCGACATTTCCGATCGCTGCCTCGAGCGTGCCCGCCAGGGCCTCTTCACGCAGTTTGAAGTGCAGCGCGGCCTGCCGATCCATATGCTGATGCACTACTTCACGCAGCAGGACGATCACTGGCGGATCTCGGAGCGCTTGCGCCAGATGGTGACGTTCAAGAAGGTCAACCTGATCGACAGCAACTACGGCATAGGCAAATTCGACGTCGTGTTCTGCCGCAACGTGCTGATCTATTTCGATGGGCCGACCAAATCGCTCGTGCTCGACCGCATTGCAGACACCGTGAACCCGGGCGGCTTCCTGATGATGGGCGCCGCTGAGTCGCTCGTCGGCTCATCTAAGTCGTTCGAGCCCACGCAGGACCGCCGCGGTCTCTACAAACTCGTGTTGCAACCGTCGCAAGGCGCCGCGCGCGCCGCTTCGGCTGCCTAAGCCAATATGCTTCTCTGCTTACAAGGACGTGGCGGCTTAGCGCCAGTCGCGGGCTGTAGCGCGCCGGACCTCGCTCTACTCTCTGCGCCGCCACGGAGGATCTCATGTTCGGTCTGATTGGATAAATGCGCGCCGCATCCGGCAAGCGCGACGAACTGATCGCCGTATTGGGCGAGAGCACACAGGCGATGTCGGGCTGTCTCAGCTACATAGTCGCGGAGGATGCGTCCCCGATCCCGATGGCATCTGGATCACCGAAGTCTGGGACAATGAAGCGAGCCGCAAGGCCTCGCTCAAGCTCTCTTCGGTGCACGCCGCGGTCGCGAAAGCGCGCCCGATCACTGCCGGTTTCGAGGCTTATGTGTCAACGAGACCTGTCGCCGGGATTTGAGTGCATATGCCCTCCCTTGACCCTTGCCCGGGCCATGCGCTGTTGGCAACCAGCGCTCCGGCGCCGCCGTTTACAGATAATTCGAACAAAAACAGATATTTGCGCCGTGTTGCAGGCCATTAGGGTGCGGCTAAGCTGCGCGGTCGGGGCTTGCCAGAACACTTGCTGCGGCGCCGAAAGAGGCATAATTCCACGCCCTCCTGGCGTGGTTGACTGCGCCATGAACCTTTCAGAAGCCCGGACGTTGTACTACCCGCTCGTAATTCAACGCAGAAGCGTTGCTGGTGGTGTTTTGATGCAGAACAAGTGTGATGGTGTAGCCAGGCTGAAAAAGCTGGAGCAGCGCCTCGACCGCAGGTTCTCGGTGTTTGGCGTCCAGTTTGGCGCCGATGCGATCGTCGGACTCATCCCCATCCTCGGCGACCTGATCACCTCCGCCGCCGGACTCTACATCATCTTCCAGTCGCGCAAGCTTGGCGCGACGCAGTGGACGATCACCCGCATGTTCGTCAACTGGGGCATCGACGCCGCCATCGGCCTCATCCCCGTCGTTGGCGACATCTTTGACATCGCGTTCAAGTCCAATACGCGCAACGTGAAGCTTCTTATCGCCGATCTCGAGAAACGCGCGGTCGAGCTGCGCGAAGTAAACCGCGAACAACGCCTCGCTGCGGCGGCCTAGGCGCTCCTCGCCTTCAGCGCCGCCACATCATCGCAAAGCTGCGCTAACTGCGCGTCAATCACATCTGTTCGTCCAAGAATGTCGCGCTCGCGCAGCGCGTCGAGCTTATCGTGCAGCAGCATGATCTCAAGTTCGGCGCGCAGGTTCACGACATAGTCGTGCTCAGCCGCCGCCCGGTCGATCAGCCCCTGCCTGTTCTGGCTCATCATAATGATCGGCGCCTGTAGTGCGGCCACCATCGACAGCATCAGATTTAGGAAGATGAAAGGGTACGGGTCGAAAGCGTGAGTGGCGAGCAGGACGTTCAATATTGCCCATAGCGCCAGCGCCGTGCAGAAGGCGATGATGAAGCTCCACGATCCGCCGACCCGGGCCACCTTGTCCGCCAGTTTTTGCCAGTGATCGCGCTCATCCAGCTTGGCGATCGGGCCAAGGCCGCTGGGTTTCTGATCCGCGATCAGGTCGATAACACTGCGTTTTTGCTCGCTCAGCTGACTGTAGCTTGCACCCAACAGGTCGAGGGCAAGGCGTTCGCGCAGATCCATAGGCATCCTCCACGATAGCCGCCTTGAATCACCCCCCGCAGCGGCGTTGATATTGACTTGGATCATGGCCGCAGTCCCGCCGCGGACGATCCTGCGCCCGCAATCAGGAGGCCTTCATGACCGAAGACCAGAAGAAGCTGGCGTTGGAAATCCTTGAAACGGCCCTGGACATAACGGTCTCGACCAATCGGCCCGACGGCTGGCCCCAGGCGACGACGGTCAGCTTTGTCAGCGACGGTCTCGATATCTATTTCGGCACATGGTCTCACAGCCAAAAGGTCGCGAACATCGAACGGGATGGGCGAGTCTCCGTCACGGTCAACGCGCCCTATAAAGCTTGGAACGAGATCCGCAGTCTGTCGTTGGCCGGCGAGGCCGCGTTCGTCACAGACGCGAACGAAATGCTGCGGGTCGGCCAGCTGATGATGAAGCGCTTCGGGCAGGAGCTGGCGAAGCAGGCAACATTCGACATGACGCAAACCCAGGTGGTTCGCATACGCCCGAAGATCATCTCGATCCTCGATTATGCAAAGGGCTTTGGTCACACCGAACTGGTCACCGTGGAACCTCCCAAAAGGTAACGTTCGATATGCCAGAAAGCGAAAGGGCGGATCTTGCGATCCGCCCTTTCTTGATTGGGTCAGTTCGTGGGCCCAAAAGCCTAGGCGGCTTTCTCTGCCATCGCAGCGGCCACGCGGGGATCTGGATCCCGCAGCACGTAGCCGCGACCCCAGACGGTTTCGATGAAGTGGTCACCGCCGGTCGCCTGCGCGAGTTTCTTGCGCAGTTTGCAGATGAACACGTCAATGATCTTGAGTTCCGGCTCGTCCATGCCGCCATAGAGATGGTTGAGGAACATCTCCTTGGTGAGCGTGGTCCCTTTGCGAAGGGAGAGAAGCTCGAACATCTGATACTCTTTGCCAGTGAGATGAACGCGGTTGTTGTTCACTTCGACAGTCTTGGCATCGAGGTTCACGATGATGTCGCCGGTACGGATCACGCTCTCTGCGTGGCCTTTCGAGCGACGAACGATCGCGGTGATGCGGGCGATGAGCTCGTCCTTGTTGAACGGCTTGGTGAGATAGTCGTCGGCGCCGTAGCCGAGCGTTTTCACCTTCGCTTCGATGTCGGGGTTAGCCGACAGGATCAGCACGGGCGTGTTCACACGCGACATGCGGAGCTGCTTGAGCACCTCGTAACCGGAGATGTCAGGCAGGCCGAGATCCAGGATAATGAGGTCGTATTCGTAGACCTTACCAAGGTCGACGCCTTCCTCACCCAGATCGGTGGTGAAGATGTTGAAGCCAGCCCCTTTCAGCATCAGTTCGATGCTGCGAGCGGTCTGCTCATCATCCTCGATCAACAAGACCCGCATACGTGTCTCTCCCGAATCGCGGTTGCCTTGCGGCGGAATTAACCCTCGCATTTAGGCGTCGAAAACGTTAACGGCTGGTTTCCACCCGGCTGGGCAGATTCATAACCGTTACCGTGATTCCATGGGGCCGCAAGAGTCCCAAAGCCCCGGATTTGCAAGGTTTCTCGTGGTTAACGGCCCGGAAACCCTATTCCCCCCTGATCACTTTTCCAAAGGCCTATGGCCAATATTTATGACGGGCTTTGATAAATGCTGGCTTCGGCCATCCGCGATCTGAAGGCCCTGGAGCCCCGCCAGTTTGAGGGCCGTGTCACCGCGCTTGAGGGATTGCGCATCGAAGCGGCCGGACCTGCGCAGGCAATGAGGCTCGGGGCTGCGGTTCGTTTCGGGGACGAAGCGGGGCCACGGGGCGAGCTTGTCGGTTTTGAAGGCGACCGGGCGATCCTGCTGGCGTGCGATCCGCTGGACGGGCTTGGGCCGGGCGCGCCGGTTCTCTTTACATCCGGGTTAGACACGGTGCGGCCCTCCGAACAGTGGCTCGGGCGGGTGATCGATGCGTTCGCTGAACCGCTCGATAGCAAAGGTCCGCTGCGGCCCGGCTGGAAGCCGCGGCAGGTGAGGGCGATTGCGCCCAACGCACAGATGCGGGCGCGCGTTGACCAGAAGATGGCGCTCGGCGTCAAGGCGATCGATGTGTTCGCGCCTTGCGCACGTGGGCAGAGGCTTGGCGTGTTCGCGGGATCGGGCGTTGGCAAGTCAACGATCATGTCGATGCTCGCGCGCGGGGCGGATGCGGATGTGATCGTGATCGGGCTGATCGGCGAACGCGGCCGCGAGGTGCGGGAATTCGTCGAGGATACGCTGGGGCCGGAGGGCCTGCAGAAATCTGTGATCGTCACGGCGACATCGGATGAGGCCGCGCCGCGTCGGCGCCGTGCCGCCTGGCTCACACTGGCGGTGGCTGAACATTTTCGCGACGAGGGGAAGCAGGTGGTCTGTTTCCTCGACTCCGTGACACGCTTTGCGATGGCGCAGAGGGAGATCGGCCTCGCGGCTGGCGAGCCGCCGACGACGCGGGGATATACGCCGTCGGTGTTCGCGGAGCTGCCGAAACTGCTCGAGCGTGCGGGGCCGGGGCTCACGGTTTCGGACGGGCAGAAGCAGGGCCATATCACCGGCCTGTTCACCGTGCTGGTGGACGGGGACGATCATAACGAGCCTGTCGCCGATGCGGTGCGCGCTATTCTGGATGGGCACATTACGCTGTCCCGGCACATTGCGGAGCGTGGGCGTTTCCCTGCGGTGGATGTGCTGAAGTCGATCTCGCGGTTGCAGACGCAGCTGCAGGGACCGCGCGAGAAGGCCGTTGCCGGCAAGGCGCGCAAGCTGATCTCGCTGTATTCGAACATGGAAGAGCTGGTGCGGATCGGCGCGTATGCAAAAGGCGCCGACGCAGAGGTGGATGAAGCTGTGCGGCTGTGGCCGCAGATCGAGGCGTTCCTGCAACAGGATGTGCATGAGGTGACGACGCCAGAGGCTGCGATCGCCAGCCTCGAGGCTGTACTGATGCCGCCCGCGCCGTCTGCTGTTCCGGGGAAGAGAGCTGCTAAATGAAGTCGCTCCATACGCTTCTCAAGGTCGCGCAACGCCGGATGGACGAACTCGGCGTCGAGGCAGCGAAGATCCAGCAGCAGATGGATGAGCTTCGGGCGAAGCAAGGCGCCATCACCGCACGCGAGAAACAGGAAATTGCTGCGGCAGCCGGAAATTCTATGTTCGCTTCGATGCTCCCGGCGTACCGGCTGCGTGTGAAGCGGCAGCTCGACGAGGTTGAGCAACACGTGCAGTCGCTAGACGGCGCGCTGAGCGGAATCCGGGAAAAGCTGCAGGAAGCTTATGTCGAGAAGTCGAAATTCGAGCAGCTGATCGAGCAGGAAGGTAAGCGCGCTGCTGCGGAGCGGTCCGCACGCGAACAGGCGATGCTCGACGAGGTCGCGATCAACCGGGCAGGATCTGCAGGCAAGTAGGCCAGTGTTGTCGCTTGAGGGTCTGCTTACGGGGAGCGCATCGCGGCGGCGGGTCTTGGCGTCGCCGGTGATCACGCCGAGTCCCGGCAGAACGAGACCAATGACTGCGATCCATTAGGCGCTGACGCCGAGAATGCTCGCGGCGAAGAGGATGCCGGCGGACAGGATCACGTAGCCGATCAGGTAAAGCACGAAAGACGGCATGTCCGCGTTTCCGCCCATGAAGTCCCCTCGTCGTAAAGGGTGCGGACCACGCCGGAGGCGCGCTCAATCGCCCCACGAGCGTGGTCGACCTAATTTCGGAATAGTCGGCCGATCTAGGTCGGGATCCGCAATCAAGGCCTGGATGGGTGCGACGCACTTCCTCACCGGGGCGCTTCCCAAGGTCAAAACCGACATGAGCCTCAACGCGCTCGCCTACAATCTGAAGCGGATGATGGCGCTCTTCGGCGTCCGCCCGCTGATCCGGGCGATGGCCACATGAGTCGGCCCCGACGACGGCGCCTCAGACCCAAAAGAGAACGGCGCTCGCGTTTTTGCGCGGCTTCCGCCCCAAATAGCTACTGGTAGCCAGGGTTCAGCGAGCCTCAATACAGACGGCGTTCTGCTTCCATGCACATGTCGCCGTAGCCATCGAGCACGATGACCTGTTGGTCTTTCATCTCTCTGGACTTGGCATTGTAGTCGGAGTTTCCCGTCTCGCGGTTAAGGTCTGAGTACAAGGTTTCCAGTTTGCGCAAGCCGGCCAGCGCTTGCTGGTAATATCCGCAAGCTTCGTAGTCTTCGCCGCGATCGAACCAGCGCTGGGCCACTTCCAAGCTGTTGTTGAATGATTGCGTCTCGGCGTTGATCTCATTGACGATGGCGTTGCGCTTTTCATACGGTTTGGGCGCGGGCTGGCTAGGCGGGGGCGGCGGCGTAGCGGCGGCTAGCTGCCTGGCCTTGGCGTCATCTTCATCGACCTTGGCGGTGGCGATCACCATGCCGCAGTTGAGGCCGCCGAACCTCTGGGCAAGCTTGTGGGAGAGTTGATCCGCTTGGGCTGCAAGCGGATCGCAGGCGCCCATCGAAACAGCTTTCGTGATGGAGCGGTCGAGCGTGCGGCAGGCGTCGAGCGCCTTGTGCTCGAAAAGGTAGTTCATCGCGTAACAGGCATCGTCTGCAGCATCAGTAACGGCTGATTTGGCGTTTTCATCGGCGTTATAGGCGAGATGGCACTGGAAGACCGCGTACTCGAACGCTTTTTGCGTGGGCGCTGCGCCGCCGCCGGATGGCGCCTGGAGTTCGCCCACGTTGCTGACGCTTGCCGATAGCCAGTCCACGAGATCAAGCAGCCTGGGCCCCCAGTAGGCAACGGTCTTGGTTGCGCAGCCGGCGGCTTTCTGAAGCTGCAGCCGCGTCGACACGATGCCTTCCGACTTGTGCAGCTTTGCGATCGTCGCATCCACAGGCTCGGTGTGCGCAAAATCGATTCCGGAGAACTTCACGCGGCTGCAAGTGAAGATGTCTTCGTTCTGCATCCAAGCGATCAATGCCTGACACAGATTGCCCGCGCCTTCTGCAAAGTGCTCACCTGCAGAGATACTTTCGGTGGTGGGCGCAACGCATGTCGTCTCCGTGATTCCCGTCGTCGCAAGCGCATTCGCTCGATCAGATGCCGACTTGTCGATGTAGGGCTTCAGACGGGCGATTGCCGGGACGGTTATGTTGACATAGGCGGAGACGGCCAGCTGCGTATGCTCGTTTACCGCCCACGATGGCGTTGCGAGCAGACCGCCGCCGAGCAGCGTCAAGCCGATGCACATGCGCGCGATCCAGCGATTGAGCATATTGGCCTCTGACCCCGTTTGGAAAGCTGGCAATGGCAAACGGCCGGTCTGACGGCCCCCGATTCACTTGTGGGCGTAGAACCAAGCGCCTGTCAATTTCGGCGCGGCAACGCGCATGCTCATATTGGCTGCTGGCGCCGATCCGCTGCGTCAGGCATTCTCCGTCGGGCCTCTTAGTCACGGCCGCGTTGAACAGCCATACCAGTGGTCGCCCCACGACGGCGCGTGACGGACTTCGCCGCTGAACATTGCGCTTGCTTTGCCGAGCATGACCGCTTGGGTGACGTTGGGCGGGCGGACAGAGCCCCCGAACTCCACGCCGTTGATCGTGTCGGTTGCGTCGTAGCAGACACCGCTCCAGTGTTTGCCTTCGCCGCTCAGTTGGAAGGCCACGCGCAGGGGCTCTCGGGAGTCGATCCGGCAGGGGGTGATGCAGTCGCCGCCGCGGTGGACGGTCTCCACTTCCATCGCGAGCGAGGCGCGAAGCTCATCAAATCGGAGGCGCTCGGCAAGACCTTCGCCTAGAAAGGTCGCAAGAATGGCAATGACGACCAGCGCGATCATCAGCGAGCGCAAACGGCCTCGAGGCAGGCCGGCAGCCATCGTCGCGGCTACGATCAGCGTGGCGGCGGAGATCAGGGTCACAGCCATGAAGGGGCGCTGCATGCGCCAGAAATCACCGCCCGATAGCCACATCGTCCCAAGTAGAGCCAGTCCGGCCAAGCCGACCAGGCCCGCCGCGAACCAGTGCGGGGGGGGTATTCCGGATGGGTGTGACAATCTGGGTGCTCCAGCAGTGGCAGGCGTCGGTATACGGGATTTTGGCCGTGCAGGAACTCTCGCCACTGTCGCAAATATCGGCTTGTTGCGGCGAATAGCGGTCATTCGCGCAATCACGACGGGCGTTCGGCGGCGACCAGCATTCCCATCGTATTAGGACGGATCGACATTCATGTACCCCATTACATTGCGCGGGCGAGGTGGATGAAGGCTTTGAAGCGGGTGGCCCTGCGATCATAGCGGGTGGCGAAGCCCCTCGTTCGACCGGCGCAAGCTTCGCTGGCAGCTCATCATGAAGACTAAACCACTGATCGAGCGCCCTGCGTACCTTTGGGTTCCAGAAAGCTGGACCTCGTCCAGCGTCGGGCGCGCGTACATGAGGGTACCCTCCAGATGGCGTGAGGTGCGCGGGCGCCTGTTGCCTAGAGAAAGGCGGCGATCAGAACTCGCGGCGGCCGCGCATGAGGCGGGCGAGGAAGAGGATGCCGGCGACGATGAGGACGGCGAAGGCGATCATGCCAATGAGTTTCAGCGCCAGGCCGATGACGATGCCGATCACCAGCGAGGCTGCGGCCACGAACACGAAGGCGTAGATCAGGAACTTCATCCGCTGAATCTGGCGTTCTCGCGTGCGTTGCACAACCGGTTCAGCGCGCAATATTGCAGCGTCAGCGTTTGGTGGCGCTCAGGGCGCGGTACGAGCGGGCTTGTTAGGCGCCGATCAGGCCGATTGGGCGACGGAGTTTTCGGCGCCGCCGCGGATCATGGCTTCGGCGATCTGCTGGGCGTCGAGGGCCGCCTGCGCCTGCGGGTCGATCGAGACGATCGTCTTCTGCTGGCGGATGGCTTCGCGCACTTTCAGGTCGCGCAGGACGATGCCGGCGAGGGGCGGGCGGAAGCCGAGAAAGGTTTGGCTTGCGCGGGCGAGGGCCTCGTAGGTGCGGCGACCGGCGACGCGCGTATCCGCCATGTTGATGGCGATCCAGGGTTGCACGCTCGGCGCATAGCCGCGCAGCACCTTGATGAAGGCGTAGGCGTCAGTCATCGAGGTCGGCTCGTCGTTGGCGACAATGAGGCAGCGGTCGCACGCACGCGCGAGCCGCATGACGTTGTCTTCGATGCCGGCGCCGAGGTCGACGATGACCTGGTCATATTGAAGGGCGAGGGCCGTGAGAGAAGCTGCAAGACGCGAGGCTTCTTCAGCGGGCAGTCCAGCGAGTGCGCCGGAGCCGGAGCGGCCGGGCAGCACGTCGAAACCGATTTCAGAGCCGGCGCCGCCATTCACCTTGCAGACCGCATCCTCGAGCTCGACCCAGCCGGCGATGACCGCGGCGAGATCCGTTTCGGGGGCGATGCCAAGCTGCACGTCGACATTGGCGAGGCCGAGATCGCCGTCCACCAGCAGGGTGCGACGGCCCATTTTCGCAAAGCATGCCGCCAGCGTGGTCGAGAGCCATGTCTTACCAACCCCGCCCTTGCCCGAGGCCACAGCCAGAACAGAGGCTGGCGCCAGACGAGAACGGGCGCCGCCTTTCGTTTCAGTCTTTCGCGATCCGAAGTTCATCATCACGCGGCTCCTTTGAGCTGGTTCGCTGCTTCGGTGGTCCCGGTCACGAATAACCGGGCGATACGTCCAGCCGAGGCAGGCGCCAGTCCGCCACGTACACTAGACGTTGAACCTAGTTGAGCGATGCTTAACCGCGCCGAAGAAATTGCAGCTATTACTCCGCCGCGACGTCTAACCGCATCAATCCGGGTAAGAATGACACGCTTGCAACCCGCTTGGGCGAAGGCGCGCGCATTGTCCTCGATCTCCATCGGGTGGCCATCGGCGGCCAGCACCAGGATCGGCTCGATATTCATATAGGAAATCAAGTCCCTACAGCGCAGCATGTCCGCTTCGTCGAGCGGGTTAAATGAGGGGCAATCGATGACAAGTTTTTGTCCGCGATCGTCTGTGTCGCGCACCAGTTTCATCAAATGATCGGGCGAGAGCGCAAAGGTTACCGTGGGCTTAAGCATTAAGGCAGCGAGGCGAGACACCTGGCCCGATGCATCGAAGTCAGCTGCGACGGCTTCGAGCGGATCTTTCTTGTCCGACAGAAGAGTCGCGAGCTTGGCGACGGCCGTGGTCTTGCCCGAGCCGGGCGGGCCGACGAGCATGAGGGACTTGGCCGGGCGCGGGTTGATCGGGTTGAAGGTGAGCACACCCTCGATGCCGACGGAGAGCGAGTTGATCGCCTCCATTCCGGCGCCGAGCCGGCTTCCGGCTTCGGCGACCAGGTGAACGAAGCCATCTGGCGCGCCGTGCCAGCGCAGGGTGGAAGCGAGCTGCGAGCGCGTCTCGTCGAACATCGGGCGCGGCTCGGCGAATTTCGGGGCCGCGAATTTCTGACCGAAGTTGCGCTCGACGGCGGCGCGGATTTCGACCCGGCCGTCATCCTCGCGCGTGGAGAGGATGACCGCGTCCGGACCCATTTCGGCGCGGACCATCGCCATGGCCTCTTCCTCGGTTCGGCCCACGAACATCTTCATCTTCATGGTCGGGTTCCTCCTCGAACGCTTTACACGGCCCCGGCTGAACGCAGCCGCGCCTTGGGGTGGATCTCGTTCTGCGACATCACGGTGGTCTGCGGCCGGAAGCGTTCGACCAGCGAGCGGACGTAGGGGCGGATCGCAGCCGACGTGAGCAGGACGGGGCTCTCGCCGGTCTGAGATGCGCGTTCGAAGGCGTTGCGCAAGTCGGCGACGAACTGATGCAGTCGCGACGGTTCGAGGGCGAGCTGGCGGTCCGCGCCCTGGCCGACGAGCGCTTCGGCGAAGGTCTGCTCCCAGTTGGGGGAGAGCGCGACGACCGGGAGGGCGCCGCTGGCGTCGAGGTGCGCATTGCAGAGCTGGCGGGCGAGGCGCGAGCGGACGTGCTCGGTGACGGTGAGAAGATCGGTCGATGCGGAGGTCGCCTCGGCGATGGCTTCGAGGATCGTGCCGAAGTCGCGGACCGAGATGCGCTCGCGCAGCAGGTTCTGCAGGATGCGCTGGATGCCGGAGACGGTGATCTGCGAGGGCGCGATGTCGGCGACGAGAGCAGACTGGGCCTTGGGCAGATCATCGATGAGCTGCCGGACGCTGCCAAAGGTGAGGAGTTCGGCCATGTTCTCCTTCACGAGTTCGGTGAAGTGGGTGGTGAGGACGGTGGCGGCGTCGACGATGGTGTAGCCCGCGATCGCGGCGTTTTCCTTCATCGTGTCGTCGACCCAGACGGCGGGTAGGCCGAAGACCGGTTCGTTGACCTTCTCGCCGGGGATGGGCGGTGCGGCGCCGGAGGCGTCCATGGCGAGGTGGAGCTGTGGGCGCAGCTTGCCGCGGCCGGCGACGACTTCCTTGATGAGGATGCGGTAGTCTTCCGAGCCGAGCTCGAGATTGTCGATGATGCGGACCTGAGGGACGACGAAGCCGAACTCCGAGGCGACCTGGCGGCGGACCGCCTTGACCTGATCGGTGAGTTTGCGGCCCGAGGTTTCGTTGATGAAGCCCAGCAGGCCGAAGCCGAGTTCGATCTTGATGTCGTCGACGGCGAGCGATTGCGAGATCGGGGCTTCCGCGACGGGTTTGGCGCGCTGGGCGGCGGCTTCCTCACGGACCTTGTTATCTTCGGCCTGGGCCTGTTTCTGGAACCCGCGCCACGCCATGTAACCCGCGCCGCCGGCGAGGGCGAAGAAGGGAATCATCGGCATACCGGGCAGGAGGCCGATGAGGCCGGCCGTGACGGCCGCCATGGCGAGGCCCTGCGGGTTGGTGAAGAGCTGGATGCCGATGGCCTTGTCGGCGGCGCCGTCGACGCCTGCCTTGGAAACTAGCATGCCGGCCGCGACGGAGACCACGAGGGCGGGGATTTGCGAGACGATGCCGTCGCCGACGGTAAGCAGAGTGTAGGAGTTGGCGGCCTGTTCGAAGGTGATGCCTTCCTGCGCCACGCCGATGATCATGCCGCCGATCACATTGATGAAGGTTATCAGGATGCCGGCCATGGCGTCGCCGCGCACAAATTTCGAGGCGCCGTCCATCGCGCCATAGAAATTGCTTTCGCCTTCGAGCTCCTTGCGCCGCCTGCGGGCTTCTTCTTCGGTGATCATGCCGGCGGAGAGATCGGCGTCGATCGCCATCTGCTTGCCTGGCATGGCGTCGAGGGTGAAGCGGGCGGCGACTTCGGCGATGCGGCCCGAACCCTTCGTAACGACCACGAAGTTCACGATAATCAGGATGATGAAGACCACGACGCCGATGATGAAGTTGCCCTGCATCACGAAGCCGCCGAAAGCCTCAATGATGTTGCCGGCGGCCTGCGGGCCTTCGTGACCGTGTGAAAGGATCAGGCGGGTGGTGGCGATGTTGAGGGCGAGGCGCAACAGCGTGGCCAGCAGCAAGACGGTCGGGAAGGCGGAGAATTCGAGCGGCTTGCGGATCAGCAGCGCCGTCATCAGGATCAGCACGGAGAGCGTGATCGAGATCGACAGCATGAAGTCGAGCAGGAAAGGCGGCAGCGGCACGATCAGCATGACGATCAACGCCATGACGCCGAGGCCGAGGGCGTATTCGCCCCTGGCGAACAGCTTGGTGAACGCGTTCCAGTCGAACGAGTTGCCGCCGAGACTTATTGCGCCTGCCTGAGCCATCTAACTTACCCCGCCGCCCGGACTTCACCGGGGGCGGCGACTTCGACGCCGGCGTCTTGATAGGCGCGCAGCTTGTTGCGGAGGGTGCGGATCGAGATGCCGAGGATGTTGGCGGCATGGGTGCGATTGCCGAGGCAGTGGTCGAGCGTCGACAGGATCAGGTCCTGTTCAACCTCGGCGACGGTCTGGCCGACGCGCAGAACAGCGCCCTTGATTGCTCCGTCGGCGGCGACGACTGCGCGCTCCGCTGCGGCGTCGAAGAAGTTTGCCTGCACGGGGCGGCCATCGGGCGTGCGCAGATCCTCGACCGAGATGTTCTCGCTGCGCGCAAGAATGACAGCGCGATGCATGGCGTTCTCGAGTTCGCGCACGTTGCCTAGCCAGGCGGCGGACGACACGCGCTCACTTGCGGCGTCGGAGAGGCGGCGAACGACGCCGTTGGCAATCGCATATTTGTTGACGAAATAGTCGGCCAGCGCCACGAGATCGCTCGGGCGTTCGCGTAGCGGCGGGATATGCAGGTTCATCACGTTGAGCCGGTAGAGCAGGTCTTTCCGGAACTCGCCGCGGATAACGGCTTCCTGCAGGATGCGGTTGGACGTCGCTATGATGCGGATGTTGACGGACACGGGCTTCGCGCCGCCAACGCGATCGATCTCGCGCTCCTGGATGGCGCGCAGCAGCTTAGCCTGCAGGCGTATATCCATTTCGGAAATCTCGTCCAGCAGCAGCGTGCCGCCGTCAGCTTCCTCGAACTTGCCGATGCGGCGCGCGACGGCGCCGGTGAAGGCGCCCTTCTCGTGGCCGAACAGTTCGGATTCGAGCAGGTTCTCGGGGATCGCGGCGCAATTGACTGAGATGAAAGGCTTGTCGGCGCGCTTGGACTTCTTGTGGACGTAGCGGGCCATGACTTCCTTGCCCACGCCGCTTTCGCCGGTGATCAGGACGGAGGCGTTCGACGGCGCGATCCGGTCGGCCAGTGAGCGCAGCTCGAGCATTGCCGGATCCTGGGCAAGCAGCGGGCGGTCATCGTCAGCAACAGCGGCGAGGACGGCGGCGATCAGTTCCGGATCGGGCGGCAGCGGGATGAATTCACGAGCGCCGGCGCGGATGGCCTTGGCGGCCATGTCGGGCGTGACGTTGACGCCGCAGGCGACGACCGGGGCGACGATGCATTCCTGCTTCATCGCGTTGACGAGGCCGGTGATGTCCTCGTGCACGTCGATCATGACAATGTCGGCGCCGCGGCCGGTGCGCAGCAGCTCCATGGCGCTGATGGCGTCTGGCGCATGCAGCACCTTGGCGCCCTTGTCGAAGGCCATCTTGGTTGCGGCCGAGAGCTGGCCCGCGAGATTTCCGATGATCAGAACACGCATGGGATTTCCTCTAGGCGTCAGAATTCTTGATGATCTCGGTCATGGTCACGCCGAGGCGGTCGTCGACGACGACGACCTCGCCGCGCGCGACCAGGCGCGAGTTGACATAAATGTCGATGGCTTCACCCACGCGGCGGTCGAGTTCAAGAATCGAGCCGGGACTGAGTTCGAGAAGCTTGGAGACCTCGATGGTCGTGCGGCCGATGACGGCCTGCACCGAAACGGGCACGTCGAAGACCGGGCGCAGGTCAGCCGCGATCTTGTCGCGCATGTCCTCGGCTTCAGCCGACGTCGTGTTGCGCGGCCGCGTGACGGCTGAGCCGTTCGCCAGATCCGGAAGGTTGAGGTCGTTGGTGCTCATGGCGTCCTATGCGGAAAAAAGTTCGAGTTGCGGCGCGACAGGGTCCTGCAGCCGGTTGTTTATGATCGCTTCGATCGTTGCCTCCACGCCTTCGCGGCTGAAACCGGCCGAGCCCTCGCCCCAGACGACGCGCCAGTCGCCCGGCTTCGCGGCCGGGTTGGCGACGAAGCCGATGTTGGCCCCGATGCCCTGGCGACGAAGCTGTTCCATCCGGCGCTCAACCTCGGCGAGCGAATCCGGCGCGACGCTGACCGTGACGACGGGATTGAGTTTGAGTTGGCGCACGATGCCGCTGATGGCGTTGGCAGCGGCTTCATCGCCAGCCTTGTCGAGCGCGGCCCCGGCGATCTTTCGGGCTGCGATGATGGCGAGTTCAGCCGCCTCGGCGCGCAGTTGTTCGGCGATGCCGGCAAGTTGGGCAGCGACCGGAGCGAGATGAGCGACGATACTGTCGACGGAGGCGAAGCCCTTGGCCTCGACGGTCTGGCGGGCTTTCGCTTCGCCTTCCGCACGGGCCTTGGCGGCAAGCTGGTCGGCTTCGTCGCGCGAGAAATACTTGCGGTCGGGGCCGCGCAGCACGTCGCCCTGCGGCGTGAACTCGGTGTCGAAGTTGAAGGGGGTGCGGGATGGCGGGGTCATCAGTAGATCAGCTCGTCCTGGCCGCCGCTTTCGGCGAGCATGATCTCGCCGCGGTCGGCGAGCGCCTTGGCGACGACGACCATTTCCTGCTGCGCCGATTCAACGTCCTTGAGCTTGACGGGGCCCATCGCGGCCATGTCGTCGCGCATGATCTTCGCGGCGCGTTCGGACATGTTGGACATGAAGAGATTGCGCATCTCCTCGTTCGCGCCCTTGAGGGCGAGGCCGAGCTTGTCCTTGTCGATATTACGCAGCAGCGTCTGGATGCCGCCCGGATCGAGCTTGGCGAGATCCTCGAACACGAACATCAGCGAGCGGATGCGGTCGGCCGATTCCTTGTTCTTGTCCTCCAGCAGGGCGATGAAGCGGCCTTCGGTCTGGCGGTCGAAATTGTTGAAGATCGCGGCCATCTGCTCGTGGCTGTCGCGCTTGGATGTGCGTGCGAGGTTGGTCATGAATTCGGTGCGCAGCGTTGACTCGATCTTTTCGAGAATATCGCGCTGGACGGGTTCCATGCGCAGCATGCGCTGGATGACTTCGAGCGCGAATTCCGGCGGAAGGGCGGTGAGCACGCGGGCGGAATGGTCGGACTTGATCTTGGAGAGGATGACCGAAACGGTCTGCGGATATTCGTTCTTGAGGTAGTTCGCGAGCACCTGCTCGTTCACATTGCCCAGCTTGTCCCACATGGTGCGGCCGGCGGGGCCGCGCAGTTCTTCCATGAGGCTGTCGGCCTTCTCGGCCGGCAGGAATTGCAGCAGGAGGCGATGGGTCTGTTCGTAGGAGCCGGTGACGGCGCCGGAGCCGGACAGGCGATTGACGAAATCCTTGATCAAATACTCGACCATTTCGGCCTTTACCGGGCCGAGGTTCGACATCGCGGAGGAAATCTCTCGCAGTTCCTCGTCGTCGAGGCGGTCCCAGATGGGCTTCGCGTCTTCGCCGAGCGACAGAAGCAGGATCGCCGCCTTCTCGGAGCCGTGCAAGGACTTCACGGCCATCACGATTTCATTGATGCGGCGCTGCGTGTCGTTGGACGTGTCCTCGCGCGAGAGGCCAGCAGGCGACTGGGGCGCGGGCGCTTCCCGTTGCCCTTCGGGCGGTTTCAACGCGGCGGCTGCCTTGCTCATGCGGCGCGCTCCGGAACTTCTTCAGCAAGCCATGAGCGGATGATGCCGACGGACTCGTCGGGGTGGCTGACGACGACTTCCGAGATCTTCTTGATCGAGGATGCCTTCACCTGGCCGGAGATGCGGGCGACGTCGATGCCGGCGTCGAGGCGGTCGGGCATGGCCGTATCGAAGCCCACAACGCGGCCTTCAGACATGCTGGCGATGCGCGCCATATCCTGTTCGGCGTCGTTCTGCGGGTGGCTGAGCGCCGCGACCTGCGCGGCCTGGTGGGCCGCGATCGCCTTGGCGCGCTTGGCGCCTTTGAGCGCGAGGATGTCGGCGGGCAGGGTGGACGGCTCGGGCTTCGCAAGCAGGCCGCCGATCAGCGGGCGAAGTACGAAGAAGACCAGGGCCAGCGCGGTGAGGAGCAGGGCGACGATCTCGCCGATGTGGAGAAGGTCGAACTTGTCGAGGTCAAACGCGCCAGGGGCCGTACCGCCATCAAGCGACGTGTCGGGTCGGGCAAAGGCGGCGCTTTCGACCGTGACGACGTCGCCGCGTTCCTGGTTGAACAGGACGGCGGATTTGACCAACGCGGTGATGCGATCGATCTCTTCCTGCGGGCGCGGCTGCCATGTCGCGGGCTGGCCTTCGGCGCCGGAGACGCGCATGTGATCGACGGCGACAGCCACCGAGAGGCGCTGGATCTTGCCGCCTTCCAGGATTTCGGTGCGGAGCGTCTTGTCGATCTCGTAGTTGACGGTGGATTCGTTGCGGCTGGAGCTGGACTGGCTCTTGGGCTGGGGCGCGGCCACAGGTTCAGCGCCGGTCGGGACGTTGTTGGCGACGGTGGTTTCATCGCCGGGAGCCGCATCCTGGCTGCTGGAGCTGTCTTCGACGGTGGTCTCCGAGCGGACGACGCGGCTGTCGGGATTGTAGGTTTCGGAGCTTTGCGTGACCTTGTTGAAGTCCGCCTCGATCGAGACGGTGACTTTCGCTGCGCCGGGGCCGGCAATGTTCTCGATCACGTCGAGAACCTTCTTGCGATAGCTTTCTTCAAGGGTAGAGCGGCGTTCGTCGGACGAGGTTCCTCCGCCAGTGCTGGCGCCGGTGGGGTCGTTTTCGTCGGTGGCGGCGGCCAGGAGCCGGCCGTCGGTGGACGACACGGTGACAGCGCTCACGGCCAGGCCAGGGACCTGCGAGGCCACGATATTGCGGATCGCCCGGATCTTTTCCGGCGACATCATGTTGCCGGTGACCTTCAGGACGACCGACGCCTTTGGCTTTTCCGAGGTTTTCTGAAAAAGCGCGCGGTCCGGCACCGAGAGGTGGACACGGGCGGACTGGACCATGTCGTAGGCCGAGATCGTGCGCTCCAGCTCGCCTTCCATGGCGCGAAGCTGCTTGATGTTGAGGACGAACTGGGTTTCGCCCAGCGCGTCGGACTTGTCGAAAATCTCCCAGCCGATGGAGCCGCGCGTCGGCAGGCCCTGTTCGGACAGCATCATCCGCGCGTCTTCGACCTTGGCGGCGTCCACGAACACGGCCGAACCGCCGCCTTCGAGGGAGTAGGCGACGCCTGCCGTATCGAGCTTGTTGGTGATTTCGGAGGCCTCTTCGAGGTCGAGGCCCGAGAAAAGAAGTTTCTTACCGCCGGACTCGCCGCGCAGCATGATGACGCCAAGGCCGCCGCCAACGAGCGCCACAACGACGAGCGCCGCGGCGATTCGCATCCGGCCCGAGCGCGCGAGTTGCGACACCAGACCTTTGGACTCGTCAGTTTTTGGATCGGCCATGAGCGCCCGGAAAAATCTGCCTGCGCCGCGATTTGCGACTAGGCAGGAAATTCCCAGTGCGGGGTAAACGTGGTCTTAAGGAGCGCGAACGATATCGTTAGCGAAAGCTTAAGATGTCAGTCCGCGCGCCGTCCCTCCCCGTTGCCCGGAACGGCGCTGCGGAGATCATTTAGCGGTAGTTCTGCAGTCGCGTGGTCCGCAGACCCTTGACGCCGTGACGCTCGTAGAGGCGCTCCCAGCCACCGAACTCTTCTTTCGAGAGTTCGTAGCGTTCGCACGCGTCATCAGCGGACAGGAGCCCGCCGCGCACAGCGGCCACGACTTCCGCCTTGCGGCGGGTGACCCAGCGTTGAATCCCGGGCGCGGGAAGATCCGTCAGGGTGATATGACGTCCGTCCGGGCCCACGACGGCCGCGCTTTGGCTCAGCATGGAAATCTCCGTTTGCTGCTCAGTCTGTAGAGAGACCATACGCAGCGGGTCCTAAGGTGACGCTCAGGTCCAGGGGACGCTTTTCGGGAAATGATCGCGAAATTTTCACGCAAATGGGTGGAGGCGAGATACCATTCCGAAACACGGCGAACGAGCGGTACGAAGCGAGCGGCGACAGGCGCCGTGGAGCCCGACGCATTCTGCGCCGCCCAGATCCGCGTGTGTGTCCGCGCGATCACCGCTCGCTGGTTCCTACTCAACTATCGTTTCAGCCTGATCAGCTCGTCCAGCATTTCGTCGGCGGTCGTGATGATTTTTGAAGACGCGGAATAGGCGCGCTGGGTCATGATCAGACTGGAGAACTCTTCCGCGAGATCGACGGTCGAGGATTCGAGCGCACGCGACTTCACCGTTCCTGCGCCGCCGATGCCAGCGCCGCGCATGGACAGGGCGCCAGCGCCCGGTCCCAGACGATAGACGCCGCCGTGCTCGGGGATCAGCCCATCGACGTTGCCGAACGTCGCAAGCGGGACCTGGTAGATACGGCGAGTGAGGCCGTTGGTGAAGATAGCGGTGACGAAGCCATCGTCGTCAACGTCGACCGAAGCGAGCGAGCCGAAAGGCGTGCCATCGATCTGCGATGTGCCGAGCACGGACGGTGAATCGTAGTTCGTGAGGCCGCCGGGCGCGCCGGGTCCGCCCACGTCGAGCGCGATGGTTTGCGCGGCAAGGCCCAGCGTGTTGGCCCATTCGGGGCCTGCGCCCGTTCCTGCTTCGCCGATGGACAAGGTCAGCGGCAAGGTGGATGTGGTTGTGTCCAGCTGGCCGAACGGCGTGAAGGCGACGATGCCGGTGGCGAGCTGGCCGTTGACCAGCGTCCCGCCGCCCGGCGACACGTCGCCCGCCGGCAGGTGAACCTCGGCGTGCCATTGGTTCGGGCCCGCCTTCAGGAACGACATGGTCAGCGTGTGCAGGCCGCCCTGGCTGTCATAGACCTGGATGGGAATCTGGAAGTCAGGCGTCACGGCGCCGGACGCCATGTTGTTCGCGCCGTCCGCGGGGTCGTACGTGTTGTTCGTCACGGCAGCCGAAACGGCCTGCGAGGATTGCAGGTTGGCGGAGAGCGACAGGCGGGCCGTCGCCTCGGCGCCGCCGGCGATGCCGGAGACGCGGATAGGCTCGAGGCCGTTGAGGTCTGTCGGGTTCGCCGTGACCTGGCCGGTCGAGTTCACGGGCCAGCCCTGCAGGTAATGGCCGGCCGTGTTCTGCAGATAGCCGTCCGAATCCGCCGTGAACTGGCCGGCGCGGGTGTAGTAGTATGGATCGCTAGACGTTGCGTCGTCGCTGCGTCCGCGAACGACGAAGAAGCCGTTGCCTGAAACAGCGAGGTGCGTCGCGACGGAGGAGGCGATGGCCGAGCCTTGTTCGCTCATCAGTGGCGCAGAGTGCGCCATCACGCCGCCGGCGGTGTAGGTCGTCTGGGAGTTCTGGGAGTTGAGCAGCGAGACGAAGTCGTTGCGCAGCCGCTTGTAGCCGACCGTGTTGACGTTCGCGATGTTGTCCGAAATCGCGGCGAGCGCGCTCGAGTTGGCGCGCATGCCGGACGCGCCGGCGAGCATGGCGGAGTTGATACTCATGGTCGAAGCTCCCAGAAAACCTGCGGGCAGGGTTCAATACTGTTGGGTTGGTGGGCCGCTTATGCGGCCAGACGGCGCGCTTCTGCGCCGGGATATCAGGTCGTCGCCGGCGCTAGTTGGTCGTCGCCGACGTGTCATTGTTCATCAATCGCTTCACGTCGGCGAACGCGAACACGCCGGCTGGTGTTGTGAGCGCGGGCTCGCCATAGGTGAGATCGACGCCAGTGATCTTCGTCACCAGCGAGTGCTTGGGCGTGATGGCTTTCTTGTTGGCGTCTTCCGCGACCACGCTAATCCAGTAGGGCTGGTCCTCTGGGGCTGTGCCGCCCTTGTTCAGTTCGCCGTTCCAGACGAATTCGTGACTGCCGGCTTCGAGCTCGCCCGTCTTCGAATAGAGCACCCTGCCGGCGGCGTCAGTGACCGTGATGGTCGTGGATTTTGCCTGGGCGGGAAGTTCGTAGCGCCATGTGATGGGGTCGCCGCTAAACTGGGCGCTGGCGGCGTCGATTTCCGCTTTCTGGCCGAGATAGCCTGACAGCGAGGCGCCCGCGCCGGAGTTGGTTGCGGCGATCAGCGTCTCGAGTTGTTTGTTGACGCGGATCTGCTGTTCAACGCCAGAGAACTGGACGAGCTGTTCGGTGAACTGCGTCGAGTCCATCGGTTCGAGCGGATCCTGGTTCTGGATCTGCGCGGTGAGGATGGTGAGAAACGTGTCGAAGTTGTTCGCCAGCGTCGTAGCGGACTGCGCGCCGCTGGCGCCGCCGACGCTGGTCGTGGCTGGCGGCGGGACGAAGGAGATGAGATCAGACATGTGTCAGCTCCTTCACGCTACGAGGTCGAGGCGGGATGATGAACGCCAGGACCGGGTGGCCTCGGCGGTCTGTGCATCGACGGCGACGTTTGTGGCGGAGAACCCGCGCCATACATTGGCGGCGCTGGCGTTGCTGTCTGCATCGCCATTGCCCTGGTTGCTGTGCGCGTTGCGGCCAGGATCGTTTGACAGTTCGAACTTGATGCCGCCGTCGGCGAGATCGATTCCTGCGTCGGCGAGCGCGCGTTCAAGGGAGCGCTGGCCGCGCATAAGGTCGGTGAGGGCGGCACTGTCATGGGCGGCGAGAACGGCGTGAACCTTCTTGTCGGCGCCGACTTCGATCCGGACATCGACGCGCCCGAGTTCGACGGGATCGAGGCGAACCTCGAAGCGTTGGGCCCGGCCATCGATGCGGTCGATCATGCGCTGATAGACTTGGATCGTCGTGGAGGGCGCGTTCTGCAAGGCGGGGTTGGTTTGTACCGTCCGTGTCGTGTCGGCGGCGGTATTGCGTGGCGTTGCGAGCGTGTCGGCGGGTGTTGAAGTGTTGGATGAAGGTGCGGCGTCCGTCTTGATATCGGGCGCGGCTTCGGCGGAATGCGTAGCGGTCTTGGCGATCGCAGATTGAGCTTTTGGCGCGTCGGCGGCGGCCGCCGGCTTTGCTTCGGGAGCTGCGGCGCTTTCCACGGGAGCGGCGGCGCGCTCTGCGCCGGGAGCCGAGAGCGGGGCGGCGTCCGGCGTGGGTGCGGTCGTCGGCGCTGCGGTCTGCCGCGAAGTGATGGGCGTTGCCGGCGCCGGCGCAGTGAGGGCCGCCAAGATCGGGGAAGTTGGCGGTGTAGATACGCTACCATCTGTGGTCGGCGTCGCATCGCCGGCGGTTTCATCATCGGCTTTGCCGGGCGCAGCTGTTTCGGCCGACGCAATCAGCGGTGCGGTAACGTTGACGCTCGGAGCGTCGGTTGTTGTTGCAGCGTCGATCGCTTGCGTCGCGGGTGCGTCCAGCGTCAGACCGGCGAGCAAGGCTTCGGATGAATTGACAGCGGGCGTCGCCGGCGGTGGCGCCGGCTGCGCGCCAGGAGGCCCTGTATAGGCTGAGACTAGATCCTCTCCGGATTCGGTAGCGGTGGTTTCGGTCTCGAGCAGGTCGGCGAAGCTGGGACCTTCTTCCTTAGATGACACAGCCCTCGGCGTGGCGGAGTCGAGCCGCACCGGAGGAATTATCGGACTGAAGTCGGTTGCTGAGGTCACGCTGATCCAAGCTCTATCGGCTCGGGCCCATCACGGGCGCCGAGCGTGAGAAAGGACTGCAACCGCCGAGCCAGTAATCTTTACCACGCAAAGCGCCTGCGAATGCGCATTTCACTGGTTAACGCGGGCGGGTCTGGGGGCCCTGATGCGGCAAGAGTCGCTGTACGGGTGGGAAGATGTTGCCGGGCGCCGGGCGATTACCAGCGCAGGGCGCGCGAGCCGATACAGGCGCCGAGGGCGGTGCTGAGGACGAGGAGGTCTGGCCGGTCAGCCAGCGCGAGGATGTGCTCGGTGGCGGGTGGGCATGATGAGCAGCCCTGGCTCTGGAACAGCTCGACCACGGAGGTTTAAGCGGAGGCTTCGCCTGAGCAGGCATTGAAGGCGAATGCGGCGGCGAGCGCGCCAAAGCGCAAGAGCAGTCCGCCTGTTCCTGTCCGCGTGGTCACTGCATCATCGCTCCAGCGCGTGGCTTTCAGGGGGGTATTCGCAGGGCGGAGGCGGGTGGCTACAGGCAGCCGCAAAGTTTTCCGACAAGGTCCGGGCTGGCTGCAAATCCAGACTGGCCCGCAACTTGCGTGGTTAACGGCAACGTTGCGGCCAGCGTGCTGGACCGATCGGGGCAGAAGCCCCCGTCGCGAGATTTTCGCGAATGTATTCAGAAAGATGGAACGATGCCGGCAGAGGCTGACCGCTGAGAGCGGCCCGGCAGATCGCGCCTAGCTACACGGGTAGTGGGCAAGATCTGCAGGGTCATCGATGGAGATGCGATCGTGTCGATCAGCAACATCATGGCGACTGGCCTATCGGCGCTGGCGGCGAACCAGCAAGCGCTGAAGGCGACGTCGACGAACGTTGCGAACGTCAACACGGTCGGTTATTCGCGCCTCGATGTTCAGTTCATTTCGCGTCAGGCCTCGGGCGGGCTGACGGGCGTCGAGATCGAAGTGACGCGCGTCGCCAACGCCTATCTGGCGGCGGCCGAGATGCGCGGCGCGGCGGATGTGGCGTCGGCTGACATTCTCTCACAGTTCATGGACCGGGCGCAGGGTCTGCTGGGGGATCCGTCGGACTCGTCCACCGTGTTTGCGACCCTGGATCCGGTGTTCGCGAGCTTTGGCGCGCTGGCGGTCGACCCGGCGTCGGCTCTGCGGCGGTCCTCGACGCTGTCGGACCTCACGACGTTGCTGGCCCAGCTGGATACGACGGCCGAAGAGCTGCAGGCGCTTCGGGATGAAGCACATTCCCGCGTTGTGTCGTCGATGGACGAGGCCAACTCGCTGATGTCGGGGATCGCCAAGCTCAACCAGTCGATCCAGCGTTCGACCATTTCGGGCGCCTCGGCCAGCGAGGCGGAAACCGAACAGCAGCGCATGATCGACCGGCTGTCGGAAATCGTCGACATTCGCCTGCAGACGCGTCCGCTGGGCGGCGTGGAGCTGCGGACGACGGACGGCATGTTGCTGGTCGACCTCGACGCCGCGACCCTTGGTTTGGACTCAAGCACGAACGGCGAGCCCTATCCGGGCATCGTGATGGTTGCGCCGCGCTCGACGACTGAAACGCCGTTGGAGACGCACATTTCCGGTGGCGAGCTGAAGGGATTGCTGCGCGCGCGCGACAAGGAGCTGGTGAACCTCCAACTGGCGTTCGGCGAGTTCGTAGCCGGCGCCGCCGAAGCGCTAAACGCCGCACACAATGCCGCCAGCAGTGTTCCTGCGCCGGGCGCGATGACCGGTCGCAATACGGGACTGCTCGACAGCGACCAGCTGAATTTCTCGGGCGTAACGCATGTCGGCATTGTCGACGATGCTGGCAATGTGGTGCGCAACTTCCACATCGACTTCGACAACGGTGAGATCCTGGACGATCAGGCGAATGTCACGAGCTTCGGCAATTCAATCGGCGCGCTGCAGGCGGCGCTCGATGGCGCGATGGGCGGAGATGGTTCAATCAGCTTCGCCAATGGCGTCATGGAGATCCGGGCGGACGCGCCGAACACCGGTGTCGTTATCACGGATGATCCGAGCAACCCTGCGTTGCGTGCGGGACGCGGCTTCTCGCACACGTTTGGCCTCAACGATCTTGTTTCGCATGGCAGTCCGCAAACTTACGCGACCGGGCTTTCCGCGACGGATGACCACGGCCTCAGCGATGGCGATCTCACCTTTGCCTTGCGTGACCAGGACGGCGCCATCACCCGCACGTTCGACTTCCATGTGACGGCGGGAACGTCGCTCGGGACGCTGCGCAACCAGCTGAACGCCGCTCTGCAGGGTTATGGAACGGCAACGCTGGACGCGAATGGCCGGCTGTCGCTGACGCCCACCAACAATAGTATCGGCAGCATCGACGTGTTGCAGGACTCGACCATTCGTGGCGACACGGGACTGTCAATGTCGGAGCTCTTCGGGCTTGGTGAGCAGATCCCGATGGAGCGGGCGCGCAGCAACTCGATCCGAGCGGATATTGTCGCCAATCCGAATCTTCTGGCGGCAGCGCAGGCCGATCTGGCGGGCGCCGCCGCGGGCACGCGTGTACTATCGCCTGGCGACGGGCGCGGGGCGCTTACGCTGGAAGCCGCGGGAACCAAGTCGCGGACTTTCGCCAGCGCAGGCGGCCTGACAGGTCAGGTGACGTCGATCTCGGACTATGCCGCACGGCTTGCGGGCCATGCGGGCGTGCGCGCCGAGGCGCTCGAGGGCGCGCGGGCCGCTGCTGAGTCCGTGCGCAGCGAAGTCCAGGAACGCCGGATGAGCGAAGAGGGCGTCAACCTCGACGAAGAGCTGGTGAAGATGACGACCTACCAGCAGGCCTATGCTGCTGCTTCCCGCATGATCCAGGCGGCGAAAGATCTCTATGACATCTGTCTGAATATGGTTTGAGGAACATAGGTCATGGCACGCATTTCCTCGGCGATGATCCCGGCGGCTTCGCTTGCCGATATTGCCCGCGCGCAGCAGCAACTGGTTGAAGCCGCACGGCAGAGCTCGGCGCAAACACGCGCCAGCGATCTCAAAGGTTATGGCCGCGAGGCGCAGACGCTGGTTTCGGCGGAGCGCCTGGTTGCACGCGCGGTCGGTTTCCAGGGAACGGCGCGCGAGCTGACGACGCGGATGCAGATCCAGGATGTGGCGCTCGGGCGGGCGGCCGGGGTTGTCAGCAAGCTGAAGGAAGATCTGTTCCAGAACGTGGGACTTGAAAGTGGCGAGGGTGTGCGCTCGCAACTTGAGGAAGCGTTCGGGGTTCTCAAGGACGCGATGAACACCAATCTCGGCGGGCGCTATCTGTTCGGCGGCGTGATGAACGATCGGCCGCCGGTGACGGCGGACTCGCTGAGCGATCTTGCTGCGAATCCACTTGCGGATTCCCTGGAGCAAGGCGCGGAGGCGCAAGTTATGCGCGTCGAGGACGGTCGCACGGTGCGGGCCGGGCTGGTGGCAGACGATGTGGTTTCGCTGGCGATGGCTTCGATCAAGCGGCTAGCAGAGCTGGACGAGGGGCCGGACGGTCCCTTCGGCGGTGACCTGACGGACGTGCAGAAACAGGCAATTCAGAACGAGCTGACATCGCTGGCGGATGCATTCGACCGTGTTCTTTCGACCCAGTCTGAGAACGGTCGGTTGATGAAGGAGGTCGACAGCGCCTCGACGCGTCTGACATCGCAGCTCAATGCGTTGGACGAGGCAATTGGCGGCATCGTCAACGTCGACCTTGCGGAGGTGGCGGTGCGGCTCAATCAGGCGCAGTTCGCTTACGAGTCATAGGCGAGTATCTTCAACGTTCTGCGCAATCTCTCGTTGCTGAACATACTGAAGTAGCTGTCGCGTTCGCAGCATCGGATACGCCATGTTGACGGATGGGCCGAGGACGCCCATCTCCGCCGGCATGATCGATGACATTCAATTACTTGACGACCACACCCGGCCCGCCCCCGTCAAGCTCGAGGGGCTGACCGACGGGCAGCGGGCTGCGGGCCTGCACCTCAAGGAGGTGCACAACCACCTACGCGAAAATATGCTGACGCTCGGCCGCCTGATCGAGCGGGCGGCCGGCGGTGGCGGGTCCGCGGCCGAGTTGACGGCGGAGGCTTCAACCCTTGCCATGGTCGGCAACTACAGGCGCTTCGGCAACCTCTGTGGCCAGCACTGCCAGATCGTCAACCTGCACCATTCGATCGAGGACGATGCTGTGTTCCCCGGTATCGCCGCGCAGGGACCGGCGTTCAAGGCCATCGCCGATCGCCTGCGGGCCGAGCATGTTGTGGTGCACGCGCTGCTGGTGCGGCTGATCACTGCCCTGGGCGCGCTTGCGAACCAGCCCGGGCCGGAACATTTCGATGACGCCGTGACCGTCTATCGCGCGCTTGAACGCGTTCTGCTCAGCCACCTCGGCTATGAGGAGGACGCGATCGGCGACGCTCTGGGGCATTTCCAGCTATTCTAGAATACCGCGTAAGTCGGGTGTTGGGCGGAGCCCTACACGTGGTCAGGAAATTGCGTTAGCGGAGGGCTATGAGTTCGCCTTCCGCATTTCCGCGCCCGCCCAACAAGCCGGATGATGAATCCTGCTGCCATCGCGGCTGCTGTCCCTGCATCTTCGATTATTACTGGGACGCGCTGGCCAAGTGGGAAGAGATGGTGCGCGAGCTGGGCGGGGACCCGGTTGCGGAACTCGCGCTGATCGGCCGAAGCCGCTAGTCAGCATTTCATCGTCAGCGGGAACGCAGCGCAGTCTCGGTCATTCTGTTGGCGGGTGGGGATGCGCGGAGGCGATCATGAGGGCGTTCAGGAATTTGCGCATGTTTGCAGCGGGTGGGCTGGCCTTGGCCATCGCTGGTTGCGCCGAGCCCGCCCAGCAGCCCGTTGCGTCGGCCATGGGACCTGCGCCCATGCTGGAAGCGCCCAGGTCTGCCTTGATCCCCACTGTGAAGATCGCGGAGGCGGTGGGCTGGGCAGATGGTCAAGTGCCCGTGCCTGCGCAGGGTCTTGCGGTGAAGGCGTTCGCGACTGGGCTGGACCACCCGCGCTGGTTGCTGGTTCTGCCGAATGGCGATGTTCTGGTAGCCGAGACCAACGCGCCACCCAAACCGGACGATGGCGGCGGGATTCGCGGCTATTTCCAGGAACAGGCCATGAAAAAAGCAGGCGCCGCCGCCAAGACCGCCAACCGCATCACGCTATTGCGCGACACGGATGGCGATGGCGTCGCGGAAACGCGTTCGGAATTCATGACGGGGCTCAACTCGCCCTTCGGAATGGCTTTGGCAGGTCGGCGGCTCTACATCGCCAACACCGACGCCGTGGTGAGCGTGCCTTATGCCGACGGCCTTACGAAGGTGAGCGCGGCGCCCGAGACGCTGACCACGTTGCCTGCTGGGACGCGGAACCATCACTGGACCAAGGGGCTGATCGCATCAAAGGACGGGGCCAGGCTCTATGCGACCGTGGGATCCAACTCGAATGTTGCGGAAAACGGTCTGCCGGAAGAAGAAGGCCGAGCCGCGATCTGGGAGATCGATCGTGCGACGGGGCAGAAGCGGATCTTCGCGACGGGCCTGCGCAATCCGAATGGCCTCGGGTGGGAGCCGGCCAGCGGCGCGCTGTGGTCGGCGGTGAACGAGCGCGACGAACTCGGCGCCAATCTGGTGCCCGACTACATCACGTCAGTGAAGGATGGCGCATTCTATGGATGGCCTTGGAGCTATTATGGTCAGACCGTCGATGCGCGCGTGAAGCCGCAAAATCCTGAGATGGTCGCAAAGGCGATAGCGCCTGACTATGCGCTGGGCGCACACACGGCCTCGCTGGGCCTCGCATTCGCGGAGGGGGCAAAACTTGGCTCGGAATATTCGAGCGGCGCCTTCGTGGGCCAGCATGGATCATGGAACCGCGATCCGTTCAGCGGCTACAAAGTGATCTACGTGCCGTTCTCCGCGGGTAAGCCTGCGGGGCAGGCCGTCGATGTGCTGACAGGTTTCATCGATGCAAAAAAAGAAGTGGCCTATGGCCGTCCGGTCGGTGTTGCGATCGGGAACGATGGCGCGCTGCTGGTGGCTGACGACGTGGGCAACACGATCTGGCGCGTTGCGTCTGCCGGTGAGGCCCCTCCCAATGTGGCGACGCGATAGTGAGGGTTTCGCCCGATATAAATCGGAGAACGAAGCTTCGCACGCTCATGCTTCGACTCCCGGGTAGTGATCCATTGCAGCTTCGATGCGGTCGAGTGCTGCGGCGACGCGTTCGCGATGTCTGGGCTCGGCGCGCTTGAGGTAGACGGGCTGGGTGACGGCGAGGTGGCGCACGAGAGTACATGCCGTCAGGATCAGAGGGGGGATTTCGCGCAGGTCGACTGTCCAACCATCCTCGCTGAAGTGGAGGAAGGTGTTGCGCAGGTCAACGAGGTCATCGAAGGCGTCGTTGATCTGGTTGTTGAGTGGGAGCTGGTAGGGCGGGCGCAGGAAGAACGGGTCGCCGGTGCGGCGCAGGAGTTCAAGCGGCGAGACGATGCGGGGTTCGCGCACGGCAAGCGGGGCGGGGCCGCGGCGGCCGTCCTTCGTCCAGCGCGTGACGGCGCGGGCGTCTGTGCGGGTCATGCCTTTCGTCCCGAACTCGTCGCCCGCGTCCAGCGCGCAGAGGCACGCGTTCTGGACGGCCAGCGTCATGGAGATGATCAGCCAGCGCCAGGCGCCGTGATCGGCCATGGTTTGATCGGCCTGTCCGGCGGCGAATTCGACGCAGGCCAGAAGCTCGCGCGGCTGGCTGCTCTGGAAGTGATGGGGCGTGGGCGGATCGGGCAGCGGTTTTGACATGGGCGGAGGCTAGCGTGGCGCGGCGAGACTGCGAAGAGGCTGGAAACGGACCTATTTTTCGCCATCGCTTTCCTGTAAGAGCCAGCGCAACAGCAACCTGCTTCGGGCCTTGAACCCGTGGGAGAGGCGACCATGACCACCCTGATCGGGCCCCGCGGCGGGCCTGCCGCGCCTGTCGACCTGGACTTTCCGGTTCATGACGGGCTTTGCGATTTCTCCAGATTGAAAAACGTGGACCTTTCCGGGGCGGACCTGGATCTGGGGTTCGACAAGCCGCGTTCAAAAACTCGCGTTGTCGCGGCCATGTCGGGCGGTGTGGATTCATCCGTGGTTGCAGCGCTGCTGAAGTATGCGGGGTATGACGTCATTGGCGTGACGCTCCAGCTCTATGATCATGGCGCGGCGCTGAAGAAGCAGGGCGCGTGCTGTGCGGGGCAGGACATCCATGATGCGCGACGCGTGGCCGAAGCGCTGGGAATCCCGCATTACGTGCTCGATTACGAAAGTCGCTTCCGTCAACAGGTAATGGAGGACTTCGCCGACACGTATCTGAAAGGTTCGACGCCGATCCCGTGCGTGCGCTGCAACCAGACGGTGAAGTTCAGGGACCTGCTGGCGACGGCGCGCGATCTCGGCGCGGACTGCATGGCGACGGGGCACTATATCCGTCGCACCGTGGAAGACGGCGTGGCGAAGCTGGCGCGGGCGGCCGATCCGGATCGTGATCAAAGCTATTTTCTGTTTGCGACGACGCGTGAACAGCTTGACTTCCTGCGCTTCCCGCTCGGTGGGATGAAGAAGCCGGATGTGCGGCGTGCTGCGTCGGCGCTTGGTCTGCAGGTTGCGGCCAAGCCGGATAGTCAGGACATCTGCTTCGTTCCGGCGGGCAAGTATTCCGACATCGTGCAAAAGCTTCGCCCTGGCGCCGTTGCGGCGGGTGACATTGTTCACCTCGACGGCCGCGTGCTGGGCCAGCATGAAGGCGTCATACGCTACACGATCGGGCAACGGCGCGGCCTTGGCGTCGCGACCGGCGAGCCGCTGTTTGTTGTGAAGCTCGATGCGCCAAACCGGTGCGTAATCGTGGGGCCGCGCGAAGCGCTGCTGACGCGCGAGCTGGCGATCGGCGAAAGCAACTGGTTGGGCGAGGGCTCGCTGGCGGACGCATGCGCGGCGGCCATGCCTGCGCTTGCGCGCGTGCGCTCGACACGCGCGCCTGTACCGGGGCGGATGACTTTGGTCGATGGTGCGCCGGGCTTCGTGTTCGACGTGGCTGAAGAAGGCGTCGCGCCCGGCCAGGCCTGCGTGTTTTACGCCGCGCCGGATGGCGCCAGCGTGCTGGGCGGCGGGTTCATCGCGAATACCTTCAGCGCGGCGAATATGTTTGCCTGACCTCTGCAGGTTGCAGGGGGGCAATGAGCGTTGGGAAATATGCGGCGGTTTTCGAGCTGTGTGTTTCTGCGTGTGCGCAAAGCATTACGGTAAATGGAACGCCGTCGACTGACGTTGTGGACGGGGTGGTCGAGACCTGGCAGCCGTCAACCGTCCCTCTCATGGTCGAGTTCAGGCAGGTGATCACAGATATCGAAAAAGGAGACACGAAGGCCTCTGAGTATGAGACCTATGGGTCTTGGAGAAATCTCGGAAGAGGAAGTGATGGCTCCTGGACGAATTTCCACGGCACGCAGGGATTGCTGCGATCAACCAATCGATGCGGACGCAATCGAAGCTCTTGGCGCGCGCGTTCGGCAGAACCCTTCAAACGCCTGGGCGTCGCTTGCACTTGTCCCGCTGGGAGGAAAAGCTTCAATGGCCATTCCGATACTGGTCGAGGCCGTGCAGAGTGTAGAAGAAACGCCTGAACGCAGGATAGCCATGGGACCTCGGTATCCTACGGCGGACATCAGTCTTTGCGCCGCGATCGAGGCGATCGCGGGCCGTCCTGTGGATGAGGTGTCGTCGAAGTGTCCGGCTGGAAGTCTGGCTGACTGTGCGTTCGCGCCACGCGGCGGACTCTGTCCCGATGCTCGCTATGCACGATGGAAGTAACCGATGATGCTGTCGGCGGCGACGTTCGCGTCTTGTTGTCCACTTTTTATGACAACTGTCCGCATCCCTCACTCGCGCACTGCGCGATCATGATTGCATAACTCGCGCAGACGCTGTCCCGTAGGGAAGCTCAGCTGGAGGAAATCATGGCTGTCATGAAGTCGGAACAGATTTTGACGGAGTCGTCGAAGTCGTTCGAGGATGCGATCCAGAGCGCGGTGACGCGGTTTTCCAAAACTGTGCGGGGGCTGCGCTCGGCCAACGTCAACAACATGTCGGCGGTCATCGAGGACGGCAAGATCATCTCGTACCGCGTGAACTTGCAGATCACCTTCGAGGTCGAGGACGCTGGCGCCGGCGCGGCCAAGGAGAAGAAGAAAAAGAAGCGGTAAGGCGCCCGGACGATCCGCCCCGCCGCCTGCTGCGGGCGCCCCTGTTGGCGAAGCGGAGGCAGCGGATGATGCGGTCGCACCGCCCGCGGCGCCCAACTTCGAAACCATGACGTTTGGCCCCGCGCCGGGCGACGGCGTGGCGCCGTCCGTTCCGGCCCAGCCGATCGAAGACGGACCCGCGCTGGAAGATTTCTAGAGCGCCTTCTCCGCTTTTCTTACGCGGACTGGGAGCTGGCGCTGAGCCATGCGTCAGATTTTCTTATGAGCTTTCGCCCGCGCGGGCGTAGCGTTTTCAAGCCGTCGCGCGCCAGTTTCAGTGAGCCAAAGGGAGCGCTTGCCTAAGTCGTCTTCCAAAACAGCGATCTCGACGAGACCGGCTTTCCCTAGCGCTTGCAGATTAGGGGTGAAGGTGGAGCAGATCGAGACTGAGATCCGACGCCAGCGTGCCGAATGTGTCGTCGGGAACAGATGCGATGTCGGCGAGAAGGCCGAACTGGGCAGGCCCCAATCCACCTGGCAGAGTGCATGGTCGATGGACGGCGCGCATCATCGACTCGGCCTTCGGATGCGCGACTATGACGGCGTTGGAGCCTGGCGCCGGCTACACCACGCTTGAAGCCAAGCTGAACATGACGCGAGCGATCATGCCGAACTCTGGCGTCTCCAAGTGTTAGGGAGGCTGGTGTCACGCGGGAACCAGATCATGCCATAGGACGCCGTGGCGAAGGGGCCCGATGGCAAATTCTGCATCCATGGCACATCGACCTGCCTTGTGTTGCGGCCGAGCGGCTGACTACGGACCGCTGTATTCTTCCGGCTCTTCGTAGGCGATGTTATAGGCGCGATCGTCATCGTCGCTGCGATCATCTGGGTACATGCCAGTCGATTCCAGCACGCTCTGGCTTTCCTGCGGGCTGCCGAGCGAGGCGAGGCGGTCGCGAATGTGCGAGGCTATCTCCTCCATGTCGCCCATATAGTCGCCGGAGCGACGGGTGCGCATTTCTTCCAGCAACCCCATGAGCTGGCGCTGGCGTTTGCCGACGCTCAGATGAGCGTCGAAGGCGACGTCATCGACGTCGTCAGTTGTGAGTTCCTGGGAAATGCCGGGCGTGTCGTCATGTCCGCCAATTTCCATGTCCACCGGGCGAACGTCTTCACCTTGGTTCAGTCGCGGCATGATCAGGCCCCGGTGCGGTTGTTAGTGTTGCCGACGAGAATCCGCTCGATTTCGTGGGGAGCCATGTTGGTGAGATCCTTGGAGACCTCGGCCACGACTTTGTCGGAGACTTCCTTGTGGAAGGCCTTGCGAAGGTCGCCCATGATCATGGGCGGCGCCGCGATCACCAGCTTGGAATATTTGCCGCGGTGCGCTGCGGTGTACAGCGTGTCTGCGATTTCCTTTGCGAAGCGGTGCTTCTCCAGCTTGTGCCAGTCGGTTTCCTGCAGGGCGCTGCGATTGGCGCCCATTGACGAAAAAGCGCGGCCCGGACGGTCCGTGCCCTGTTCGCTGGTTCGGGGGTTATCCTGTTTCAGAACGTTCACAACTTCGAGGTTCGGGTACGTCGCGTCGCCCTCGTTCCTGAAGAACAAGGCCTTTTCTCCGTCACCCACCATCACCCAAGCGTTGTGGTCGATTGCTATGGCAGTCATGCTTATCTCCCGAATAGCGTCTTACGACCCAACGAATGGCGGACCGGGGCGTTCCGCGCCTTGACGCCTGACGGGTGGGGGACGATTGTGCGGCGCACATTCGATTGGGAAAGGTTTTCTCCATGAGCGCTTCGGATCCGGTGGTGATCGTGGGTATGGCGCGCACGCCGATGGGCGCGATGCTGGGCGAGCTGGCGGGCTTTTCAGCCAACGAGCTGGGCGCACACGCCATCAAGGGCGCCATGGCGGAAGCTGGAATCAAGGGCGAGGACGTGGAACTCGTCTACATGGGCAACTGCCTGCCGGCTGGTCAGGGTCAGGCCCCGGCGCGGCAGGCGGGCATTAAGTCGGGCCTGCCGAAGAGTTCGGAAGCCACCACTATCAACAAGATGTGCGGGTCGGGCATGCAGGCAGCCGTGATGGGCCGGAACGCCATTCTTGCAGGCGAGGCCAAGGTCGTCGTTGCGGGCGGGATGGAAAGCATGACCAACGCGCCGCACCTGGTCGACCTGCGCAAGGGCCACAAGTATGGCGCAGCGTCGCTCAAGGATCACATGGCGACGGACGGCCTTGAAGACGCCTATGGCGGCGGCGCGATGGGCAACTACGCCGACATGATCGCGAAAGAATACCAGTTCACTCGCGAGCAGCAGGACGCCTACGCGCTCGAGACGCTGAGCCGCGCGCAGTCCGCGACGAAGGAAGGCCGCTTCAAGCGCGAGATTTCGGCTGTGACGGTGAAGGGCAAAAAGGGCGACGTGACGATCGACACGGATGAGCTTCCGCGCACGGCTATGCCTGATAAAATCCCGACGCTGCGCCCAGCCTTCTCGAAGGATGGCACGGTAACGGCGGCCAACGCCTCGGGCATTTCGGATGGCGCGGCTGCACTGGTACTGATGCGTGAATCGGAAGCCAAGAAGCGCGGGCTCAGGCCGCTGGCGAAGATAGTCGCGACCGCCGCGCACAGCCATGAGCCAGCATACTTTACCACGGCTCCCGTGCCGGCGATGAAGAAAGCGCTGGAGAAAGCGGGCTGGAAAGCTTCCGACGTCGACCTGTGGGAAATCAACGAGGCGTTCGCGGTCGTGCCGATGATTGCGATGAAGGAACTCGGCGTCAGCCACGACAAGGTCAACGTCAATGGCGGCGCGTGCGCGCTGGGCCACCCGATCGGCGCTTCGGGTGCGCGTGTTGTGGTGACGCTGATCAATGCCATGGAGCAAAAGGGCGCCAAGCGCGGCGTCGCAGCGCTCTGCATCGGCGGCGGCGAAGGCATCGCCATGGCAATCGAACGGGTCTGATCGTCGGCCCTACGCAGGGGTGAGCAGGTGAAGGGCTATCTGGTCGGGAATATCGTGATCCGCGATCGCGCGGCCTACGAAATCTACGGCCAGAAGGTCGCCCCCCTCATCGAGGCGTTTGGCGGAAAGTATATCGTTCGCGGCGGCGCAGTAATGCCGGTCGAGGGACAACTGCCTATCTCTTTCCTGGTCGTGGTGGAGTTTCCGTCGATGGCCGATCTGAGGCGCTTCTACGACAGTCCCGAATATGCGCCGTTGCTGCAGATGCGCATCGATTGCACAATGTCGAACATCGTTTTTGTCGAAGGTTATGACGCGCCCTGACGGGCGCACGATTGGAGTAGGTCTGCATGTCTGGCGATGTGATGAAGGTCCCCAGCGGATCGAAGCTGGGGCTGGGTTTCTCGCGCGCGGTTCGCGTTGGCGACATGGTGTTCGTGTCCGGCTGCGCGCCGATCGCAGCGGACGGCAGCGTAGCAGCGCCGGGCGATGTAAAGGCGCAGACCAAGCGCTGCCTCGCCATCATCGAGGGTGCTCTGACGCAGGCCGGCGCCGACATCAAGCATGTCGTGCGTACGCGGGTCTTCCTCACCGACATGTCGCGCTGGAAAGAGGCGGGCGAGGCGCATGGCGAGGTGTTCAAGGACATCGAACCCGCGACCTCCTTCCTCGGCACGAGCGGGCTGATTAATCCCGGCTGGCTGGTCGAGGTTGAGGCCGACGCGGTTATATCGCGCGGCTGACGCTGTGATCGCCGTGCTCGACGCCGCCTACAGCGACATGGCGTCAGCTGTTGCATGTGTGACGGCGCAGGGTTGGCGAGATGCAAGACCGCTGGACGAAATCGTGCTGCGGCGTGGTCCGCAGAAGGCGTATGCATCTGGCGAGTTCTATCGTCGTGAGTTGCCTCTGTTGCTGGGTGCGTTGAAGAAGCTCAATGCGCCGCCGCCGGCATCGAAGCAGACGAGGCGGCGGCGCATGTCCGCCGGATTCATGGCGAGCACCGCATTCCCATGCTGATTGCACTTGCGGACAGGCTGGCGCGACCGGTGCTGAAAGCCTAGCCTGCTCGCCTGCGATCTGTCGGGCAGTCATGACGTTTGGGAGTGACGGTGGTCAGCGTCCTCGAAGAGTTCCGGATTCAGTCGCGGTTCTGTGGGGAGTTTGAATCGCCTTTTACCGAGCAGTTGCTGGCGCGCTGTGCGGCCGACATTGAGGCGGGGGGCATTGTCGCGAAGCTAACCGACGGGTGGCTGGGGCATCCGCGGGCTGATGCTGTCTCACTCCGGCTGGCGGGGGCGCTGCATGCCGCGGCGCTGACGGGGCGCGATCCCGCATTGGCGGCGGAATACCCGGCGGCGGAGCCCGATTGGTCGATGGATAGGGTCTGGCCGATTGCCCGCGCTTTTCTCGAGCGGGAGGAGGCGCATGTCCGCGACTTCCTGAAGTCGCCGCCGCAGACGAACGAGACGGCGCGGGCGACGGCGCTGGCGTGCGGTTTCCTGTGGCTGGCTGCACGTTCACCGCAGCCCTTCCACATGCTGGAGCTAGGGGCGAGCGCAGGTCTCAATCTCAACTGGGACAGGTTTGCGTTCGCGCATCCGCCGTGGGGGCGGGCGGGGCTGCAGGGCCCGAAAATTCCAACCCGCGTCGAGGGGGCTGTGCCTGAGTGGCGCACCCTCGCGATCGCCTCGCGAGGGGCCTGCGACCAGAACCCGCTGGATCCGGCCAGCGCCGAGGACCGGCTGAGGCTGCGGGCCTACATCTGGGCGGACCAGACGGGCAGACTGGATCGACTGAACGCGGCGCTGGATCTGGCGCGGGAAACAGGCGTGAAGCCGGAAAAGGCTGATGCCGGCGAATGGGTTGGCCGTAGGCTTGCCCGCGGCCTGCCAGCGGGAACGACGGTCATTTATCACTCGGTCTTCTACCAGTATCCGCCGCTTTCTGTGCGGCTTGCTATCCGTGACGTCATAGAGGACGCCGGGGGCCGGACCTCGGGAGGGCGGCGGCTCGCATGGGTGCGTTTTGAGCCGGAAAGCATTCTTGGCGAGCAACGGGCTTCGGCCAGCTATGTGCTGGACTTGGTCAGCTGGGAGAATGGCCGGAGGAGCGAGGTCACCCTGGCGGATGTCGATCCGCACGGGCGTTGGATGGTGTGGCGGAGCTGACGGTCCGGGCGGCCGGATTCCTGCCGGAATCCGCGCGATCTGACAGGCGTCAGCGCAGTCTGCCATTCAGCAGCTGCTAAATTTCTCCCTGTGCGCGAGTCGACTCGTCATTACCGGCGTGCTTCCTACATTGTCGGCATGCACGAACACGACACGCGCGCGATGACCCTGAAGCTGCTCCGCGAGCGCCGCGAGCGCATCGCCGCCGAGTTGGCTACGCTGGAGCCGGTGTCGCCCGCGAACGGCGGGTTGACCGCCCGGGAGCTGGTGATCTGGCGCAACCGCCTTGCCGAACTGGAAAGCCGGATTGCACGCTATTCCGAGCATAAGGGCGGCTGAGGGCCGACTGCGCCGCGAGCGTCAATCGATCCGGGTTATCCTGCCCTTGATCGCGCCCTCGATCGGCGAGTGGGCCTTCATGTAGACTTCCAGCGCGTCGGCGTCGTTGCCGACCGTCACACGTTCCGTTCCCGTCTTGAAGCCGACGAAACCGTCGCCACCGCCGACGAGGAAGTTGTTGGTGACGACGCGATAGGACTGGTCGGGCCCCAGCAGCTGGCCGTTGAGTTTCACCGAGCCAGGCACGATCTCGATCGGCTGTCCGGCGGGTTGGCGCCAGGTGAAGCTGAAGCCGTCTGACACCTGCAGAATATTGTTCCCGCTTGGCTGGTACTGCTGTTTCAGGACATCGAAAATCTCCGAGCCCTTCAGCGTGAGCACGACAAGCTCGTTGCCGAAGGGCTGGACGGCGAAGATATCGCCATAGCTGACGTCGCCATTCTTGAATGCGAGGTCGGCGCGGATTCCTCCTGGGTTCATGAAGCCGATGTCGACCTTGCCTGCCTGCTTGCGTGCGGTCTCCAGTATCGCATCAGCTATGATGTCGCCCAGCGCGCTTTCGCCGTTGCCGTTCGACGCGCGGACAATGCCTGCATTGATCTTGCCGACATGTCGGTTCATCAGCGGCTCGGCCTGCTTCTTGTAGGCGCTGATCAGCTCGAGCTGCGCTGGGTCTTCCGGGAAAGCTTTTTGTGCGATGAGAACGTCGCGGGCTTTCGAGCCGATGACGTCGCCGCTCGTCGGATCGAAATGTCAGTGACGCGGGTGCCATAGGACCCCGCGCTGGTCACGAGCCTCCCGTCGATGGTGCAGATGTAGATGCCGTTGGTGTGGCCCGTGACGACGAGGTCGACCGCCTTGTCGAACTTCGGAACGATCTCGGCGATTGCGCCGGAAAGGCCGTGGCAGTCATCGAGCGCGCCGCTGGTATAGCCCCCCTCGTGGATCAGCACGACGATGGCCTCGATGCCCTGTGATTTCAGTTTCGGTACAAGCGCATTCACCGTTTCTGCTTCGTCCTTGAAGCTGATCCCGGCGCGGGCAGCCGGTGTGATGACGTCGGGCGTGCCTTCCAGCGTGAGGCCGATGAAACCTACCTTCACACCGCCAAATTCGCGAACGGCGTAGGGCGGAAAAAGGGTCTGGCCGTTGTCCAGATAGGTAGAGGCCGCGAGATACCGGAAGCCTGCGCCCTTGAATGGCGCGGGACCCTTGCAGCCATCGACGGGATGGCAACCGCCGTCCTGCATGCGGCGAAGCTCCTGCCAGCCTTCATCGAATTCATGATTGCCGACCGAGGTGAGGGCGAGGCCCATCTTGGTCATCGACTCGATTGTCGGCTCGTCATGGAAGAGGCTGGAGAGAAGCGGCGATGCCCCGATGAGATCGCCGGCGGCGACCATGATGGTGTTCTTGGGATCACGCGCGGCGAGCTGTGCGACGGCGGCTGCAAGACGCGGCGCGCCGCCGGCGGGTATTCTTGCCTGCTCGGCCGGGTTGAAAGACCTCGCGCCGCCTGAGGGCGGTTCGAGATTGCCGTGGAAATCGTTGATGGCGAGGATGTGCATCTGGACCGGTGCGCTGCTCGAGCTTGCTGCGCCAGGCGCCGGCTTCTCGGTCGCGGTGGCGCAGCTGGCCAACGCCAGAAGCCCGAAAACTGTCACAAGACCGTTGCGCATCAGACCCACCCGTCGCGGCTCTCAGCTTTGTTTGGCGCGAAGCCACTGGCGATGGCAAGCCCGCAGATGCGTGGGCTCGATTGAAAACGACGTCATGCTACAAAGGCCTCGGTGGGTGAGGGGGCGATGCTGAAGTCGCCGCGATTCTGGATGATTGCCGCCGCCGCGGCTTGTCTCGTCTGCATCCCTGCAAGCGCAGACATCAAAACTTTTAATGAAAAGATGACAGCGCAGGACTTCAAGGGGGCGGCCGCTGAGGCGGAAGCAACGTGGCCCACGCTCGACAAGTCACGCGATGACATTGCCATAATCGCCAACGAGTTCGGGTTCGCGTCCTATCTTGCGGGTGACCTCGCGGCCGCGCGTACCTTCGCGCAGTTTGTTGTCGACAGTCGTGCAACTGGCCTAGAGGCGGACCAACTACGCGTCACGTCGATGGTATTGTTGCGGCTGGCTGAGTATGCCGAAGCGCCCACTGCTAACGCGCGTAACAATCTTTATTCCGCCGTACGCTTTAGCACGGACGTGCCGGGAATAGACATGACTACCTATCTCGGTTTGGAAGCTGTCTTAGCATACGATCTGAAGACCAGCAGCTGGGCCGCGGCAGTCGACAGCGCGCGGCTTGCCGCGACAACGACCGAACGCGGCGGCCGCGACTTCATGGTTAGGAGTCGTCGCTTTAGGCTCTTAGCCGAAGTTGCGGATTTCATGCTCAGCAACAAGAAGCCGAACTACGACAATTTGGATGCCTTGGTCGATGTTGTGCGAAATGAGGTCAATGCTGCGCCGACCGAAGCCGAAGCGGAAGAAATGACCGAGATCTATTGGGACGTCTTTGCCTGGCGGGACGCGCTGCGACTCCATCTTGAGGCGCTCAACATCACAAGATCGAAGCACGAACAAAAAGACGAGGAAACGTCACCGGCTGAAAGGGACACGCGGCTGCTTGGCAAGGTTTCCGATCACGGTTTATTCAGCACGAACACGCGAGTGCGAGAGATTATGCTCTCCAGATCGAGAGACACCGGACTCTACCCATCTCAAGCATTCAAGAATGGCATGCAGGGTGTGGTGGTGCTTAAGGTCGACGTTGACAAGAATGGCAAGGTACCAAATCCGAGAGTGCTGGCGGCGGCGCCGGAAAAATACTTCGGCGAGTCTCTCGTAAGCAAACACCGGCGGTTTCAAGTCTCCCCGGGCGAAACATGGGGTCCCACACGTACGCTTCAGCGAACGGGGCATGTGATAACGGTCAATTTCCCTATCCAACAGTTTGAGACGGCGCAGCTCTATTAACTAGCCTCTCGCCAGCGCCTTGGTCTTACGTCCCCGGAACCCAAGTGCACACGCCATAGTCAGGCTCATCGCTTCGTGATCGTTTTCGGGGGTTGATGAGCGGGCGTATCGCCGTCACGCTGTCGTTATTGACAGGAGCCGGTCATGAAGCCGCTGTTCCACCTGACGTGGTTGTTGCCATTGGTCCTTGCGCCAGCCCTGCTGGGCGCCGATGCGGGCGCGCAGCCTCCTGTGCTCGGAGCTTCGGGCGAGGTGGACCTTGAGCTGGTTCTCGCAGTCGATATCTCGCGTTCCATGGACGAGGAAGAGCATACGATCCAGCGTGATGGCTATGTGTCGGCTTTCCGGCACAAGGACGTCATCGAGGCGCTGATCAGCGGGCCACGGGGCAAGATCGCCGTCACCTACATGGAGTGGGCGAACGGAGCGAGGCAGGTCATTCCGTGGACGATCATTGACGGGCCGGAAGCGGCCAATGATTTTGCCGACCGGCTATCGAAAGAGCCGATATATGGCGAGCGGCGCACCTCCATCACGACGGCCCTCATGGAGGCGGAAAGACTGATCCGTCAAAACAAGATCACCTCGCCCAGACAGGCGATCGACGTATCCGGTGACGGCGCCAACAATTCCGGCGGACCGGTGGAGAAGGCGCGCGACTACGTGCTCAGGCAACAGATCGTGATCAATGGATTGCCAATTCTGCTGCATGCCGACGGGCAGGGTGGGTTTCGCGGCAATCCGTGGGGAGGCATCGATATCCCCAACCTTGACCGCTACTACAAGCACTGCGTGATCGGCGGAACGGGCGCGTTCATCGCGCCGGTGTTCGATCTGAAGCAGCTGTCGGCCACGATCCGGAAGAAGCTTGTGCTGGAGATCGCCAATCTCGAAATTGAGCCGCAGGCGGCGCCGATACAGTACGCGGATGCACGCGAAGCGGCGGAGCCCGGACTTGTTCCTGCACAACTGAAGCTGCCCACCGAGAAGCCGGACTGCTTTGCCGGCGAGAAGGCGCGGGCGGCGCGCGAGGGCGGCTACTTCCCCTGATCCCACGCGGGGTTGCAATCGCTTATGAGGAAGACCACGCCGCAGCAAAAAGCGGAGGCCGAACTAACGAAGTTCGGCCTGTCGCTGCCGGAGACCTCGACGGGGCCAGGATGGGCGACGACGCGGGTGCTGAAGGTCCGGTCGAAAATGTTCGTCGTTTTGGCGGTCGGAACGAGCAGCCGAATGAACTCACGATGATCGTGAAATTGCCCATATCTGCCGAAATGGTTCAGGACCTTTACTTTGTCCGCGAAAGTCGAGGCTGGTTCAGGCAACACAATTGGGTGATCGCGCATTTCGACGCAAAGGATGACTTGCTTGCGGAACTGGCCACGCTGAAGGGCTGGATGAAACACAGCTATTGCGCCGTGGCGCCAAAAAAGCTCGCGAAGCTGGTGCGCGTCGAGGCATAAACACGGGTGTTCTTGTCCCCTGGCCGGGTGCAGGTTCGCCGGAAGAAGGCACCCCGGAGGGTAGATGAGACTGTTTGTGAAGCGTTTTGCCGGATGGGTTGCCGCCGGTGCGGTGGCGTTTGCGGCCGGCGGGGTGCTGACCGCAACCGCGCAGAACCAGACCATTCAGCTGGCCCAGTCGGCCGCGCCCGCCGCTTCTCAATGGGCGCGTGATCGCGGCGACCTGCCAAGCGATCCGGACTACATCCTCGGCACGCTGCCCAACGGGATGCGCTATCTCGTTCTCAGGAACTACACACCTCCGCGTCAGGTCGCGATCCGGATGATGATCGATGCTGGCTCGATGCAGGAGCGCCCCGGCGAAGAGGGCGTGGCGCACTTCCTCGAACATCTCGCGTTCCGCGGCACGGAGAATTATCCGGACGGGAAATTGATGGAAGCGCTGGAAGGTCTGGGCCTGCAGATGGGCGCCGATGTCAACGCCGCGACGGGGCCGGACAGCACGACCTTCCAGTTGGACATGGCCCGCAATACCCCGGAGTCGATCGACACCGGCCTGTCGGTGGTCCGAGACATCGTGAGCGCGATGACGATCGCGCCGGACGCGCTCAACAAGGAGCGCGGCGTTGTGCTGGCGGAGGAACGCTCCCGCGCCGGACCCGAATTCGAAGCGACTATGGCGTTGTTGAAGCTCGAGCTTGGCGACCACCCGTATGGCCGTCCGCCCATCGGGCTGCGCAAGGTGATCGAGACCGTCACGCCGGAGACGATCCGCAAATTCTATGACGCGTATTACCGGCCGGAACGTGCAATCTTGTTGATCGTTGGCGATGTCAATGCGCAGACCCTTATTCCACAGATCAACGCAAAGTTCGGCGACTGGAAGGGTCGCGGCGAGCGTGGCGGCGATCCGAAGCCGGTGATGGTGAAGCCGCCATCCTCCGACATCGTGACGCTGGTGACTGTAGGCGCGCCCGACACCTCGATCACACTTCGCTGGTTTGAACCCTATCGCGAACGCCCGCCTACCAAGGCGGAAATGCGCAGAACCCTGGTTGAACAACTGGGCGCCGGCATAGTCGCGCGGCGCATGCAAGGGCTCAACGAAGCGGCCGGCAAACCAGCTGGCGTGATAGGCAGCGCGACGCCCGCCGTACTCCCTGGTGTTTGGAATGGCGAGATTGCGACATCCGTGCGCGTGACAGACGTCGCCAAGACCATAGACGTGATGGTGAAAGCGCACCGCCAGGCGGTGCAGTTCGGCGTCACGCAGGAAGAGCTGGATCGCCAGATCTCGCTGAGGCTCGACGGCGCCAAACGCGAAGCCGAGCGGGGCCGGACGGGCACATCCGTGTCGCTGGTTGAATCGGCGCTGGACATCATCGATTCGGATGTTCCGTTCGTGTCCCTCCAGCAATCGTATGCCCTGCTGCAGGCCGAGATTCCGACCGTTACGCTGGCGGAGGTGAACGCTGTGCTCAAGGCGCGCTTCCGCGATACCCCGACGTTGACCTATCGCGGCGCCGAGCAACCGAAAGGCGGCGAGCAGGCCCTGCGCGCCGCCTACACGGCCGCCATGACCGCGCCAATCACGGCCTACAAACCGGATGCCGTTAAGCCCTGGCCATATACTGATTTCGGAAAACCGGGCGTCGTGGCGTCACGGGAGCTCGTGGCGGATCTCAACGTCACCAAGGTGACCTACGAGAACGGCGTCAAGCTCACTATCAAGCCCCTTCCGACCAACAAGGACCTGATCAACGTCCGTGTGCGCATGGGATGGGGCCGACTGCAGATGCCCATGAACGTCATTGATGCGTCAGATATGGGCCAGCTGTTGTGGTCGTCCGGCGGACTTAAAAAGCTTACCGTTACCGAACAGGCGCGCACGCTGGCGGGCCGGCGCGCGGGGGCTGTCACACGCACGCTGGACGATGCCTACGCGCTCGACAACATGAACATCACCACGCGCGAAGACCTGCCGCTGCAGATGCAGATCATGACTGCGATGATCACGGACTCGGCCTATCGCGCCGATGATTGGGCGTCGTGGATGCAGGGGGCGGATGCGTCAGATGGCTCGATGAAGATGACGCCCAGCGGCGTGCTGGAGCGTGAGCTCGATGCGTTGCTCCATTCGGGCGATCTGCGCTGGACGATCAACACAAAGGCGCAGCGCGACACGTGGAAGCCGGAAGACTCGGTGAAGTACATCAAGCCGATCGTCGACAACTCGCCAATCGAGGTGATCGTGGTCGGCGATGTCAGCGTTGAAACGGTGATCCTCGAAGTCGGCAAGACGCTCGGCGCGTTGCCGGCGCGCAAGCGGGTTCCCGAACCTGCCGGGATACGCAACGTGAAGTTCCCGGAACCGGGTACGACCACGCTTCCGCACAAGGGACGCGCCGACCAGGGCTATGCGCTGATCGGCTGGCCGACTTATGCCGGCGCTTTCAAGAATATCCGTGAAGAGCGGATCGGAATGGTGCTTTCCCAGATGCTGCGCGACGACGCCACGCGCATGTTCCGTAGCGAAGGGGGAGCGACCTACTCGCCGATGGAAATGGTCGATTTCTCGACCTTCCTGCCGGACTACGGCTATATCAGCGTCGCCATGGAGGTGGCGCCTGAGATCATGGACGAAGTGCAGACCAAGATTCAGGAAGTCGCCACGAAGCTTGCAAAAAATCCGGTGCCGCAGGGAGAAATCGATCGCATCGTCGCGCCGAAGATAGAACAGTACCGCCGTGCCTTCGCGTCCAACGTGGGTTATTGGGTGGAGTATCTCTCCGACGCCCATGATGGCGGGCGGGGATTGGAGTACATCCGCAGCGAAGGCGCCGACTATAAGAGCATCACGCCTGCCGACATTCAGGCGATGGCGAAGAAGTGGCTCAAGCCCGAGACGGCGTGGAAGCTGAAGATCGTGCCGGGATGAGCTCGGCCCACACGGCATAGCGCATCGGGCCGGGCGCCTTCGCGTCCAGCGGCCAGCAGGTGACGAGCGCGATGCGCGGCTTGCCGCCATCGTGCGTGAGGATGCCGGAATGATCCCAGCGTACGACCTGCGAGCCGGTAACCCGGAATGTGCGCGAGCCTTCCGGAAGGTCCACGTCGATCTCATCGCCTGCCTTCACATCTTTCAGGAAAGCGAAATGCGTGTCGCGGTGGGCCGCGAAGACGGCCACGCCGCGTTCGCCCGGATTGACGGAAGCCGCCATCAACGTTGGGCCGAAAGCGAGGCTTTCACCGGACGCGTCGGTCAGCGCGAGTATGCTCCGGTTCTGCGTTGGGAAGTGCAATTTGGCCCTGGGTGTGAAATCAGCCCATGGCCAAGGTCGCGCCGGATCGCCGGTGGAGAGCTGGTGCTCCCAGGCGCCGGCCATGAGTATCTGGGCGACTTGCGCCTTGGCCGGAATAAACAGCGCCTGAGCGGCGATAAGCGCGCCCGCAACGAGTAGTGCGAGAGCTGACAGGGAAGGCGGCGACAGCGAAAATGGCTTCGCATGCTTCTCGCGACGCGTGGCTTCTGTGTTCGTGGCATGACCAGCGGTCGCCATATAGGCATTGGTGCGCATGAACCAGTCCGACATTTCAACACTCCCGGAAGTCTAGCCCGCCCTTCCGGAGGCGGAGGCAAACGGAAGGGCGGGCCGCTGGCTAACTGACGCGATCACGAGCGGACGTTGCGCACACCTGCCCGACACTGGCTGAAACAACCTGTCCCCGGAGGCCGATGGCGGAATGACCGCGCCGCAACAGCGCAGCGCCAAACAGAAAGAGCGAAAGACCTAAGGCGAGCATCATCTCCCAGCCGCTAGCGGTGCCTGGCAGGGCGAGGGCCTGCTCGGCTTGCGGCTTCTCCTGCGTGGCGCGGGCATTGATCTTCTGCATAACGCCATCAGGCAGACGGTCGACGCGAAGCGCGCGAGCCTCGGCGGCGGGTCCGAAGACGGCGCCGAAATTCCAGCCCTTGGGCAGCATGCTCGCGATCTGGCGAGCATCCAGCTTTTCACCCGCCGGCCGCGCTGGCGTCTTGTCGACCGCGACCAGGCTGGTGAGACGTGACACAAGATGGAAGTCGAGCGCGGTTTTGAGAACGCCCGCATCGACCTGTTCCAGGCTCATTCCCGAATAGCGGCTCTCTTCGAAACCAGCGATCTTGGCGCGCGCCCAGAGCTGCGCGACGCCGGAGGACTCCGACGCCGCCGAGACCGGAAGCGTCATCGTCCACGTCTTGCCATTCAGCTTGCCGGAGAAGGTGAGATCGCCCGCAAGATCATTGGCGCGGAGCACCATGGTGACAGGCTCGCCTGCGTAGAGGTCCGGCAAAGGAGCGGGATAGACGTCGGCGGCCCCGCTAGGGAGTTTTGCTTCGAGGTCCGTCATCACCGGATTTTCAAGCGCGGCGAAAAGTTTCGCGGATTGCTCGGCGACCTTCGTGACGTCGTCCATGTATGTGAACGTGCCGCGGCCCTGACGGGCGGCGTTGGCCATGAAGTAGGCGTTTGGCGCCGAGCCAATGCCGACGGTGAAGAGACGTGAGCGGCCAAGATCATCGTGGATGGTGGCGAAGAGCTGGTCCTCATTGCCGATCGCGCCATCGGTGATGAACACGACCTGACGGACTTCTTCCGTGTTCTCACGGTCGTTGTCGGCCAGCGCGGCCCGCAGGGCAGGCAGCATTTCCGTACCGCCATTGGCCTCTAGGTTCGAGACGAAACGGCGGGCGCGGGAGAGGTTCTGTTCATTCGCGGGTACGGCGGTCTGGAAGACCAGCTCCATCGTGTCGTCAAAGCGGACGATGTTGAACTCATCCGTGGGCGCGAGGCGGTCGAGGGCGAGCAGGAGACCCTGTTTTGCCTGATCCATCGAGTCGCCCGACATTGAGCCGGAATTGTCGATCACGAAGATCGTCTCCCGGTCACGCCGCTGGGCGTTCGTTTTTATCGCGGGCGGGTTCACGACGGCGAGCAGATAGTCATCCCCGTTGCGGTTCTCGCGGAACAGGCTGGCCGTTGGGGCTGTGGCCGGTTCGGGTTTCCACGAGAGGACGAAGTCACGATCGGCCGGGACTTCGCCCTCCTGAAGATGTATACGAGCAGTGTCGATGTCAGTTCTGGATACGACGAGCCCGTGCGTCTGCGAGAAAATATCGGCGATGGGCACGCCAGCTTCGAGCGAGATGTTTAGGTTGACGGGCAGGCGGAGGCCTTCAGCGCCCGAGGGTTCCTGCGCTGGATGCAGTACGGGCGGCGTTATGCGGTCACTGTCAGGAACGGGGTTGCTGAGCGAGATCGTGCTGTTAGTGCGATCGGCTGTGAGGCCGAAGGTCGGTTTCGGGCTGTAGCGCGGGGCGATCACCAACGGGAAGCGGGTAGACCAGACGCCATTGTCGAGGCGGGCCTTGTCCTGGAACTCGATCTGGATCGCCACCGTCTCGCCCGGACCGATATTGGCGAGCGAGGTGGTGAACAGGTTCGGGCGTTCTTCTTCCACCAGGCCGGCGCGCTGGCCGCTGGCCGCCGCCTGCTCGTAGATTACCCGCGCTTCCTGGCGTTCCTTGATGTCGCCTTCGATGAACCGGTCGCCGATGACGATCTTCAGCGTGTCCACCGCCGCGCCTTCAGGCAGCGGGAAGGCGTAGACGCCTTCAACCCATTGCTCGGTCGGGTTGGTGAAACGTTGGGTGAGCTTCGTCCGGATGATAGGGCCGGCGATATCCATCTTGATGTCGGCGGCGACGAGCGGGGCTTCCACATAGCGGCCCGGCGTCGACGACTGGAGAAGGAGCGAGCCGGACGAAACTTCGGCCTTGCTTACAGTTCCGTCACGCGGTTGCTGCGCGTAGGCCGCAGGCGCAAGGCAAGTAGCAGCGAGCAGAGCGCCTGCCAGAGCCGGGCGCGTGCGCAGTCCATATCTTGTGAGGATGATCATCTGTTCCATCGGGGGTCCCAGCCCCTTCGATGCAGACAAAACAATGTGAGGTCGTCCAGCTGTTGCTCGCGCGATGACGTTGTCGCGACGACTGCGGCGGAGCAACGACGATTGTGGCGGGATCGCGTGAAAGCGTTAAATGGTAATCGGGTTCGCCGGTGTGCTAACAATCGCCGACGCATCTCAAACTGGAAACGCAGAGGTGTCCGCGTTCCGGGACGCTGCCACGGAGACTCACTTGGCAAGAATTTCTGTCTACATCGCATCGGGTATTGCGCTTGCCGCGCTGGCGGCGGGCTTCAGTGGATGCGCAGGTGCGCCTGCTCAAACAGAAGTCGCGGCGGTGGAGGCGTCCAAGGCGGCTACGCCTTCGTCGCCCGAGATGGCGCCTCTGCCTTCGGCGCCCTTCATGCCGAAGGATCTTGCGCCCGACACGGTCAAGGCGGCGGATGAGTTCCTCTGGCTTGAAGACGTTAACGCCAAGAAGTCGCTCGACTGGGTGAAGGAGCAGAACAAGAAGACTGAAGCCGTTCTGAAAGCGGATGCGCGCTACGAAATCTTCCGCAAGGATGCACTCGCCATCCTTACCTCGCAGGACAGAATTCCGACGCCGGTTCTCCGCGCCGAAGGCGTCGACAATTTTTGGCAGGACGCCAAGCAGGTGCGCGGCGTGTGGCGCGAGACGACCTTGGAGAACTATCAGTCGGACAAGCCCAAATGGCAGACCGTTCTGGACATCGACGCCTTGGCCAAGCGCGAGAAGTCCAACTGGATATTCAAGGGCGCCGATTGCCTGCCGCCCGAGGAAACACGCTGCCTCGTCAGCCTGTCTGACGGCGGCAAGGACGCGGTCGTGGTGCGCGAGTTCGACACGATCGAGAAGAAGTTCGTCCAGAACGGTTTCAGCCTCCCGGAAGGCAAGCATCGCATCGCCTGGATGGACAATGACACACTGCTGGTGGCGACGGATTTTGGCCCTGGTTCGCTCACCGAGAGCGGCTATCCCTTCATCGTGAAGGCGCTCAATCGCGGACAGAAGCTGGCCAATGCCGCTGATGTCTTCCGCGGCTCGGCGCGGGATGGCGGTTATGGCGTCAGCGCCGACGTGATGCGCAGCAGCACGGGACAGGTGATCGCCATCATCATCTCACGCCCGCTGGATACATTCCGGCAGGAAACCTACGAGCTTGTCGGCACAAGGGCGGTGAGACTCGACATGCCGCAGCGGGTGACCGTGCGCGGCATCCTGTCGAGCGGTCAGCCGCGCCTGGTGTTCTCGATCGATGAAGCCTGGAACGTCAACAACAAGCCCGCGCCCGCAGGCGCCCTGATGTCGGTGCCGATGGGCATGCTGCGTCCGCCGCCGCCGGGCGTGGGGCTGGTTCTGACAAACAGTGACGTCACCATTTTCGAACCCAGTGCGCGCCAGTCGGTCGAGGAATTCGCGGTCTTTGATGACCGCGTTGTGACGGCGCTCTACGACAACGTGCGGGGCCGCGCGGCCGTATTCACCGACAAGGGCGAATTCGGCGGCTGGACGGAAACGGCGCTGCCCGCGCCGGAGAACTCGGCCATCCATCTCGGCTCGTTCAGCCGCAAAAGCCGCCAGCTTTTCTATTCGTATGAGGGCTTCCTCACGCCTCCGACGCTGGGGCTCGCCAACGTCGACGCCTTCAAGGCTGATGTGGTGAAGAAATCGCCGGACCAATTCGAGGCGTCGAAAGACGTGGTTGAGCAGTTCGAGGCGACCTCGCGTGACGGGACGAAGGTTCCCTACTTTGTCGTCCGGCCGAAGGACGCGCCGATGGATGGCTCCACGCCGACCATGATGTTCGGCTATGGCGGTTTCCAGATATCCTATCCGCCCGTCTACAAGCCTGAACTCGGCAAGCTCTGGCTCGAGAAAGGCGGCGCCTATGTGATCGCCAGCATCCGCGGCGGCGGCGAGTTCGGACCTGCCTGGCATCAGGCGGCGCTGAAGGCCAACCGCCAGAAGGCCTTCGACGACTTCGCGGCGGTCGCAGCGGATCTTGCCGCCTGCAAGATCACCTCGGCCGAGCATCTCGGCGTCTACGGCCGTTCTAACGGCGGCGTGCTTACGTCGGTGACGCTGACGCAGCATCCCGAGCTGATCGGCGGCGCGGTCATAGAAAGCCCATTGGTGGACATGCTGCGCTATCACGAGCTGCCGCCGGGCGCGTCGTGGATGGGGGAGTATGGCGACCCGCGCATTCCAGCCGAGGCGAAATGGATCGCCGCCTATTCCGGCTATCAGAACCTCCGCAAGGACATGAAATATCCCGAGGTCTACATCACGACCAACACGCATGATGACCGCGTGCATCCCGGCCACGCCCGCAAGTTCGCCGCGCGTCTGCAGGCAATGGGATATCCGGCGCTCTATTTCGAGGAAACCAATGGAGGCCACTCGAACGACTCGGACCCCGTGCTGAACTCGCAGCGCTGGGCCCGGCACTACATCTATCTCGCGCGCCAGCTCGGGTTGGAATAGGCCCAAAACAAAACGGCCAGGCGTGTTGCGCCTGGCCGTTCGACTATTTATTGCGCGAGCGGCTGGCTTACGCCGCCTTCTTCGAGATCAGGATCCAGTTCTTTGCGAGAGCTCCGGCAGCAGTGTTGCTTGTGATCTCAGCCCAGGTGGCGCGCGCCGCATCCGCCTGGCCTGACCTGAGCTGTGCAATGCCGAGGTGGACCTTGGCGAGATCAAGCTCAGCGCCAGAGACGCCACCCAAGCTGATGCCCTTCTGGATCAGCTCGATGGCTTTTGCATTGTCGCCATGGCTCAGCCAGGCTTCGCCGATATTGACCAGCGCCAGACCGTTCTTCTTCGATTCGGCCTGCGTGGCTTCCTTGGCGAGGCCAGCCTTGTCATTCGGCAGCGCTTTTTTCGCCGCGTCGAGGTTTTCCTTGTCGATCGGATCTGAGAGCTGGCCGTTGCCGACGCCCTCCTCAAGCAGTTGCACCGCCTCGTTGTACAGAGCGCGCTTGACGGCCGAGTCGCCAGCAATCCGCTTCTCGTTCACCGACAGCGGCAAATTGGCCGCTTGCAGCGCACGGAACATGTCTAGGCGAACCGGGGGGCCGTAATCCGAGGCCTCCTGCACGCGACCGGCAATCAACTCCTTCCAGTAATCTTCTTTCGGGTAGGCGAGAGCGAGCTCTTCTTCCACCGCGTAGTATTTCGCCATGTCCTTGCTCTGCTGGTGCACGCGCATCAGCACCATGTAGTTGACCTCCGGGATTGGCGTGCCGGCCGTCTTGAAGCCTTCGATGGCCTTGTTGCCGAAAGTCTCGGCGTTCGCCAGGTCGTTGGCCTTGAGGTAGCCGTTGGCGAGGCCGGTGTACTGTTGCGGCGTGCCGCCATACGCGTCGAGATAATCTCGGAGCGCCGCATTGCCCTTGTTCGTGTCGCCGGCCGCGTTGTAGGCGTTGATGATCAGACCCTTGTACTGCTTCACCTCTTCCGGCTTCAGCAGACCAGAGCCCAGCATCATTTCGAACGACTTGATCTGCTGGGCCGTGTCCTTTGTGTCGCTCGCCATGATGACGCGCATCTTCTCGATCATGACGTTGTCATACGGCGTTTTCGCTGCGGCGACCGCGGCATCGAGCTTGGTTTTTGCTGTCGCATAGTCTTTCGCGATGATCGCGGTGCGGGCCTCGTTCAGAGGTCCCACCACTTGCCGGGTCACCGTCGGCTCTTTTTGGGCAAATGCCGGTGCTGCGGCTGTCATCGTCAGGGTAGCGAGTAGGCCGGTTGCGATGGCAGTGGCGCCGAGTTTCAGGAATTGCATGTGTTTCCTCCGTTTCCCTGTCGATACCCAAGACATGGGCGGGAACACAACGGCTTCTACTGCAAATTGACTACACGAGACTGCTACTCGACGTCTCACCCCCGAGTTTCTTGCCATTAAATTACGAACAGGCAAGCTAACGCCCCGTTCAAGCCCTTTTTTCCCTCTTCGGAACAGCGTATCAGCCGCGCCGTAACTGGGAGAAACGCCATGTCTGCGCCGGTGTCGGAATCGCTGAAGAGGATTAAACCTTCGGCCACGATCGCAGTCACCCAGAAGGCGAGGGAGCTGCAGGCGAAAGGCGAGAACGTCATCGGTCTTGGCGCGGGCGAGCCTGACTTCGACACGCCAGATAATATCAAGCAGGCCGCCATCAAAGCGATCCAGGACGGCAAGACCAAATACACTGACGTAGACGGCATCCCCGAGCTGAAGCAGGCGATCTGCGCCAAGTTCAAGCGGGAGAACGGACTGGAGTACAAGCCTAGCCAGGTGAACGTCTCGCCCGGCGGCAAGCCCGTGATCTACAACGCCTTTGTCGCCACCCTTAACCCAGGCGACGAGGTGGTGATTCCCACGCCCTACTGGGTCAGCTATCCCGAGATGGCGCTAATGTGCGGCGGGACGCCGGTCTTCGCGGAAGCGAAGGCCAGCGACAACTACAAGCTGAGGCCGGAGGCGCTCGAGCGCGCGATAACGCCGAAAACGAAGTGGCTGATTCTCAATTCGCCCTCCAACCCGTCGGGCGCAGCCTATACGAAACAGGAATTACAGGCGCTGGCTGACGTGCTGTTGCGTCACCCGCAGGTCTGGATCCTGACCGACGATATGTACGAACATCTCGTATTCGACGGGTTCAAGTTCTGGACGATCGCTCAGGTCGAGCCGCGCCTCTACGAGCGCACGCTGACGATGAACGGCGTCTCGAAGGCCTATTCGATGACGGGCTGGCGGATCGGCTATGCGGCCGGGCCGGAGGCGCTGATCAAGAACATGGCCAAGGTGATGAGCCAGACAACGTCCAACCCGTCATCCATTTCGCAGTGGGCGGCGGTCGAAGCGCTCAATGGAACCCAGGACTTCATTCCGAAGCACCAGGAGCTGTTCAAGAAACGGCGCGATCTCGTCGTCGCCATGCTCAACCAGACCGAAGAGCTGCACTGCCCGACGCCCGAAGGCGCATTCTATGTCTATCCGGACTGCAGCCGCGCCATGGGCAAGACTTCCGCAGGCGGCAGTAGGCTGACCAACGACGAGGAGTTCGCCGCGGCGTTGCTTGAAGAGGAGAAGGTGGCGGTGGTGTTCGGAGCGGCCTTCGGCCTCGGCCCGGCTTTCCGGATCTCTTACGCGACTTCGACGGAAAAGCTGGACGAAGCTTGCCGGCGGATCCAGCGCTTCTGCGGTAGCCTCAAACGCTAGCGCTGCAGAAACATGTCCCTTGCGGCGATAAGGCGGTTTGACGGAACCCTCAGCTTGATTCACCCGTGACAGTGCTTGAGCTGTTGAGAGTTTAATCGCCATGAACGCCGAAGTTGCGATGGTGTTCCCGTCGATCGTACTTTTTGGCTCGAGCCTTGTTCTGACTGGGATTTCACTTTGGCTGGGCGCAAAGCTCGCCCCTTGGTTCCTCAAGGAAAGCTTCGAACCGCCGACCGTGCGCAGCTATTTCCTCGATTTCAGCGCCGGGACCGACATGAGCCGCGGCCGGGTGATCACCTTCCTCATCGCCTCGGCGATCATGCTGGCGATGCTGCTGGCGATGGCCATGATGGTGAAGTTCGGCGGGGTCGCGCTGCTCTAAGCGGTTCAATCAGCTGCGATAGCGAAACGCCCCAGCTTCCGCCGGGGCGTTTTTGTTTGACCGCTAATTCAGCGTCGCTGTGTCGAGATTTAGCTTCTCGATGGGGAGCCGTTCCATCCCGGGGCGCTTGTCCTTCACCTGATCCCAGAACTGCGCAGCGTCGCCAACCACGATCAGCGATGCGCCAGCTGGATCATAATAGGCCCTCGCGGCCGCCGCGGCTTGTTGGGCGGTGACCGCATTGATGTCGGCAGAATATGTCTGCAGCTTTTCGAGCGGCAGGCCGAACTGGGCCAGCGCCGAATACTGGCCCGCAAGGCCAGCCGTGGTTTCGACTGATCGGCCAAAGCCGCCGATAATTACCGCCTTGCGCGCGGCGAGCTCGTTCGCGGGGATTGGCTCGGAACCCAGACGTGCGAACTCCGACACCATCAGGTCGACGACTTGCGGCACCGCATCGTTGCGCGTTTGCGCCAGTGCTGTGATTGGTCCTGGCTGCTTGCGCGCCGTGAGACCGGAGTTAGCGCCATAGGAGAGTCCGCGCTTGATGCGGATCTCCGCATTGAGGCGAGCCGAGTAGCCGCCACCCAGTACGTTGTTCACGACGACAGTGGGGAAATAGTCGTTCGCCATCCGGGTCGGTCCAGCGCGGCCGAGGAGCACGACCGCCTGACCGATCTTCGGCATGTCGATGGCGACAGCACGCGGGGGCAGGGCTTCGCCAGCAGCGACAGGCGCGGGAACCGCCGTCGTGGGCTTGGTCCAGGCGCCGAGAGCACTTTCGGCCAAAGCAAAACCGACTTCCGGCGTAATGTCGCCGGCGATCACAAGCACCGAGGCGTCGGGCCGCCAGTTGGCGGCGTGGAAAGACGTGAGTTGTTGCGTCGTCAGCGCCGAGATTGATTTCGGGGTCGCGACGCCGCCATACGGACCAGCGCCGAAGACAGCGCGCGTCATGGCTAGGCCGCCGACCGAGCGCGGTGTCGTCAAGGCCAACTCAAGACCATCCAGCGTTTCGTGCTGGGCGCGGGCCAGTTCCTCTGCGGCGAAGGCCGGGTTCTGCACGACGTCCGCCATGATGGCGAAGGCTTCCTTCGCCTTGTCCGAACGCGTAGAAATCGAAACGTCTGTGGCGTCAGGCCCAGCGCTGGCGCCGATCGCGGCGCCGAGGCTTTCGATCTCGCTGGCGATCCGCGTCGCCGAGCGCGTCTTCGTTCCGCGCGTCACGAGCTCAGCCGTCATTGAAGCGAGGCCGGCCCTTGCACTGGGATCGAGCGCGCTGCCTGCGGAGATGCGCAAGCTGGCGCTGATCAGCGGCAGGCCAGGCTTATTGGCCACGATCACACGCAGGCCATTGGCCAAGGTTTTTTCAGAAGAGCCAGGCACCTTCGCTTCGACCGGCGGACCGGCTTCTGGCGGCAGCACGCGCTTGCCTTCCGGGGCGAGGGTGTAGGTCGGGATATCGGCGGCGGCGATTTCGATCTTTGAGGTCTGGATCGTCGGCGCATCTGCAAAGGTCGCCTCAGTTGCCCCTTTCTGCTCTTCTTCCGGCAGATATTTGATCGTGACGGACTTCTTGTCGTCGAGGATCGCGCTGGCGACACGCTGGATATCGGCCGCCGTCACTGTCTGCAGCTTGGCGAGAATCTCATCGGACGACTCGGCGTTCTTGAACAGGATGACGCTGCGCGCGAGGTCATCGGCGCGGCCGTCCGAAGTTTCGCGCCCCTGCAGCGCGCCGGTGATGAGCTCGTTGCGGGCTTCGTCCAGTTCGGCCTGGGTGACTTGCGTATCCCGCAAGCGCGCGACTTCCTTGTTCAGCGCCGCAATGCCTTCATCGACGGTCTTCCCGCCGGCAAGGATCAGATAGAGCGCGTAGATGCCCGGCTGCGCCGTGACCTCGAAGTTCGAGCCGACGTCGGCTGCGACCTGCTGCTCATAGACCAGCGATTGATAGAGGCGCGAGGATTGTCCGCTAAGCAGGATCGCGTCCATCATCATCATGGCGGCCACGTCGGGGCTGCGCGAATCCGGTTGCGGCCAGGACACCGTGAAGGCGGGCAGCGACACGTTGGGTTCGTAGACGGTGTAAGATTTCGCTTCCGTCCGCTCCGGTTCAACGGCGGCCACGCGCGGAATGGCGCGTTCGGGCGTTTTGATGCCGGCGAAATACTTCTTCACATAGCCGTCGAGCTGTGCCTCGGTGAAATTGCCGGACACGACGAGGATCGCGTTGTCTGGGCGATAATAGGCGGCGTGGAAGGCGCGCACGTCTTCAACGGTCGCCGCATCGAGATCCTCGATGGAGCCGATACCCGGGCGGCCATAGGGATGAACGCTGAAGCCGGACTGATAGAGGTATAGGCTGAGCAGCTTGCCATAGGGGGTCGACAGGACGGACTGGCGAAACTCCTCCTTCACTACGTCGCGCTCGGACTTGAAGTTGGCGTCGTCGATGACCAGCGAGCCCATGCGGTCCGCTTCGCCCCACAGCACGCGCTCAAGATGGTTGGCAGGCACGGTTTCGTAGTAATTTGTGAAATCGTTCCAGGTGGAGGCGTTGTTGAAGCCGCCAGCGTCTTCGGTCAGCCTGTCGAAGGTTTCCGGAGGCATGTTGCTGGTGGACTTGAACATCAGGTGTTCGAAAAGGTGGGCAAAGCCCGAGCGTCCCTGCGGATCGTCTTTCGAGCCCACATCATACCAGACCGCAACGGAGACGCTGGCCGTGTTCGTGTCCGGCATGGCATAGACGCGCAGGCCGTTCGGCAGCCTCTTGCAGGTGAACTGCAGTGGCTGGATCGAGAGACTCGTTCCGGTTTGGGTGGCGGCGGGAACATCGGTTGCGCCGCATGCTGCGAGTTCGACCTCTTTGGTCCCACCACCACAGGCGCTGAGAGTCAGGCCAGCCAGGATGGAAACGGCGGCAAGCCGGAGCTTGATCATGGCTCTACTCTTTCTCTGAGGAAGTGTTTGCCGAGGCATAGCAAGCACCACGACGGCTGGCGAGGCAGCTTATCGATAATCGTGATGAGCCGCACGCCCGGCTAGTTCGGAGCCGCCGGCGCGGCGGGATCGGGCATCGTGCTCAGCCGCTGCATCATTTTCTGCATCACGGACGCCTGCATCGGCTGCATCTCTTCCATGACCCTGCCCATGTATTCGGTCATGACGGCGGGCTGTTTCTGCGTGATCGATTTGCCCTCGGGCGAACCGTAGAAATCCTTCATGACGGCAAGCTCCTCGCCGGTGTATTCGCGGGCCATGATCGCGCCGAGCTCTTTCATGAGCCCCGGCATCATGCCTTTGGCCTCATCCATGGTCTCGGTCATCACCTGCCTGATGATCGGCTCGGCTGACGCCATGCGAGCCTGACACGAGGCGACCTGGTCCGCAGGAGCCGAGGCGCACATTTCGGGCATCGCCCCCATGGCCTGAGTCCCCATGCCATCGAACATCTGGTCGATCATTCTCGGATCAGACATCAGTGTGGCGATCTCCGCCGCCACGGCCGCTTTCTCCGCCTCCGTCTTCGGGACGGGTGTTTTCGAGCCTGCGCCGCCGCAGCCTGCGACAAGCGCAAACGCCGCGCTTGCGAGCATCATGGTTCGAAAGGCCATCGCGTCTGTCCCTTGCTGTGAGGCGTGGAGCCTAGAGTATCGCATGACGCCGGTCACGAGGGCCTGCCTGCATGTTAATTCCCGAACATCAGTGGCCGCAGTCGGAGCCAAGCAAGCCTTAGTTCTGGCGCCGGGTCGTGGCAGTCCGGCGGGGGATCGGGAGCTGACGATGCGTGGGATTATCCTTGTCGGGCTTGTTGTGTCGCTTGCGGCGGGTCCCGCCTTTGCCCAGCTCGTGAAGGGCGGCCCGCTCATGGGTGGGGCAGAATTGAAGGCAGCGCTGTTCGGGATCGAGATGACCGGCTACTCGCCAACCTTCGGCTTCGCCTGGCGCGAATGCATCGAACCGGGCGGCCAAACCCTGTATGAAACGCCGGATGGCGTGATGAAGGGGAAGCTGACGATTTCACCGAAGGGCGCGGCCTGTTTTGCCTATGAGGACGATGGTTTCGCCACGCCCGCCTGTTACCGCACCCGGCGGACGAACGCCGGCTTCCGCTTCGAAGGCGATTTCGACAGCGTGTTCATCACAACGAAAGTCGTTAAAGGCATCAAGAGCTGCAAGCCGTCGGAGCTTGTCGGATAGAAACTCTTGGATCAGGTAGGGGCCATGACTGATGATCCCGGCGCACGCTTTTCCGAATTTCTCTCGCGCCTGACCGAGGCGTTGGGGCCGAAGGGCGTATCCACCGACACGCAGGAGATAGAGCCGCATCTCAATGATTGGCGTGGGCGCTGGAAGGGGTCGACCCCGGTGCTGGTGAAGCCTGCGTCCACTGAGGAAGTGTCGAAGGCGATGGCGTTGTGCGCCGAATACGGCCTCGCGGTAAATCCGCAGGGCGGCAATTCGGGCATGGTCAATGGTTCGATCCCTCAAGGTGAAGTGCTAATCTCGCTAAAGCGCATGAACCACGTGCGCGAGGTCGACGTGCTAAACGACGCCATGACGCTCGAGGCTGGCGTTATTCTGACCCGGGCGCAGGAGGTGGCCGATGAGAATGGCCGTCTCTTTCCGCTGTCGCTCGGCGCGCAGGGAGTTGCGACGATCGGCGGATTGATCGCGACGAACGCCGGGGGCGCCGGCGTGCTGCGTTACGGGATGATGCGCGATCTCGTGCTGGGCATCGAAGCGGTGTTGCCAGATGGGCGGGTTTGGAACGGTCTTCGAGGGCTGCGCAAGGACAATACGGGCTACGATCTCAAGCAGCTATTCATCGGAGCGGAGGGCACGCTGGGTATCGTGACGGCGGCGACGTTGAAGCTGTTTCCGAAGCCAGCGGTGAAGGAAACGGCCTGGATCATCGTGGAGAGTCCGGCCAAGGCTGTCGAGTTGCTGCAGCTCGCGAAGGCCGCGAGCGGCGGGGCGGTGACGGGATTCGAGATCGTGCCGCGGTTCGGGCTGGATCTCGTGCTGAAGCATGTTCCCGATGTCCGCGATCCGCTGCCTAGCTCGGCGGACTGGCGCATTCTGATGGAGCTGTCGCTGCCGCGCGTGGAGGGTGCGCGGGATATGATCGAGACCCTGCTGGGCGAGGCAATCGTGCGGGGTATCGCTGCGGATGCGGCGGTCTGCGGGACCGAGGCGCAGAAGGCGATGGTGTGGAAGATCCGCGAGAGCGTTCCCATCGCAGAACGGGTGCATGGCAAGGCGCTGAAGCATGATGTGTCCGTGCCGGTGTCGCGGGTAGCGGAGTTCATGCAGCGAGGCGCCGCGCTGGCGCGATCAATGGCGCCGGGGGTCGATATCATCGCGTTCGGGCATGTGGGCGATGGGAATATCCACTTCAACGTGACGGCGCCGCCGGGCGTGGATCAGGATGCGTTCTTGAACCGCGACGGACTCAAGGTTACGGAGGCGATCCACGATCTGATCGTGAGTTTGAACGGTTCGATCTCGGCCGAGCACGGGATTGGGCGGCTCAAGCGGGATGAGCTTGCGTGGCGCAAACCTCAGGTCGAAATGGAGATGATGCGTGCGGTGAAGAAAGCGTTGGACCCAGATGGGCGGATGAATCCGGGGCGGATTCTGTAAGTACGAGGGCGTGCTTAAGCCGGCGGGGTCGTGATCACCGGGCCGTTCTTAGTCGCCCGTTGGGCGCCCATCGAGAGGAAGGGCTCCAGTGTACAATGTTGGTTCGGCCGCTGCGCGGATGATGGCGCGACCTGCTTGAGGCCGTTGAGCTGGTCTTACCTGTCGATTGTCGTCCGATCAGGTCGGCTTCACGGGATCAGCCTTCTGACCCTTGGGCGCGCCGAGATTGTAATAGGCGGTCGCCGGATCGACGGGCGGGGCGACCGGACCGGCGATTGCGCCGTTCAGCGCCGGGACGGCCGATTCAGCTGGCGGATATGCTGCGGGTTTCATGATGTTGGCGCCGTTGGAGGCGCGGTCAACGGTGCGCTCCGAAAGCCCGAGTTCCGACGCGGTGAAGGCGACGAGACCGCCCGACTTGCAGAGCATCTGGACGATGTTCTGCTTGGTCTGCAGCTCCAGCATGCGCATCAGGACTTCGATCGTGGCCGGGTTGGCCTTCTCAAGCATGTCGACCAGATCGTCGAGATGCTCGTTGTCGTAGGCCATGGGTCCGTTCGAGATGTCCTTGTTGATCGGCTTCTGGGCCGGTTCATAGGAGAACATCGCCTCATAGATGCGGATGCCCATCGGCATGCCGAGGGGGTGCTCCGGGTCGGTCGGGTTTTCGAAGTCCTGCAGCTGGCGGAGGACTTTTTCCTCGATTTCGCGCTGCTGGGCGAAGACGTCCTGGTCTTCAAGCGCGCCAATGGCGTTGTCGAACAGGTTTTCGATCCGGGCGGCGAGGGTCGTGCCGAAGGACTGCATCTGGGTGGGCATCTCGATCCGGTCGATGTCGATCTGGAAGGAGACCTTGGGCTTGATGATGAGCTGGCGCTTGTCGGAGGTGCGGGCCGTGAAGGGGCGGGGCGCGCAGGTCTGGACGCGCAGGGAAATCTCGCCATTGCGGCGATTGACCAGCGACTTCTCGTGATAACTGCCGGAAGGGTCGACCGTCATGATGGTGATGTCGGGCGCATGGCGATCGCGCAGGACCTTGATCGACGGATCCCAAAGCGTGGTCGGCTGGCGCAGGGCGCCGTAAAAATTACCGCCCTTCGTCGTGATATAGGTGGCGTGCGTGCCAGCGTCGAAGGTGCGCGCCGCACGATAGACAAGGAAGGCGAGCAGCAGTCCGACAAGGACTGCGCCGATAATCGCGACGATCTCAAGCATCGGAAAGGTCCCGCACCACTCGCCCACCCGGCAGGCTGTAGACACTAGCCTTGCGGGCAGGCAGCCACAATTCAAAAACTCTGCCTCACAGGGGGAGTTTGGGCCTGAATTCTAGCGAAAGCAGAATGTCATCTGTGCAACGCCCGTGATGCGGCGGCTTTTTCTGCATAAGTGGTGGACGTTTACTGTGCGGACAGGGGTAGGCGGAGGCGGGTGGCGACCACGCAGGTGAGGGCGAGGGGGGTGGATTTCAGATGGCGGGGAACGGACGGGAGCTGGAATTGCCTCCCTCAGCACCAAGCACCGGGGAAGTGGATCGGCGCGTCTTCGCGCCGAGACGAGGGGCTGCCACGCCCACCGACAAATCGATACGAAGCATTCTTTGCCAATTCGAGCTTAATGCGTTTGGCGCCGCGGGTGTTGGCGATTTCTCGTTACGAATACGCACGGGAGGCCTTCGATCTGGCGGGCACGTTCATGGCTGGCTTGCTCAACGCGGTCTTGGGCGGAGGCGATCTGGCCTTGGAGGCGCATGCGGCAGTCGTGGCAGGTTTCGAGAGGCTGAAGCCGGTCGGGCGTGGCGAGGTCTTCGAGTAGGTTCGTGATGCAGAACGCGTGACTCCGGGGAGTTGGGACAGCACGGGGTCTAGCGGGAAGAGAATGCGCACGAGGGCCAGCAAGAGCTGGAACATGGGTAGAGTATGTTGTCAGTTCGGAGGCCGGTGGCGTCTGGCGGGCCCTATCCCTCATTCTTTCGAGCCACGCTTTTGAGATAGGGCGGGACGATTTTTGACCATCCTACGAGTCTGACACCGTTCTATCCCTCATTTCGTGCGCAAGCGTGACCTGCAGCTCCCCCTGAGCAGGCTAGGTGAAGCGTTCGTAAAGGTTGGGCGGTCGGGATTGGGTGAGGGCGCGCACGGCAAAGCTCTTTCGATATCCCTCACCTGAGCGGTGTGTGTTGAGACAGACGCGCGCGTGGCTCCTGGCGCCGGTCGGGGGGGGCGCGAGGGGGGATGTTATGCACAGGCTGCGCACTGTGAAATGCCTGCAACACAGGCTCTGAAAGAGTTCGTGCCCGCCCGGAGGACCGGGCGGGCACGAGGAATGCTACTCTAGTCTCTGGGAATTCGGCGGCCCCTAGTTGGGTGGGGCACTGGCCAAGGACTGGCTGCCGAATGCGAAGAGCTTAGCTACTACTTCTTCTTCTTAGCAGCTTTCGCCGGTTTTTTGGCGGCGGCTTTCGCCGGCTTCTTCGCAGCTTTTTTGGCAGTGGCCATTCTAAGTCTCCTTGAGTGGTCCCTCGGATGGTCGCCCGCTAGCGGACTTGCATCCAGTGAAGTTGAGTCATCTCCGATCGGAACTCCGACTCAACGAATCTGTCATAACTCATTTTCGCGCGAGTGTGCAGCACCTCTTCTCAATCTGTCGTTGAGAGCCTCTCCGAGTCCGCTCTCCGGAATCGGCGCCACGGCGATCGCATCGTGACTCTCATCGAGCGCACGCAGCATCGAGAAGAGGTTCGAGGCGGCCTCGGCGAGGTCGCCTCGAATCGAAAGATTGAGAGAAGGTGAAACCCCGCGCGGCGGCGGCCCGAACGCGAGGAAGGCCTCTCCGGATTCGGGCGCGGTCGCGCCGAGTCGGAGACGCGCGCGAGGGGCGTAGTGGCGCCTCAACATGCCGGGCGCGACGATGTCCGCGGCGTGGTCCGGAGACCTCAGCGGGCCTGTGAGCAACTCGATATCGGAGCGCGGCAGAGCGCCCGCGCGGAGCATCACGGCGCCGTCTTCGCCGGGCGCGATGATGGTCGACTCGAGGCCCGCGGAGCACCGCCCGCCATCGATGATGAGGTCGATGCGTGAGCCGAGTCCGGCGGCCACATGGGCCGCTGTCGTGGGGCTCAACTGTTCCGACGGATTGGCTGAAGGGGCGGCGAGCGGACGGCCGACGCGCCGAATAATTTCAAGAGTTGCAATATGTTGCGGCGCCCGCAGGCCGATCGAGGGGAGGCCGGCGGTGGCGAGGTCGTGCACGGGGCATCCGGGCGCACGAGGCAGGACGAGCGTCAGCGGGCCGGGCCAGAAGCGCTCCCCTAGGCGGCGCGCGAGGGGACTGAAGTGAGCCAAGGACTCGGCCATCGCGAGGTCCGCGACGTGGCAGATGAGCGGGTTGAAAGAGGGGCGTCCCTTGGCTGTGTAGATCGAGGCGATGGCGGCGCCGTTGGTGGCGTCCGCGGCGAGTCCGTAGACGGTCTCGGTGGGCACCGCGACGAGCCCGCCGGCGAGGATCACGCGCGCGGCTTCGGCGAGCGCTGCGGGGTCGGCGCCGAGGACGCGGGCGGGTCCGCGCGAGGTTTTTTCTGAATCAGATGTCATTGAATTTCGAGCCCGCTTGAGGTCGCGTTGCGGCGCCCGCGAAGGCGCCGCGAGAGGCTCGCGAGGCGTCGGGCGGAGGTCGTCGCGAGAGACTCGATGAGGTGCATTTCGACTTCGCGCTGTGACATCATGAACACAGTTTTGGCGCCTGGCGCGGACGCGCGAGGCGCCGATTTCGACTTTCGAAGAGATCTCGCGGGGACGAATCGCGAGTCACGAATCTGAGTCTTGCAGCGTCTCGATGCCGGACTCACTGGCGGGTCGCGACGATGTCGATGACGACGAGCACGTCGTCCTGCACGTACTCGGCGTCGCCCTTCGCTTCCGTCAGCGTTTCGGCGCCGACGCCGAGGGCGAGGCGCTTCAACGTGGTCTCGCCGTGGGCCGTAGCGGTCTGGCCGTCGATCTTGAGCGTGAAGGGGAGGCGCACGAGGTGGTCCACGCCCTTCAGCTTCAGGATTCCGGTGGCCTCATATTGAGTATCGCTATCTTTGAAGACGCCGCCGGTGACTTCGAATACGGCCTCGGGGTGTTTGGCCACGTCGAACCAGTCTCCCTGGCCGACATTCTCGTCGTAGTAAGGCTCGCCGGTTTGTGCGGAGGACATGGGGATGACCACCCGGATGTAGCCGTCTATCGGTTTGTCGGGATTGGCGGGGGCTGCGGCGTCGAGCTGGATCTGCGCGGTCCATTTGGAGAAGCGGCCCTCGAAGGGCTGGCCCATGTAGCCGCTGCGGAAGAGGATCGCGCTCTTCTCATAATCCACGGTCCATGCGGGTGCGTTCGAGACGGGCGTCTGGCTTTCTTCGGCCGCGGGGGTTGTGGGCGCGGTGCCAGCTGACGGCGCGGAGAGTGAGACGCCGGCGATCGCTGCGAAGATCAGCGCGGCGGCGCCGAAGGCCCAGATTCCGCCCTGTCCATCATCGACCGGGCCTGCCGTGCGGCCGAAAAGACCCGGCGCCATGCGGGCGAGGAGGCCGTCCTTGTCGATGAACTGGTGCTTCACCGCGCCGGCGACATGGAGGACGAGCAGGCCGATGATGACCCAGGCGAGGTTCGAGTGAACCTGCTCGAAGCCATCGGCCATGCCTTCCCGGGTTTCGGCGGGGAGGCCCGGGATGCCGGGCACGTTCATCTCGAACGTGCCGAAATAGCGCGTGTCGTGCTGGTCGATCTCGGCGGAGGCCATGATCCAGCCGGTGAGGGGCATGGCGACCATCAGGACATAGAGAAGAATGTGGACCGAGCTAGCAAGCAGGCTCTGCCATTTGGGCATGGGCGGTTCGGCGGGCGGCGGGTTCATCACGCGCCAGATGATGCGGGCGATGGTGAGCATCAGGATGGTGATGCCCACGGCCTTGTGGATCTGGATGATCGCGATCTTCGGGCTGCCGGGCCCGCCGGGCATCGCCTCCATGATCCAGCCGACGGCGATCATCCCGATTATGAGAAGTGCGATGGCCCAGTGCAGGGCGATGGCGATGGCGGTGTAGCGCTGCTGGCCGGCGGTCGCCGAGGGGATATCATCAGACTGAGTGGCTTCCGCGGTCATGGTCTACCTCGTCTTAGACAGGGATGGGGTGGAGAATGTCACGAAAGACGCGGGTCATGGAATGGGCGGCGCTTGGCGGCGCGTTCGCGGGCATTGCGGGGTTGCAGGGCCGATGCTGGCGTTGCCGCATGTCAGTGCTTCGTGAACTCGACCTCGATCACGACTTCGACCTCGTCGCCGACGAAGGCGTTGTAGCGGGTGGAGCCGAAATCGGAGCGGCTGAGCGTTCCCCTTGCGGAGAAGCCTATGGCGGGGCGGCCGGCGTAGAGGACAGCTGAGTTCATTCCGCCGTTATAGGTGACTTCCAGCGTGACGGGTTTGGTGACGCCCATGAAGGTTAGGGCGCCGGTGACTTTGCCAGTGACTGGGCCGGTGGTTTCGATCTGCGTCGAGTCGAAGACGATCTGGGGGAACTGCAGGCCCTTCAGCAACTCGTCGCTGATGCGCTTGTCCCAGCCCGGATCCGTCGGATTGTCGGTGCGGACGGAGAGCGGGTTGATAATCGCTTTCACATGGCTGGCGGCGGGGGCTTTCAAGTCTAAGTCCAGCGTAGCGTCGAAGTCGGTGAAGCGGGCAGTGTAATATGAGAGGCCGAGGTGCTTTACGCGGAAGATTAACGAGCCGTGCGCCTTTTCGAGCTGATAGGCGCCGGCGGGCAGGGTTTGCAGCGCCTGCGGGGTCTGCGTCGCGGTGAGGGCACAGGCAGAGAGTGCGATGGGTAATAGGAACAGGGCGAGGCGCATGGGCAGGTCCTTTGCGCAGTGCTCTCTATGTACTGGCGTTCTTGGGTTGGTCCCAGCCCGCGGCGCGAGTTTGATCTCGGCGTCCTGTGAGGTGAGCATGCCCTTGCCCTTCGAGACGCCGCTGAGCGGTTCCTCGTGACGAGGGCGTAAGCGCAGACGGCAGCTACTTCTGGATCAGCTCCGCGTTGATCTCGATCTTGACCTCGTCGGCGATGGAGCCGCCGGGGGCGAGGCCCCAGGTGGTCTTGTTGATCGTGCCTACGGCCTGGAAGCCGACCTTGTGCTTCTTGAGGCGGGGGTCGTTGCGGTTGCCGATGTAGGTGACGTCTAGGGTCACCGGCTTGGTGACGCCTAGGAAGGTGAGGTTGCCGGTCATCTTGCCTGTGTTTGCGCCTGTCTTGGTGATGGCGGTGGAGGCGAAGGTGATCTGCGGGAATTTGCCGGCGTTGAAGAAACGCTCGCCGGTCGCAAGTTCAGCGTTGAACTCTTCGGTGTTTCCAGCGGGGCGTGTCTTCTCGAAATCGGTTTCGATCGATTTCGGATCGATCGTGGCGGTGACTTTCGACTTGGTGACGTCGGCGGGGTCGAAGGTGAGCTGGATGTCGAAGTTGGTGAAGCGGGCGTTGTACCACGAGAGCCCCTGATGAAGACCTTTCCAGTTCACCGAAGCATGGGTCTTGTCGACGGCGTATTGGCCGGCGGGCGCTTGCGTGCTGCCCTGCGCTAATGCGGGGGCGCTGATAAAGCTGGCGGCGGCGGCGACGGCCAATAGGTGACGCATCAGGTCCCTCCGTTTGCGAAACTGTCGTTCCACTTGTTGCCGACGGCGCCGGTCCTGTCGCCGCAGTGCGGTTGAAGCGTGAGCTGCGGCAGGCTGATCGTCCAGTGCTTGCGTGCGCAGCAAGCTGGCGATCTTTGCGGCTTTGACGCGAAATTGATCGGATTGTCAGCGGAGGATCGGCAGTCTGGCCAAGTTGCGGCGGGCTGATCGGGCACGATGTGCGGGGTGAGGGGCCGTGCTAGGGGCGGGTGATGCGAGCGAGGCTCGCCGGAGAAGGGACATGCTCAGATTGATCGCCGCTGGTGCACTTGTGGCGGGAGCGGCCGGGCTCTGCGGCGTCGCCAGTGCACAGCCGCGGCCGGCCGGCGACGGTCTGGGAGAGATGTATTGCGTGTACGAGAGTCTCACTCTGGAGACAGACTATGAGGTCGTCGCCGAGGCGTTCCTGTACGGCGACACGGCGGCGGCAGATATTGCGGCGGCCAAGAAGCTGGTCGACGACACGGCAGCTACGTGCGCGGCTGGGCATGACATTACGGCAGGGCAGATGTCCGCCATGTCCGAGATCGGCATACTCGGTTCAGCGACGGACTATCTTGCGGACGAGCTGCTGTTCGAAGGCGTTTCGGAAACGGCCATTGACGGCATATTCGACGTTTTCGACGAGTTGTCGGAAGACGATCAGGACGGCATATATGACGGTGCGTGGCGGGACGACGCTGCGATCGAGGGCAGGGTCAAGTCGGCGCTGCTGGCGAAGGGAGTGCCCGACACGGAGCATTCGATTGAGACAGCGTTTCAGATTCTGGATCTCTCGACGATGGCGATGGATAGCGTGATGATGTTCATGCTCGATGAGATGAAGGACGACAAGCCTTGAGGGCGGGCCTCTTTCTGGGGCTGGGCGTTGTTGCGCTCGGCGTTTTCGGCGCCGGGCCGGCGAGCGCGAAGGAGATGACGCCTGAGCAGAAGGACGAGATGTCCTGTGTGCACCGCGCGCTGGTCATGCGGCGGCAGACCGCCGTGGTGGCGCTGTCCTTTCTCAATGCGACGACGGCCGATGGCGTGCGGGGCCAGGCGGACAATGCGATCAACGGCGCAGCTGACGGGTGTGCGCGGGCCTATGGCTGGGACGAGGGCGCGCGCGGGCTGGCGTTGACCATCGGGATGATGGGCGCGACGGCGGACCATCTTGGCGGCGAGCTCAAGAAAGAGGGCGTGACGGACGACGTTCTCACCAAGGTTTCCGAACTGGTTCCGAGGCTTTCCAAGCGCGACACGGAACTTCTGTCGGATGGGGCGTGGGATACGGATCGCTCTTTCATGGCGCGGACAAAGAGCAAGCTGGTGCAGCTTGGCGTGCCCGATAGCGCGAGCGTGATCCATACCGCCGTGATGATTCTCGAATGCGCGGCGATCGCGAAAGAGTCGGAGGACGCGTTTATTGCGGAGCGTTTCAGCTAGGCGCAGTTCTGCGGAAACGGATTGTACTGAACCATCAGCCAGTCGACGAGATCGGACGCCGTGTGGTGTTCGTCGGCATAGGTCTTCGGCCATGCGATGGCGCGGTAGGCAGCCCAGGGCAGCCAGTTAGGCGCCCCCTCGATCGATGCGCCGGCAAAGGTGTTGATGGGGAGATTGCCGGGCATGGGGCAGGCGGCCTGCCAACGGTCGTCCGTGCTGAAGCTCCAGGCGGCCGTGACGAACACGACCAGGGCGACAGAGAGATAGAGTCCCGCCACGAGGCCAATGATGTTGCGCATAAGAAACTGTCCTCGAGTCGTGCCGGAATCTGCCCTGCAGCCCGCGACGGCAAGAGAATTTCCATTAGGGCGCCGACGTGGCGGATTGTCACGGGATAGCCCCGCCCACCTGTCCGCCTGCCGCCGAGTGTTGGAGCCGCCGGACCTGCGGATCTAGTCCAGCGTCAAGGCGGCCCCAGGCAGGTGATCGGTTCCGGGCCACGAAATCGGGATGAAGGGCGGATAATGCGTCAGCACACTGCATGCGGGCGATCGACACGGGTGAAACGGTCGCCATGTAACTGTGTGACAGGGCTGGGGATTGGATGAGTCTCGCGGGATGGAATTTATGTGCTGCACGCGGGCGTCTTGACGCGGACCAGAGACGCGTAACGTATAGCCGCGGGCCCCGAGGTGGGCGAATAATGTGAGCCCGGATGGGCGCGCCAAGGGCTAGTTCATGAGTGATGTTCCGACGCAGCAGCCGGTAGCCGAACAGCCGGCCGTAGCGGGCGATGACCCTGTGTCCGAGCCAAAACGCGGCCTCAAGAACAAGCTTTTCCACGAGTTCCGTGAGACGGCGATGACCATCGCCATTTTCGTGCCTTTCTGGTTGGTGTTCTCGACATTCGTCTACGAGCTACGCTCGATCCCGTCGGAATCGATGGTGCCGGCGCTGCAGGTTGGAGACCGGGTGGCGGTGGCGAAGTTCACCTACGGGTACAACCGCAATTCGATTCCCTTCGGGCTCGGAGCGCTGGTGATCGGCGACGACCCGAAAAAGCCGAACGAGAACCTGTTCGCATCACAGCCCAAGCGCGGCGACGTGATCGTGTTCCAGCATCCGCATTCGGATCGCGTCATGATCAAGCGGCTGATCGGCCTGCCGGGCGACATGGTTCAGGTCAGGAACGGGCTGTTGCTCCTCAACGGAAAGGAAGTATCGCGGGAGAAGGTGCGGACGACGAGCTATGTGCCCGACGACAGCAACCGGATCGCGACGGCGACAGAGTATCGCGAGACGATCCCCACGGGCGAGGGCGACAAGACCAAGACCTATCTGATCCACGAGTTCTCGGACACGAACGATCTCGACGAGACGCCGGTGTTCAAGGTTCCGCCAGGACATGTGTTCATGATGGGTGACAATCGCGACAACTCGGAAGATAGCCGCGCACCTTCGGGCCATCGCAGCATGGCGGCGGCTTTCCCCGAGGCGTGGCCGTACCGTTCAACCACCCCGCCGGCCGATCCACGTGACGACGCGATCGGTTTCGTGCCGATGGACTACCTGATCGGCCGCGCCGAAACCGTGTTGTTCACGTTGCACGGCTGCAAGCAGGCGCCAGGGACGGAATGTCCAGAAGGGCGGCTCTGGAAGGGGTTGTAGTTTGGATCTGGCTTCCCATGATACGCCCTGACCGGCAGAGTTCAGGGGCCGGACCATGGGTTGTCTGTTCGTTGCGCTGATCGCCGCTGTCGCCCCTGCCGCGCTCGCGCAGCAGGTCTATCAGCCGCCGCGCGCCGCGGACGTCATCCCGAGTTCGGCGGCACGTGGGGCGCGTCCTTCATGACGCTGCTTGAACGGCCATCTTTCCTGAAGACGCTGGGCCTTACTCCAGACGAGGCGCGTAGGGCGGTCACGGCGCTGACTAAAGGCACGCCCGATCTGATTGATCCGGATTTCTTCGTGCGAACATCCAGACGGTTGCGCGGGTTCGCGGCGAATACAGGTCTTCGCTTCTGGCGCCGCCGGCCGATGGGCAGATGCCTTACACCGAGACAGGCATCAAGCTCACCGAACGCGCCGACTGGATGGACACGCAGGCGCACGACAATCCGGAGGAGCGCACGATGTTCGATCGTTGTCTCGCCGGTCTGGGCCAGCCGCCGATCCGCCAGATTCCGGCCATGGCGCCCAACACGTTTCTCGAGACACGGCGGGAAATCGTCATCCTCACTGAAGACGCGGGAAGCTTGCGCGTGATCCACCTTGATAGCGCTACTTCACCGCCTGCTGCGGTGACCGCCTTTGAAGGCTGGTCCGCAGTGCGCTGGGAAGGGGACACGCTCGTGGCGGAAACCACACATATCCGCGCCGACGATCCTTTTAGCGGCGGATTCGGCCGTCTCGTTCTGGTCGAGCCCGACAGCAAACTTACCGAACGCTTCACTCGCGTCTCGCCGACCGAATTCCTCTATCAGTTCACCGTGGAGGACAGCGACCTCTACACCGCGCCCCGTCTTGCCGAGTATTCGTTCAATCTCCTGGACACGACATTCTACGAATATGCCTGCCACGAAGCGAACTACTCGCAGACCAATATCCTTCTCGCCGGCGGTGCAAGGGACAAGCGCGAGGCGGCGAAGGCGAAGAAGCCGAAATAGGAACTGTGCAGTCCTTGCCCGTCACTCCCGCCGGATCCAGAAGGGCGGAGAGCGGGAAACCACTTGTTTCGAGCGCTGCGAACAGGTGCCCGGAGTGACCCGTACGCTGACCGAAGATCCCGTCGTGGCGCGCTCATCGACAGCGTTAGAGGCCGCCGTTCAGGCCGGGGCCATCTGATTTCCCGATGAATTGCCGTGAGTTAGCAACCGGACTCCACAAGCGGGTTTGGTTTTCCGGTGCGATGCTCTAAGCACCGGGCGGGGAGCGCCTTCCAGTTCGGGGGGCTGATTGGCTCAGGGCCAACGAGGAATATGGACGTTGCCGTCAAACAGGAGACACCTGCGATGAAGGGGGCTCGCCCAGGCCGCATCATCATCGTGCGCCATGGCCGTCCGCAGGTGATCCCGAAGGAAGCCCCGCCCATGGGCTGGCGGGATTATCGCGAGTGGTGGGCGAAGTATGAGCAGAGCTCGCTGAAGGACGGTCAGCGCTGTCCCGAGGATCTGCTGAAAGAGGTCGGCGAGGACGCGATCATCCTGTCCAGCGCGCGGCCGCGGGCAATTCAGACGGCGGGACATCTTGGACGCGGGCGCCCTATCAAGCACGATCCGATGTTCAACGAAGCGCCGCTGCCGGCGCCAAATCTGGGCCGCTTTCCGATGCGACCAAAGAACTGGAACAAGCTGGCGAGGCTGTTGTGGATGCTCGGGCACAGCGGGGGCGAGGAACATGTGCACGACGCCAAGCGCCGCGCGGCGCGGGCGGCCGAGCAGCTGATCCGCACGGCGGAACACAGTCACGGGCGCGATGTCGTTCTGGCGGCGCATGGCTGGTTCAACCGCATGCTGCGGCCGGAGCTGAGGAAGCGCGGCTGGGCCAACGTGCACGATGGTGGCGACAAGTACTGGTCGTATCGGATCTACGCGAAGAAGTAGCGTGCTTCCCTCGCTGAAGGCGTGCTTCCAAGCCTATATTCGCGCGCTTGCCTCCCGGCTCGATGCGCCTATGGTGGCGCACTTTTCGGAGAACTGGATGCCAGAGCCAAAGGCCAGCGGCGACATTGCGGCGATGAGTTTCGAGGATGCCCTGCGCGAGCTGGAGCAGATCGTACACAAGCTCGAGGCGGGCGATGTGGCGCTGGAGGACTCGATCCGCATCTATGAGCGCGGCGCGGCGCTGAAGGCGCACTGCGAGAAGAAGCTCAAGGAAGCCGAGCTGAAGGTCGAAAAGATCGTGTTCGGGCCGGATGGTCCGAAGGGCGTTGAGAGAACTGATGATCTATAATCTCGATCCGGGCTTCGAGCAGCGCCTCAACGAGGTTGCGGATCGCATCACGGTTGCGCTCGATCAGCTGATCCCGCCAGCGTCGGGGCCTGAGGCGCAGCTGATGCGCGCGATGCGGCATGGCGCGCTCAGCAAGGGCAAGCGGCTGCGTCCGTTCATCACCATCGAAGTGGGTCGCATGTTCGGCGCGCAGGAGAAGGCGCTGCTGCGTGGGGCCGCGGCGGTGGAGTGCATGCACGCTTACTCGCTGATCCACGATGACCTGCCGTGCATGGACGATGATGACTACCGGCGGGGGCAGCCGACGGTGCACAAGGCCTTTAACGAGGCGACAGCGGTGTTGGCGGGCGATGCGCTGCAGGCGCTGGCGTTCGAGATCATGGCGTCGCCAGAGACGCATCGTGATGCGCTGATGCGCTGCAAGCTGGTGGAGCGGCTGGCTTACGCCTCGGGAGCGCGGGGCATGGTCGGCGGCCAGATGATTGACATGTTCCCGGTAGCGGGCGGCGAGGAGCCGCTGCAGATCCTGACCCGGATGCAGCGTCTCAAAACGGGTGCGCTGATCACATTGGCGGGGGAAGTGGGCGCGCTTCTGGGTGGTGCGCTGGAAACAGAGCGTCACGCCATCTCCGGATATACAAATGATTTGGGATTGGCGTTCCAGATTGTGGACGATCTGCTCGATGTGGAGGGCGACCCCGAAATCCTTGGCAAGGCGGCCGACAAGGACCAGCGCGCGGGCAAGGTTAACTTCGTTTCTCTCCTGGGGGTTGAGGGAGCGCAGGATCGGGTGCGCTATCTCGCCGCACAAGCGAAACAGCATCTGGCGTCTTTTGGGTCGCGCGCCTCATCTCTGCTGCACACGGTCGACTTTGTGCTCAACCGCCGCCACTAATTGACCCGTATCCGGGACGAGACACAGACCATGACGACCAAGACGCCCCTGTTGGACCAGATCGGCAGTCCGGCCGATTTGAAGGGCCGGTCGAAGGCGGACCTCAAGCAGATCGCAGACGAGCTTCGGGCGGAGACCATCGACGCGGTTTCAGTGACCGGCGGCCATTTGGGAGCTGGTTTGGGCGTTGTCGAGCTGACCGTCGCGATGCATGCGGTATTCGACACGCCGAACGACAAGATCGTCTGGGACGTCGGGCACCAAGTGTACCCGCACAAGATCATCACCGGGCGGCGCGATCGCATCCGCACGCTGCGCCAGGGCGGCGGGCTTTCCGGCTTCACCAAGCGCGACGAGAGCGTGTACGACCCATTCGGCGCAGCGCATGCGGGTACGTCGGTTTCAGCTGCGAGCGGCTTTGCCGTCTCGCGTGACCTGCAGGGCGGCAGCAATCGCGTGATCGCGGTCGTGGGCGACGGCGCAATGAGCGCCGGCATGATCTACGAAGCGATAAACAATGTCGGCGGCATGCGCACGCGCATGATCATCATCCTCAATGACAACGACATGTCGATCGCCCCGCCCGTCGGCGCGATGAGCCACTATCTTTCGCGCACGGTCTCTTCGCGTGGCTATCGCAAGGTGCGCAGCCTGGCGAAGCGTGTGGTGCGGAAGATCGGCCTCGAAGGCTGGACCAAGAAGGCCGAGCATTCGGTGCGCAACTTCACGATGGGCGGCGATTTGTTCGATGCGCTGGGCTGCTATTATGTCGGCCCCATCGACGGACACGATATCAGTGCGTTGGTCGATGTGCTCGAGAATGCGCGCGAGATGGAGAACGGCCCCGTGCTGGTTCATGTCGTCACGCAGAAGGGCAAGGGCTATGCGCCTGCCGAAAGCGCCGCTGACAAGTATCACGGCGTTTCCAAGTTCAACGTCATAACAGGCGAGCAGGCCAAGGCGAAAGCCGGGCCGCCTTCCTACACGAAGGTGTTCGCGCAGGAGATGATCCGCACGGCGGAGAAGGACCCGAAGGTCGTGGCGATCACAGCGGCGATGCCATCCGGCACCGGCCTCGATATCTTCGCGGCGCGCTTCCCCGATCGTTGCTTTGACGTCGGCATTGCCGAGCAACACGCGGTCACGTTCGCGGCGGGCCTGGCGGCCGATGGCATGAAGCCGTTCGCGGCGATCTATTCGACCTTCCTGCAGCGTGGCTATGACAGCGTCGTGCATGATGTAGCGATCCAGAAGCTGCCGGTGCGTTTCGCGCTCGACCGCGCGGGCCTTGTCGGCGCGGATGGTCCGACGCACGCGGGATCTTTTGACGTCGGATATCTGGGCGCCTTGCCGGGCTTCGTGCTGATGGCGGCTGCGGATGAGACGGAGCTGCAGCGCATGGTTGCCACGGCGCATGTGATCGACGACAGGCCGTCGGCTTTCCGTTATCCGCGCGGCGAGGGCGTCGGCCTGCGCCTGCTGGATGATCCGCAACCGCTGGAGATCGGCAGGGGCCGCATCGTGAAGCAGGGCTCGGCCGTTGCGATCCTTTCCTACGGCACGCGTCTGGCGGAATGCCTGGTCGCTGCCGACATGCTGGAGAAGCAGGGGCTTTCGACCACCGTCGCCGATGCGCGGTTTGCCAAGCCGCTCGATGAGGCGCTGATTGCGCAGCTGGCCAAGCACCACGAAGTGCTTATCACGATCGAGGAAGGTTCGGTCGGCGGCTTCGGCGCTTTCGTGTTGCATGCGCTGGCCGGGGGCGGCCTGCTAGACAACGGCCTGCGCATCCGCACGTTGACGCTGCCGGACATCTTCCAGGACCACGACACGCCCGAAAAGATGTACGAGCAAGCTGGCCTGGACGCCCGCTCCATAGCCGCAAGCGCCATCAAGGCGCTGGGCCGTGGCGATGAACGTGCGCTGAAGCTGATCGTGGGTTAGTGCTGGTTACCCGACTCGCCCGCCGCTTGGCTGATCACGGTCTCGACCTTCCTGCGGACATCCGGTCCGGCGAGATATTCGCCGATCTCTTCCAGCATGGGATTGCCTGGAGAGAATTCCACCACGTAGGCAACGACATCGACAGTAGCGCGCGGGTCGTAAGATTTCACGCCGGGCACCGGCATCCACGCTGACTGTAGCGCGGTAAGCGCCGCCCCCTGGTAGTCGCTCGCGCGTGCGCCCGCGAGGCGTATGCCGCCGACTGCAAACTTGGAAGCGAGTTCGGGAACCCCCGCGTCGGCCCCTTCGGCCTGCACCACCGTCCGCGTGGCGGCGAGCCCGTAATTCAAGATCACGGCGAGGTCGCGCGAAGGCGTCGCGCCCATGGACTGGAAGCGGTTGATGTAAAGACGGTCCAGCTTCAGGCGGAAGTACGGCGGAGATATCGCGGGGTTCCAGAAGACCGGCGCACCAGTGTCTGACGCTTCACCGGCGGACGCCGTCAACGCGCCGCCGCCAATATCGCCCGATGTCTCGATATAAACGATGGCAAAAAGGTCCGGCGTGCGCGTGAGTTTGAGCCGAGTCCATGTTTGCCTCAGATCGGGCGCGGTGGCTTCGGCGAAGGGCTGCGTCTGTGGTCCGAACCCGTTGCGCACGATGTACATGCAGCGGATACCCGGATTGATCGTGACATCGCCGCTGCTGGGGCTGGTGTAGAAAAGGCCGCCATTGGCGCCGACGGAGCGGCTGATGTCTTCCTGTCCGGCGCGCTTTAGGTAGTTGCCGAACGACTCGAAGGCGATGCCGCCGATATTCGAAAGCATGTCGAAGGCGAGGCCTGGCAGTGATGCGCGATCCTCAAGCCCCTTGAATGGCTCATTGCGGTCCGGCTGGAAGGGAGTAGGACGGGCTTGCGGGCACCGGTCATCAAGCAGCACGCGCAGGTCGCCTGCCTCGCCGCCAAGAAAACCACCCTGCCGCGGCGCGGGCGGCGCGCTGGCGCATCCGGTTATTGCCAGCACACAGCCAAGACCAATTGCGCGTTTCATCGACTATCCTCTTTGTCCAAGAAAGGACAATTTCGGGGGCGAATGGATTGTGCCAGATCAAGCCCTTATGTCACGCTGGCGGCGCTTGCTTCAGGCGTTTCACTAACTCCCCCCGCACCTTCCATGGCTTGAAGCTGGAGTGCAGGCGGGAGAGCCAGTGGGAGTTTACGGCACGGTGCGGCTGGCCCAGGTCGCGTGTCAGCGGCAGGATCTTGCGCGAAAGGATGTCGATCGCGTGCTCGATCTCCTCCGGCGAGGCGAAGACGAGTTCGCGGCCGCGATGCTCGATCGCCCAGGCTGGCCAGCCTTTTCCAAGCGTCGGTTTCGGCATTGGCGGATCGAAGACAGTCGCTTTCCAGTAGGAGGCGTCCACGCCCTTGTGCACCCATGGTGTGAGGGGCGATATCCATGGCCTGTCGCGATAGTCGACGCGGATGCGCATGCTTGTTTCCTCGATGGGTCACATCGCAACGCCGAAGCTGTGCGTCAAGCAGTCCCAACAGAGGTTGATGAAGTTCGCGCTTACCTTTCCCAAGGCGGTGCTGGAGCAGCCGTTGGGGCATGACGCCGTGAAAGTGAAGGGCAAGATGTTCGTGACATTTGGCGGTGAGGCTGACATGGCCGGCGAGGTCTCGCTGACCGTGAAGTTTCCGATCTCGTCGGAGATGGCGCTGACGCTGCCATGGGTTGAAGCGACCGGATATGGGCTGGGCAAGTCGGTGCGGGTCACAGCCCGCCAGAAGCTCAGCCGAAGCTTGCCCATCGCGGCTCGATCGTGGAAGTGACGACTGCGCCGGGGGCACGCGCCTGATCGCCCCGTAATCCTGCCGCTTCTCACAAGCGCAGAGCCGTGTTCGCGGCCCAGCCGCTCATCGTGGCGTGGTCTCGAAGCCCGAAGCCCGTCGTTTGCGTCTTGCCATGTTTGGCCGCCGAAGATCCAAACCGCAGAACGTGTGGGGGAACTTGGCGGTTCCGCGAGCGAGCGTTATGCCGGGGCAGCGTGTTGGCGACGACGCTGTCAGCGCGTAGACGCGATATTCTTTGCCTGAAAACCGTCACTATATGTTGAAACGTCTATTCACTGGCCGTTCAGACGGAGCGTTTCAGCCTGCGGTCCTGAAGAGAGAATACCCATGCAGAAGACCTTCAGAACACTCTTTGCAGCCTGCGCCGCGACCATGGTCGTCGTTGCGTGCTCCACCGCCCCAACGGAAACCGCTGACGCGAAGCCCGATCCGCGGCAGGGCGAGGAGGTGAAGAACATATGCTTCCAGTCCCAGATCCGTAACTGGAATGCGCTCGATCGCCATTCGGTGATCGTCGAGAAAGGCGTCAACGACTACTACAAGCTGGATCTGGTCGGGACGTGCGATCCTCAGGATGCCTTCAGTTCGATCGGGCTTATTTCGCGCCCCGCCGGGGGCTCATGCCTTGAGAACGGCGACCGGCTGGTCACCGACTCCCGGTATCCCGGCGGCTCATGCTCGATCACGCGGATCTACAAATGGAACAAGGAAGCCGACAAGGCCGTGACCGCTGCGGCGCCGTCGACAAGGTGATCGTCAAAGTCTCTCCTCCGATTTGAGGAAAGGAGGCCCGGGCGGGCTGCAGCTCCGCCCGTGTCGCCGGATCGCGACAAGCTTTGGAGCCAAGAATCGCGATCCGATGACTTGAGGCCTACAGCCAGTAACGCTGTGCTTTGTAATAGTCGTACACTTCGTCGCGCAGACCATCGCCGCCATTGGTGGTGAGGTGGTCAATCGCGTCGGCGGGAGCAGCCTGGAGCTGTTCCTTGGTGAGGTTCACGACATAACCCTCCTCGCCCTTCTGATAGTCCAGAGTGGACCAGGGCAGGGGATGGAATTTCTCGTTCATGCCGAGGAAGCCGCCGAAGCCGACGACCGCAAACATGATGTTGTTGCTTTGCTTGTCGAGAACGACGTCTTCGACCTTGCCAATCTTCTCGCCGGCGCCGTTGTAGACGCTGGTGCCGATAACCTTCGAGGCGCGGATGGCGCTCGTGTGTCCAGTTGTTGTGGTCATGGGGTCTTCCTTTGCTTGGTGGGTAAGATCTGCACCAACGCGGGAACTGAGCTTGAGTTTCAGCCGCCGAACATGTGAAGGGAAACATTTGACCTCGACTGCGTTTCGCTGGCGGATGAAGTGGATGACCTTCGATTCCCGGAACTTTCGAAAGACCATCTGGTCCTTTGTGCGCGCCGAGTTCGTGCTGCTGGCCTCGCTGGCCATCATCGCGGCTGCGGTGCTCTTCTTTATTGAGATCGCTGACGAAATGACCGAGGGCCATGCGCACGGCTTTGACCTGGTCGTGCTGGAGGCGCTTCACCCAGACCCGGCCAATCCATCCGAACCTGTTGGGCCGCACTGGCTGGATCATGCGGCGGCGGACCTTACCGCTTTGGGAAGCGTCTCGGTGCTGGCCGCGATCGCACTACTGGTCGGCGGCTTCCTGGTGTTGCGGCGCAAAAGGGTCGAGGCGGCGATCATCGTGGTGGCGTTTGCGGGCGGGCTTGCGCTCAGCGAGTCGCTGAAAGCGTTTTTCAGCCGCGAACGTCCGCCCGAGGTCTACCGGGCAGCCGAGATTCTTAACGCCAGCTTTCCGAGCGGCCACGCCCTATTGTCCGCCGTGGTGTTCCTGACGCTCGGGGCAATGTTGGCTCAGGCGGCGAAGGGAAAGGCCCTTCGCATTTTCGTGATGTCAGCGGCGACCGGGCTTATGCTGATCGTCGGCGCCACGCGGATCTATCTAGGGGTGCATTGGACGACAGATGTGCTGGCGGGGTGGTCTGCCGGGGCCGCATGGGCGACGGCTTGCTGGCTTGCTGGTCGCTGGCTGAAGAACCGTCCCGCAAGGTCTTAACCCTCGTACCGGAATGGCGCGTCGCTTGCAGCAACTGTGCGCATGCCGGATTCCAGCGTTAACCCAGTGGCCGAACGCGACGTGGATGTGTGCGTCTGCACCTTCCGCCGCGCCTCCATTGCCGATCTGCTCGCCTCGCTGGCGAAGTTGGAAACGCCTGGCTGGCGGATGCGGGTGATCGTCGCCGACAATGACGATACGCCGTCTGCGCGCGGCGTGGTGGAGCAGGCTTTTGCGGCGCAGGGCCTGGAAGGCCGGTATGTTCACGCCCCGGCCCGAAACATTTCGATCGCGCGCAACGCTTGCCTGAACGCGGCCACGGCGCCGCTGGTCGCCTTTATTGATGACGATGAAACAGCACGACCGGACTGGCTAGCCCGGTTGATCGCACGTCGGGAGGCGACACAGGCCGGCGTGGTGTTCGGAAAAGTTGAAGCCGTTTATCCGCAGGACGCGCCGGCCTGGATGCCGGCGGCCGACATGCATTCAACGCCGCCGCCCATCCACAATGGCACGATAGCAGGCGGATACACATGCAACGTTCTTATGCGCCGCGACGCTGTCGGCGCGCTTCGCTTCGATCCAGCGTTCGGCCGCAGCGGCGGTGAAGACACGACTTTCTTCACTCAGCTGCAGCGCACCGGCGTCGCGATGGTTTACGCGGATGACGCGATCGTTGACGAGCCGATCCCGCCGGCGCGGTCGAGCCTAAAATGGCTCAAAACACGCGCGTATCGCTCCGGTCAGACCTGGGGCCTGGTCAAACTTCGCAACGGTAAACAGAAGGTTATGCTGGTCGCCATCTCGCTGGCAAAGATGGGTTTTTCGCTCGCGATCGCTGGACTCACCTTCTGGTCGCCAGCGCGTTGGCGCAGGTCCGCCGTGCGCTCGCGCTTTCATGCCGGAGTCATGGGGGCAGCGCTCGGCAAGGCGCCGCTCGAACTCTACGGAGAGGCGAGTGCGTGAGCGTTGCGCGTATAACACAGAACACGGCGCGCCTACCCCAGCCGGGCGAATAGCAACACGCATCAGGCGAGGACCGGTGATCCCGGCCACGTTCGGGCGCTAGGCTTCAATAAGGAAACTGGCAGTTATGGCCGATTCAACATCCTTCAACCCGCTTGTGGCGAAGGGCCCAGTCGTCGTCGTCGGCGCCAGGCCTCCGCGCGAGAAATCGCGGGCGAAGCGCGCGGGTGGTTATTTCGCATGGATCGGGCTTATGGCCGGCGGCGTTGCGGTGATCGCGCCACTCTCGCATTTCACGCTCCAGGAAGCCGAGACCCTGATGCTGCTGCAGGCCGACGATGCCGCTGCTGCGCGGGCGCTGGAGCAGGATTGGTCACATTCCGCGTCGCCGGACTACGTTGAGACCCTCTCCGAACTCGGCTTGCGGATACCGGTGGTGGATACTGGCTCGGCCTATGTCGCCGCCAAACGCGCGACACAACTCGATCCTTCGCGCGCGTCGGCCTGGGCGACGCTCGCCTATCTCGAAACAAAACGCGCATCTGGCAAGGTTAACTCGGCCGCTCTCGACGCCCTGACGAAGTCCATGGATGCTTGCCCGCTGTGCAGCGAGGAATTGATCGGCTGGCGGCTCAACTTCGTGCTTTCCAACTGGGCCTCGGTCCCCGAACCCTTGCGGCGCCGCGCCTTCGAGCATGCGGACCTGCTGCGCTGGATCGGATCCAATGCGGAATTCCTTGCCGAGATGCGTATCAAGGCGCGCCAGAGCGGCATTCCGTTCGACGCTTACCGCGCGGCGGTAAACACTCCGGCGCGGACCTGGGATATCGGTCCCGCGCCACAATCCAAGGCCGCGAAGGCCGCGCAAACGACTTGATCCCTGCGGCAGAAGATTTGCTCTGCAGATGGCGATGAAGATGACCCTCGTCCTCGATGCGCCGTTCGTTGAGTTGCGAACGGTTAACACCCCGCCAGCCCGGATGATCGCTGGCGCCGATGTGCTCGTCGTTGTCCCGGTGCTTAACGAAGAAGCCCACATTGAAGCTTGCCTGCGGTCGCTGATGACGGGCGATGTGCGCCTACGCGACACTGAAGTCGTTGTCGCCGATGGCGGAAGCACTGACAGGACGCGCGTGATCGTGGAGGAGCTGCGCGACGAGTTTCCCAACCTTCGCCTCATTAACAATTCAAAGCGGCTGCAGTCGGCCGCCGTTAACCTTGCCGCACGCGAGGCGGCGCCTGCCAGGCGCATAATGGTGCGCTGCGATGCTCATGCGATCTATCCGGCCAACTATGTGATGAAGGTGGCCGACGCGCTGGGCTCGCGCGGCGTCGCGTCTGTGGTCGTGCCAATGGACGCCGTCGGCAAGACCTGCTTCCAGAAAGCTAACGCCTGGATCGTGGATACGCCGCTGGGTTCTGGCGGATCGGCGCATCGGGGCGGACGCAAGTCCATGTATGTCAATCACGGCCACCACGCCGGGTTCGATCTGAAGTCGTTCCTGCAGGTCGGTGGATATGACGAGACGTTCTCGCACAATGAGGACGCAGAGTTCGACACGCGGCTGGTTGAGGCCGGTGGTCAGATCTTCCTCGATGCTGATATCCGCCTCGTCTACCTGCCGCGCGCGACAATGCGGTCGCTGGCGCGCCAGTACTTCAACTATGGCAAGGGCAGGGCCCGCACGCTGATGAAGCACGGCGAGAAGCCCAGGCTACGCCAGCTGATTCCCCCGGCAACGCTTGCGGCCTGCGTGCTCGGCTTTGTGATTGCGCCGTTCAACGCGTGGGGCCTGCTGCTGCCTGGAATCTATCTGGCGGCGCTCGCCGCGGCTTCACTGCTGGTGACGGTGCGATACGCCTCGCTCTGCGGCCTGATGGCCGGACCTGCGTCGGCGACGATGCACATGTCGTGGTCGGCGGGCTTCTTCCGCCAGATCCTGAAGGGCCAGCGTCTGTAGCCGTCGCTCGCCTGCGACAAACCTAGAAATCGGGCTCCTGCGTTCCTGCACCTTCGTCATGGCGCGCTCAAGCATCACGGCGACCAGCTGGCTGCCGACTTGCCATTCATGTCCACGCGAATAGCGAGATTGTTTTCTATCAGGATCTTCGTGATCTCGCCGAGTTCCATCGAGTTGAAAACAGAAAAGAATCTGGCTTTCGATCCAGTCGCGAACGCGGAGGCATTGGCGATCTCTGAACGAGCCCCTCGTCGAAGACGACAGTTCCGCCGAGCGCCTTCACCAGCCCGTCGGCAAATTTCGGGTTGGCGCGCACTTCGGCGCGAAGTTCACGGACGTAGCGATCGAGACATTCGACCGGTGTCAGTCCCAACTTCTCGTCCATGTTGCACCGGTGTATTGGTTCATGAAGTCGCTGAAGGGCCGGCCAGGCAGCGGACGTCGTTGGTCACGCCGACATATTGCCGAGAAAAGTATCGTAGCTGTCTGGCGCCGCGCGATCGATGGAATGCAAAACGTGAACGCATGCGGGACGTATCGGGCCAAACCCGCGGTCCTTCAGATAGATTTTGCACACGCGGAAGCGACGGCGTAGGCATACTTTGTGTCGCGGAAACGCGTGATCAGCACGAAGTTGCGGTTGGGCAGATCGGGGGCGATGAATTTCCCGACCCGACCGGAAAGCTGTTTCGTTCCCAGTTCGAAACCGGGTCGGCTATCGTAGGCGCTCGCCAGCGATAGGCGAGCGCGCGCAAGCGGCGAAAGATGGGACGGGCAATCCAGCACGATGATGTCGTAGATCGGCGGCAGGGGATCAAAAGCCTGGCGCAGGAAAATGGCGAGGGCGTCCGATAGCGTCGGCCGCGCGCCCGAGCGCGAATACCAGTCCTCTTCCAGAACTTGCTCGCACAAGCGCGGCTGCGGCGGCGAGGCAAGGCCGGCGATCCAGCCTTGCCGCTCCTCCAGCCCCTTCGTGCGGTGCAACTCCTCCAGCGAGACGGCATTGGGGATGATGCAAGGCGCCGCTTACGGTGGCTTGCCTTCCTTTAAGCCGGCGAGCACGTGATGCACGGCCTTGCCCTGGTCCGTGGCATCCTGCACGCCGACGTTCCGTCAAAGCCTCTGGCTGGAGTTCGCTTGCGGGTAGATTGGTGACCAGCACGTTCATGCCGTTGCAGTGCGTCAGGCTGTCTGCCAGCATCACACTGGTGGTCGATCTGCCAACGCCGCCTTTGAGATTTGCAATGGCGACCGTCAGCGCCGGCGTCAGGCTTCCCGTTCTTTCTCATTGTCACGCGGCTCGACCTGGCGCCCGCTGGCGACGCCGCATGCGGCGCCGAGGATCAAGGCGAACAGCCAAACAGCGCTGGGCAGGTCGAGAGAGGAATCCGTTGTTCCGTGGAGAAGCATCAGCGCGCCGGCCGCGATGGCGAGACGCGGCAATGTACGCGGCGTGCTTCGTGATCTCAATGATACGAAGATGTTCGCGTACATCGTAGCTATTGCAAGGACCAATAGAGCGATTCCAACGACGCCAGCCTCGACAAGCCATGTGACGAAAACGTTGTGAGCTTCTCCCGGCGCCAGCATCGCCTTCGCATTGAAGAGCGTCATCGTCTTGTCGCCTTCAGCGCCGATCGAGCCAAGGCCATGACCGATCGCGGGGCTTTCCATCCACACGCTCATATACGCCTGAAGGCGCTGCACGTTCGGCATGATGTCGGAGCCGCCAAGGCCAGGCGCGATGGTCTCATCGCGAATCCAGGCGAGGCTGACGCCCCACACGGCAAGTCCAACTGCAGCGAAGGGCGCAACGATCGCGGCGAGCCGCATGAGGATGCCGCGATGCTCGCGTGTCGCGATCGCCAACATGTCCCACCATGAAAGCGCGACGAGCACGGCAAGCGTGAGAAGAATGCCGGGCCGCGAGCCGACAATCATGAGGCACGTGAACGAAAGGCCGACCAGCAGGATCGGCGCGAGTCCATTGCGCAATAGCTCTTCGATCATCCGCGAGCGCGCCAGCGCATCCGCATCCATGCGTTTGATAATCTGGAGAATTTTGCTCATTCCGACGATGGCGAAAAGACCGAACAGCACCGACGCGTTTGCCGGCGTTTCAAAAGCTTCGGTGATTGCGTTCACGCCAGAGGGAATGGCGGATACGTTCAGCGTGAACATCCACGCGCAATAGATGATGGCGCCCCACATCTGCGCGGTCCATGCAATGTCCAGCGCGCGACGATGACGCGACGCGACATAGCCGATCGACCAGAGTGCGCCGGCGGCGAAGAGAACCGCGAGTTGCGGAGCGGACCTGTAGAGCGGGCCGGCGAGGCCGGTCACGCCAAATACTGCGATCGCGCCGGCGCCGCCAAGCATACCGATGGTGATGTGACGTGGTCCGGCGGCGAAAATCGCGGCTATCGCAATGATGGTGAACATTGCAGAAAGCGGCAACGCCGCAATTGGCTGGACCGCGCCGAAGGCAAGGTGAGCGAGTGTGAGCACGACGACCGCCGCCAGCGGCGGAATGACGTCGCGAAGGCGAACGCGAACAGGTCGCGTGGGCTCGGAGCGCGACTGGCCCCATCCCATTGCCGCCTGCGCAGGAGTTTGTTTCATGCCGACCGCCTCGATCCCCGGTGGAACAGTAGGTCTACGCAAGGACGAGTCCATTTTTATGGCGAGCAAGGACAGAAAATTATGCTCGCGTGTTAGGATAGGCCGCCGGAATTACTCGGCGGGCTTTCGCGCCTCGCGTGTGGTGAAGGGAGTCAGACGAGCTTTCTCGTTCGTACTGGCCTGTTGAGTTACATCCGAGATCAGGGCGGCAAGTTCGCCGTGCGGCGCGACGAACGTGCTTTCCGGAAGATCCAGCAGGTGAGAGCGCTTCACCGCAATGGAGCCGCGGTCGGCGATCAGGGTACGGATGAGTCCCGGCAACGTGGTGGCGAGATCCTCGGAAACCGTAAATCCGGCGGCGCGGGCGTTAATCCATTTCGCCGTTTGCGTGTCTTCCGGCGCTATGGAAGGAACGGCGTAGTAACCTCCCTCGTAGATGCGATTGGGCAGCAGCCAGACCGAATTATAGCCTGCCTCCATGAAGTCGCCCGCCCAGACCAGATCGAGGCTGTCGTAAATGCGTGAAAGGTCCTCCGGTGCGCGATAGCGGCCGTGGAATTCCACGTTAGCGAGCCCCTGGATGCGTTCGTTGAAGTCGGGGATTTCTTGCGGTGAGGCGATCCCATGCATCACGATACGCACCTGAGGACCAAATTCGCGCGCGAGATCCATGAGAAGACTCAGACTGCGGATGCAGCGCAGCCGGCCAATCCAGCCGATCGACAGCGGATCTGCGACCCTGAACGCGGCGTTGCGGGCAGGGCGCTGGCCATAGTCAGCGCCCGCCGCCAACCGGTTCTCGATCAGGCAGGCGCGATACTGGCCCCGATGATAAACGGCGAAGTAATTGTTCAGAAACCCTGGTGAAGAAACCACCAATCGTTTGGTGCGCTTCAGCAGCATGCCTTCGATGCGCCGAAGCGTCAGGCCGATCAGGTCTCTTCTGGTCAACAATCTATGAACGTCGAGCGCCTCGTAGACGACCGGCGTCTTGAGCCCGGCAAGGAGCTTGGCGAGAAAGGCGATGGCCAGCATATCGAGGTTGCGGGCGTAGATTACGTCGCTCTTGGCCAGCAGGTCCCGCTGGGCCGCCGCCCGCCTGGCCCCAGCGAAGATCGACCGTATCCGCTGGCGATAGGCGCCGTCGTAAGTGCGGCCGAGATCGACATTTTCCCATTCCACGACAACGTCATCGCGGCGGCGCATGGTGAAGCCGGTCACCTCGAGCCCGTCATCACGGAATCCTTGTACACGCCGACGAACAGCGGCGTCGGCGGCGTCATGACCGAAGAAAGCAACACGCGTCATGCACGAAAACCTGCAAGGGTCGGGCCTCTGATCCGGCACTGCGCATCGGGGCCCAGCCCGGTATCATGCAACTGCATTAACCATGCACGCCATAGTTGAACGCCTTTTGCTGTGGACCGTGGCGGGCACAAGGTGACACAATGAACGTGGGATATGCCGTGCGAGCCTGCCACAGGGCTGCTGGCGTCGGGCCCTCGCGGCACGCTTGTGCGGGGAACGCTTGGAGGCGTGGCTCGCCTGTTGCGTAACCCGTTCGTCGCGCCTGTTGCAGGCGCCGGACCGAAACAGGAGTTCGGGTTGTCAATTCCGCAGCCGAAAATCGGCGAGGCAGTGTCTGGCCTCGCACAAGCGACCAGCAATGTGCTTGGGCCGCTGAGACGCGGACTTGTGCGTATTTTTGGCGGCGAACCTGCGCCTGCGGTAACCAAGCAAGTTCATATCCCTGGGCCCCCTGCGCTCGTTCCGACGGGCAGGCGCGTTTATGCAGTTGGCGACATTCACGGCCGGGCCGATCTCCTCGTGCAGCTGATGCAGGACCTTCATGAGGACGTGGCGCGAGGCGGCTTTGAAGGCCGTCCGATCCTGGTCTTCCTCGGTGACTACATTGATCGCGGCTTCAAGTCGAAGGATGTGATTGATGTCCTGTTGGGTGACACCATGTCTCCCTTCGAAACATATTTCCTGAAGGGGAACCACGAAGCAGCCATGCTGCAATTCCTCACGGACCCGTCGATCGGGCCGCGGTGGGCGGAGTTCGGCGGCGCGGAAACACTCGTGTCCTATGGCGTGCGCCCGCCCCGGACACGGACCTCGGCAGAGGAATGGGCGGCCGCGTCCGAAGCGCTTAACGAAGTGCTGCCGCCCGAGCATTTTCATTTTCTGTCGAACCTCGATCTCAGCGTTCGCATCGGAGATTATGTCTTTGTGCATGCTGGCGTGCGCCCGGGCGTGCCGCTCGACCAGCAGACCGAATACGACCTACTCTGGATCCGAGAAGACTTCCTCGATGACCGCAGGCCTCTGGGCGCCGTGATCGTTCATGGCCACACCCCAGCGACCAGGCCTTACCGGGATTCCCGGCGCATCGGGGTCGATACAGGCGCCTATCTCAGCGGCCGTCTCACCGCGGCCCGATTTGAGCATGACGGCGTCGAGTTCATTTCAACCGGCCCGCGAGTCGAGCCGGCGGCGGCGGGCAATGGTTCTTAGGAGCAACATGATGAATCCGCTCAAGAAGGTCGTTCTGGCGATCGTGGGCGCGGGTGCATTGGCGCTGACCGCCTGTGCTACGGGTCCCGCCCAGGGCAATCCTCAGGAGCTGGCCCAAACCGGGACGGGTATCGCCGGCTACAAGCTTGGCACGGGCGACGAGGTGAAGGTCACGGTTTATGGCGAGCCTGATCTCTCCGGCTCCTTCGTGGTAGACGGGCAAGGCGCGATCTCGATGTCGCTGATCGGCCAGGTTGAAGTCGTCAACCTTTCGTTGACCGACACAAGCCGCCTTCTCGAAACAAGACTCAAGGAGGGCTGGCTCAAAGAACCGAAGGTCAGCACCGAACTGGCAAAGGGCCGTCCCTATTACATTCTCGGCGAAGTGAACCGACCGGGCGAGTTCCCCTTCGTCTCGGGCCTTACTGTGATGAACGCGATCGCAAGCGCAGGCGATTTCACCTATCGCGCCGACCGCGGCCGCATCCTGATCAAAAGCTCGGACAGCCCTAACGAACGCGAAGTCGAGCTGACGCCAACGACGGTTGTGCGGCCTGGCGACACGATCCGGGTTCGCGAACGTTTCTTCTAGGCCAATCCTTTCAGGCACGGCCGGGCTGTTTGAACACTCTGGCGGATGAGCTTCTTGAACCACTGGCCCCACCTTGTTGGTAAACCGGAGAGGCAATTGGCTCACGTGAAATGGTCTGTTCGCTTTGTCGTGGTTACAATCGGCCTGGCTGCGCTCGCGCCGGTCGCCTTTGCACAGGATGCCGATCTCGCGGGTCCGCTGACCGAAGGCGTCCGTTGCTTCGGCTCCAATGCCAAGGAAGATTTTGTATTCAACATCAAGAAGCTTGAGGCGACTGACAACGTGATCGGTACAGCATTGAATGGTATTGCCGCCGACGAGGCGCGATGTGCGCCGATGCGGGAAGCTGCCCGGGAGCTTGCCGCGACCTATATGATAATTCCAGAGCCGAAGCCGGAAGAAACGGCGGTCAATTCTGCCCGGTCGCTGGTGGAGAAGACGCTCGCTGAAGCCGACCGGAAGGCTGGCAGTCTGAAATTCGATGTGGGGCCTCCGCCCCGCCACATGACGAAGGGGAGAATGGGCGGCCCCTGAATCGCGCGGCGTTAGCTGTCGTCGTCGGGGAGCGGCCCTGTAGGATTCAACCTGATAGCGAGGCCCTGGACGTGTCCGGCCCCGTTCTTGCTACCCACGAAACCACGAAACGCCCAAAAAGGTGAGTGACATGAAGCTCGGTCTGAAACATCTCCTCCTGACATGCGCCGCTGCGGGCGTCTTCGCGCCAATTGCGTCAGCGCAGGACAATCCTTTCATCCGCGGAAGGCACGTGGCCGTGACCGAGCGCGGCCAGCCGGAATTCGATCCGGAACCCATGCGCACCAGCGGCTTTGACATCATCTCCAGCCTGGGTCTTTCCGGGGAGCTCAACGACAACGTCTATGCCCAATTCACCAACGAGGTGGACGACACGATCATCCGGGCACGGTCACAGGTCGAAGCGCGCTCGACCTGGTCCGTTCACGCGCTCAGGGCCGGCGCCTCCGTCGATCACCGCGAATACTCGAGCGAGAGCAGCGAGACGACGAGGGACTACAATATTTTCGCAGACGGCCGCCTAGATGCGACCCGCAATTTCCAGCTCACCGGCAACGCCAGCGCCGGCCAGCTGACCGAGTCGCGTTATGAGCCGTCCAGCCAAGGCGCGCCCGAGCCCGCACAGAACAGGTATATTGGCGCCGAAGTGGGCGCCACGTTCAGATCCGATCGCTTGGCGCTGCTCGGTCAGGCCGGTACGCGCGACAACAACTACAAGTATTTCTATTCCCAGCGCAACGCGACCGAGAACTTCCTCGGCGGGCGTCTTTCCTACGCGATTTCCCCCGACATCGCAGTCTTCGGCGACGTGCGTCAGACGGATCGCAACTATGAGCAGGATGCGGCTATCCGCAACAGCACGCTGACCAATCTGCGTGTCGGCGTGAACTTCGAGCTGTCCGCGCCATTCCGCGGCGAAATCTCTGCGGGCCAGGTTACGGACAACCGGGACTTGGCCGGCCTGGATGATGTGCAGTTTTTCAGCTTCGATGGGCTGTTGCTGTGGTTCCCGACCCAGCTCACCACGGTGTCGTTCCGCGGCTTTGCCGGCATTACTGATCCGGGCATTCCGGAATCGCTGTCGGCCAACACCGATCGTTATTCGGTGCGTGTCGATCACGAGCTGCTGCGCAACGTGCTGCTGTTTGGCGAGGTTGGGATGGGCTCCTACGACTTCAACGCCTCTCCCAGTTTCCCGGTCTTCAAACGCAAGGACGACTTCACCGATGTTCTCCTTGGCGCTGCTTACAAGCTGAACAAGCACGCCCACATCGAAGTCGGCTATCAGATGCATTCGCGCGAGACGACGGGCGCTCCTTCGATCGCGGGCGATCTCGACCAGAACATCTTCAATATTGGGCTGAAACTCTTCCCCTAAGCCGGACAAGTCGGCTGACCAAATAGCGAACCGGAGTAAGACCGTTGAATAAGGTCTATCCCCTCGATGTGACTTCGGGCTATCCGCGCGGAGCAACGCCCTTGCCGTCCTCCACAGGCGAGGGCGATAACGTCATCAGCATCCAGCGGATCGTGCGCGCCGTGCGCCGCCGCCTCGGACCGATGGCGGCCGTATTCGTGCTGACCTTCGCCGCAGTCGCGATTTACGCCTCGCAGCTGCAGCCGTCCTACACCGCGACCTCGCGCGTCATCGTCAACACGCGCGATACGAAGGTCGTCGACATCGGCGCCGTCCTCTCAGGCATGCCAGCCAACACGGGGATGCTCGACACCGAGGCCGAAGTCCTGCGTAGCCGTTCGCTGATCGAGAAGGTCGTCAAGCGTCTCGACCTCGTGAAAAACCCCGAGTTCAACTCGAGCCTTGCTAAGCCCACCGAGACGGCTGTTCGCATCGAACAGGTCAAATCCTTCATTAAGGGACTTCTGCCCTTCGGCAAGGGAGAGGCCGTAGCGCCGCCGCCGCCGCCGGGCTCGCCTGAAGCGATTGAAGCCGAGCGCAACTTGCTGGACGGCATCATCGATGGCGTGCGCGAACGCATCAAAGTGAACCGTCTCGGCATCACCTTCATCATCGAGATCAACGCATCGAGCGGCTCGCCCAAGATGGCCGCCACGCTCGCGAATACGCTGGCGGAAGTTTATCTCGACAACCAGCTCGAAACGAAATTCCAGGCGACGAAACGCGCCCAGGAATGGCTGAACGAACGCCTGTCTGTCCTGCGTGAAGAACTGCGCGACGCCGAAGGCAAGGTTGAAGCCCACCGAGCCTCGACCGGCCTGCTGCGCAGCGGCGACGTGACGCTTACTGAGCAGACCATTCGCGATATTAACACGGAGCTCACGCAGGCGCAGTCCGAATACGCCGCCAAGAGCGCCCGCCTGCGCAACATGAACGAGCAGATGCGCGCCAACCGCGGCATCGACACCATCGCGGAAGCGCAGAACTCGGCCGCCATCGGCAACCTGCGCTCGGCGCAGACAGCCCTGTCCGCACGCAAGGCCGACGTCACGCGCCGCTACGACGTGCGCCACCCCGAGTATCAGAAAGTCATGGCCGAAGAGGCTGACAACGCGCGCCAGATCGATGCCGAACTGCAGCGCATTGCTTCATCGCTCGAACAGGAAGTCCTGATCTCGCGTGAACGGGTCAGCAGCCTGCAGGGCAGCCTCAACCGCGCCAAGGGCGAGCTTGCGCAGAACAACCGCGCTGGCGTCGAGCAGTCCGCGCTTGAGCGCGACGCCCAGGCGACCCGCACGCTGTTCGACGAGTTCAACAACCGGTTCAAGGAAACAAGCGAACTCGAAGGCATCACCGATGCTGACGCCGTCATCGATAGCTATGCTCCGACCCCCGACGCGCCCAGCTTCCCCAACACCCAACTCAACCTGATACTGGGCTTCATGCTTGGCCTGGCATTGGCCGGCCTTGCAGGGCTCGTCATGGAGTTGCTCGACAACTACATGTCGTCCCCGGAAGAAGTCGAGCAGGTCGCGGGTGTGCCGTTCATCGGCCAGATCCCGCTGCTGCACCCCGCCGGCAACTTCACCAAGGCGAAAGTGAAACCCGCGGAATACCTCATAGACAAGCCGCACTCAGGATTTGCCGAAGCTTACCGCCACCTGCGCGCCTCCGTCATGTTCGCGGACATCGACAAGGCCGCGAAGACCGTGGCGGTCGTCTCCTCGCTGCCCAGCGAAGGCAAGACGAGCATGAGTTTCTGCCTCGGCCGCATGGCTGCCATGTCAGGCACCAAGACGATCGTGATCGACGGCGACATCCGCCTGCGCCAGCTCACCGAAGTGTCGGGCGTGAAAGCCGAAGCGGGCCTACTGGAATACCTGTTCGGCGAAGCCCGCCTTGCGGACGCCGTGCAGACCGACGAACAGACCGGCCTTCATATCCTGCCGCTGACCGACCGCAAGCACACGCCGCGCGACGTCTTCGGCAGCCGCGCCTTCGACGCTCTGCTCAACATGCTGCAGCAGACCTATGACCTGATCATCATTGACACCGGCCCAATCCTGCTGATGGCGGAAACGCGCGTCGTGACGTCCAAGGTCGACCAGGTGGTTGTGGCGACGCGCTGGCGCAAGACGCATCGCGGCACGCTGCGCGAGACGATGAAGATCCTGCGCGACTTCCACGCCAACGTCGCAGGCGTCGTGCTCACCTTCGTGGACCTGCGCAAACGCGGCCACCATGCCTACACGAGCGCGAACTACAAGGCTTACGCAAAGTATTACCACGACAAATAGGCTTGATGTGCCGGGGGGCATAGGGCGCTCCGTACCGAGAGGTGCGGGGCGCCCTTCATTTTTAGCCGAGCTGTTTCAGCGCCTGATCGAGGTCGGCGATGAGATCGGCGGGATCTTCCAGCCCGATCGATAAACGGATCAGCGGTCCGCCGAACGCGGGCTTCGTCGTCGTGCGCTTCAGTTGCGGGTCGCAGTGAATGGCGAGGCTTTCATAGCCGCCATAGGAAAAGCCCAGCCCAACGAGCTCCAGGGCATCAAGGAAAGCGTGGACCTGTTTGGTCTGCGATGGCTTGAGTACGATGCTGAATAGGCCGGATGATCCCGAGAAGTCGCGCTTCCACAGGGCGTGGCCGGGATCATGTTCAAGCGCCGGATGAAGCACGCGATTGACTGCCGGATGCGCTGCAAGCCAGCGCGCGACGTCTTGCGCAGATGACTGATGCCGCTCCATCCGCAGGGCGAGGGAGCGCGCCCCGCGCAGCACGGCGTAGGCGTCGTCCGCCGCAACGTTGAGGCCGAGGTCGGCGATGGTTTCCTTGATGCGCGAGTTCAACGGCTCGCGATTGGTGAAGATCGCGCCGTTGAGCACGTCGGCGCCGCCGCTGACATATTTGGTGTTGGCCTGCACCGAGATGTCGAAGCCCAGGTCAAGGGGGCGGTAGAACACGCCGCCGCTCCATGTGTTGTCCATCACGGTGACGACGTTCCGCGCCACCGCCGCCGCCGCGATTGCTGGCGCATCCGCGATTTCGAACGTCATGGAGCCAGGACTTTCCACGAAGATGAGTTTTGTAGACGGACGGATCAGCGTCGCAATGCCGGCGCCGATCGTCGGGTCGAAATACTCCGTCTCGCAGCCCCACCGGCTCAGCGTGCGATCGCACCAACGGCGTGTCGGGCCATAGACATTGTCGCCGACAAGCACATGCGCGCCGGCTTCGGCAAAGGCGAGAAATGGAACAGTGCAGGCGAGCAGGCCCGAGGGAACGAGCGCGCAATGTTGCGTATCCTCGATCTCGACCAGCGCCTGCTTCAGCGCTTCGTGAGTCGCCGTGCCGTGGCGGCCATAGGTCCAGCCGCCCGGTTCGAAAAGCTTGGCTGCACTCTCCACGAGAACCGTCGAAGCGCGCTGGATGACAGGATTGACGCCGCCCTGGGTGAGATTGCGGTCGCGGGCAGCATGAGAAAGACGGGTGCCAAGCCTGTACTTGGGATTGTTGTCCTTGTCCGAGCCGGCTCCCATCGTCTCAACCCGTCTCGACCGGAGTTTCGCTCTCGGGCTTGCCCCATTCGCTCCATGAACCGTCATAGACGGCCGAGTCATCGTGGCCGGCTATGGATTGTGCGAGGGCGAGGATCGCTGCCGTAACGCCCGAGCCGCAGGTGTTGACGATCGGCTTGCCGAGATCAACGCCTGCCTTCTCAAATATGGCCTTCAACTCGCTTTCCGTTTTCAGCCGACCATCGGGCGCGATGACTTCGAGATAGTGAACGCTGATGGAGCTCGGGATGTGGCCCTTGCGTAAGCCGGGGCGCGGTTCTTCCACCTCGCCGCGAAAGCGCGGGGCGGACCGGGCGTCGACCACCTGCACCGTCTGCGTCGTGAGCCCGGATTTCATCTGGCCGAGATCGCGAACGAGATCGCGGCGTGGACGCACGGTGAAGTGCCGGTCGGACTGAACGTGAGGCGGCAGATCCTCGATGGCGCCGCCTGCAGCTCGCCAGGCATTGAAGCCGCCGTCGACCACTGCGACATCCCAGTGGCCCATCACGCGAAACATCCACCAGGCGCGCGCCGAAGCAACAAAGCCATTCTGGTCATAGCAGATGATGCGGTGGCCATCGCCCAGCCCCAGCCTGCGGACACGAGCCGAGAACTTCTCCGGGCCGGGTAGCATGTGGGGCAGCGAGCTGTCGGTGTCGGCGATGTCGTCAATGTCGAAAAAGCGGGCGCCCGGTATGTGGTGGGCATCATAGACCTGACGACCGGTCTGCGGCGCATCCGGCATGAACCAGCTGCAGTCGAGGACGCGCACATCCGGTGCATTGAGATGCGACATCAGCCATTCGGCGGAGACGATCGGCTTTTCCGGTGAGTAGGGGGCGACCATGGCGGCGCCGACTCCGTGGCTGGAGGTGACAGGCGGTCCACCTAGCCAGACCCAATGACAGGAGCAAGGCGAAGGTCCGGATAGATTTGCCGACGACCTTTGCTTACGAGAAGCATGATCAATTGTGCGGCGCAACAGTCGGATCGGCGATGTCCGGAAATGTGACACGCCAAACACGGATGAACCGCCGGAGTGAATGACTTCGGGTGCACTCTCTCGGGAGGCGAAGTTGGTTGTTTGCGCTGCAATATAGGAGTTTCGTTGGGTAACGGGCTGTTAATTCTCTCTTGTCGGGAGATGGGGCCGGACAACTCGCCTGCCTGGGGTTTGGGCAGACGGTCTGAGCGTCCACAGCACATACGAATCCGACCCTTGGAGGAGGGGTTGGATGTGGGTTCGGGCCGGTTTTGCTGGTCCGGGTATTGCGTGTTGGGGACCGAAGTCGCTCCGGTCCAGGGTGTGGTCGTTATGAAGAATGGAATCGGCGTCGAGGCTGATCGCCTTGGTGCGTGTGGTGGCAGGCCTGCTGCCGGCGACATCTTGAAGGTCCAATCGAGCGTTTTCAAACGCGCGATGGATCTGGTGTTCGCGTTCTCGGTGCTCACCTTCCTCGCGCCCGTGCTGATTGTGATCTACGGCCTGCTGAAGATTTTCGACCCCGGCCCTGCGCTGTTCACCCAGCTGCGGGTCGGCCGCGACGGCCGTACATTTACGGTCTTCAAATTCCGCACGATGCGTCTCGACGCGCAGGAACGGCTTGAAAGGTTGCTGCAGACCGATCCGGAAGCGGCCATCGAATGGGCCAATTACCAGAAATTGAAGTGCGATCCGCGCGTCACGGTCATAGGCCGCATCCTGCGCAAGACCAGCCTCGATGAGCTTCCCCAGCTACTGAACATCGTTCGCGGGGAGATGTCGGTGATCGGCCCACGGCCCGTGACCTCCGGCGAGATCCACCGCTACGGCCGAGACTATCCCTACTACACCGCCGTCCGTCCGGGCGTGCTTGGCTTGTGGCAGGTCAAGGGTCGCAACAAGCTCACCTATCCTGAGCGCGTCGCCTACGACGTCCAGTACGTGAAGACCTGGTCGCTCTGGCAGGACTTCAAGATCCTGTTCATGGGTGTGCCGGTCGTTGTGCTTGGTATCGGCGCCTACTAGGGCTCTACCCTCATCGCGGATTCATTCGCGCCATGCCGACGGAACCCGCCTCGGTTCCGATGCGTCCTTCGATCATTCACAGGGAATTATCGGGTGACGTAGCGGGAACGGGCTATGCCCGCTTATGCCGCAACCGCGATTGAAGGATTGTTAACAGGCGCATCCAAGACTGGGTGGGTATGCTTGCAGACCGAAATGAGTCTCGCTGCATACTTGCGGGGGAAACGCAAAGTGGGCCATGCCCGCAAAGGTTGGAATTTGACCGTCACCCGCGTCAGCGAGCTCGACGAGCTGCGTGTACACGAGACGCGTCCGGTTTTCGAGCCGCCAGATCCCTACGCCGACGAGCCAAGAACAGCACCGTGGAAGGTCAGCCTTGTGGTGATCCTGTTCTGCGCCGCGTTCTGGACCGGCGTCGGCTACATCGCTATGCAGCTTCTCGGCTAGCGATCAGGTCTCATACCATTCGGGAACCGGCAGGCCTTTCTCCTTGAGGAAGGCGCCGTTGTAGAGCTTCGACAAATAACGGTTGCCATAGTCGCAGAGCACCGTGACCACCGTCGAACCTTTGCCAAGCGTCTTTGCCAGCTCGATGGCGCCGGCGATGTTTATGCCGGAAGAACCGCCGAGGCACATGCCTTCGTTCTTGGTCAGATCGAACAGCACGCGCAGCGCATCCGCATCCTCGATGCGCCAGGCCTCATCGACCTCAACGCCCTGCAGGTTTGCCGTAATGCGCGACTGGCCAATGCCTTCGGTTATCGACGTGCCATCAGCCTTCAGCTCGCCGGTCTTGTAGTATGAGAAGAGGGCAGCGCCGCCCGGATCGGCAATGCCGATCTTTACATTCACGTTGCGCTCCTTAAGCGCCATCGACACGCCGCCCAGCGTACCGCCCGATCCCACTGAGCAGATGAAACCGTCGATCTTGCCACCGGTCTGGTTCCAGATCTCCGGGCCCGTTGTTTCGTAGTGGGCGTTGCGGTTGGCGACGTTGTCGAACTGGTTTGCCCAGATCGCGCCCTTGGGCTCGGTCTTCGCCATCTCGTCGGCGAGGCGCTGCGAATACTTCACATAGTGATTGGGGTTGGCATAGGGAACGGCGTCCACCTCGACCAGCTTCGCGCCCAGCGACCGGATAGCGTCCTTCTTCTCCTGGCTTTGCGTGCGCGGCATCACGATGACGGTGCGATAACCCAGCGCATTGCCTACGACCGCAAGACCGATCCCGGTGTTCCCGGCCGTGCCTTCGACTATCAGCCCGCCAGGCTTGAGCCGGCCGGATTTCTCCGCGTCGCGGATCATGCCCAGCGCGGCCCGATCCTTCACCGACTGCCCCGGGTTCAGGAACTCGGCCTTGCCGTAGATATTGGCGTCGGCCAGCTCCGAGGCCTTCCTCAGCTTTATCAGCGGCGTGTTGCCTATCGCTTCGATGACATTGCCGAATGTCTTCATGAAGGCCCCTCGTCCCGATCGTCTCCGGGCGCGTTCTATGACCTAGGGAGATTGTGGGCTGCGATCAACCGTGAACCCCCATGATCCGGAGAGGTTTGCCCTGCGTATCCGGAAGTATTGATCAGCCGCGCCGCCCAAATGGGCGTTCCGGACGGGGGTCCGCACCGAGCTTCCTTTCCGGAATCCGGTTCCGGCCGCTGGCCAGAATAAGCGGCGATCGCGCGAATCAGAAGGATGCGGCCGCTTGCACGTCAAACCCCTGATCGTTGCAACCATGATCGCGCTCGGCGCTTTGCCCGTCAGCGCGCAAACTTGGCGTCCGTCCGACGGAGACAAGCTCGCATTCGACGTGCTGCGCGACGGGGGAGAGTTCGGCACGCATATCCTGACCTTCAGCCGCAGCGGCGACTCTCTCACCGTGAGGACCGATGTCGTTCTCAAGGTCGCGCTCGGCCCGATCACCTTCTTTGAGTATCTCCACGACGTCACCGAGCGCTATGACGGCGGCAGGCTTGCGTGGCTCGCAGCGCGCACCAAGAACGAAGGCAAGTGGAAGACGCTCTCCGTGCAGCCCGCCGAGGGCGGCCTCGCCGTGAAGAGCGAGAAGTTCAAGGGCGTGATTTCAGGCGTCGTCATTCCCTCGACGCACTGGAACCGTGAAGAGATGATGCAGCCCGCCATGTTCTCGACCGAGACAGGAGAGATGCTGCCAATAAAGGTCAAGAACCGCGGCATGGAACGCGTGAAGGTCGGCGCTGCGATGGTCGAAGCGCAACGCTTCGATGTCGACTCCGAACTCGATGCAAGCTTCTGGTACGATGCGTCAGGACGGTGGGTGAAATGCGCCTTCGAGACTAAGGGCTCGAAGATCGAATATGTGTTGCGCTCCCTCCCTGGCTAGACGACGCGCCTGCATTCCCAATCAAGCCGCCTCGCCCTTGCAGACATAGGGTCCATATCTGTCCATTCCGTATGGTTTCGAACAAACCCAAGGCTGCGTGGCCGCCGACCCTTCAGTCGAATCGGGGATTGAGATCTGAAGGCAGAGAACCCCCCTGCATTTTCTGGGCAGGCCAGCCCGCGCCTAAGGGCGGCAACCGTACCGGTTTCGTGAAGGATTTGCGCGCCCCGATCGTTGACCCGAACAAGGCGGGCCGTCGTCAGGTAGCTGGACTTCTGCACGAGTGTTGCTTTGACAGCGTTGAAGCAGTCGATGGAGTGGACGCCTTACGGTTCGCCTCCGAGAACGGGATCCACCTGATCATCACAGAAATGCGGATTGCCCCGCCCAACGTGCTGAGGTTCCTATACGTCATCCGATGTGGTGGATTCGGCTTGGCGCAGCCCCCGGCGATCATGTGTTCCGCCTCGTTCCACGACCGGCATGGCAAACCCGCTCGGCGCTGCGCTGGGGGAGACACTGCTGGCAATAAAATTCACGCCTCGCGCGCTCGCAGCGCCGCCCGATGCGGCGTAAGCGGCAGAGTGAATTGCACACTATGCACTTGGGCTGATGTGTAAGGCGCCGAACAGACAATTCGACCGCCATGAAGGCAGGTTCCCTAACCTCAGGATTCGGTTCCGAGATCGAATTGGCAGGGGCAGACGCCATGTTGGCGGTCGGCTTGATCAAGGCCATTTCAGTGAAGCTGCTCAACGGAAGGCGCCGAAGTGTCGCGCGCCCTCGATTTTCAATTATCGGACAACGATTTTTCGGCGGCGTCCGCCAGAGAGATGTGTGTGCTCCCCGTCGTATAGCGGGGCGAAGGCATGCCGATTCCTGAGCTGCCCAACCTGAGAAACGTGATACTAGCCAGCCTGTCGGCGGGTGATTTCGGGATGCTGCGCGGATCGCTTGAGCGCATCAACATGGTGTCAGGCGGCGCCCTTCAGGGCGCGGTCGAGTCTGCAAAATACGTCTACTTTGTCGACTCGGGCGTCGTCTCGCTTCTGGCGCCGCTGGAGCATGGCGGACGCATCGAGATTGCGCAGGTCGGACGCGAAGGTGTGGCGGGCGTGCACGCAGCACTTGGCGCCGAGACGCTGACATTGGAGATCATGGCGCAGAGTGACGGCGTCGTCTTCCGTGCAGAGGCTGCGGTCGTGCGTGCGCTGATGGAGCAGTCGGGCCGACTTCGCCAGTTGCTCAACGGTTTCGCCAACGCGCTGTTTGCGCAAGTGGCGCAGACCGCCGCATGCAATGGTGCGCATGACGTGGTGCATCGCCTCGCGCGTTGGTTGCTGTTGGTGCACGACCGCACGGACGGCGAGACGTTGAACCTGACGCACGAGGTGATCTCTCTCATGCTCGGCGTCACGCGACCTGGCGTGACGATCGCGGCGGGCGCGCTGCAGAGGGCGGGGTTGATCCAGTATTCGCGTGGCCGCCTCATAATCCTGGACCGCGACGGGCTGGAGGCGGTCGCGTGCGAATGCTATCCGATCGTCGCGGCCTACTATCGCAGCGAACTGGCCTAGGCTTCTGACGCCAGCTTAAGCCCGATGATCCCCGCGAGGATCAGCACGGCCGATCCGATCCGCATCGGCGTTGCCGCCTCGCCGAGTACGGTGATCCCGATTACGAAAGCGCCCACGGCGCCGATGCCTGTCCAGATCGTGTAGGCCGTTCCCAGCGGCAGGGACTTCATCGCCAGCGACAGTACGATGAAGCTCGCGATCATGGCTACAATCGCAACTGTGGCTTCGACCGGCTTCGACAGCCCGTCAGAAACCTTGAGCATAAATGCCCAGAGAACTTCGAGTAATCCGGCAATCCCAAGAAACACCCAGGCCATGCCGCCCTCCTGCAATAGGTCGGGCAGACCCGCCTGTTTGCCCGGGATCGGGGGAGGTCGCCCTCGCTTTTTCGGCATTTGGGACAATCTCATCGAAACGTCAATCATTTGGCATTGCGGCGCACCATGCCCCGGCGTTATCGTCCATATCGCATAGGAGGCTTCATGAGACGCCTTGCTGCAATGACCTGCGCCGTCCTGGCGGCGTGCTCGACGCCGGCGGAACATCCGGGGCCCCGTGGTCCGATCGTCGCTGCGCCGGCGAGTGCGATCGTCGCCGTGTTGCCCGCGACGCGATCGAAGTGTCCCGCCAAGACGGAAGTTCTTTACGAGCCAACACCGCCCGATCCCAGCTTTGTGCCGGCCGCGCCCTCGGGCGCCCGAGTGATGCAGCCTCTGCGTCTGCAGGGCGCGATCCCATACTATCCTGCCGCTTCGAAGCTTTGCGGTGAAGAGGGAACGGTCGTTATCTCCTACTGCGTCTCTGCGGATGGCCGGGTCGAGAATGTGCAGGTCACGATATCCAGCGGCTATGCGCGGCTAGACAACTCCGTGCTCGCCTGGGCCGCCCGCGACCGTCACACGCCTGCGACCGTGAACGGCCGGCCGCGCCGGTTCTGCGGGCTGATCGCGAAGCAGGGCTTCAAACTCGGCGCTGAAACAGGCGCCGCGAACGACCTCTAGATCTTCCGGGCTTTGCCCATTCCACGCACGCATCATCTGTCGGGTTGCGTTCCGTGTGCGACGGCCTATGCCATTTGCATGGCTGAGTGGAGCGACCATGCGATATCGCTGGGCCTCAGGCGTTTCGGCGAAACCGGAGCGATCCTTGAGGTCTTTGCCCGCACGCACGGCCGGCGGCGCGGCATGGTCTATGGTGGAGCCAGCCAGAAGAAGCGCGCGCCATTGCAGGCCGGCAATACCCTGCGCGTCACGTGGAAAGCGCGAAGCGACGACAATCTGGGTTTCTTTACCGCAGAGTCGGAGAACGAGCGCGCCGCGGTTCACATGGCCGATGCCGAGGCCCTTGCGGGACTCGCGGCCCTGTCCGATCTGCTCGCCGGTGCTCTGCCGGAAGGCGAGTCGAAGCCCGCGCTTTATGACGCCGCCGAAACCCTGCTCGACATGCTGGGTCACAATGACGTCTGGCCTGCGCTATTCGTCCGCTGGGAATTGGGACTGCTGACAATGATGGGCTTTGGATTGGACCTGTCGCGTTGCGCGGTATCGGGGAGCAATGATGGTCTGACCCATGTGAGCCCCAAATCGGGCAAGGCGGTGCGCGGATCAGAAGCGGGCGGCTATCTGGATCGGCTCTTGCCTTTGCCCGCCTTCCTGATCGACAACACCGCACCCGCAACCCCTGTCGATATCCGCGCTGGTTTCAGGCTGACCGGGTATTTTCTTGGCGAGCGGTTATTCGCCGATCTCAACAAGCAGATCCCGGAAGCCCGCTTGCTTATGATTGACCGTCTCGTGCGGGCAGGGCGACTCTCACCGGGCTGATTCGAGAATTCCAGGATATTGGCATGGCCAGGAATACGACCATCGATCCGCCAGACAATGGCGGCGAGATCATCGACGAGCCGATGGGCGAGGCGCTGTCGAAGCGCTATCTTGCCTATGCCCTTTCGACGATTACCGCCCGCGCCCTGCCGGATGTGCGCGACGGTCTGAAGCCCGTCCACCGCCGCGTTCTCTATTCCATGGCCCAGCTCGGGCTGAACCCGAATGGCGGCCACCGCAAGTCCGCCACCGTGGTCGGTGAAGTCATCGGTAAGTACCACCCGCATGGCGATCAATCGATCTATGACGCGATGGTGCGCCTTGCGCAGGATTTCGCATCGCGCGCGCCTCTGGTCGATGGCCAGGGAAATTTCGGGAACATCGACGGTGATGCACCCGCCGCCTTCCGCTACACCGAAGCCAAGCTGACGCCCGCGGCCATGCTGCTGCTCGAGGGTCTCGATGACGACGCGGTCGATTTCCGCGACACCTACGACGAGCGCAACAAGGAACCGATAGTCCTCGCCGCGGGCTTCCCGAACCTTCTGGTCAACGGATCGTCAGGCATCGCGGTCGGCATGGCGACCTCGATTCCGCCGCACAACCCTTCTGAATGTATCGACGCTGCGATCTATCTGCTTGAGCATCCCCGAGCCACAGTCGACGACCTGATGAAGATCGTCTCGGGTCCGGACTTCCCTACCGGCGGCGTGGTCGTGGAATCGAAGGAAGGCCTGCGCGAAGTTTACGCGACTGGTCGCGGCGGCGTCCGCGTGCGCGCCAAGTGGACCAGGGAAGACCTCGGCCGCGGCACATGGCGCGTGATCGTCACCGAGATCCCCTATCAGGTGCAGAAGTCCAAGCTGATGGAGCGCCTGGCCGAACTGATCGAGACCAAGAAGGCCCCGCTGCTCGAAGACGCGATGGATGAATCGACCGAAGACGTCCGCGTCGTCCTCACGCCGAAGTCGCGCACCGTCGACCCCGAAGTCTTCATGGCCAGCCTGTTCAAGCAGTGCGAACTGGAAACGCGTTTCCCGGTCAACATGAACGTGCTCGACCACGGCGTGCCCAAGGTCATGGGCCTGCCCGAGATGCTGAACTGCTATCTCGATCACCGTCGCGAAGTGATCGTCCGCCGCAACAAGCATCGCCTCGGCAGGATCGAGCATCGCCTCGAAGTACTGGACGGCCTGCTCAAGGCCTATCTCAACATCGATGAAGTCATCCGGATCATCCGCTACGAGGACGATCCCAAGGCCGTCATGATGAAGAAGTTCCGCCTGTCCGAGATTCAGGTGGAAGCCATCCTCAACATGCGCCTGCGCGCTTTGCGCAAGCTCGAAGAGATCGAGATCACGCGCGAGCACAAGGAACTGTCCGAAGAGAAGCGCGAGATCGAGAAACTGCTCAGCTCGACCGACCGCCAGTGGACCGAAGTCAAGCGCCAGCTCAAGGCCGCCCGCGAAATCTTTGATCCGTCTCAAAAACTGGGCAAGCGCCGCTCGAATTTCGACGTCGCAAAAGAGATCGACACCGAGGCCGCCCTCGAGGCCCTCATCGTGAAAGAGCCGGTAACGGTCGTTCTCTCCGAGAAAGGCTGGATCCGCGCCCTCAGGGGTCACAACCAGAAGCTCGACGACCTGAAGTTCAAGGAAGGGGACGAGCTCGCCCTCACGCTCGAATGCCAGACCACCGACAAGGTTGTGCTCATGGCCTCCGGCGGCCGCGCCTTCACACTCGGCGCCGACAAACTGCCCGGCGGCCGCGGACATGGCGAACCCATCCGCCTGCAGCTCGAAGTCCCCGAAGCCGAAACCATCGTCGCGATGCTTGTCCCCGAAGACAAAGCCCGCCGGATCGTCGCTTCCGGCAACGGCTATGGCTTCATCGTTGCCGACGCCGAACTCGTCTCCTCCACGCGCAAGGGCAAGATCATCCTCAATGTGGGCGATGAAGAGTTGATCTTCTGTGTGAAGGCGGTCGGCGACATGACGGCGTCCATTGGCTCGAACCGCAAGATGGTGATCTTCAAGACCAGCGAGATGCCGGAAATGACGCGCGGCAAGGGCGTGAAGATCCAGGCCTTCAAGGATGGCGGCCTGCTTGATCTCAAGACTTTCAACCGCGCCGACGGTTTCGGTTGGGCCGACAGCAGCGGTCGCCAGCAGTCGTCGGACGACTGGAAAGACTGGATAGGCAAACGCGCCCAATCAGGCCGCCTCGCCCCCCGCGGCTTTAACAAGAACGGCAAGTTCTCGGGCTAAACGCCCGGCATCAGAAACACGCGCTTCTCAATGTCGAGAAGCATCGCCGGTTCGCGTTCGATTGCCTGCATCCACGGCAGGTAGTCGCTGCTCGCGATATCGCGGAATCCTTGCTCGCGATAGAATGGCGCCCTCGACGGCGGGATACGAAAGGTCGACAGAAAAATGGCGGATGCATCCAGCCAAGTCGCACCGTTCGCAAATGCGTTCACGAGCGCGGCCCCGGCTCCGCGCTGCTGTAAAACAGGATCGACATCGCGTTTGCGCAGATAGGCGTTGTCGTCATGCATCTCGCCCATGGCGACCCCTGCAATCCGCCCGTCCATCTCCGCAACGACGGACAACTTCGCCGCGATTGGAGCGATATGATCGTCCATCGTGATGACCATCATGATCGATACATCGATCAGGTCGGTGTCATGAAACAGCTCCGCCGCCGCGCGCCCGATCTCCTGCAACCGAAAGATATCAGCGACCCGCCCGGGCTGCAGGACAAGGTCACGCCGGGATCGAGCCCTGCAGCGCGGTAAAGAACCTCACTGCCAGCGGTCCGTCGCGTAGCGCATTCGCAGAATCCACCATGTGCACCAGCCGGTAACGGAAGACGCGGAAATCGAGCTCCTCGACCGCCAGCTTGCGCAATGTTTGCGCCATGGCGCGGTTCATCAAGAAGTTGGCCGGCCGCTCACCTTCCGTCTCCGGGTAGACATAGTCCGAATTGACCGACAGGCTCCACGCCCGCCCCGCGATCTCCGCCGCTACCGGGAGGTATTCCGCGCCCAACCCGTCCAGTCCCCCACCGCCTGTCGCGCGCTTGTCGAGAATCTCCGCCAGCGCCTCGGCCTCGCAGGCGGCCACCGTCATGCCCTGGCCATAGGTCGGGTTTACGCTGCTCATGGCATCGCCGATGGGGATCAGCCCTTGCGGCCATTTCGCCGCCTCCCATGCCTTGCGCCGTGTGGCCATGGGCTTGCGGAACATGCGGATCTGGCTGGTAGCTTCCGCCTCGCTGATCCGGTCGTAGACCTTGGCGTCGAACGCCTTGGCATATTCGCGGAGCTCATCGATCGTCTTTGGTGGTGAATCCCCGCCACGTGCCCCCACCGACACGATCCACTGGTCATCCTCGATCGGCAGCATGAACCCGAACTGCTTGCCAGGCGGTCCGGGCAGAAAGAAGAAGCCGATCGCTTCGCCACGATGCTCCGGCTTCTGGCGGAACTTCGCGCTGGCATAGGCGACGTTGATCTTCACATTCTCCGTCTCGAACACAGCGTGGCCGTCCTCCGCCAACTGCGCCATCAGCGGCCCGGTCACCCCCGTGGCATCGATGCAGAAATCGGCCGAAATCCTCGTCCCGTCTTCCAGTTCGACGCCCTTGCAAGTCCCGCCTTCGACGATGAAGCGCTTCACGATCGTCTCATGCTGGATGCTCACGCCGGGCAGGGTGACCACACGCCTGCGCAGGACCGCCTCGTAAGCGGGCCGCGACAGGCTGGTCACGGTGAAGCCCGCGTCGCACTCGTCCATCCAGCCGCCGAAGTCGAACACCTTCACATCGCGCCCGACCAGCATCTGCCTGGCGCCGGCTACGACGAACTGTTGGGTGATCCCGGGCAACAGCTTTTCCAGGCTCAGCTCGCCCGCCTTGAGAAGCTGGTGAGTATGCGCACCCTGGCCCGCGCCCGTCCGCAGCGCCGCCTCGTCCGGCAGCGTATCCCGGTCCAGCACCAGCACCGTCTCGAACCGCCGCGCCAGTGCTGCCGCCGCCGCCAGCCCGCCCATCCCGGCGCCCGCGACAATCGCTTTCCTGCCTAGCTTCGCCGCCATGTTCATCCCTGTTTACGCCTGCGAGAGAAGCGTCTTCCGTTCCGGTAGATCAGGTTCGACGCTCAAAAACTAGTCGATCGGCCAGCGCCATCCAAGATTGCGGCACGCACTGGATTCATCGCCGTCATGCTGTAGTTTGGCCGCGCCGGGGAATCGGCTGGACGGAAAAGGGGCGTGCCGTGGATATGGTGCCGATCTATATCGTGCTGGGCGTCATTGCGCTCATCGTGATCTCCATCATTGCGATCTACAACGGGCTCGTCTCCAAGCGGCAGACGGTCAACGAGGCGTTCTCCGGCATCGACGTCCAGCTGAAGCTGCGCCGCGAACTGGTCCCCAACCTGGTCGAGACGGTGAAGGGCTACGCCGCTCACGAGAAATCGACGCTCGACGCCGTGATCGCCGCGCGCAACGCAGCCGCGAATGCCCACGGGCCCGCCGCGCTCGGTGCTGCGGAAGGCGCGCTCTCCGGCGCGCTCGGCAGGCTGTTCGCGCTTGCCGAAGCCTACCCGGATCTCAAGGCCAGCCAGAACTTTCTCAACCTGCAGACCGAACTCTCCTCGATTGAAGACAAGGTCGCGGCGGCCCGGCGCTTCTACAATTCGGCGGTGAACGACTACAACACCGCGATCCAGCAATTCCCCGCCTCGATGATCGCCGGCTCCACGGGATTCACCTCGCGTGAAATGTTCGATGTCGGCGAAGCCGAGCGTGCGCAGATCAACATCGCGCCGGCGGTGAAGTTCTGAGGTGGGTATCGTCATCCGGTCCTTCCAGCCCGGAGACGAGGCCGCCTTCCGCGACATCAATCTCGAATGGATCGAACGCTTCTTCGTGGTCGAGCAGAAAGACCGCGACGTTCTGAACAATCCCGCGAAATACATCCTCGATCCCGGCGGCGCGATCCTGCTTGCTGTGGATGTTGAAACGCCGGTGGGTGTTGTTGCGCTTGTGGTCATCGGCGAGGGGTCGGTCGAACTCGCGAAGATGGGCGTCCGTCCGCAAGCGCAGGGCAAGGGCGCCGGTCGCTTGCTTATGGTCGCAGCGCTGGCGAAGGCGCGCGAGATGGGGATGCGTCGCGTTTTCATCGAAACGAATTCTAAGCTTGGCCCTGCGTTGAAGCTGTACAATGACGCCGGCTTCCGTCCGCTGCATGAAACGATCCCTTCGCCCTACGCGCGCGCGGATGTGCAGCTCGAGCTTTTACTGACCTGAGCGTTACGCCGCGCAGGAACGCTCCCGAATGGCGGGCGTCTGACCCCTGAAGCCGTGGAGACGCCCGATATGGACAACAAGTCCGTTTCTCCCCGCAGTGACGCGAATACGCGGTCGACGGCGTCGAGCTTCTGCCCAGGCGAGGCGCCCATGCCGTAGTGCAGGAGGAAGGGGAAAATCTTTCCGTCCGTACACAGCCGACACGCAAAGACGCCTATATCGAGAGCGACGGTCTGATGAAACAGGCATCTTGCCAAGCCGCCGCCGGCGTCGAAGGCGCAAACGGAGCAGTGATGGAAGCGCGGCTCCGTCCGCCCGGCGCGGGCGGATGGCCTAGGCAGAAATGATCAAAGAGCTTTAGCCCCATGATGCGCTGGTGCTATTATTGAAGCGCGATGGTTTCCGGTGGCGCCTCGAGTCTTTCATGACATTCATCGACGTCCTGATCACCTGTCCCGACCGCGCCAGCGCCGAGGCGATCGCCCGAGCCTGCCTCGAGGAACGCCTCGTCGCCTGCGCCAACATCGGAGGGAAGGTGACCAGCATGTACCGCTGGAACGGCGCCGTCGAAACCGCTGACGAAATCACACTCATGTTGAAGACCCGTGTGGACCTGTTCGGCAAACTGAGCGCCCGCGCAAGAGCGCTGCACCCCTACAACGTCCCCTGCATCATCGCGACAGAGCTGATTGCAGTGGAGCCGGCCTACGCGGCCTGGCTGGAAGCGGAAACCGATTAGCCTGAAATTCCAAATCCGCAAAAGTCGGGCTGCAGCGCCGCTTCTGCCCGCCAGGCGGCCGGCGGTCCCGGATTCAGATCTCTTCTTCGCGCAGCGACCGCCAGCTTTCGCCGTCGAACACTTCGAGGGGCTGGAAGTCAGCCTTGTAGCCCATCTTATCTGAGCCCCGCACCCAGTAGCCGAGATAGACGTAGGGCAGGCCCAGTTCGGATGCGAGCCGGATATGATCCAGCACCATGAATGAGCCCATGCTCCGGTCAGACAGCTCCGGCCGGAAGAAGGAATAGACCATCGACAAACCGTCACGCAGCACGTCCGTCAGCGCCGCCGCCTGCAGCGCGCCGTCATCCTCTGGTCCCGGTTGCAGGCGGTTGCGGTATTCGAACACCACGGTGCGCACCGGGCTCGCATCCACCATCCCTGCATAGTCTCGGATTTCCATCTCAGTCATGCCGCCGCCCGGATGGCGCTCGTTGAGGTATTTCTTCAGCAGCCGGAACTGCTCGCGCGTCGCCCGCGCCGTCGTCGGCTCGCGCTCGAGCATGGCGTTGCGAGCCAGCACGCGCTTCCACCGCTTCGACATCTTGAACGCCGCCACGTCGATCCGCACCGACCGGCAGGCGCCGCAAGCCTTGCACGCGGGCCGATACGCAATCGTCTGCGAGCGGCGGAAGCCGGATCGTGTCAGGCTGTCATTGAGATTGACCGCGCCGTCCACCGCAAGATTGGCGAACACCTTCCGCTCCATCTTGCCCGGCAGGTAGGGGCAGGGCTGTGGAGAAGTCAGATAGAACTTCATCTTCCGGACGAAGTCCGGTGGGAAGATTTCCTTGGTGTCGGCTTCCTTCATGTCGAATCGACTTTAACCGCCGCCGGGGCGGATGCGCCATAGGGAAAACGCTTCAACTGCTTTGTGTCACATCCGCTGAGGTCCTCGACGCCTTTGTCGATATGGGCGCTCAGAGATCGTGCTCCGAAGGCATAACTGGCGCTTATGGCATCAGTGTGATGCTGATCCGGCGGTTTGCGGGCAGGTCCGGATCGTCAGGATAGAGAGGTTCCCGATCGCCCTTGCCGGCGACCTGGTAGATTCGGTCTGCTTCAACACCGGATTTTTCAAGGATCCGGCGCGCCGCATTGGCCCGGTCGGCCGAAAGGTCCCAATTGGAATAACCTGGTCGCGACGGCGCTGTTGTGTCGGTGTGACCTGAAATGCTGATCCGGTTCGACAGCTGCTGGATAACTTTTGATACTGTGTCGAGCAGGTGCTGTGTCCGTGGCAGCGGATCGGCCGAGGAACCCGAGAACATCGCCCGGCCTTCCTGGTCGACCAGCTGTATGTTCAGCCCGTCATCATTCTGCTCGATGATGATGTTCTTGGACAGCTCCGCATAGTCCGGCAGGTCCTGCAGCGCCTGGCGCAGCGACGCCTCGGCGCTGGCGAACTTCGCCGACTCGCGTTTCGACAACGCCTGGGCGAGGGCGGACTCGCTCGGCACGCCAGCCTGCGTTGTGGTTTTCTCCGGCGATCCAGACTTGGTGCGCTCGTTCTCCGCCGACAGTTCCTCATCGATCTGGCGGTTAGAGCCGGAGGCGCGCGCGCCATCTTCCTGGAAGGCCGTGCCGCCCAGGAGCCCGTCCGAACCCTGTGTCGAGCGCGAGACGCTGGCCGGGGCAAAATAGTCCGCAATGCCGCGCTTCTGTTCCGGGGAGGTCGTGTTGATCAGCCACATGAGAAGGAAAAACGCCATCATCGCGGTCACGAAGTCGGCGTAGGCCACTTTCCAGGCGCCGCCATGGTGGCCGCCGCCAATGACCTTCTTCACTTTCTTGATGACGATTGGTCTGTTGCCACTCATGGCGAATTTGATCCCGGCCGTTAACTCGGGTTTATAGGCAGGGTACAGTTAAAGCCGGGTGCATGAGCGAGCCAGAAAGCCTTTCCCAGTTCGATCCTAAAGCCTATCGCAGCGCGCTGGGCGGCTTTGGAACCGGCGTGGCGCTGGTTGCGGCGCATGACCAACAGGGCCGCGCACACGGGCTGATCGTCAATTCGCTGACATCCGTGTCGCTCCATCCGCCGATCATGCTGTGGTGCCTTGCCAATTCGAGCGGCGCTTTCGAGGTATTTACGAGTTGCCCGGCCTTCTCTCTCAACATCCTGCGCTCGGATGATCACGAAGTGGCCCAGCGTTTCTCCCGCCGGGGCGACCGCATTATTCCGCCCGACCAGGTCTGCACTCTGGAAACGGGCGCGCCGGTGCTCGTTGCCGCGGTCGCCAGCCTCGACTGCCGCATGCGCCTGCGCCAGCCCATGGGCGATCACGAGGTCATCTATGGCGACGTCATCACCTACCGCGCCGACCCTGGCGTCGACGCCCTGGGCTTCTTCCGCGGCAAGTTCGTCACGCTGACATCGGACGAGTCGTGAATGCAGCCCGGGCCGGGGATCGCCGCCGCCCGGGATGCGATCAGGCTATTTCCCGCCCAGTTGGGCGACGATGAAGTCCTCCGCCTTGCCGATCCCGTCCGCCGCCGGATAGTGCGTCGTGCCCGCGACGGTTTCGAGCTTCGACTCGTAACCGTTCGCTTTTGCCTGATCCTGGAAAGCCTGGATGCTGTCTGGCTTCACCACCGGATCGTGGTCATTGTAGACGATTAATATGGGCGCAGGCTTGCCGCCCGCTTCGGCCTTGCAATCGCCGTTCGCGAGGATGCCGGCCAGCGACACCACCGCCTTCACATCCGGCGTCGAACACGCGCCCGCATCCAGCGCCACGCCGCCGCCTTGGCTGAAACCCACCACGACGATGTTCTGGTGGGAAACTTTCAGCCCTTCGGAAGCCTTGGTCACCGTATCGACCGCGAGTTTCTTGACCGCGGCTTTGGTATTCGTCGGATCCTCGCCGCGCAGCACATACCAGCTCTTGCCTTTGTTCGCATCAAGCGGCCCATCGTTGAAGATGAAGGCCGCGTCCGGCAGTCGCTTGGCCAGCGCATCGGCCAGCGGCTTCATCGCTTCGCCGCGCTGCGTATAACCGTGGAACATGATGACAACCTGCTTCGGCGCCTTGCCGGAGGCAGGGTCCATCCCTGTCATTCCCAGGTCGGCCACCTTCTGCGCAGAAGCCGCGCCCGCCCCCAACCCAATGGCCAGCACCGTAAGCGCCACAAAACGTTTCATGAATCTCTCCCTTGGATGACGTCTGAAGCGTCCGTTCCCGGAGCGGAACCTGAACCGCCCTCGCGCAAGCGGCAAGCCTCTGAGGCGCCAACGCCGCTTTAAGTGAAGAGGTTGTGCTTCGTTGATCCGGCTAGCGAGCAAACGATCCCGGGGACGCGGGGAAACCGCGCGCTTTTTCAACTACCGGTAGCGGCTCAACAGCCGGCGCCAACCAGTGGTGCATCCCCGCGCCCCGGCCTCCATCTGAGCCAGAGCTGCAGCGAGCCTCCAGACGCCCGTGTCGTTGAGATTTTGCTGTTTGACGGCTCGGGCGTCGCTACGTATTCAACCATAAGGTTGTCAACTAATGGGTTGAATACAGTTGCCCGCTGACCAGCTTTCGATGACTCTCTCGGCACTCGCTGATCCGACACGCCGCGGCATCCTCGCCCGGCTTGCGACGGCTGACGCCACCGTCGGCGAACTCGCCGAGCCATACGACATGAGTCTCGCGGCGGTTTCGAAGCATCTGAAGGTCCTCGAAGCCGCCGGCCTCGTTTCGCGGGGCAGGGAGGCGCAGTGGCGCCCGGTGCATCTCGAAGCCGAACCTTTGCAGGCCGTCACCGAATGGCTCGAGGAATATCGCCGCTTCTGGGATCGCAGCCTCGATAGTTTCGCCGCTTATCTGAAAACGATGCCCGCGCCCCCCCGCACGACGAACAAGCCCAAAAGCAAGCGCCACAAATAATTCAGCCAAGCAAAAAGCCTGAACCCATGAGCAAGATCACCAGCGATTCCAGCGCGGTCGATGAAGCGACCATCATCATGTCGCGCATGTTCGATGCCCCGATCGACAAGGTCTGGGAGTGCTTTACCAAACCCGAACACGTCAGTGTCTGGTTCGGCGGCGTCGGCTTTTCGGCGCCCGTCTGCGAGATGGATGTCCGCGTCGGCGGCATCTGGAAGCACGTCATGCGCACGCCCGACGGAACCGACTTCCCGCTGGAATACGTCTACCTTGAAGTGAAGAAGCCCATGCGCCTCGTGTGGCAGCCCGCCAACCATGGAAAAAGCACAAGCGGCCCTCCAACCAATCGCACAGCTGTGACGCTCGAGGACCATGGCGACCGCACGAAATGGACCATGGTCGCGACATTCACATCGATGGAAGGTCGCGAGGCGTCCATCCGCATGGGCTACACCAACACGATCGCGCAGGGCTGCGAGAAGATCAACGAACTGGTCAAAGCGCTCTAGCGGGATGACAAGCTTTGGCGCGGCCACTATGTGTGCAGGCCTGAATCGGGACTCACTCAAATGGCGACATGCGCATTCCTCGGCCTCGGCGTTATGGGCAGTCCCATGGCGCGCCATCTCTCACAGAAGGGCCATGACGTAACCGTCTGGAACCGCTCGACAAAAAAAGTGGCGGCCTGGGAGAAAAGCGGCGGCAAGGGCAAAGCCGCAGCCTCCGCCCGCGAAGCCGTTAGCGACGCGGACTTTGTCATGTTTTGCCTCGGCGACGATCCGGATGTCGAGGCCGTCTATGCCGACATCGAATCCGATCTGAAGCGCGGAGCGATCCTGATTGATCACACAACAGGCTCGGCCGCGCTGGCGCGCAAATTGTACGATCGTCGCAAGGCGCGGGCCGGTAACTTTCTTGACGCCCCTGTCTCCGGCGGACAGGCCGGCGCAGAAAATGGCCAGCTGACCGTCATGGTGGGCGGCGATCCCGACGCCTTCGCCAGCGCCGAGCCCGTGATGCGGGCCTACTCCAAGCAGATCACTCTGATCGGACCGAGCGGGCAGGGCCAGCTCGCGAAGTCGGTGAACCAGATCTGCATCGCCGGCGTGGTGCAGGGCGTCGCCGAAGGCCTGCACTTCGCGCGCAAGAACGGGCTCGACGAAGCCAAGGTGATCGAAGCCATATCAGCCGGCGCCGCGCAAAGTTGGCAGATGCAGAACCGCTGGAAGACCATGGTCGACGGCAAGTTCGATTTCGGTTTCGCTGTCGACTGGATGCGCAAGGATCTCCGTATCGCGCTCGACGCCGCCCGCATCTCCGGGGCCTCGACGCCGCTCACCGCGCTGGTCGATCAGTTCTATGCCGATGTGCAGGCCGAAGGCCACGGGCGCTGGGATACGTCCAGCCTGATCTCGCGCCTGAACCGGAAATCCTGATCAATGCCGGTCTATCTCCACCAGTTCGAACACGAACTCGAGGAGAAGTTCGTGACCGCCGGCGGTCCCGGCGGGCAGAACGTCAACAAGGTAGCGAGCGCGGTCCAGCTGCGCTTCAACGTGAAGACGTCGCACGCTTTTGACGATGAACAGAAATGGATGATCCGCCGCGCGCTCGCCAACCGGATCAACGAGGAAGGCGAACTGGTCCTCTTTATCCAGACCCACCGTTCCCAGGCCCGCAACCGGGAGGAAGCCCGCGCTCGTCTCGTCGAATTACTGGAGAAAGCCTTGGTCAAGCCGAAGAAGCGGCTAAGGACCAAGCCCAGCCGCGCCCAGAAGGAAAAGCGCTTGGAGGGCAAGGCCAAGCGCTCCACAGTCAAACGCAACCGCAGCCACATCGATCAGGACTGATCCAAGGGAAGTCCCTGATCGCTTTCCATTCACGTCCTGTTACACAACCGTTGGTTGTATTTGGGTCGGGAGATGGTCGTGGCGGATCTTCCGAAGACGAGACGTGTTGTGCCTGTCGAGAAGGCGGATAGGCCCAGATCCTCTATACGGCAGGCGGAATTCATGAACGGCCGGATCGCCGGCCCACGCGTGGCCCGATTTGAAGATGCTGAGGCGCTGGCCGACCTGCTGATCTGGGAAAGCATCGGGCCGCTCATCTAAACCATGCCCAATCCCATCAATGCCCGCAACCGGGACGCCTTCTTCCAGGACCACCTCCTCCAGCGCGCGCGTGGCGACGACATCCTCTTCGCCACCTTTAACCCTTGGACGAAGCCACCGCTCATTGCGACGCACAGCTTTGGTCGCAGTGCTCGATCGCCAAGTTCGCCGCCGCCGTTAAGGCTGAATGACAACACCGGGGCTTCAGTGGCGCTTGCGGTCCGGCGGCGGTAGCATGGCGCTTCGACCAGCTCTGCCTCGCCCGCATCTGCGAAACCACTGCCGAGGACGATGACCGTTTAATGCGGCTACTATCGCGCCTCGGCTTCATCCAGATGGGCGAGGTGATGGCCGTAAAGCCGGACGGCGCGCCGCGCCCCTCTCCAGACTGGGAGCTGGAGCGCGAGGCATGGGAAGCCCAGCGCTCGCTTCCTCCCACTGGCTAACGGCATCAACGAAAATTTGGGCAGTTGGTGGCCGGGATTCTTAAACAGCGCGCCGCATTCTGGTTACAATTGGCTACCCCCGGATCCTCATGTCATCTTCAATTAACCAGCCACGCCTGTTGGTCGACACCCAGTCGCGCGAGACGGTCAAGCGGAAGGTCTCCGCGCAGGTCCGCCGCGATATCCTGGTGTTCGCCGGCTTCATTGCCGCCGGCTTCATCCTGTCGGTGAACCTCGATGTTGTCGGCGCCCTCTATGCGCTCGGGTCTGAATACAGCCATCTCAGCGCATCGAGATTGTTCGGCACGATCATCGTCGCCTGCCTTGGCCTGACGCTTTACGTGATCACGCGCTATGGCCGGCACATCAAGGAACTGCGCACGCGCCTTCAGACAGAAGAGCGCGCGCGCCGGGTTGCGATGCACGATCCGCTCACGGGCCTGCCGAACCGGCGCCACCTGAAGGGCGTCCTCAACTGGCTGCTTAGCAACAATGACGGCGCCCGCAAGCTTGGCGTCGTGATGATGAACATCGACCGATTCAAGTCGTTCAACGACGCGAACGGCCGGGTGCTGGGCGATGAAGTGCTGGTGAATGTCGGCAAGATCCTCAATCTCAGGGCCGGCGTCGACGGCTTCGTGGCGCGGCTCGAAACTGACGAATACGTCGTGCTGCTGCCCGATCAAGACGAAGAAGAGCTGATGAACTGGCTCTCTGCCGTGCTTACGGCGATTGAGGTTCCGATGGTCCTCGGCAAGCATACAGTGACCGTCAGCGTCACGGCCGGCGCCGCCATCGGCCTAGCCGATGGTCGTGACGCCGAAACACTGCTCCACCGGGCGAGCCTCGCGCTGCGCCGGGCAAAGGACACGAGCCGCGGCTGGTTCGGCTTCTTCAAGACGGGCATGGACGAACTTGTTCGCCAGCGCGCCCTGTTCGAGAGCGACCTTTGGAACGCCGTCCGAAACGACGAGATCCAGCCTTACTACCAGCCGCTGGTCAGCCTCGATGACGGCAAGCCACGAGGCTACGAAATTCTCGCGCGTTGGGCGCACGCGACGCGTGGCCCCATCCCGCCTGACCAGTTCATCCCCACGGCGGAGGCCACTGGCGCGATTGGCGAGATGACGTTCAACCTGCTGCGCAAGGCGTGCCGCGAGGCCGTCGCCGCTGAGGGTGCGCCGCACCTGTCGCTCAACCTGTCGCCTGTGCAGCTGCGGGACGAGCAGTTGGCCCTGAAGGTTTTGAAGGTCCTCGAGGAGACCGGCTTCGCGCCGTCGCGGCTCGAGATCGAGTTGACCGAAGCGGTGCTGGTGACCGATCTCGACGCTGCGCGCGAGATCCTTCACGCGCTGCGCGGTAAGGGCGTCCGCATATCGCTCGACAATTTCGGCACGGGCCACGCCAGCCTGCAGCAGCTTCGGCGCCTTCCGTTCGACAAGCTGAAGATCGACCGCTCGTTCATCCGCCGCATGATCGCAGACGCTGAGTCAGCGACGCTCGTGCGCACCATCATAGCGATGGCGAAGAGTCTCGGCCTGATCGTCGTGGCTGAAGGCGTTGAGACGCCGGAGCAGGCAGCCGCATTGGTCGCAATGGGATGCGACATCGGGCAAGGCTATCATTTCGGCCGCGCATCGGCGTCGATCGCTGTGCGTCCCGGAAGCGCCGAGGCCAGGGCTCAGCGCAAGCTGGCCGCGCAACATCCCCCGGAAGCAACGCCAGCGGCGCCACAACCGGGGATCGAGCTCGCTCGGCTTGTTGACTGATCGGGGACCGAAAACCTTGTGCAGTGCTGGGCGACCTGATCCAGCGTGAATGGCATCGGCAAGAGGTGGACCCTGGGATTGTCCACACCGTTGTGCACGACGGCGTCGCGTGTATAGCCCGTGGTGTAGAGCGCCTTCAGGTCCCGCCTCTGTTTCAGGGCTTCATCGCATAGCTGTCGGCCAGTCATGCCCGGTATGACGATTTCGGTGAACAGGCAATGGATCTTCAGGTTCGCCCTTCAGTTCGGCGATCTTTTCCAGCGGTAGCGGCGCTTCGATGCGCGCGGGCCCAAACTGCTGGAGGACCTGCTGGTCGTCAGCACATACCCGCGCTCGGCCAGCTCGGCGTCTTGCGCGGGGGACAGGAAGCACGCGAGCTCGCATTCGACCTCAATCTTGTGGGTCACCGATGTCACGCGGGATCGCTAGATCCCGGCAAGAGCCAGGGCTGTCGCGACAATTGCAGCCACGAACGCTGCGGCTGCGGCGGGAAGAGTAGCGGGATGAGCGATCAGGCGCGCCAACGCACGCTCCTCCGCTTAAGTTAGAACGACGGTCCCAGCTCACCACTCAAATCAATGCCGTGCTTCGAACATCCCCGACGCCGACTCAGCAGCACTCGCAAGGCTTGCAAGACAAGCATCACGAAACAAATCCGCCTACATTCTCAATCCGATTTCCTTCAACCGGATTTCGAGGAAGTCCTGCGCCTTGAGCGGCTCGGCATAACGGTTGGGCCGGTCCGCGGTGATACACGCGGGAAGAGTCCTTATCTCGTAGTCCGGATTGAAGTGGAGGAAGAACGGCGTCGAATAACGCGGGAAACGCGAACGCTCAGGCTCGGGGTTCACGACGCGATGCGTTGTTGACGGCAACACATGATTTGTCAGCCGCTGCAGCATGTCGCCGACATTGATCACCAATGATCCGGGCGGGGGGTTTACGCCCAGCCACTGTCCGTTTCGGTGCAGCACTTCCAGTCCGCCTTCCTCGGCTCCCAGCAGCAGCGTGATGACGTTGATGTCTTCGTGCGCTCCGGCGCGGACGGACCCTTCCGGGGGCGGCTCCGTCTGCGAAGGATAGTGGAGCAGGCGGAGGATCGAATTGCCTTCATTCACTGTCTCAGTGAAGAAACGCGGCTGCAGCTTCAGATGCATCGCGATTGCGGAAAGAATTTCGAGGCCGAACCTGTCCATCGCGTCGTACATGGCGCCGGTCGCCGTTTTCCAGCCGGGAACTTCAGCGACGTAGAGGTTGGGGCTCATGATGTCCGAGAATCTGTGGCCTTCCGGCAGTTCGCGGGCGACATGCCAGAATTCCTTGAGGTCCTTTGCCTTGGCGCCCTTTGCGACTTCTGTGGCGAAAGGCGTATAGCCACGCTGCCCGCCGCCGCCGGGTATGCAGTAGGCGCGCTTGGCTGCATCGGGCAGCGCGAAGAACTGCTTGCCGGCCTCGACGCCCCGATTGATCACAGCCTGGTCGACTGGGTGATCTTTGATGACGGCGAAGCCTGTCTCGCGGAAGCTGGCGCCGAGTCGCTCTGCAAAGGCTTTCGGGTCGCTTTTCCAAAGCATGTAGGAAATCGGTTCGAAAAGGCTGGTTGTCGCGGTCATCTTGGGCTCGTCATATCTTCTGAAGTCACTGTGTCCGGCCACCGGGGGTGGCGCGCCCTCCGGCGGGGAGCTACATCCCTCAGCATATAGTGCAGGGAGCGGAAGCCCATGAGTGCGGACGCGCCGATCGACGTTCATTTCTGGCCAACGCCAAATGGCCGGAAAATCACGATTGCGCTTGAGGAGATGGAACTGCCCTACCGGATCGTTCCGGTGAACATCGGCAAGGGCGATCAGTTCAAGCCGGAATTCCTCGCCATCAGCCCCAACAACCGCATGCCGGCCATTGTCGACCCTGACGGACCGGACGGCAGGCCGATCTCGGTGTTCGAGAGCGGGGCCATTCTTCTCTATCTGGCGCGGAGGTCGGGCAAGTTCGGCGGCGCAAATGCGCGCGAGCAGGCCGAAGTTGGAAGCTGGCTCGCCTGGCAGATCGCCAATCTGGGGCCGGTGATGGGGCATCACAATCATTTCCGGAACTATGCCCCGAAAATCGAGCCGGATTCCGACAAGTTGAAATATGGTCAGGATCGCTTCTTCAACGAGACGAACCGGTTGTTCGGCGTGGCGGAAGTTCGCCTGCGGGACAGGGAGTTCCTGGCTGGGCCGCTGTCGATTGCCGACTTCGCTACGTGGCCTTGGATCGCATTGTATAAAGGGCAGGGCCAGGATCTGGCGGATTTTCCAGCGCTGAATGCGTGGTTCGGCCGGTGCAAGGCGCGGCCGTTGTTTGATAAGGGTCGCAAAGTGGGCGCTGAACTAGGCAGCACCAATCTCGCCGACGACTCCAAGGAAGCCGAGGAAGCGCGCAGGATCCTGTTTGGCCAGAAGGCGCGCACCTGATGGCGCAACATATCGTGCTGCGCATGCGGCGCGAATTGTCCGGCGACATTGAGCAGCCGGTGTGGCCGACGGACGTGGTGTGCAGGACGCTGGGAACGAAGCCCGACAAGCGCGATGCGAAGGCGGCGCATTCGGTTCTCGAGGCTGGATTCTGGGAGGGTGGGGGCGGGGCGCCGATCTTCCGCAAATGGTGGCCGCAGTTGCGCAAGGACAAAGAGTTCGATCCGGCGCTCGTCTTTCTTGCTGTACAGGGCAAGGACGTGATCGGCATGGCGCAATGCTGGACCTCTGCTTTCCTGAAGGATCTCGCCGTGCATCCGCGCGCGCGCCGTCGTGGTGTTGGGCGCGCTTTGATGCTGACGGCGTTTCACGCGTTTGCGGGGCGGGGCGCGCGTTATGTCGATCTCAAAGTGCGTGAAGAGAACGCAAATGCGCAGCGGCTCTATCGCGAACTGGGGATGGCGGTCGTCGCGCGGGAGAGCGACTAGAGTGGTGAATCCGCGTTTATGTTCGTGTACTGACGATTCAACTCTGTGAATCGAAGTAAACACAAATAATTCCGGCGAATACTGTTGAAAGTTTGCAGTATTAACTACGCTGCAAGTGTTCTCCGCTTGAATGTCCTCAAGCCGCTGACGCGGCGGTGGGTGGAAGCAAAGTCGTGGTCCGCAAAGAGACCGAGGCGCGCTTCCTAAATTCAAAGGGATGCCAGAATGGCGTACGCGGATATCCGGATCGAGGCGCCCGAAGCTCTTCTCTCGAAAAATGTTTCGGCCGACGAGCTCTATCGCATTGCTCTCATCTATTCCGAAGGCATGGATGTCGCCGTTGATCTGGTGCAGGCGCACAAATGGTTCAACCTCGCGGCGACGCGCGGTCACCGTGACGCGAGGCTCTGCCGTCAGGAGATGGCCGAGATGATGACGCAGGCCGATGTGTTCAAGGCGCAGAAGGCCGCACGCGAGTGGATGAAGAAAGCCAACTAGGCTCTTCTTCACTTTAGTTCGCCTCCAGCGAAGCAGATCGTCCGTTCCACCAGAACGTCAGTCGAGTTGACTAATTCGTTGTCGATATCATCTGCCGTCAGCACGAGCGGAACTTCCGTGCATCCCGCGATGATGACCTCGGCGCCTTGCGCCTCAAGCTTTCGCGCCAGCGTGGTCATCGAGCGGCGCACCATGTCGCGCGTGTCGCCCGACTTGATGCGGTAGATCAGCTCCATGAACGTCCGCTGCGAGTCCGCATTGAGCAGGACCGGCGCGACGCCAGCCTTTTTCAACGCATCCTGGTAAAGGCTTGACGCAAGACAGGCGTCGACAGCGAGAACGCCTGCGCGCTCAGGCTTCAAGTCCGCGACAACCTTCGTTGTCTCCTCGATAATGCTGATGAAGGGAACGCTAATCGCGGCGCGGATATCCGCTTCCCACGCGTGAGCAGTGTTGCAGGCCATCACGATGAATTCCGCGCCGACGGTTTCAAGCGCGTGAGCCGCAGCGGCGAGCGCGGGGCCGGGCGAAGGACCATCGCCGCGCTGATAAGCGTTGCGATCGGGGATCTTCGTGTTGTTGTCGATGATGAGACGCAGATGATCTTGGTCGTGCAGCGCCTTGGTTCTTTTCAAGATTCGATCGAAGAAGTCGAGCGTAGCCGCGGGGCCGAGACCGCCGATTACGCCAACAGATTTTGTCTCGCTCATGACTGCAGAACGCCTTGATATGCGAAGAGAGATGGCGCGCCGCCCGTGTGTACGAAGAGGATCTTCGAGTCCCGGTTGAAGTGATTGCGGCGGATGAGGCCGATCAATCCGGCGGCGGCCTTGCCCGTGTAGACCGGATCGAGCAGCACGCCTTCGAGGCGCGCGAACAGGCGGACGGCTTCGACCATTTCGTCAGTCGGCAGAGAATAACCGGGGCCGACCCATTCATCGAGGGCGACGACGCTTTCGCGCGGGGGAGCTGGCAGGTTGGCGAAGGCGGCGGCTTCCACAGCGAGCTTGTGGACATTGCCTTCCTGTTCGGCGCGCGGGCGGCGGACGTTGATGCCTGTGAGGGGGATGCCTGCATTTGCGGCGTTGAAGCCGACTAGAAGGCCTGCATGCGTGCCAGCGCTGCCGGAGGCGACGACGAAGTCCGTGAAGGCGAGGCCAGTGTCGAGAGATTGGGCCAGGATTTCACGGGCGCAGACGACATAGCCCATCGCGCCGAGCGCGTTCGAGCCGCCGCCCGGGATGATGTAGCCTTTGCGGCTTTGAGCTTTCAGCTTGTCTGCTTCGGCGTTCATTGCGGCGGCGAGGTCGGTTCCGCCGTCGACGACGGTTATAGATTCGGCTCCAAGAAGATCGAACAGGAAGTTGTTTCCGCTCGCTTCTTTCCTGTAGCTGCCGGCGACGCGTTGTTCGAGTACGAGGCGGCATTTGAGGCCTTCGTGGGCGGCGGCGGCGAGGGTGAGACGACAGTGGTTCGATTGTACGGCGCCAACCGTGATGAGCGCATCGGCGCCTTGGGCAAGGGCGTCGGCGACGAGGAATTCAAGCTTGCGGGTCTTGTTTCCGCCGCCGGCGAGGCCCGTGAGATCATCGCGCTTGATCCAGATTTCGGGGCCGGCGAGGTGGGCGGAAAGCTTGCCTAACTTTTGGATTGGCGTGGGATTTAGCGTGTAGCGGCGACGGGGCAGGGCTTCGATTTTCATGACCGCGACTGTAGGCGGGTGGGGCCGCATGGGGAAGGGCGAGGTTTACTCACGCGCCTGCGTCTTCCCCCCTTCCTCACGGGGCAGCGTAGTTCAGCGACGGGGTTAGAAACGCGCCACGTCGTAGAACAGGGAGAAGTCGATGGGTAGCGCGTCGCGGACGAACTGTTTCACGAACAGGTTTTCGTCGGCGATCATCTTGCGGGTGACATAAACGACGTCGAAGCGATGCAGGGGGCCGATGTCGTAGAGGTCGTGGCGGGCGAGGCCATTTCGGACGTCGACGACGCGGGTCATGAGGTCGCCGCCGGGGACACGGCGCATGATGATGACGTGGGTGGGTTTGCCTTCCTCGGTCCAGCCGCCGGCGAGCAGGATGGCCTGCACGACGTCGATCTCGCCGGGGAGTTCGAAGACGCCGGGCGCCTTCACTTCGCCGCCGACGAAGACTTTCTGCGAGCCGAAGTCGGTGGGTGTGATGATGAGCGAGGGATCGCGCAGTTCGGCGGCGTAGACATCTTCAATCGCCACTTGAAGTTCGCGCACGGTGTGGCCGCCGGCCATGACCGCGCCGAAGGTCGGCAGGGTGATGCGGCCATCGGGGGCGATGGTGAGTTCGCCGGACAATTCTGGGGCTGTGCGGACATCGAGGCGGAACTTGTCGCCGGGATAGAATCGGTAGTTTTCGTCCTCCGCGCGCCATTTCGGGTAGGGAGTCATTGTGAAATCAGGGCTTTGCACGGGCAAGGGATCGCCCATGCAGCCCGAAAGCGCAGCGAGCCCGGCGGCGCCGGTCAGGACGGAAAGACGCAGACGCGACATGATCAACATGTGCCCGCGAATGGATAACCGGTTCTTAAGCGGCGCAGGTGAAGGCTAGGGCGTTAACCACGGGATACCCGTCCCCTTGAGCGTCGAGACCTGGACCGAGCGCACTTCTGCCGGCGCATCTGCGCTGCGCGCGCCAACGCGTGTTGCAAGACTGCGTCCGAAGCTCGGCCTGGCTGATACGTTGCTTCAACTGTGGCGCGCCAAGTGGCTGATGTTTCTTGTCTTCTTTCCGATCCTGCTCGTTGGGATCGGGATCGCGCTGCTGGCTCCGACCAAGTATTCGGCGAACACGCGGCTGCTGGTGCGGCTGGGGCAGGAGTATGTCTTTGATCCGGTGATCGGCGATGCGGCCAAGGGCGCCTTTCCGCAACAGGAAGAAGTTCTGCAGGCTGAGACGGAGCTGGCTCGCTCGCCGGTGATTGCCGAGCGTGTGATCGCGGGCATCGGGCTCTCGCGGATCTATCCGGAGTTTGCCGAGGCGAAGCTGCGCGCGCGCGATGGTGCGACGTATGAAGTGGATCAGGAAGCGCTTGAGGCATTCGCGGCGGACTTCGATGTGTCCTCGGCGCCGAAATCGTCGATACTGCGGATGACGTTTGCGCATGAGGACCCGGCGCTTGCGGCGGCGACGCTGAACAGGTTTGTGACGGAATATCTGAAGTACCGGCAGGAGGTTTTGTCTGGCAAGGGCGCCGCGGGACTGACCGAGCAGCGGGGCGTGATCGAGGAACGGCTGGCGACGTCGGACAAGGCGTTGCAGAATTTCCTGAAGCAGCATGGGCTTTCGGATTTCGATGTGGAGACGGCGGCAGCGAAGAAGCTGTTCTCGGACATTTCCGATGAGCTGGCGAAGGTCGAGGCTTCCTTGCGGGAGGCCGAGGCGAAGTCGGCGGGGCTGACGCGGCAGATGGCCGGGACGGCGAAGGATGTCGATCTCTATGTCGAGACGACGTCGGAGCAGGATCTCGTGAAGCTACGGATGGAGCGGCAGGATCTGCTAGCGCGGTATCTGCCGGACAGCCGCGTGGTGCAGGATATCGATCGCAGAATCGCGCAGCTGGAGGGCTTCCTGAAGTCGGCGCCGGCGCAGGGTCTGCGGCGGATCGGACCGAACCCGACCTGGCAGGCGCTGGAGGCGGATCGTGCGGTGCAGACGGCCAATATCAGCGCGCTGACGGGGCGTTCGGCGGCGCTGGCAGGACAGAAGCGCGAGGCGGAGGCGCGGATTGCGGCGCTGGCAGGGCTGGAGCCGGAATACCTGCGGATGAAGCGGGATCGCGACGCGCTGGAGACGTCTGCGGGGACGTTTGCAACGCGCGAGCAGACGGAGCGGGTGCGCAGCGAGCTGGCCTCGCGCAGCGTCGACAACATTTCGGTCTATGAGGCGGCGCGGCCGCCGACGCGGGGCGACAGCACCAAGCGGATGATTGCGATCGCGGCGGCGATCTTCGGCCTGCTGACGGCGCTTGCGATCGGGCTGCTGCGGGCATGGTCGGTGTCGAGTTTTGCGACGGCGAATTCCCTCGAACGGACGCTGAACCTGCGGGTGCTGGCGGCGGCGGGCGACCGTTCGCCATGAGGGATCTGCGTGGGGAGTTGAAGGAGCTTTATCGCGCGTTGTCGCAGACCCCAGCGACCGAGGGCGGGCGCACCGTGATGTTTATCTCGTCGCGGTCTGGCGAGGGCGCATCCAGCGTTGCGACGGCGTTCGCGCTGCTGGCGGCGGAACAGGCGCGCAAGCCGGTTTGGCTGGTGGACCTGGATCTCAAGCGCAACCATTTGTTCAATACCTTTGCCGTGGGGCCGTTCGCCGAGACGTTCGGCGGCGTCGGACCGCCTTACTCGGCCTCGCTGAAGACGCAGCCCTTCTTCTCGGTGGAGCCGGAGCTGCTTGAAGCCACGCAGGGGCTGGGGCTTTTCACGGCGCACCGCGTAGGCGACACGCGGCTGATGGTCACGCAGTTCGATGCGAGCCGGCTGAAGACCGGCCACGGCGTCCGGATCAAGATGCAGCCGGCTTACTGGCAGGCAGTGCGGGCGGCGACGGACTGGGCGGTGGTCGATGCGCCGGCGTTGGAGCTGGCAAGGGCAGGTCTTGCGATCACCTCGCAAATGGACCGGACTGTGATCGTTGTGAAGGCGGACGAGACTTCGCCTATTGATGTGGATGCGGCGCGGCGCGAGATCGAGGCGCATGGAGGACGTGTTGGCGGCGTGGTGCTGAACCGGCAGAAGCCCGATGCGCGGTTCGCTGACCGCATTTCCAGATGACGGCGCGGCGCCCTGTCGGCCGGATCGAGCTGATGCTCGCCGCCGCGACGCTGTTCATGTTCGCGGAGGCTTTCCTGCCGCGCCTTCTCGCGCCTTCGGCAGTTGATGTGACAGGTGAGGCGCCAGAGAGCACGTTGCTGAGGTATCTCTGGCTGCCGTTCTACGGGCTGATCGGGCTTGGTCTGATCGCGGCGGGTAAGGAAGTGTGGCGTGTGATGTTCCGATCGCCATGGCTTGTTTTGCTAGCAGTTCTTGCGATCGCGTCGGCGCTCTGGTCGATCGATCCGGAGCTGAGTTTTCGGCGCGGGATTGCGGTGCTGGCGACGACGTTGCTGGGCGTCTATCTCGCGGCGCGGTTCGAGTGGATCGCGGCGCTGCGCCTCCTGGCGGCGGTTTGGTTTGCGCTGATGGCGGCGAGTTTTGTCGCGGGGATTGTCGCGCCGGGCTTTGCGGTGATGCACGAGATCCATCCTGGCGCATGGTCGGGCGGATGGGGCGAGAAGAACGAGATGGGCGGGCATGCGGCGCGTGCGGCGTTCCTGTTCGCCTTCCTGGCGTGGCGTGATGCGCCATATCGAAAGTGGTGGGGCGCCGGGCTGTTGATCGCGCTGTTGCTGGTGTTGCTCTCGAAGTCGGCCACGGCGTTGCTGGGCGCGGCGCTGGGGCTCGGCGTGCTGGGCGCGGCGTGGTGGATGCTCAAGGGGCGACGCTGGTCGCTGGCCCTCGTCTGGGGCGCATTGTGCGTCATTGGCGGGGCGATGATGATCTATGCCGTCGCGCCGGAGGTTCTCCTAGGCGTGATCGGCAAGGACGCGACGCTTACGGGGCGGACGGATATCTGGGTGGAGCTTGGTGCGGCGATCGAGAAGAGGCCGGTGCTGGGTTACGGATATCTGGCGTTCTGGGGGCTCGACAGCGAGCCGCGCTACTGGCTTGGGCGGGCGGTCGACTGGAATGCGCCGTCTGGCCACAATGGCGGGCTCGATCTGGCGATCTCGCTGGGCGCGATCGGCGTTATCGTTTTCGCAATCGATGTGACAGTTTCCGCGTGGCGGGCGGCGCGGCTTTCGATGATGTCGCCTGCCGGTGTGTTCGCGGTCGGCTTCCTTGCGCAGTTCATGCTGTTCGCGATGTCGGAGAGCATCATCCTCGCGCAGAACAGCGTTCTCTGGGCGACGTATGTGTTCGTTGCGGGAAAGCTGGCGATGGAGCAGCGGCAAGTAGATGTCACGGAGTATCCGCTCGTCGCGACGAAAGTCGGAACCCAGGGCTGATCTCGATCGGACTGCCGCTCGAATTCAGAATGAGGGCGACATGGTCCCTGATTCCCGACTTTCGTCGGGACGAGCGGCGATGAGTCCGTGACTAGTCCATCACGCCCGACAGCACCGCGCCGAACGTGGGGGCTGCGAGGACGGCGCCGGACTCTGCGGCGCGTTGGGCGAGTTCTTCGAGGAGGTCGGCGGGAGCGCCGTAGTTGGTGGGCGTGCGACCGACATCGTGTGTGAAGAAGAACAACCATGCCTTCGCGTCGATTGCTGTTTTCAGCGCCGCGAGCGCGCGCCGACGATGCATGGCTGTGCCGCCGAGTTCGACAGCGCGCAACTGGCTGCGATCGCATTCGCCGATATTGACGCCCGGAAGGATGCCGCGGCCGGTGACGAAGACTTCGCCCACCCAACGCTTGGCCGAGTATGTCGTTTCGCCATACGGGAATGCGAAGGCCGAGACGGTTTCGTCATGGCCGGTTTCCGACAGGGCGACGAGGTTCTCGCCGATGTCGCGTTCCACGGCGCCGAGGCGAGCGCGCGCGCAGTCCAGATGGGTGTGCGTGTGGGCGCCGATCTCGTGGCCGCGGGCGCGGAGTTCAGCGAGGGTGGCGCCATCGAACATCTCGCCCATGACAGGGCTGCGCTGTCCGATGAAGGAGGTGCAGGCGTAGAAGCCCGCGCGGCCGCCGTGCTTCTCGACGATGTCGGCCCCGTTGAGCGCAGATTTCGGGAAGTCGTCAAACGTGAAGGAAATGACAGGGCGATCAGGCGCGACGTCGGCCTGACAAGCCTTGCGCCATTGCACGACACGGCGCTGCACCTTGGCAGGCGGCAAGCGCGAGGGAGCGTAGGTCCACTGAATCATTACAGGACCTCCGAATAGACAAGCGCACGCCAGGCCTTGAGGGCGCGGCCGCGCACGGCGACGGGCAGACTTTCGGATCTTGCGATATCGGCCGCGAGCCATTTGATCGAACCGCGGAACGGCAAGGCGCGGGCGTGGGCCGCGGCCTGGTAGAGCGGCATGGCGGCGGCGTCTTCGGGGTGGCGGGACGCCATGCGCGCGAAGTTCGCGCTGGAGCGGGCGTACTTGCCCATCAGCTGTTGGGTCGAGTCGAGGCCGAGATGGGTGGCTGTGTTGTCGATATGGATTATGGGAAATAGCTTCTGGACACTGAGGCCCCAGTCAGTGTCCTCCCAACCCCAGCCGACGAAGGTCTCGTCGAAGGGGCACGCCTCGAGCACGGCGCGGTGGAGGAGCACGTTGGACGAGAACACGTAGCGGCCGGGTACTTCGGCGCGCTTCCAGGCCGGGATGCATTCTGACATAAGGGCCTGCCAGCGATGCAGTGCGTAGACGCGATCGGTGGGCGCCGACAGCAGCGAGTAGCCGCCGACGATGACGGCGGGGGTCGCGGCGCGATCGATGGCGTTGACATAGGCCTCGATGAAGGCTGGCGTGTCCGGCGTCATGTCCGCGTCGACAAGCAGCACCCAGTCGGCGCGGGCGTGGGTGATGGCGGCGTTGCGCGCAGCGGCGCGGCCGCGGTTGGCGTCGGCAGACACGATGCGGACGGCGGCGTTGGCGTGGCTGGCGCTGTGCTGCGTGCGTGCGAGCAGATCGTTGTCGCGGCTTCCATCGTCGTACACGATGACTTCGATCATTTCGGTCGCTTCGCACTTCGAGAGGCTGGCGAGCAGCGGCGTCACGTCGTGGCGGAAGGTGGGCACGCAGATCGAAATGCGCGGGACGGCGCCGCGCCAGAACACGTTGTCATGGACCTGGTCCGCGTTGCGGGGGTGATGCATCAGGTCGAGGACGTATTTAACTGCGTGCATGGCGGCTACCTGTGCTTCGCGCGGTCGCCGATCAGGCACGGGATCGTCATCAACACGATCCAGGCGTCGAGCCAGACCGAAGCGCGTTTCACATAATCGATATCGAGCCGGACGCGCGCGCGGACTTCGTCGGGCGTGTGGCAGGGACCGCGCGATCCGTTGATCTGCGCCCAACCCGTCATGCCGGGCTTCATGCGATGGCGGTGAGCGTAGTCGCCGACGGTGCGCGTGACCTCGATGGAGCCGGCGGTCATGCCGACGACGTGGGGACGCGGGCCGACGATGGACATCTCACCCTTGAGTACGCTGATGAGCTGTGGGAGTTCGTCGAGGCTGGTGAGGCGCAGGAAACGGCCGAGACGCGTGACGCGTGGATCGTCGGCGACCGTCTGGCGGATGACGCCTTCCTCGGCGCGCTTGTCGGGGCGCATGGAGCGGAACTTCCAGACCCGGATGGTCTCGTTGTTGAAGCCGTGGCGCTTCTGGCGGAAGAACACCGAGCCGGGGCTGTCGAGACGGACGGCCAGCGCGATGACGGCCATCGGGATCGCGAGCACAACCAGCGCCGTGGTGGCGACGACGAGATCGAACACGCGCTTGACTGCGGCGCGCCGGACATCCTTGGGCGCGCCGGAGATGTAGGCGGCGGGCGCATCGACGACGCGGGCCAGCGAGGTCTGTTCCGGGTTGAAGCCCTCGAGGTCGAGGACGAGGATGATTTCCTGCGGCAGGTTGCGGATGCGGTCGATCAGTTCGCGCACGCGCGCCTGAGCCGTCGACGTGACTGTGACGACGATGCGGTCGACATCGGGTAGGCCTTCCCAGGTCAGCAGGTCATCGACGCCGCCGAGAAATGGCGTGTCGCCCATCAGCGTTGCGGCGCTGCGGCCGGCGCGGTCGTCGAAATAGCCGACGATGTTGAGCTCGTGTTCGCGGACATTGCGCGAGACGATGCGGGCGGCGGCATGGGTTGCGCCGACGATGACGACGTTGTCGGACAGGTGGCCCTTGCGGGTGGCGGCGCGGACCATGCCGAGATAGTTGGCGTGCAGCGCGAACACGGTCAGAGCGTTGGCGGCGCAGAGACGTGCGAACACCGGCAGCTGCGCCGGGTCAACCATCGCCATGATGACAAAGACGAGGCCCATCGCGGTGGACGCGCCGAGGGCCGCGCGCAGGAGGTGGCCGAGGACGGGCTCGGCGTAGCGGAAGCGATAGCCGCCCGGGAGCCAGACGCCGGCGACGGACATGGCGGGCATCAGCATGTAAGGCAGCGCGGGCGCCGAACGGGATCGCGAGCAGATCGATGCCGTGCGACAGGCAGAGGCCGATGGTGACGATGGCTACAGCTAGCGCATCGATGAAGCGTGTAGCGACACGGATGCCGCTGCGGTGGAGGAAGCGTTTGCGGCGCGTGGTCTGGACGACGAGCGGCGTGGCTTTATCGCTCTCGCGCCGTCTGGCGGCGGTGGCCTTTGGCCTGTCGGCCCACGCTAGTCTCTCAGCACGCATCGATTGTCCGCAACGCTTTCGAGGGCCCTCTCGATGATCTTGAGGTTAGCGGATTAGGGTCAAAGCCGGTTTCAGGAGATCGATGAAATTCGTTCGATCGGGCGTTTGACGCAATGTTTCTACGCGGCGTTCCGGAGGCGAAACGGCGCAGCGATTGCAGCGAAGCAAGCGCGGCGCGGTATTCCGGCTCGAAGTATTAAGAAGGGGTTGCGGCGATCAGCCGTGGCGTTTCTCAAACGCGATGATGCAGCCGTCGGTGGGATGATAGCTCGGCGTGACGGCCTTGCCGGCTAGCATCGCATCGAGCGTATCGACGGCGTAATTGTTGTCCGCCTTGCCTTTCGCTCGGCCGAAGGTGACGCGGTCGTTGATCGGACCCTGGTACAGGATCTTCCAGGTTTTTGGCTCGATGATCAGTGTTTCGGTGGCGCGCTCGACGCCCAGCGGCTCGGTGACGGACTGGTCGGTGTCCTTCAGGATCGGGATGGTGATGCCGAACTCGTTGGCCTCCTTCGCGATGATCTCCGCGGTGTCCTGCATGTTGGGATTGATCATCAGGAATTTCACGCCCTTGGTCTCGTAGGCATTCTGGAGTGCGTGGAAGTCCGGCGTGAGTTGCTGGCCGATCGGGCAACCGCGCGTGTGCATCGAGATTACCACGGCCTTGGCGTCGGTCATCTTGTAGAGCTCGTAGGCTTGCCCGTTGGCGTCCTTCAGCTTGAAGTTGTTGATCCTCGCGTGCGGCAGGGTCTGCTTGACCTGGAAGGCTTCAGACGCGACCGGAGCGGTTGCGGCGGTGGTCGCAGGGTCCGCTGGCGAGCACGCCGTCAGATCTGCGGCAGCCGCGGCAATCGCAAAGAGAGTTAACGTACGCGTGAGCATGGGGAGCGCTCCTGGGTGTTTCCGCCTATCGCACCAATTATCGGGCATTCCCAGACAGCGTCAAACGGCTGATGCGCGGCGCACTGGATTGTGTTCGGTGTGGAGTGGTTAATCCGAAAACCGGTGATCAAGTCCGCCTGCTCTCACGGCCGGCCGAACTCGGCGTTACCCTGGAGGGATTGAGGTCGTTAGGATTCTAGTTGACGCCAGATTCGCGTGTCGCGGGTGACGCGTTTCGCAGCGACAAGCACAGCGGCATAAGTTGATTTCACACCGAATGGCGCGGATCTGCATGCTGGAGTTGAGAGGCGTTTCCCGGGAGGTCGGCGGCGTCAAGCATCTGTCGGACGTCTCGATCCGCCTTGAGCGCGGCGAGCTCAACATCCTGCTTGGCCAGGCGCAGTCGGGCAAGACCAGCCTGTTGCGCGTGATGGCCGGGCTAGAGAAGCCGGGTTCGGGTGAGGTCTGGTTCGACGGCCAGAACGTGACCGGCAAGCCATTCGCCAAGCGCAATGTGGCGATGGTCGAGCCACAACTCGTCACCAGGCCGCGCTTCACGGTGCGCGATACCATCGCCTCGCCCTTGAAAGCGCGGAAGATGGCGGACTCGTTTATTGAGCGCGAGGTCGCGCGCGTGGCGGAGCTGTTGCGGCTGAAGCCCTATCTCGATCGCAAGACGGCGGCGCTTCCCGACGCGATGCGGCAGCGCGTGGCGCTGGCGCGGGCAATCGTTCAGAAGTCCGGACTGATCCTGCTCGACGAACCGCTGGCCAGCCTGCATCCTATGGTGCGCGACGACTTGCGTGCTGAACTGTCGACTCTGTTCGCGAATTGCTCCGCCGTCGTCGTGTACGCCACGGCGGACCCGGCCGAGGCGCTCATGCTCGGAGGCTGGGCGGCGACGCTGAACAGGGGACGCATCATCCAGTTCGGCCCCACGTCCGATGTCTACCGTCACCCCAATTCCCTGGTGACGGCAATGGCGTTTTCCGATCCACCGCTCAACGTGTTTCCCCCTGAGGCCGGCATACGGCAAAACCGCTATCCAGGCGCGAGCGTGCTGGCCGTGCGTCCGCATCACCTGCGGCTCCAGCGCAAGACATCTCGTGCGCTGTCGTTTTCGCTGGAAGTGCTGTCGACCGAGATCAAGGGGTCGGAGACCTGCATCTACTTGAATCATGGCGCCGAAAGCTGGGTGATGCTAGCGCGCGGCGTCCATGCGTTTGCGCCAGGATCGCCCCTGGCCGTTCATGTCGAGCCTGACGATATCCTGGAGTTCGGTACAGATGGAGCCGCGCTAGGGCCTGTAGCTGAGGCGGCCTGATCTGTGGCGCGCATCGACATCGCCAACATACGCCACGCCTACGGGCGCAATCCCAAGTCGGACGCCGACGTTGCCCTGCACCATGTGAACCAGGCGTTCGGCGATGGCGGCCTGTATGCCCTGCTGGGGCCGCCTGGTTGCGGCAAGACCACGCTGCTCAACATCATCTCCGGATTGGTGACGCCGACGCTGGGCCGGGTAAGGTTCAATGGCGAAGACGTGACGGATGTGGCGGCCAGCAAACGCAACGTTGCGCACGTCCCTGAGACGCCGGCAGTGCATGAATCGAGGACAGTGCGGGAGAACCTGGCCTTCCCGCTGCGCAATCACGGCCTTAAGCTGGCGGAGATCAACCGACGCGTGAACGAAGCGCTCGAACTGACCGAGCTCAACGGGATCGGCGATCAAAAAGCGCGTGGGTTTGCGGCGGATGTAAAACAGAGGATCTCGCTCGGGCGCGGCCTTGTTCGCCCAGATTCTGGCGTCATGTTGCTGGACGAGCCGCTTGCGGCGATCGAGCCGCCGATGAAACGGCGGATGCTGAGCCGGCTGCAGGAGATGCACAAGAGCTCCGGTTGCACGCTGCTCTATGCGACACACAATCAAGCCGAGGCGCTGACGCTCGCCAGCAAGGTGGTCGTCATGCATGCGGGCCAGATCGTGCAAGTCGGATCGCCTAGGGACCTGTTCGAGCGGCCGAGCCATACCTTCGTCGGGCGCTTCATTGGATCGCCAGGCATGAATGTGATCCCGACCAGCATCGACGGCGCCAGAATGCGTCTTGGGGAGTATGTGGCGGTCTTGCCTTGCGAGCCCAGGCTTCGCGGAAAACCGAAGCTCGAGATCGGCGTGCGTCCGGAATCTATGCGCCTTGGCGATACTGGCATTCCGGTTAAGATCGCGCGCATCGAGGACGCCGGTCGTTTCCGGATCGTGCGGGCCGTGGTGGAGGGTCATGCGATCACAGTGATCGCGGAGGAAGGCGAAGAGATTCCGGCCGATCCACATATCACGTTCGATCCGGCGGGCGTGCATCTCTACGCCGACGGTTGGCGCATCCATCTTGACGCGAAGGCGGATATGTAAGGTCGCTCGCCTGTCGCCTGTCGCCTGTCGCCTGTCGCCTGTCGCCCGGTGGCGCGCGTACAGCAACATTCGAGAGAAGTTTGCTCAAGCTAGTCTGACCCGTCCTGGCCACAGCCGCTGACTTATGCCGCGCTGCGCTCGGACTGCCGGGCGCGGTCGAGCCGCAGTCCCACGGCGGTTCCATGGTCAATGTCGATTCATGCACTGCTGGGCGAAGGACGAGCGCTGGATCTTCAAGCCGCCCAAGTCGCGGCAGGAGCTTCTGTCCGAGGCGCTGCCGGACGTGTTCCAGCCTTGTAGGTCCTGAGGGATGGTCTGGAGCTATGTGGCATCGAAGTGCTGAGGCGGGCGGAGGCCGCAGCCTGCGCAACGGACGTTGGGACGACGACCGTGCCGAAGAAAGTCGCCGCAGCGCGTGTGGCGAGGTTGGATGATCTCACCCAAATGGCGCGGGGTGTAACAGATCCGCAAATCTGCTACTCTGGTCGCGTCGCCACCCTGACGGCAGATACTGATAAGGTACGGGGCGGGACGCAGATACGAGTAGAAACGCACAGCAAAACAGAGCCAGGATACAAACATGGCCAATGCTTACACCCCTCCCGAAGGCATGCGCGCGCGGATGCGCGCTGTCGGACATAAGCTTACCCTTTGGGGCGCCATCCTCGCCGGACTCGGCGTCGCAGGAATTATCGTGTCCGTAGTGCTGAAGGCCTTGTTCCTTGGCGTTCTCGGCGGACCGATCGCGTCGCTGTCGTGGCTGGCGTTCCTGGTAGGAAGTGGGCTCCTGCTGATGGGTTTCAACAAGATCCGGGAAGCGCGCAGCGCCTGATCATGACGCCGACGCCTGAGCTTTCCCTCGCCCAGAAGAAGGGACAGAAGCTGTTCATGACAGGCATTGCGCTGGTCATGGGCGGGCTCACCTTCGGCGGTGGGCTGGCGATGGTGTTCTATTTCCTCAGCATCAGGCCGGCGGCGATGGCTGCCGGCCTGTTCGGGGCCGTGCTCGCAGTGGTTGGGGTATGGCTACAGATCAGCGGCGCAAGGCTGTTGCGCAGCAAGGCCGTCTGAGCGGCCGACAGGTTCGGGGTCCCGAACCCATGTTTTCTGGGCTTTTCCGCTGGGTTTTGCGGGAGACTTGCACCTGCCCCAAATCCAGCTAGGAAAGCCGCTCGCTTGCGCAGGCGCCAAGCGGAGAGGTGGCCGAGTGGTCGAAGGCGCGCCCCTGCTAAGGGCGTATAGGGGAAACCCTATCGTGAGTTCGAATCTCATCCTCTCCGCCAGCGATTCAGCGTAATCACTCGATCTTCCTACATTTTGCTGAAGACCCTGCCGGCTGACCCCGCCGGGAACCCGCCGCCTTTTCACCACTGAACGAAAATGTACTCGCGTTAAGCTCCCACCTGCGCCTGGAGCCGCTATTGCTCAATTGGGGGTCGCCGCGCAGGACGCCATCATCGCAAGACACGCAAGCGCGATGGCCTGTTGCACCCATGTGGGCTGCTAGGTCAGTCAGACCGGACGCTTACAGCACTCCCAAATTCAAGCGGGTTAAGCAGCTGGTCTTGGCGCTGGCTGCCGACCAAGTGCCGCGCGGCGTGAAGACTGCAATCCGGCATGCAATGTCGGCGCGGCGCCGGTCAGCGAGGTAACGTTCGCGATGCTCCACGATGACGGGTGTTCAGCTTGGGGTAACGGTGCTCGTGCCTGCCCCGTATGAGATTGGTCTGACCGTTTGCTAAGTGACGCCCAGCTTTTCGGTCAGTGCCGCATCGGTGCGGCGTTCAACTTCATCGACGTCGTCAATCTCACCGGGCTTCAGAACCGTTTCCGATGTTTCCCTGAACGTCTGTTCGACAAGCCCCTCGGCGCGAAGCAGATGAGGTCGAAGAACGTCAATACTGGTGTCAACGGCGGAGCAAAATTACATCAGCCGGGCGGAGTAAAAGTACATCACTTGCAGTGAGCGCAGGTGTTAACGCCGAGGGCCCCCAATTGGGGGCCCTCGGCGTTTCGGCCGAAGTTTTGGGCGACCTCAGGACTCGAGGATCTC
>CANJIL010000002.1 GCA_947474455.1 Hyphomonadaceae bacterium | reverse complement strand
CCACCCTGCCAGGATTCTCCGATGACCACCCCTCCCGCCGACCGCGCCCCGGGCGCGCGCTGACCCTTGCGGGCCGCGCGCCCGAAGCGCTCCGTCAGCGAATTTACACCACCTCAGTGGACGCTACCCGATGCGGCGCTCCAGAGTGTTGCGTTCCGGTGGCGCTGGGGCTTCGACGACTGCGGCGCCTTGAGTTCCTGGACGAGGCACAACCTGTCCATTCGTTCGAGGCTGAGCGGTCGCCCGACGCCTGTTGGCCGTAGCGTTGGCGACCGCCATGCTCGCCCAGGCAGGAAGATCGACGTCCCATTCGCCGTCTTCGTCGTCTGGAGCGGCTAGTGGGGGGCCTGCGAGTTGAGACTGCAGAGCCGATTCAGGCGTCAAAACCACCGTGGAAAAATCGACCCGCGCCTTCTCCGCCCAAACGTCAGCACCGCCATAAAGCTTGGCAAGGCGTCCCCGGAGATACATCCACAAGGCTGAAACCTCGACTGCCGACTTCGAGTCTGACTGAATGTCGCCAACAGTCCGCCCGTCGATCATCGAAGCAGCAAAGCCGACCCGATGATGCAGCGTCACCGGCGCGACGACGCCGTGCTGCGAGAGAGCCACGGCGGTCTCGGACGTGATCCGCGCACGCGGTGTCGCTGAATTGACCACGAACACCAGCGACTTGCTCAGGCTGTCGGCTATGTCGACCGTGGGGCCGACCGCGCGAAGATCGTGGGGGCTGGGACGGGTGGGCACAACGACCAGGTCGGCGCGCTGCACGACATGCGCAATCGTCTGCGTGACCGCGGGTGGCGTGTCGATGACGATTAGCTTGAAACCGATGCTCTTGAGATGATCGAGGCACGCATCGAGTTCCTCCAGCGAGGCTTACGCAAACGCCGGCGTCGAGGCCTTGCGCGCATTCCACCATTTGGCCAGCGAGCCTTGCGGATCCGTATCGATCAGCGCCACTGGACCATCGCCCACGCGCTCCGCTTCAACCGCGATATGGCCCGACAGGGTAGTCTTTCCAGACCCGCCCTTCTGCGAGGCGAACACTACGACCCGAACCCCGTCAGTCATCACCCTCTCCCGGCCTTTTTCCCGAAGACGGCACAGGGCGTGACTCCGGGACACATGCAGGGTGGCGGCCGCCCTTTAGCGTCTGCCTATCGCCGTGCCTGCGATTTCCGCGACAGCGTTAAGAAGATAGAAGGTAAATTTGCTGGTGCCTGCTCGGCGCAAAAGCACCAGCAGTCATTGATGATTTCAGGGTTTATGTCCGCGCAGTAAGCATCGTTAGCGCCACGCCTGACCTGCGAAGATTTACTTCTTTTCCTGAGCAACGACGCGAATACCCAACTCGCGAAGCTGCTTGGTTGTCGCCTCGCTCGGAGCACCCATCAGGAGATCCTGGGCCTGCTGGTTCATGGGGAACATGGTGATCTCACGCAGATTCTGGACACCACAGATGAGCATTACAATGCGGTCGACGCCCGCCGCCATGCCGCCATGGGGCGGGGCGCCGAACTGGAAGGCCCGGTACATGCCGCCAAACTGAGCTTCGACGTCGGCTTTAGAGAGGCCGGTGAGCTCAAAGGCCTTTACCATCGTCTCAGGGCTGGCGTTTCGGATGGAGCCGGACGCGATCTCGTAACCGTTGCAGACCATGTCGTACTGAAACGCCTTCAGCGTCAGCGGGTCGGCCGCGCTGTTGAGCGCGTCGAGGCCGCCTTGGGGCATAGAGAACGGGTTGTGGGCGAAGTCGATCTTCTTATCGTCCTCGTTCCATTCATAGAACGGGAAGTCGATGATCCAGCAGCAGGCAAACTGATCGACCTGCGTCAGGTTTAACTCAACGCCGACGCGGCTCCGCGCCTCGCCCGCGAATTTGTAGAAGCTGGCCGGCTGACCCGCGACGAAGAACGCCGCGTCGCCGACCTTCAGGCCAAACTGCTGGCGGATGGCTTCCGTGCGCTCCGGCCCGATGTTCTTGGCGACCGGCCCTGCCCCGCCCTCTTCACCTTCGCGCCAGAAGATATAGCCAAGGCCCGGCTGGCCTTGTTGCTGGGCCCATGAATTCATCTTGTCGCAAAAGGCGCGGCTGCCGCCGCCCGGCGCTGGAATGCCCCACACCTCAACCTTGGTGTCCTTCTCCAGCATGCCGGCGAAGACCTTGAAGCCGGATCCGCGAAAATGCTCCGACAAATTGCCCATCTCGATGGGGTTGCGCAGGTCAGGCTTGTCCGAACCGTATTTGCGTACCGCCTCGTCATACGGAATGCGCGGGAATTTCTGCGTGATGGGCTTGCCGTTGCCGAACTCCTCGAACACGCCACGCAGCACAGGCTCCATCGTCTCCCAGACGTCTTCCTGCGTCACGAAGCTCATCTCCAAGTCGAGCTGATAGAACTCGCCCGGCAGACGGTCAGCGCGCGGGTCTTCATCACGGAAGCACGGTGCGATCTGGAAGTAGCGGTCGAAGCCGGCGACCATCAGCAGTTGCTTGTACTGCTGCGGCGCCTGAGGCAGCGCGAAGAATTTGCCCTGATGGATGCGGCTCGGCACGAGGAAGTCGCGCGCGCCCTCGGGCGAGGACGCCGTCAGGATCGGCGTTGAATACTCAGCGAAGCCGGTCTCGTGCATCCGCTTCCGCATCGAAGCGATGACTTTCGTGCGCGTCACGATGTTGGCGTGCAGCGTCTCGCGGCGCAGGTCGAGGAATCGATATTTGAGCCGAACGTCTTCCGGATAATCAGGCTCGGCGAAAACAGGCAGCGGCAACTCTTCCGCCTCGGAGATCACCACAAGATCGGAAACCTTCAGTTCTATCGCCCCGGTCGGCAGGGTAGCATTCACAGTCGAGCCCTCGCGCGCCAGCACCTCGCCTGTCACCGTGATGACCGATTCCACCCGGATCCGCTCCAGGCGCCCGAAATTGGGGTTGGACGGCGTAATGACACACTGGGTCAGGCCGTAATGGTCCCGCAGGTCCACGAAAAGGAGACCGCCGTGGTCGCGTTTACGGTGAACCCAGCCGGAAATACGGACAGTATTCCCGACATCACCCGCGCGCAGCTGGCCGCAAGTATGCGTCCGGTAAGCGTGCATCGCGACAAAACTCCTGCTTTTCCCGCCAAATCAGGGGATTTGGCTTGATAGATGGGGCGGACAAGCGCATGTCGCCGTCGAGCTTGTCAATATCGCCTGGCGGCCGATTCGGGGGCATGGGATTTTGAACGACGACGAGACCGGCGAGATCCGGCTGATCACCGATACGCTAGCGCTGGTCGAAGCCTGCGAAATACTGTCTGACGGCGATTTCCTAGCTGTAGATACGGAGTTCCATCGCGAAACTACCTACTGGCCCCAGGTCTGCCTGATCCAGGTCGCAAACGCGGATTTTGACGTGCTAGTCGACCCAGTTGCGACGGGCATAGACCTTTCCCCTCTCTTGAAGCTACTGGCGGACGCCTCGCGGGTGAAAGTGTTCCACGCCGCCCGGCAGGACCTAGAAATCTTCACCCGGCTGATCGGCCATCCGCCTGGGCCAATCTTCGACACGCAGGTTGCGGCAATGGCGTGCGGGCTGGGTGACTCGATCAGCTACGAGAACCTTGTCAGCCGCGTGCTGAAGGGCACGGTCGACAAGTCCTCGCAGTTCACCGACTGGGCGCGTCGGCCGTTGTCAGAGAAACAGCTCCGCTACGCGCGTGGAGACGTCGTCTATCTACGCAAGATCTACAGGATTCTCTCGGACAAATTGGCGAAGCAGAATCGCGCCGAATGGATCGCAGATGAACATGAAGGCCTGCTCGATCCCGAGATTTATGCGTTCGAGCCCGATCTGGCCTGGAAGCGCCTGAAGGTCCGGAAGTATCGCAACGATTATCTGGCTGTGCTTGCGAACGTGGCGGCCTGGCGGGAGCGGGTAGCCCAGGAAACGGATAAACCTCGCGGACGCATCCTCAAGGACGACGCCATCCAGGAGATCGCGCAGCAGAAGCCACGGACAGCAGACGCGCTCGAGCGGATGCGCGCTGTTCCGAACGGGTTCGCCAAGTCCAAGCACGGGCAAGGCCTCATCCACGCGATCAATCAGGCTCTCGACGAACCTGACAAATATGCCCCGGATGTGGAGCGGCCGGAGTCGGCCGGCCCGCCGCCCGGAGCTGTCGGCGAACTGCTGAAAGTGTTGTTGAAGCAGGTGTCGGACGATGCGGGCGTTGCAACGCGATTGATTGCCAATTCCGCCGACCTCGAAAAACTGGCTCGCGAGGACAATCCCGACATTCCCGCGCTGAAAGGATGGCGCCGGGAGGTGTTCGGCGAAATGGCCCTCCGTCTGAAGAGCGGCAAGGTCGCCCTAGCCGCCTCGCCGAAGGGCGTGAAGATCGTCGAGGTCTAAGGTCTTACGAGATCAGTGAATAGTCCATATCGAGCTCGTCCGCGGCCTGCTCCAGCCTGCGCTCGACGGACTCCGACACCAGCGCACGGTAAGGCGTTGACACCTTCAGCGAGAGCGTATCGCCATCGCAGGTCAGACGCGCATGCTTCAGCAACGTGGCCGAACGGCCAGAGAAGTCGGCTGCCAGGCGCATCAGGGCCCCCAGCGCCCTCGCCTTGCCGGCTGTGTGAACGTCCAGCAGCTTCTCGCTGACTTCATTGCGCACGCCCTTCCTGAAACGTGAAGCCACGGCGAGCGCCAGAGCCGCGCGATCGCGATGGCTAAGTCCCGGCAGGGGCGCACGCGCCACGAGATCAAAGGCAAGATCGGCGCGGTGGTCCGGGTGCAGCAGAGCACCGATGTCGACCAGGCGGCATGCCGCCGATGACAGGCGCGGATTCAGCGTGTAGGGCGCAGCCTCGCTGGCCCATTCCGCGAGCGCGCGACCGAACTCGGCCGCCTGCTCATCGGCGATCAGCGCCTCGATGCCGGCATCCAGCGGATCTTCCAGCCGTTCTGCAGCGTCCATGCCTTCAAAAACGATACCTTCTCGGACGCCGTATGAAGAAATCATCACACTTTTGAACTTGCCGAGTTCGATAACTGTCTTCAGGACAGCCGCCGCGTAAGGAATGGTAATCGCCCGCCGCTTGGCCACTTCCAGCAGAATGTCCGTGTGTTTCTTTCCCGCCAGCAAGTCGCTCAGCAGCTTCAACAACTCGCCAGCTTCCATCTCGTAGTTCTGAAGCATGTGGAGCGGCGCGCGCGTGAGCTCCATATGCAGCGTGCCGATCGCGCGCCAGGCGCCTCCAACAGCGAAGAAGGTATCGCCGGATTTCTTTAGCTCCGCCGCACCGGACAGCACCTCCTTGACGCGGGACATGACCTTATCCTCGTTGAACGCTCCACCGGTATCGAGCGCCAGCGGCCCGAGCGGATAGGTCGACCCTCCCTCATACCGGCCGCCCCCGAGCCGCGCGAGTTCGAGACTCGAACCGCCAAGGTCCCCTGCGACACCATCGACACCCGGCGTCCCGGCCAGCACGCCCTCTGCAGCGAAGCGCGCTTCGTCAGTGCCAGAGAGTATCCGGAGGGTGATGTCGGTCTCCTTCTTGACGCGCTCCACGAACTCCTTGCTGTCGCTGGCTTCGCGCACTGCAGCGGTCGCAAAGGCAAACAGCGCTTCGACCTCCTGAGCGCGCGTGATCGAGGCGAACCGCGACAGGGCCGCGATCGCAATCTCGACGCCATCCTTGTGAAGCTTGCCAGTCGAGGCCAGGCCGCGGCCAAGGCCCGCAAGCACCTTTTCGTTGAAGCGGGGCTGCATTGCGCGTCCGCGCACATCATACACGACAAGGCGGACGGAGTTCGATCCGACATCCATGACGCCGACTCGCTTCCAGCGAACTGGCTTGCCGCCAATCCTGGAGCGAGGGGCTGAGGTTGCCGTCATGTGCTAGCCTCTGATCCATCACTGGCCCCGAGGCATTTCCCTTATGGCGGGATTAGCCCCTTGGCTTGAGCTGCGGCGGCGTCGCGAGCCGCAGCGCACTTCCCCGGCCGGATAGGCTGGGGTTCTCGAGGAAGTAGTCGTGCGCCGAGAAGGGATTGCGGCCCTTGCCCGTCGCGTTACGGACATAGCGTCCATCATCGCGCAACGTCCAGCTTTGAGCGCGATCGTTTAGGTTCGCCAGCATAATCTGGTCCAGCACCTGGTTATGCACAGTCGGGTTCTTGATCGGCGTCAGCGTTTCAACGCGCCGGTCGAGGTTCCTCTGCATCCAGTCGGCCGACGCAATAAAAACCTTGGCTTCGTCCGAGGGCAGACCATGCCCAGCCCCAAAGCAGACGATTCGCGAGTGCTCAAGGAAACGCCCGACGATCGAACGAACCTCGATGTTGTCCGACAGCCCCGGGACACCGGGTCGCAGGCAGCAAATGCCGCGCACGATCAGCTGGATCTGAACACCGGCCTGACTGGCTTTGTAAAGCGCGTCGATGATGGCCTCATCGACCAGAGCATTAAGCTTCGCCCAGATCTGCGCCGGCCGGCCGGCCTTCGCATGCGCGATTTCGTCTTCGATCAGCGCGATCAGCGTCGGCTTCATCGTCAGCGGCGAGATGGCCATCGCTTCCATCTCTTTGGGCTTCGAATAGCCGGTGACATAGTTGAACAACCGCCCCGCATCGCGGCCGATCTTGTCGTCAGCCGTGAATAGCGACAAGTCGTCGTAAATCCGCGCCGTAATCGGATGGTAGTTACCCGTACCGACGTGGGTATAGGCGCGCAGGCTGCCCTGCTCGCGACGAATGACGAGGCTAACCTTCGCGTGGGTCTTGAGTTCGATGAAGCCGTAGACGACTTGCACTCCGGCGCGTTCGAGATCTCTCGCCAGGCGAAGGTTGGCTTCCTCATCGAAGCGGGCTTTCAACTCGACAAGCGCCGTCACGTTCTTGCCCGCCTCTGCCGCTTCAATCAGCGCGGCGACGATCGGTGAATTCTTTGAGGTGCGATACAGCGTCTGCTTCACCGCCACGACTTCCGGGTCGCGCGCGGCCTGACGCAGGAACTGCGCGACCACATCGAACGACTCATAGGGATGGTGAACCAGAATGTCCTTCACCCGGATGGAGGCGAAGATATCGCCGTTATGTTCGCGGATACGTTCCGGGAAGCGGGGCTCGAACGGCCTGAACACCAGCTCCGGCCGGCCATCCACGATGAGTTCGCGCAACTGGCTCATGCCCATGATGCCATCGATTTCCACGATATCGCTGGGCTCAGCGCCGATTTCCTCGATGAAGAAGGCCTTGAGATGTTCTGGCGCGTCGCGGTCGATCTTGAGGCGCACGATCCGGCCGCGGCGGCGCTGCTTCAGGAGAATCTCAAACTCGCGCACGAGATCTTCGGCTTCTTCCTCGATCTCGATATCGCTGTCCCGGATGATACGTAGCATACACCGCCCTTTCGAAACGCAGTCCGGAAACAGCGTTTCGAGGAATAGGGTGATGACGTTCTCAAGTGCGATGAAGCGCCGGCCCTTGGGGCCGGGCGGCAGCTCCATGAAACGTTCAACGTGTGTTGGAATCGGAACAAGCGCGCGTAACTTCTCGCCATCGCTTGTGCGATTGAGCGCGAATCCGACCGCGAACCCCTGGTTAGGCAGGAACGGAAACGGATGGGATGGATCAATGGCGAGTGGGGTAAGAACAGGGAAGACTCGCTCAAGGAAGCGCGCACGAAGCCATTCCGTGTCGACATCGTCAAGATCGTCTGCATCGACGACGGCGAGCCCGGCGCGTTTCATTTCCGAGCGGATTTCGTTCCAGATGCGCTGTTGCTCGGCGATGAGCTGAGCAGCCTCAGCGCCGATACGATCCAGTTGCTGCTGCGGCGTCAGGCCATCCTGGCTGGGACGCGTGATGCCGGTGCGCGCCTGCTGGCGCAGGCCCGCCACGCGCACCGAATAGAACTCATCGAGGTTGCTGGCGGAAATGGAGATGAAGCGCAGGCGCTCCAACAGCGGGTGCCTGCGGTTTTCCGCTTCCTCCAGAACGCGCATGTTGAACTTCAGCCACGACAGTTCGCGGTTGAAGAAGCGCTCCGGTGATTGCGCCAGCTGGGCCGCGATTGCGGTCACGGCGGCGGCTTCCTTGCCCTTGGGCGAGGAATAGCGCGCGCGTTCGCTGCGGTCGGCCATGTCCGCTTGGTCCACTTCGACACCCAGGTTCCGGCCGGTCTGACGCCGGTCGTGAAAAACTCTGCTTACCACCAACATATTACGGAACATTTGCGCCGTCTGGGGAGATTAACCAGGGTCCATGCCGAGACCTAACAGAACGGCCCGCGCCGAGCGGAGGCTTTCGGCCCGGCCCGGCGTCCGCTCGATCTGGTCGGCGACCCGGCCGACGGTTGTCCATGAACGTTCCATGCGGCTCGAAAGGTAAGCCACGGATTCGTCGGGCAAAATCAGATGCCGCAGGACGCACTCCTCGCGCAGCCGGAAAGCGATCGTTTCGTCATCCGGCTCCTCGATCCGCGCGACCGGCATGGCTGCAAGCCGCGAACGAAGGTCGGGCGGGTTAGCGAACCATCCTGCGGGATCGGTTCGACCCGACAATAGAACGGCGGCGTTTCGCTCGCGGCAGAGATTGAGTGCTGCGAGGAGGCCGACTGCCGCTTCGGGGTGATCTGCATCGTCGATCGCCAGGGCCGAAACGGAGAGTTGGGCGATCTCGCCCATGGCTGCGTGAGCGAGCGCCTCGCCAGTCACCAGCGCAGCATTGGCGTCTGACGCCCACATGCGAAGGAGCCGGGTCTTACCGGCGAAAGGTGCGCCAACAAGCGCTAGCTGGAGGCCCGGCCAATGTTTCCACCGCTGCAGGGCGCCAACCGCCGCAACGTAGGGGCCAGTCTTGATCAGCGGCCGTTGGTCGGGATCGATACGAGGAAAATCGAGAAAAAGTTGGGCGCCGGTCGGCGTCATTGCTGTACGGACACGCGCAACGTCCAGCTGCCTTCCGACCCACTGAGATCAATGCCCCTCGAACGCAGGTCAGCGGCAAGCTGATCAGGCCGGCCAGCATAGGCAAAGCTGATGTCAGCGCCTGCGGTCGACAGGGACTCTATATTCAGTTGGCGAACGAGGCGCGACGTTTCCAGGCCGTTACGGATCTTTACCCATTCCTGAATGTCATTGAACGACGCGACCAGCGTGAGATTCGTTGCACCCGAGCCACGAACAACTGAAGCAGCCTTCCACGCCCGCTCCAGCTCCATGATGGCGCCGGTCTGCGCTGATTGCAGGGAAACGAAAGGTCCCGCCACGGCGATATCGGGGTTGGGCGTGTTCGCACGCATATCGACCAGCCGCACGTAATACTGTCCGCCCTGCTGATAGGCCTCGGCGATCGCTCCATGGTCGGCGCGAGCCCGCGTGAGTTGCTCCTGGATATCCATCCAGGTGGGACGGCGGCTCCAGCCTTCGGCCAAGGACGTGTAGGGCGTCAGGACCGTATCGTCGGACTTGCCGACTGTCTGGCCGTTGGCGGCCACAGAGCTCCACTCTCTGGCCCACCGGTTCGGATCGACTCCCTCGATAGCGACCGGAACAATCAGGGCGAGTGCGGCCTGGCTGTCGACATACGGAACGCCGAGCGAATCCAGATATCTGCGTATTTCGTTTTCGCGATAGCTCCATGTCACGAAACCCGTCGCGCGCATTCCGCCGCCGGGCGCGGGCGACGATTTCTCGCCCTGCGACTGGACGCTCCGATAGGAGCGGGCCACGGTGGCCGCGTCGATCGGCTGGCGCGCGGTGGCACGATCTTCGGGCAGAGTGAGACGCTCGATCAGGCGCTGGGCCCCCATCACACGCGCATCGGTGCGGCCCTGGTTCGTCGCCTCAGCGGCGGTAGGGGCGATCTTGTCGATCGGCAGGTCCTTGACCGAGTAAACCGGCGACTGCGCCAACGCAGTTCCGGCGAGCGCCAGCGAAGCGGCAAAAACTGCGGCGAATCTCGTGATTTGTCTCATGGTCCGGGAAAGTAGCAGCGCGTTCCGACCATTGTAAGGCAGGTTGTGCATGAACGCTCGGTCACGCTGGTCCGGCCTTTCCTGGCGTGTTAACTGCCGCGTCATGAGCGGACCGGATTCAAATAGACCCCTCCTTTATCGCGACGCCGGCGTCGATATCGACGCAGGCGAAGCACTGGTCGATGCGATCAAGCCGATGGCTGCGTCGACCCGGCGTCCGGGCGCGGACGGGGCGCTGGGCGGATTTGGCGGACTGTTCGATCTGAAGGCGGCGGGGTTCAAGGATCCCGTACTCGTTTCGGGGACGGACGGTGTCGGCACCAAGCTGATGCTGGCGTTTGCCACGGGACGGCATGAGACGATCGGGATCGATCTCGTGGCGATGTGCGTGAACGATGTTCTGGCGCAGGGCGCTGAACCGCTTTTCTTCCTTGATTATTTCGCGACCGGAAAGCTTGAGACCGGCACGGCCACGAAGGTTGTCTCCGGCATTGCCGAGGGTTGCCGGCAGGCGGGCTGCACGCTGGTTGGCGGCGAGACGGCCGAGATGCCGGGGATGTACTCGGCGGGTCACTATGATCTGGCTGGCTTCGTGGTGGGCGCTGTCGAGCGGACGGATCTCTTGCCGAAGACCGGGGACATGAAGGTTGGCGACGTGCTGATCGCCCTGCCCTCGTCTGGGCCGCATTCGAACGGGTATTCGCTCGTGCGCCGCATCGTGGAGCGGACGGGACTGAAGTGGGATGATTGCGCGCCGTTCGACGAGAAGCTGAAGCTTGGTGAAGCGCTGCTCGCACCCACGCGGATCTACGTGAAGTCGGTGCTCCAGCTTATCCGGCTGAAGCGGATCAAGGGGCTGGCACACATCACCGGCGGCGGCTTGACAGAAAACGCGCCGCGGATGTGCCCGGATCATCTTGTTCCGAAGATCGATTACGCGGCCTGGCAATTGCCGCCCGTCTTCGAATGGCTGCAACGGGCCGGATCGATTTCGGATGGCGAGATGCGACGCACGTTCAACTGCGGCGTCGGCATGGTGATGGCGGTCGAACCCGCTGTGGCGGAGCCGCTGATGGAACGGCTATTCAGCGAGGGCGAAGCGCCGTTCCTGATTGGCGAGCTGGCACCGGCGTGACACGGACGCGGCTTGGCATTCTGATATCGGGTCGCGGCTCCAACATGGAGGCGCTGCTGAAGGCGGCGCAGGATCCGGCGTGGCCATGCGAACCGGTGCTGGTGCTTGCGAACAAGCCGGATGCGGGCGGGCTGGAGAAGGCGCGCGGGTTTGGCGTGAAAGCCGTTGCGGTCGACCACAAGATCTATGGCAAAGATCGCGAGGCGTTCGAGCGCGCAATGAATGACGTGCTGGAACGCGAAGGCGTCGAGCTGGTGGCGCTTGCGGGTTTCATGCGGGTGCTGACGCCCTGGTTCGTGAACCAGTGGGCCGGACGGCTGCTCAACATTCATCCAGCGCTGCTGCCGAAGTATCCGGGGGTAAACACGCATATCCGGGCGCTGGCCGCGGGCGACCTGGTCCACGGCTGCACGGTGCATCAAGTGACTGCTGGGGTGGATGAAGGACCGGTGATTGGATCAGCCGAGGTTGATGTATTGGCCGGCGATACGGAGACAACATTGGCGGCGCGGGTGCTGAAGGCCGAACATGTGCTTTATCCTCTGTGTCTCGCGGCGGCGGCGCGCGGCGGCGGCGCGCGGGTGCGCGAGGATGTTATAGTGGATGACGTGACCGTGCGGTTGTTTGCGCCGCGGGCGCGAGAGCGCGGTTCGCCCATTGTCGAGTTGTAGGTTTGGATTGGGTGCGCCGTTCGGGCGCTTGGTTCGAAAGCGCCGGCCTGTCCCCGTTCATTCCTGTGAAAATCGAGAACCAGAAATGGTGATTCGCCTTGCATGGGGTGCAGCCTCAAGTCCGGATAAGGATAGAGCTCGAGACCTTTGCTGTCGCTTCGGGCATACTCATGTGTATGTAGATGGCGGGACTGCTAGAATGGTCCTGCGGCTGGCGCAGTTCGTTGCTAACCGGGTCCCCGGGCTTAACTCCGTGGATCGTCTCATGGCTTGCCATAAGGGCTACTTTTTAGCTGCAGTGATTGAGCCCCATCCGCGCAGCACGCGAAGCGTGCGCCCCTCAAAGAACGAGGGCGTCAGCGCCGATAGCTCCCGGGTTTCTCATTCTTCGCCCTACGGGCTTCCGCTTCGGGCTTCGGGCTTCGGGCTTCGGCGGAAATGACGGTGCTAAGAGATGGGCTTGAAGAAAAACAGACGGCCCGCCGATTGCTCGGCGGGCCTTTGTTTTCAATGGTTGAAGTTAGTGCGGAAGTTGGGCTTCAGGGCCTTTTGGAGTGCTGCGACCGCTGAGTTCCGCGCGGTAGGCAGCTTCCTCGGCTTCGCTCCACTGGATCGGGGTCAGCGGGCGCGTGAGGGCGCGCGCGAGAACCTGTTCGATCGTGGAGACGGGCACGATGGTAAGACCCTGCTTCACGTTCTCCGGCAACTCGGCGAGATCCTTTTCGTTCTCTTCGGGGATCAGCACCGTCTTGATGCCGCCACGCAGAGCTGCGAGCAGTTTCTCCTTGAGGCCGCCGATCGGCAGCACTTTGCCGCGCAAGGTGATCTCGCCAGTCATGGCGATATCCTTGCGGATCGGGTTGCCGGTGAGTAGTGAGGCGATCGCAGTAGTCATCGCGATACCCGCCGATGGGCCATCCTTGGGCGTTGCGCCGTCCGGCACGTGCACGTGGATGTCCGTGTTGTCGAACACGGGTGGGCGGATGCCCATCTGGACCGAGCGCGAGCGCACGAGCGACTGGGCGGCCGAGATCGACTCCTTCATCACGTCGCGAAGGGATCCGGTGACCGTCATGCGGCCGCGGCCGGGCATCTGCACGGCTTCGATGGTAAGCAGGTCGCCGCCGACTTCCGTCCAGGCGAGGCCGGTCACCACGCCGACCTGATCCTCGCGATCCGCAACGCCGTAGCGGTACTTCCGCACGCCAGCGAACTTGTCGAGGTTCTCGGCGCTGACCGTGACGGTCGTCGTTTTCTTCAGCTCGATGTCACGGACCGCCTTGCGGGCGAGACGCGCCATTTCACGCTCCAGCGAACGCACGCCACTCTCGCGAGTGTAGTAGCGGATGAGATCGCGTATCGCGCTCTCTTCCACGACGAGTTCGCCGTCCTTGAGCAGGTGGTTCTCGATCGTCTTGGGCAGCAGGTGCCGCTTGGCGATCTCGACCTTCTCATCCTCGGTGTAGCCTTCGAGACGGATGATCTCCATCCGGTCGAGAAGCGGCTGAGGCATGTTGAGCGAGTTGGCCGTCGTAATGAACATCGTATCCGAAAGGTCGTAGTCGACCTCCAGATAGTGGTCGTTGAACGTGACGTTTTGCTCGGGGTCGAGAACCTCAAGCAGGGCCGATGACGGGTCGCCGCGATAATCCTGGCCGAGCTTGTCGATCTCGTCGAGCAGAAAGAGCGGGTTGCCGCTCTTGGCCTTCTTCATCGACTGGATGATGCGGCCCGGCATGGAGCCGATATAGGTGCGGCGGTGACCGCGGATCTCAGCTTCATCACGCACGCCGCCGAGCGACACGCGAACGAAGTCGCGGCCGGTGGCCTTAGCGATGGACTTGCCGAGCGAGGTCTTGCCGACGCCCGGAGGCCCGACGAGGCAAAGGATGGGACCGCGAACCTTGTCGCCCCGCGCCTGAACGGCGAGGTGCTCGAGGATGCGTTCCTTCACCTTCTCAAGGCCGTAGTGATCGGCATCGAGCACTTCCTCAGCGACCCGAAGATCGCGGACGACTTCCTTTTTGCGGCCCCACGGCAGTGAGACGATCCAGTCGAGGTAGTTGCGCACGACCGTGGATTCGGCAGACATCGGCGACATCTGACGCAGCTTCTTCACTTCGGCCTCGGCCTTGGTGCGGGCTTCTTCTGACATAGGCGTGTTGGCGATCTTCTCTTCGAGCTCGCCGATCTCGTCACGCTCGCCGCCGGAGTCTCCGTCGCCGAGTTCGCGCTGGATCGCCTTCATCTGCTCGTTGAGATAGTACTCGCGCTGTGTCTTCTCCATCTGCCGCTTCACGCGGTTGCGGATCTTACGCTCCATCTGAAGCATGCCGATCTCGCCCTCCATGAGCGAGAAGACTTTCTCTAGGCGCTCGGTCACGTCGATGAGTTCGAGCAGCTGCTCTTTATCCTCGAGCTTGATTGAGAGTTGCGCCGCAACCGCATCGGCGAGGTGGCCAGCATCTGTAATCGCGCTGACCGTGCCGACGGTTTCGGACGGGATCTTGCGGTTGAGTTTAACGTAGCCGTCGAACTGTTCGATCACCGCACGCATCAACGCGGCGGATTCATCGTTGTCGGCGGCTTTCTCGTCGAGCTTCGAATGTTCCGCGGCGTAATAGTCGCCCTTGTCGATCAGCTTTTCGAGGCGGGCGCGGTGCTTGCCTTCGACGAGCACCTTCACGGTACCGTCCGGCAACTTCAGAAGCTGCAGGATTGTGGCGACCACGCCGACGCTGTAGAGATCTTCCTCGGCCGGGTCATCAATGCCAGCCTCCTTCTGGGCGACGAGCAGAATTTCACCGCCACCCTTCTCAACTTCTTCGAGGGCGCGCACGGACTTGTCGCGGCCGACGAATAGCGGCGCGACCATCCGTGGGAACACCACGATGTCGCGCAGCGGCAGAACCGGAAGGATATTAGCCATAGTCCTTTTTCTCCTTTCATCGCCGCTCTCGCCTTCACTCAAGCGCGGGAGCGGGAGGAAGGCCGGGCCATACCAAAAGATCAGCCCAGACATTCACTTGAAGATCAAAGTGGCCCGTGCCGGTGCCCGCTTCAACCCACCGTTGTTACACTCAACAGAAAGTGGGCGGGCTAGACAGGAAATCCAGCAAAAACAGGAGATGATCGCCGAAATGTGCGCGTTCCCTCCGAGGGCAGGCGTTTCGGCCCTGGAGAATCGGACGCACCTACGCGAAAATCACGCGATCCACGACGATCGAGACCTCCCTGACATCGCCTGGCTCAGTGGGCATCCGTTGCGCATAAGAGGCGATCTCCAGAGCAACGTGACTCTGCGACAAGTTGACTGAAAGGTAGATCTGGAAGCCGCCGGGCTTCACGATCTTCGACATAGTCACGCCAAGCATCGACAAAGTTACCTGGCGACCGTCAGCTAACGCGTCGGGGCAATATCCGTGCAACGTGCCCCGCCTCCTCTTGGGAGTGATTTCGACGTCGCAGCTGATGCGCGCGCCCATCCATCTGGATAGCGCGGCTCTTGGGCGTCATATGTGATCGCCAGGCCAGTCATGGACGCGTCGAGGCTCGCTTCCGTTCCGGGAGATAGCGTGTGAGATGGCCGATGACGTTGGATAATTTGTACACCCGCTTGTCTAGCTGAGGCAGATAGCTGTGCGGGCGTCTCAGGTGATCTTTGTTGGCGTCGTAAAGCTCTTTCGTCACCATCACGTTGGGCTTGAAGTCCTTTGGAGGCGCGGGTCGCACGTAGACCGCACCGTGGCTTGGCGCGGTTTCCGCAGACGGCCGTGCGTGCGTGTAGAAGTAGATGGCGAAGCTCTTCCGGCTCTTCATCGGATCGTCGGCGGGCGCCTACACGGCGGTGAAGCAATGTACGCGTGATTCAGTCGCGTCGAACACGACGCAGCGATTGAAAAGAGGCTACACTGACATGATCCTGCCCTTGTCGAGATCCGACGCGCCCGACTGGAAATTGATCGAGCCGCCCCAGTCGGGGTCCCCGTGCGCCTGTTCAGACACACTATCGCACTAAGACGGCGATGGCGTCCGGTGTACGGGTGGATGTTGAATTCGTAGTGCGCATCGAGGGCCGCGCCGTTGAAATTCTCGTGCGCCCGCGTCGAAGTACCAGGGATCATACTTCAGGTCCGGAATGCCGGTCAGCTGTTCGACCGCCCGCAGGAACTCGCGCCCTTGGATGAACGTGTCGACGCCGGGCTGGACGCCGGTGATCTGGGCGACCTGGTCGACCGCGTTCCTGGGGTTTGGATCGCCGAACACATTCACTGGCTTCGATGGATCAGAGAGCGAAGGAAAATCGCCAAGCATCCGCTCTGCGGCGGACGGATCCAGAAAGTTGTCGATCAAAATGTGACGAAAGGGTTTGGCTTCCCGGAACTGTTTGGCGAAATCAGGAATGCGGGCGACAAAGGCGTCTTTAAAAAGAGCTTCGCGCTCAAACTCAACTACCGCTTGGACAGCGCCCCAACGGACAGCGCCCGCTACCGGCGCGATACAATGCTGCTTTTCAAACAATCAAGACAACGCATGCCATGCGCCGGCTGAACTGTCGCTGGAATTGCAGCTACACAGTTATGCCTTGCTACGACGCGTTTGCCGAGGCCTTGCCTTCGGAAGAATGAACATAGAGCGGGCGGGCCCGGCCTTCGACCACTTCGGCGTTGATCGCAACCTCTTCGACGCCGCGCAGGTTGGGTAGCTCGAACATAGTGTCAAGCAGGATGCCCTCCATGATCGAGCGGAGGCCACGGGCACCCGTCTTGCGCTGTATGGCGCGGCGGGCGACGGCCGCGAGCGCATCGTCCGTGAAGATCAGCGTCACATTCTCCATCTCAAAGAGGCGCTGATACTGCTTGAGCAGCGCATTCTTCGGCTCGGTAAGGATCTGGATAAGGGCTTCCTCATCCAGGTCTTCCAACGTGGCGATGACAGGCAGACGGCCGATGAATTCGGGGATGAGACCGAATTTCACGAGGTCTTCCGGCTCGCAGCCCTCGAGAATCTTGCCGGTGCGACGATCTTCCGGAGCGATGACGTTCGCACCGAAGCCGATCGACGTGCCGCGACCGCGATCCGAGATAACCCGGTCGAGGCCCGAGAAGGCTCCGCCGCAGATGAAGAGCATGTTGGTCGTGTCGACCTGCAGGAATTCCTGCTGCGGATGCTTGCGTCCGCCCTGCGGCGGCACGGAGGCGACCGTGCCTTCCATGATCTTCAGCAGGGCCTGCTGCACGCCCTCGCCCGAGACGTCGCGGGTAATGGACGGGTTGTCGGACTTGCGACTGATCTTGTCGATCTCGTCGATGTAAACGATGCCGCGTTGCGCGCGCTCGACGTTGTAGTCGGAGGCCTGCAGGAGCTTGAGGATGATGTTCTCGACGTCTTCGCCGACGTAACCGGCTTCGGTCAGCGTCGTGGCGTCAGCCATCGTGAAGGGAACATCGATGATGCGCGCTAGCGTCTGCGCCAGGAGGGTCTTGCCACAGCCGGTGGCGCCGATCAGCAGAATGTTCGACTTCGCGAGTTCGACGTCTGAATTCTTGGCGGCGTGGTTGAGCCGCTTGTAGTGGTTGTGCACGGCGACGGAGAGGACCCGCTTTGCCTTCGACTGACCAATGACGTAATCGTCCAGCACGTCGCAGATTTCGCGCGGTGTGGGGACGCCATCGCGTGACTTTACGAGGGCCGTCTTCGACTCCTCGCGGATGATGTCCATGCAGAGCTCTACGCATTCATCGCAGATGAATACGGTCGGGCCCGCGATCAGCTTTTTGACCTCGTGCTGCGACTTACCGCAAAAGGAGCAATACAGCGTATTCTTGCTGTCGCCGCCGGAAGTGTTCTTGTTCATCGGCACCTCGAAAACACCCAGGGTGCTAACCCATGGGTGTTAACCCATCGCGCCCAAGCCTTGAATCCTATATTTCAATCGTTTCCGATAGGTTCAAGTCAGGCCATCCGATCATAGCAAGGGGGGCGCCGCAAGATTAAGGGCTGCGCATTCCCCTGCCATAAACTGCTGAAAACCGAGCTCAATCCGCTGGAGCGGCCCTTTTTTCGTAGACTTTGTCCACAATGCCCCAAGCCTGAGCTTCGGACGCCGTCATGAACGAATCGCGGTCCAGGGTCTTCTCGACTGTCTCGTAGGGCTGGCCCGTGTGCTTCACGTAGATCTCGTTCAACCGCTTCTTAACCGACAGAATATCAAGGGCATGCCGCTCGATGTCACTTGCGACACCGCGGAATCCGCCCGAAGGCTGGTGGACCATGATGCGGGAATTGGGCGTCGAGAACCTCATGCCCTTTTCGCCTGCCGCGAGAAGCAGCGCGCCCATCGAAGCCGCCATGCCGATGCAGGCCGTGGAAACCGGGCTGCGGATGTACTGCATGGTGTCGTAGATCGCGAGGCCGGAGTGGACATGGCCTCCCGGGGAATTGATGTAGATCGCGATCTCTTTCTTTGGGTTTTCCGACTCAAGAAAGAGAAGCTGGGCGGTGATCAGGCTGGCCATGCCGTCCTCGATTCCGCCGGTCACAAAGATAATACGGTCCTTCAAAAGGCGGGAAAAGATGTCGTAGGCGCGTTCGCCGCGGCTCGACTGCTCCACCACCATGGGGACCAGGTTCATGGCCTTGGTAATCATGTCGTCCATGGCGGTTTCTTCTACTCCAGGCCCATCAGAGGCCGTTGAGACTCAAATCACGGGTTGGACTAACAATATCCGAATGCGACAGCTCCGGCGCAAGTCCCCTGCCCCGGACCCATGAAATCGGCTGTTTAGTGAAGAATTCCGACGAAACCGGCGGTTACTCGTCGCCGATTTCCTTCATCAGTTCTTCGCGGGTGACGGACTTGTCCGTCACGGTCGCCTGGGAGAGGATATAGTCGACCACCTTCTCCTCATACACCGGCGCCTGCAGCTGCGCGAGCGCACCCGCGTTTTGGCGATAGAAGTCGACCACCTCGCGCTCCTGACCGGGATACCGGGAAGCCTCCTGGCGGAGGACCTGAGAAAGTTCCTCATTGGTTATCTGCACGCCGGCGCGGCGACCGATCTCGGCCAGCACGAGACCAAGGCGCACGCGGCGCGCGGCGATCTTCTGGTACTCGGCTTTCAGATCGTCGTCGGACTTGCCTTTGTCCTCTTCCGAGAGGCGGTCAGCTTTCTTTTCCTGCTCGAACTGAGCCCAGATCTGGTCGAACTCCGATTTCACCATCATCGGCGGGAGGTCGAACGCGTGACGCTCATCGAGCGCGTCCAGCAGAACGCGCTTCACCTGTTGGCGGGTGAAGGAGTTGAGTTCGCCGGCCAGCTCGTTTTTCACGGCGCCCTTGAGGGCTTCAAGATCTTCAAGGCCGAGCGATTTGGCGAATTCGTCGGTGAGATCGGTTTCCTTGGGGCCCTTGACTTCTTTCACCTTCACTTCGAACAGGGCCGGCTTCCCCTTGAGTGTTTCGACCTGGTAGCTCGCCGGGAAGGTCACGTTGACGTCGACCTCCTCGCCAGCGGCCACGCCCATAAGCTGGTCTTCGAAGCCGGGAATGAAGCGGCCAGAGCCTAGCACCAGCGGCATGTCTTCGGCGGCGCCGCCGTCGAACTTCTCGCCATCGATCGAGCCCACGAAGTCGATCACAACCTGGTCGTCCTTCTCGGCTTTGCCTTCCTTCGTGGCGTAAGATTTGTTGCTTTCGGCGAGGCGCTTCAGTGCGTCGTTGATGTCGTCCTCGCTCGGCTCAGCGACCATACGTTCGAGCGACAGCTCTTTGACGTCGGCCGGTTCAAAGTCGGGCATGATCTCGACCTGCATGTGATAGTCGAGGTCAGACTCGCCGGCGACAACCTTGTCAGCGGCGACATCGAGATGGATCGACGGCCGCGAGGCGGCGCGAATCGCCTTCTCTTCCAAGGCCTTGGTTGAGCTTTCGTTGACGAGATCGTTGACGATGTCGCCCATGATCGACTTGCCGTACATCTTCTTGATGTGCGCGGCGGGGACCTTGCCAGGCCGGAAGCCCTTAAGGGTCATCTTGGGCTGGATCTCGGTGATCTTGTCGTTGAGTTTCGCGGCGAGTTCGCCTTTGGGGATGGACACGCGGAACTCCCGCGAAAGACCTTCCGATTTCGTCTCTGTGACGTTCATCAGTGAACCCCAGATGTACTGAATGGTTGGCCCCGCCAGCGGCGTGTGCCGGGCGGGAAGAGGCGGGTTTCTTACACACGCAGGAACGGCCTGTCTACGCGAGGTTTCCGTTCAATTCAGGGCTTTGGCGGCCGGATCGTAGAGCCTTGATGGTAAAGGTCAGACGTAGGTCGCTCAACCAGCGTGTCGGGCGGGCCAGCGGGACTGATGTGTGACTTTTGACGCTAGTTCGGGGCCGTTGGCGGGGGCGCGGCGACGTTGGCGGTGCCTGTCGTCCGCTTCTTGAAGCGCCAGCCTTGAGCCGTCTTCACCAGAGTGTCAGTATACTGGATGACCCGGGTGATGGCGGGCGGCGTCGTAGCTGCGTCCACGAACAGGTTCATGACCGTGCCGCTTGCCCCTTCGGGCGTGGCGGTGATCATCGGCGTCAGGGGCGCGTGCCGCAGGCTTGCCTTGGGGCGAGAATTCACAAATTCTAGCAGCGCCTTGCGGCCAACATTGGTGTTGAATACGCCATCTTCGGTGAACAGGTTCGCATAACCTTCAGCGTCGCGGTTATCCAGCGCGATGGGATACTTGAAATAGAGCTGCAGGATTTCGGCGTAATCGTCGCCTGACAGGGGTTTCGTCGTTTGCGCGCCAGCGGGTGACGCGAAGGTGAAGGCGAGAGCGATGGCCAACGGCGCCAGTTTCAAGGTGCGCGACATGCTAGTCCCCACAAGAGCTTTGAACACGGAGACTATACGGTACAGTGGGGTCGCCGGGCGGGCAATCACGCCTTCCGCTCCCCGGGTTCACTATGTGGTGCGGGTGGAGGGACTCGAACCCCCACGGGTTGCCCCGCTGGAACCTAAATCCAGTGCGTCTACCAGTTCCGCCACACCCGCATGCAGCCGGCGCACACATAGTGCGGGTTAGCGGTCGACGTAAAGCGCCCGCAGGGTCTGACGGAGCGTCTGGTCGAGATCTTCCGCGGTGAGGCCGGGGCCGGCGCGGAGGCCGGCGTCGCCGTGGATCCAGACAGCGGCGCAGGCGGCGTCGAAGGGCGAGAGGCCCTGAGCTAGAAGTCCGCCGGTCACGCCGGCGAGGACATCGCCGGAGCCCGCTGTGGCGAGGAAGGGCGTGGCGTGGGTGTTGATCACTGCGCGGCCGTCGGGCGCGGCGATGACGGTGTCGGCGCCTTTCAGGAGCACAACCGTGTTGGTCTGCTGCGCCGCGCGCCGGACCGCGTCGATCCGGCTTGGATGATTTGCGAGTAGGCCCGGGAACAGGCGTTCGAACTCGCCTGTGTGCGGCGTCAGAATGGCCGGGGCCGAGAGCATCGCGCGGAGCTGATCGGCCTGACCGGCGAAGACAGTCAGCGCATCGGCGTCAAGGACTAGGCTGCGCCCTGCTCTTGCCAGCGCTTCGACATTCGCATGCGTGGCGTCGGTGACGCCAGCTGCGGGGCCGATGACGACGGCGGAGGATTTGCCCGTCTGCGCGATCAGATCATTGGCGCTTGCAAAGCTGGAGGTCATTACCGCCGTTACGGATGAGGCGACAACCGTCAGCGCGCTGGGTGGGCATAGCAGCGTCACAAGTCCGGCACCGCTACGCAGACCCGCCTGTGCGGTCAGGCGCGCGGCACCGGTGTTGGCGAGGCCGCCAGACACGACAGCGAGACGGCCGCGCCGGTGTTTGTGCGATGCGGATTCGGGCCAGCGCAGGGTCCGAGCCCACAGCGCGGGGGCGTTTTCGCTCGTCCTGCCGCCGCCTATGTCGTCCACGAATTTGCCAAAACCGATTTCGGCCGGGATGACTTCGCCACACAGCGAGGCGGCGGGTTGCAGGACGTGTGCTGGCTTCTTCGCGCAGAACGTGACGGTTACATCCGCGCGAATGGCCGGGCCGGGAATGGCGCCGCTGTCGCCATTGACGCCGGAGGGTAAATCGATGGCGACGACCTTGGCGCCCGACGCGTTGACCTGCTCGGCCGCGAAGGCAGCCTCGCCCGCCAACGGACGCGAGAGGCCGGCACCAAAGACGCCATCGAGTACTATGTCGTCGCGTTGGAGGCGCAAGTCTTCAAGAGGTTGCCGTGCGCCGGTCAGCGCGTTGAGCGCATTCTGCCCTTCGAGCGTGCGCTCGCTCGTGGGGGACATATCGTAAAGCCAGACATTGCGGCCAAGGTCTCGCAGGCGCTGCGCCGCCACGAACGCATCGCCGCCATTGTTGCCGGGGCCTGCGAGCACGACGACGCGACCTTCGGGGAATTCGGCATGCAGCACGTCGGCACACGCCTGCCCGGCTTTCTGCATCAACGCCCACAGCGAGATGCCGCCCTCGACGGCGCGCTGTTCGGCGGCCCGGACTTCATTGCAAGTGAGGATGGCGTAGGTCATGTCATGTTACGATCGTTGCAGCTTCCGCCCCGCGTTCGATGATGACGAGTCTGCCGTCGCGACGCTCAACCTTCGTTATCGATGCGTGATCAGGCTTGAACACGACGACACGATCATCATTCGTCAGCATGCCGACGATCGCATTGATCGCCATGAAATGGCAGAAGACAGCTGTTTCGTCCGGCAGCGTTTCCAGGGCGGCGATAACATCGCGACGCCAGTTTTGCAGCCTATCATCTGTATCCGTCCAGTTCACGGCCACAATGCTCTTCAGCCAGGCCGAGCGGTCTTCCACATCCTTGGGTGTAATGATCTCCCCGACACGCGTTTCTATGCGAGCGTGGGTCTCCATCAGCTTCTCGAATCGCGCAGCTGTCTCCCGACTGCGCGCAAGCGGCGAGGTTATGGCTCGTTTGGCGCCCGCTTTTGCGAGAGCCTCTGCAGTTGCGCAGGCCTGCCGCACCCCGAGTTCTGTCAGGCTGGGGTTCGGATGAGCGCCCCAATTGGCCGCCGGTTCGCCATGTCTGACGAGGTAGATCATAGGTAGAAACGCCCGTGGTTGCTGCGTTTTCGGCTTCTAGCATGGATTGCCTAGCCGTGGCCTGTGGATAACGTGGAACCGTGACGCCTAAATTATTGGCGCCAATGAGCAATATTTGGGCTCCCCTCGCCTCGACGCACGATGTTCAGGCGCCCGCCCTATCTCAGGCGCAGATTCATCGTGCATGGAAGCTGGCGCTGCCCGACGCCGTGACGGCGCCTATCAGGAACACCGCGATGAAGAAAATCGAGGCGATCATCAAGCCGTTCAAACTGGATGAAGTGAAGGAAGCCCTTCACGCAGTCGGCTTGCAGGGCATGACCGTGCTCGAAGCCAAAGGCTTTGGCCGTCAGCGTGGCCATACTGAGCTTTATCGCGGGGCTGAGTACATTGTCGACTTCCTGCCGAAGCTAAAGATCGAGGTCGTCGTGTCAGACACGCAACTCGAAGCCGCGCTCGGTGCGATCACGAAGGCGGCGCACACTGGCAAGATCGGCGACGGGAAGATATTCGTCTCTGAGATCTCTGAAGTCATCCGCATCCGCACAGGCGAGACGGGCGACCAGGCTATCTGAACTACGGAATTTTTGATCGGGTCCGCCGGGACCTGGGGTGAAACGGAGGGAGACACTAAGTGTCCGACGCAATTTTCAAGACTATTAAAGAAAAAGACGTGCAGTACGTCGACCTGCGCTTTACCGACATTCGCGGGAAGCTGCAGCACGTCACGTTCGACCTTTCGATGGTCGACAAGGACCTGTTCGTTGACGGTACGATGTTCGACGGCTCATCCATCGCCGGCTGGAAGGCGATCAACGAGTCCGACATGCTTCTGATGCCGGACCCCTCCTCCGCGCGCATCGACCCGTTCTTCCAGAACACGACGCTCGCGATCATGTGCGACATCCTGAACCCTAACGACAACAGTGCGTACAATCGCGACCCGCGCATGATGGCGAAGAAGGCCGAGATGTATCTGAAGTCGGGCGGCTTCGGCGACACCGCCTATTTCGGTCCCGAGGCTGAGTTTTTCGTGTTCGACGACGTGAAGTGGAACACGGATCCGAACAACACCGGCTACTCGTTCGACGACCGCGAACTGCCGTACAACACCGGCAAGTCATATGAGGGCGGCAACATGGGCCACCGTCCGGGTCCGAAGGGCGGCTACTTCCCCGTCCCGCCAGTCGACAGCCTTCAGGACATGCGCTCTGAAATGCTGACGCTGATGGGCGAACTCGGCCTCCAGCCGGAGAAACACCACCACGAGGTTGCTCCCGCGCAGCACGAGCTGGGCATGCGTTTCAACACGCTGGTCCAGATGGCCGACAACATGCAGCTTTACAAATACGTCGTGCACAACGTCGCGCACTCGTATGGCAAGACCGCCACGTTCATGCCGAAGCCGTATTACAAGGACAACGGTTCGGGCATGCACGTTCACCAGTCGATCTGGAAAGACGGCCAGCCGCTGTTCGCCGGCGACAAGTATGCCGAACTGTCGCAGACTTGCCTGTGGTACATCGGCGGCATTATCAAGCACGCCAAGTCGATCAACGCATTCTCGAACGCGACGACCAATTCCTACAAGCGCCTCGTGCCCGGCTACGAAGCCCCCGTTCTACTCGCGTACTCGGCCCGCAACCGCTCGGCCTCGGTCCGTATTCCATGGACCCCGAACCCGAAAGGCAAGCGTATCGAGGTCCGTTTCCCGGATCCGGCTTCGAACCCGTACCTCACCTTCACCGCCCTCATGATGGCCGGTCTCGACGGCATCGCGAAGAAAATCGATCCGGGTCCTTCGATGGACAAGGACCTCTACTCGCTGCCGCCGGAAGAGCTCAAGAACATCCCAACCGTCTGCGGCTCGCTCCGCCAGGCGCTCGAGAATCTCGATTCCGACCGTGACTTCCTCAAGGCTGGCGGCGTGATGGACGACGATTTCATCGACGCCTACATCGACCTGAAGATGGAAGACGTGCTGCGCATGGAAACCCATCCGCACCCGGTCGAATTCGACATGTACTACAAGTACTAAGAACTTCATCCCCGGCGGTTCGCCGCCGGGATTGCCGGGGGGCAAGGAAGCGGCGTTGGAGCAATCCGGCGCCGTTCTCTTTTGTCAGTAGGGGCGCGCGATGAGCGTGGCGCCAGCTCCATCATGTGCAGTGGCGAAATCGACATTCCATCCGCAGGCCCTGCCGAGGTTTTCACAAAGCCAGCGCGCCTCATCGACCGAGACCACGTCAAGATAGCAGGTCGGCCGCTCGTCAAAATCCATGTGCCAAGCGCATACGCGGACGTGACCCTGCGGCGCGGTAATGATCCCGGCCGGCGTGCGGTCGAATGTCAGGGCGTGAGCTTCCAGCACGGGATCCTTCACCCAGGAAACCCACCTGTCACGATAGCTCCCCGCTGTGGAAAAGGTCATGTCCAAGCCATCACAGCCGCGCCCATTTCTGGATCACTGGTCGTCGGCTGTCCGTAGTCAATGCGCCCCGCCAGCCGGCGCAGATAACCTAGAATGGCGGGCGACGTCATGCTGAGGTCGTACCAGCCGTTCGTCGCCGAGATTTCCCATATATGGTTGGCGCTCCCCTTCGCGGGGATCGTGGCCGACCAGGGCGCGAGCTTGCCGGCATATGCGTTTGGCGTAACGACAATGTTGCACGCGGCGGCAGCGCTGTTCGTGATCGCCAGACTGAACTTCTGGCCTAGGGCGCGAAAGCGTAGCGATAGGGCGCCCTGCTCTGCCCCGCCGCTGAATCGCCGGTGGAAACCGTTGGGGCCGAGCACGAATAGATCGTAGGGACCCTGCGGCAGATTTTCTTCGAGATCGCGGTGTGGCGTCACCGTATAGCGACGTGGCGGCTGGTTGAGCCGGAGGCAATCGTAGACGTGGAACACGGCGCCGAGGTCGCCGGTGTTTCGGAATTTGAGCTGCGGCGCCGACTCGCTCACGAGATCAACGTTCAACGCATACCCCAGCGGACGCGACCGTCGCAGGCCGCTGGCCTGCGACGGCGCTGCCGGCAAGCCGGGCGTCGGCGGCGTGGTTGTGGCCGGGAGGGCGCCGGCGCGGATTGCGGTTTCGGCTGTGCCGGGGAGCCGCGCGATGGCGGCGTTGGGCGCCGTGAAGTCTAAACAGCTGGTGAGGTCGCCGCACACCGCCCGGCGCCACGGCGAGATGTTCGGCTCCATTACGCCGAAGCGTTTCTCGAGGAAACGGATCACAGATGTGTGATCGAAGACTTCGGAGTTAACCCAGCCGCCACGCGCGAAGGGCGACACGACGAACAACGGCACGCGCGGACCGAGACCATAGGGCCGGCCCATCAGGTTGTCGCGATCGGCGTCCTTCTCGATCGGGTTGCGGACAAGATGATATTCGCCTGTCACATCCACGGTGGAGCCGCCGTGCATTTTTCCGCTTGCATCGCGGCTCGGCGGAGACGGGGGCGGAGCATGGTCGAAGAAGCCATCGTTCTCGTCGTAGTTGATCAGGAAGACCGTGCGCGCCCAAACGTCGGCATTGGCGGTCAGGCAATCGAGGACACGGGCGGCGTAGTCCGCGCCTTGCGCTGGACTGGACGGGCCGGGGTGTTCGGAATCCTTCGACGGCGCGATGATCCACGAGACTTTCGGGAGTGCGCCAGACATCACATCTGCGCGGAGTACGTCGAGGTGTTGGGTCGAATGGCCGTTCTCGGCGAGGGCGGGATTGCTGCCGGGCCTTGTGGCTATGCTGTCGCGGAAGCTCTGGAAGCCGACGAGCGGGTTGTCGCCGAAATTATCGACCATGTCCTCATAGATTTTCCAGCTCACGCCGGCGGCTTCGAGGCGCTCCGCATAGGTCGTCCAGGTATAGGGCTCTTTGGCGCCGCCCTTCTCCGGCAGCGTGTCGTGCGAGTTGGAGATCGAGGGGCCGCCGAACTTGCCGGTGGAATCGTTCGTGCCGGACCAAAGGAACAGGCGGTTGGTGTTCGTGCCGGTCTGGGTTGAGCAGTGATAAGCGTCGCAGAGCGTGAAGGCGTTGGCGAGAGCCCATTGGAAAGGAATATCCGCCTGCTCGTAATGGCCCATGGCGTGGGGATGCTTCTCGTCCGGCCAGTTGGTCATCCGACCATTGTCCCAAGCGTACTGAGCGTCGGCCCAGCTGTGGGGCGTTCCTTCCACACGCATGTGGGGGAAACTCTGCGTCGTGTTCAGCGGAAACGGGGCGATGACCGGGGGAGCAGCCTTAGTGTGGTTCTGGCTCCAGACCGTGCGCCCGCCGGGCAGCGGGATGGGGAAGCGGTCGCCAAACCCGCGCACGCCGTTCATAGTCCCGAAATAGTGATCAAATGACCGGTTTTCCTGCATCAGGATCACGACATGATCGACATCTTCGATCGTGCCGGTTTTGACCTTCGCGTCGATGGCCCAGGCCCGCCCAATGCTGGGCGGGAGGGTCAGGGCGGCGGCGCCGAGGGCGAGAAGGCGGCGGCGGTCGAGGTAGGTCATGGCGACATGATTAGCCGATGCACATGACATCGCCATGTCCATTAGCCGACGCTAGAATGGGACGGATGCGGATTCTGTTGACCTTGTTGGTGGCGATCGCGCTGGCCGCCTGCGGCACGCTGGCCGAAAGCGCTCGCGACGCCCTGCATCCGCTGGCGCTCGAAGGGACGCGGTGGGGCCTTGTCGTCATGACGATGGAGGGCGACGAGTTGGTCGCGATCCGGCCGGATGAGCGGTTCGTGCCCGCATCCAATACCAAGCTCTTCACGACGGCCGCGGCGTTCCATCGGCTCGGCAGTATGACTTCGCCCGATCCGTCTATGGGGACCTCGATCCGCTTGAAGCCGCGCGAGCATGGCCCGCCCGATCTCGTGCTGGTTGGCGGCGGCGACGCCATGCTGATTGATGCAGAAGACTGCGAGCGCGATTGCCTGGCTGACCTTGCAGACACGGTGGCGGCGAGCGGCATCAAGCGCATCAACGACCTTATCGGGGACGACACGCTCTATCCGGACCAACCCTGGCCGATGGGCTGGAGCTGGGAGGATCTCGCGACGCGATCGGGCGCAGCGACGTCCGCGCTGACGGTCAACAATAACGAGATCGCGCTGGTCATCACGCCGGCCGCCGAGGCCGGACAGCCAGCCAGTGTGACATGGCGCGAGGGCGACATGGTCGCGGAAGGGTATCCCCGCGATGTGCGCAACGACATCGTAACGATCGCCTCCGTCAAAGGCGTTGACGCCGTGTTCGGTGTTGAGCGCTTGCCAGATTCACCCATAGTGCATGTCTATGGCCAAGTGAAGGTCGGGGCGGTGCAGCAGACTGTGCCTGTGGCTGTGACCAGTCCGGCGAACGCGGCGGCATGGCGGTTCAGACATCTGCTCCAGAAGCGAGGCGTCGTCGTGGACGGATCGGTGCAGACATGGCGCCGCCCGGTGCAACTGACGGATGACCCTGAGCTGAGAAAAGGCGCCTCGCCCCCTTCGCCTCGCAAAGAAGGATTCGAGATCGCGCGCCTGCTGCCTAGTCCACTGGCCGAGGACGTGACGTTTCTCATGAAGCAGAGTCAGAATCTGCATGCCGAGCTGCTGCTGCGCCGGCTCGGCCTGATCGAAGGCGGCGGGTCTATCGAGGATGGGCTCGCCATCGTTTATAAGATGCTGGAAACGGCGGGCGCCGACCGGGCAGCGTGGGATTTCTCGGATGGCTCGGGCATGTCGGTCTACAATCGCGTAACGCCGCGAATGGTCGCCAACTTCCTGCGCTGGACGTCGCAGCAGGACTGGGGCGAGGCCTTCCGCGCGACATTGCCCATTGGTGGTGTGGATGGCACGCTGCGGCGGCGCTTCGTCGCGACGCGCCTCGAAGGCCGCATCTTCGCCAAGACCGGCACGCTGACCGGCGTCAACGCCCTGTCCGGCTTCATGCAGACCAAGAGCGGAAAGACGCTGATTTTCTCCGCTTACGCCAATGACCGGCCTTCCGAGGCAGACTCGTCCGTTGCGGCGCTCGACGCCGCACTCCTTGAGCTTTCGGAAACGAACTAGGCATAGTTAGTGCGTTGGGTTGAAGCGCCTTTAACCGCGATCGGTTAGAGTGCGCTCATGGGCCTGAAGCTTTTCGTCACTCTCGTCGCCGCGCTTGCAGCAAGCGCCTGCGCTAGCGCGCCGCAGCCTTCGCATGCGGCGATAGCGGACGCGTGCCTGCTACTCAAGGAGAACCGCCCCTGGCATGACGCCATGCGCGAGACCGCCCGCAAGTGGGGCGCTCCGATGGGTTTCCAGCTTGCGGTGATGAAGCAGGAAAGCAGCTTTGACTCCCGCGCTCTCGCCCCCCGCGGGGATCGCACTTGGTTCGGGTTGTTCGAAGGCGAGCGCCTGTCCTCTGCGGCCGGCTATAGCCAAGCGCTCGATACCACATGGGACATGTACAAGCGTGAGACCGGTCGCGGAATGGCGAACCGCCAGGACTTCCGCGACTCCTCCGATTTCATCGGCTGGTACTACAACACCACAGGCAAGCGCACTGGCCTCGGCCAGTACGACTACAAGGCCCACTACCTCGCCTATCACGAGGGAGCTAACGGCTATCTGAAGGGTGCCTGGAAGGGGAAAAGTTGGTTGGTGGATACCGCCAACCGCGTCGCCTCGCAGGCAGCCCGGTACGAAAACCAGATCAGCAGCTGCGAAGCGCTGAAGCCGCAGAAATTCCTCGGCATCTTCTAGGCTGGTTTGGACGGGCGCACCGCGGCGGATAGGCGCCATTCGGCGCCCATCACCTGTGGATCAACGGCCGCGCGAAGCGCTTTGAGGCCGTTGGGGGCCTGCACTACAAGGCTTTCTTAACGACCGGAATTGTCCCCTGCGGCAGCTTCGGGCTATCTCCGGGCTCAAGATTCCGGCGTTGATTCGGTCTTCAGGAAAACCATGGCGAAGAACAATCAGGCGAAGCTGTTCGATGGCGGGAAATCCGACTCATCGGGCTATTCGGCCAAGGACATCGAAGTTCTCGAGGGGCTGGAGCCGGTCCGCAAGCGCCCGGGCATGTATATCGGCGGCACGGACGAGCGCGCCTATCACCACCTCTTTGCCGAGGTGCTCGACAATGCCATCGACGAAGCCGTCGCTGGCCACGCCTCGAAGATCGACGTGACGCTCGGCACCGACGGCTTCGTCTGCGTACGCGATGATGGCCGCGGCATCCCCATCGGCATCCACCCGAAATTCAAGAACAAGACCGCCCTCGAAGTCATCATGACGATGCTGCACTCGGGCGGGAAATTCTCGAACAAGGCTTACGAGACGGCGGGCGGCCTGCACGGTGTCGGCATCTCCGTGGTCAACGCTCTGTCCGATCTGGTCGAAGTGGAGATCGCCATCGACCGCACGCTCTACCGACAGACCTATTCGCGCGGCAACCCCACCTCGAAACTCCAAACTGTCGGCGCCGCGCCCAACCGGCGCGGCACGCAGATCCGTTTCCATCCCGATCCGCAGATCTTCGGCGACAAGCTGCACTTCCGTCCCTCGCGCCTGTTCGGGATGGCGCGCTCGAAGGCTTATCTCTCACGCGCCGCGGAAATCCGCTGGAGCTGCGATCCGAAGCTGCTGAAGGACGACGACAAGACTCCTGCCCAGGCGACTCTTCACTATCCCAACGGCCTCGCCGACATGATGAAGCTGGAATCTGAGGGCGCCACGTTGGTGCTGCCCGAGACATTCACCGGCCGGGTCGAGGTCAATGGCGGCGGCGCCGTCGAGTGGGCGGTGCTCTGGAGCGCCAATGGCTTTGGTGAGGCGGATGGCTTCTCCCGCTCCTACTGCAACACTATTCCGACACCTGAAGGTGGCACGCACGAGGCCGGCATGCGCTCCGCCCTTACCAAGGGCCTGCGCGCCTATGGCGAGATGGTTGGCAACAAGAAAACAGGCATCATCACCGCCGATGACGTGCTCGATACCGCAGGCGCGCTCTTGTCTGTCTTCATCCGCAACCCGGAATTCGTCGGTCAGACCAAGGAGAAGCTCTCCACCACCGACGCTTTCCGCATCACCGAAAATGCGATGCGCGATCGGTTCGATCACTGGCTTACGGCCTCACCGAAGGATGCCAACCGGCTGCTCGATTGGGCGATCGGCCAGGCCGAAGACCGGATGCGCAAGCGCAAGGACAAGGAAGTCGCGCGCCAGTCCGCGACGCGCAAGCTGCGCCTGCCCGGCAAGTTGGCGGATTGCTCGAACGGATCGGCCATCGGCACTGAACTCTTCATCGTCGAAGGCGACTCCGCCGGCGGTTCGGCCAAGCAGGCGCGCAATCGCGAGACGCAGGCCGTGCTGCCGCTGCGCGGCAAGATCCTCAACGTCGCCAGCGCGGGCGACGAGAAGCTGTCGGGCAACAAGGAACTCAGCGACCTCGCAACGGCGCTCGGCGCCAATCTAGGACACAGATTCCGGGTCGAGGATCTGCGCTACGAACGCATCATTATCATGACCGACGCCGACGTGGACGGGGCGCACATCGCGGCGCTGCTGATCACCTTCTTCTATCGGCAAACACCCGGCATGATCGACGCCGGCCGCCTCTACCTCGCCCTCCCACCGCTCTATCGCATCAGCCATGGTGGCAAGTCGGTCTACGCCCGCGACGATGCGCACAAGGAGCAGCTGCTCAAGACCGAGTTCAAGGGCAAGAACCCTGATATCGGCCGCTTCAAGGGCCTGGGCGAGATGATGCCGGCTCAGCTGAAGGACACAACGATGAACCCCGCCACGCGCACGCTCGCGCGTGTGCAGCTTCCAAAGTCGCCCAAGGCGATTGAGGAACTGGTGGAGACCCTGATGGGCAAGAAGCCGGAACTCCGCTTCAAGTATATTCAGGACAACGCCAAGTTCGTGGAGGAGCTGGATGTCTAGGCGCTGACTAGGCATGCGAACAACTGGGCTCCGGGCGACACTCTGGCAGGCGCCTGTTTGATGCCTGCTCACGTAACCGTCGTAGAATCGACCTATATGCTCCGTGACAGGCTGCGGGATTGACTAAGGCGCTCGGGGGCCTATTGCTCCGCCAGTTCCCGTAAAGCCCGTGTTTCCGCTCGCGGCCTGGCCGATCGAGCCTGTAAAGACAACCTGATGACGTTTGACGAGCTGAGCCTCGACCCGCGAATTCTGGCCGCCGTAAAGGGCGCCGGATACACGACGCCCACCCCGATCCAGGAACAGGGCATCCCCGCCGTGCTCGGCGGACGGGACATCACCGGCATTGCGCAGACCGGCACAGGCAAGACGGCCGCCTTCGTCCTTCCCATGATCCACAAGCTCGGCCAGGGCCGCGCCAAGGCGCGCATGCCGCGCTCGCTGATCCTCGAACCTACCCGCGAACTCGCCGCCCAGGTGGCTGAACAATTCGAGAAATATGGCGCGGGCTACAAGCTGAACATGGCGCTGCTGATCGGCGGCGTCTCGTTCGGCGACCAGGAGAAAAAGCTCAACGCCGGCGCCGATGTGCTGATTGCCACGCCCGGTCGCCTTATGGATCATTTCGGGCGCGGCGGCCTGCTGATGACCGGCGTGCAGATGCTCGTCATCGACGAAGCCGATCGCATGCTCGACATGGGGTTCATCCCCGACATCGAGAAGATCTGCAGCCTGCTGCCCAAGACGCGCCAGACGCTTCTGTTCTCCGCCACCATGCCGCCAGAGATCACCCGGCTGGCCAAACAGTTCCAGAAAGACCCGGTACGGATCGAAGTTTCCAAACCCGCAACTGCTGCGACGACCATCACGCAATACGTTACGCACTGCCCGTCCAACGAGGACACGGTGAAGCGCGCGGTGCTGCGCACGATCATCAAGACGAAGTCGACCGATCAGGGCATTGTCTTCTGCAACCGCAAGACGGAAGTCGACATCGTCGCCAAATCGCTGGCCAGCCACGGTTTCGACGCTGCGCCGATCCATGGCGACCTCCCGCAGAGCCAGCGCACTGCGACGCTTGACCGTTTCCGCAACAAGGAACTCAAACTTCTGGTCGCTTCCGACGTGGCCGCGCGTGGCCTCGACATTCCCGAAGTCAGCCAGGTGTTCAACTACGCTCCGCCGCCGAACTCGGACGACTATGTCCACCGTATTGGCCGCACCGGTCGCGCTGGGCGACTGGGCGAGAGCTTCACCATCGTCTCACCGGGTGATGCGCGCCTGTGGGAAGCCGTGCTCAAACGCATTGGCCGTGATGTCGAGACCTACGTTCCCGAAGGTCTGGACGAAGCTGTCGGCGAGGCCCGCAGCCGGGGTCCTGCTCCCGGACGGGACCGGTTCGAAAAGGGCCGTGGCGGTCGTGGGCGCGGCCGTGGCGGCGAACGCCACGGTGGGCGCCCGGTCGAGCCGGCAGCTGCCAGTCCAGCTCTCGAATTCCTCCCGCCGCAGGTCGAGGATTTTGAGCCGGAAATCGCGGCTGTCATCGAGGCGGAAGCGCCCGCCCGCGAGTCCCGCGACGAGCAACCACGCCGCCAGGGCCGCGAGCGTAACCGTGGCGGACGTAATCGCGATCGCAACCGTGGCCGAGACGAGCCGCGCGAAGGCAAGGACACCAAGGATCGTGGCGCACGGAATCGCCGCGGTGAACTCTCACCCGGCGACCCGCAAGGCGGCGACGAAAAGTTCAAGGGAATGGGCGACCACGTCCCCGCCTTTCTCCTGAGAACACTCGGAAAGCGCGAAGATGCCTAACAAATCAGCGCTTTACGGTAAGCATATTCTTAAGAACGCTTGCCGATTTTAGCCAATCCGTAACGGCTTATATTCATTAATTGACCCTGAAACTGGCGGCTGCGAACGCAGTCCGGTCTCGAGGGACGTGATCGTAATGCTGAACAGCCATCTGCTTGGGCCGGAAGGTCAGGCGCTCGGTCACCGGACGGTGGATGAGATGGGCCGCCAGCTTCTGCCCGTCAGCCCCCAAAATTACGAAGTCTGGCTCACCTACTTCGCGCACTCCTCGCCCGATCTCCGCGCGGCGCTTGACAAGCTGATGGCATCCGGCAAGCCGCTTACGTCGGACGACATGGAGCAGCTCTACGAGCGTTTCTTCTCCACCACGCACTTGTCGACGCAGGTGATGGAGACGGGCTCGCGGATCGCCCACGAGATCGCTGACGCGCTCGACGCCCTCAAGAAGGCCGGCGCAACGACGGAACGTTACGGCGCAACCCTAAATGTGGCCGTTGACTCGCTGCAAAATTCGACGATCGATGGCGATGCGCTGAAGCGGCTGATCAATGTGCTTGCATCGGCCACGACGGAGATGTCGAAGCAGAACAACAGCCTGTCCTATAAGCTAGCGCAGTCGTCCCAAGAGATGGAGAAACTGCGTACATCGCTTCGCCAGGCCCGCGCGGAAGCTCTGACGGATGCGCTGACCGGCATCGCCAACCGCAAGCTGTTCGACGAAACCCTACGCCTGCGCAAGGAAGAGGCCGACAGAGACCGCAGTGAGTTGTCCCTGCTGCTTTGCGACATCGACCACTTCAAGTCGTTCAATGAAACCTGGGGTCACCAGACGGGGGACCAGGTCATCCGCTTCGTGGCTTCCGCCCTCACCAAGTTTGCTCTGCCCGATCACCTTGTCGCCCGCTATGGCGGCGAAGAGTTCGCTGTCGTCATGCCCCGCACATCACTCAAGGACGCCGGCCGGATCGCCGACCAGATCCGCGGCGCCATCGAAGCCAAGCGCCTCGTACGCCGCTCCACCAACGAAACCATCGGCGCCATCACGGTGTCATTCGGCGCAGCACTATACATGCCGGGCGAATCGGCCGGCCAGTTCATCACACGCGCGGACGAATGCCTCTATATGTCCAAACGCAACGGCCGCAATCGCGTGACGCTTGAAACGCAGATGCCGCCCGTATCGACGCCCAACGCGGCCTAGCGGCCGCTCATTTCTTGGCTTTCGGCCTGGCCGCCTTCTTGGCCGGCATTTTTGCGACTTTCGTCGCCTGTTCGCCTTTCGCCGCCTTTGCGGCAATGGCGAAAGAACGGCGCACCAGCACGACGGCTTCGTCCGGATCGTCCGCGGCGGCGTCCGGCAGGCTCCAATAAGCGATGTCGCGCACCGTGCCGTCCTTCTTCACGGAATAGGACCACGGCTGGCAACCCCGCTCCTTCATTTCGGCGCCGAGCGCGGCATCCGCCTTCAGAAAGAAGGTGTCGTCATCCAGGATCGCGAAGCCGACCCCGCCGCGCGACAGCATAGCGCCGCCGAACATACGCTTGACCTCGACCTTGCCGAACCCGGCAATCAGTTCGAGCACATAGTCTGGGAATCCGCGGGATAGCGCCATGACGCCATTTTGCGCACAACGGAGCAGAGCGCCAGTGGCGGCGATTACTCGGCGTGCGCCGGCACGATCGTCACGCTCTCGCCGCAGCCGCACGCGTCGGTCTGGTTGGGGTTCGAGAAGGTGAACTTCGAATGCATCGGCGTGACTTCATAATCGATCACCGAGCCCAGCAGGAACAGCACAGCCTTGGCGTCGATGACGATCGAAACCCCATTATCGTCCACCCGCTCATCCATCGGGTCCGCCGCGTCGGCACAGCTCATCGTGTATTCCATGCCCGCGCAGCCGGCGTTCTTGACGCCAACACGCAGGAGGCCCGCCCCCTTTTCGGCCATGAGCTCGCTTACCTGCTCCGCCGCGGCGTCGGTGAGGGTCACAACCTTGGGGCGGGGACGTCTGGCCATGCGGCTAAAATGGATATCCTGTCGGCGGCTTACAACATGTTGAGGGCTAGACGGGCTTCGTCGCTCATCCGCGACGGGTCCCATGGCGGATCGAACACAACGGTCGCCTTGGCCGACCTCACGCCTTCCACCTTGCGGGCGGCGTCCTCCACCCAGCCCGGCATCTCACCCGCCACGGGGCACGCAGGGGCCGTCAGCGTCATCTCTATGTCAACATGCCGGTCGTCGTCGATGTCTACCTTGTAGATCAGGCCGAGCTCATAGATGTCGACCGGGATTTCCGGGTCGTAGACCTTCTTGAGTTCCTGGATCAGGTTGTCCGTAATAGTGTCCAACTCGTCCTGCGGAATAGCGGACGGCTTCGCCTCGCCCTCTTCAGGAGCGATGGTAGCCGGCATCTGATGCTTCAGGTCGTCAGCCATTACGCACTCTATGACAGCATCTTCCGGGCCTTGGAAAGCGCCTCCACGAATACGTCGATTTCTTCGGCCGTATTATAGAGGGCAAAGCTTGCCCGGGCTGTAGCACTAACCCCTAAATGGGACATCAAAGGCTGGGCGCAATGATGGCCGGCGCGAATCGCCACGCCGTGGCGGTCCAGAATTTGCGCAATATCATGCGGGTGCGCGCCCCGGATGGAAAAGGCCAGTACGGGCCCCTTCCCCTTAGCCGTCCCATGGATCGTCAGACCGTTAATGCCCCGCAGGGCTTCGGTCGCCCGTGCCATCAGCGCCTGCTTGTGCAGGTGGATCGCATGCCGGTCCTGGGATTGCAGCCAGCCAATGGCGGCGCCCAGCCCGATGGCCTCGACAATCGGCGGGGTGCCCGCCTCAAAGCGATGCGGTGGAGAGTTGTAGGTGATCCGGTCGCGCGAGACGGTCTCGATCATCTCGCCCCCGCCCTCGAACGGCGGGAGGGCATCCAGCCTGGCGCGCTTGCCGTAGAGCACGCCGACCCCGGTGGGGCCGTACAGCTTGTGGCCGGTGAAGGCATAGTAGTCGGCGTCGAGCGCGCGAACGTCGACTTTGACGTTTACAACCGCCTGGCACCCATCGAGCAGCACGTCCGCGCCAGCTGCATGCGCCATGTGGATCGCGCTTTTCACATCCGGCACCGTGCCGAGCACGTTGGACATATGCGTCAGCGCAAGAAGCTTCGTCTTCTTCGACAACTGCTGTTCGAGGCTGCGCAGGTCTAGGGACCCATCCGGCAGGACCTCGACCCATTTCAGCACGGCGCCCTTGCGCTCGCGCAGGAAATGCCACGGCACGATGTTGGAGTGATGCTCCATCACCGAGAGCACGATCTCGTCGCCGGGCTGGATGGTGGCGCCGATTCCGGCGGCAACGATGTTGATAGCCTCGGTGCCGCCCTTGGTGAAGACAATCTCTTCCGTCGACGCCGCATTCAGCAGCAGCCGCGCGGCCTCTCGCGCGCTTTCATAGGCCTGCGTCGTCTCATTCGCCAGCGTATGCAGCCCGCGGTGAACGTTGGCATAGCTGTCGCGCATGACTTCGGCCATCGTTTCAATAACAACATTCGGCTTCTGCGCCGACGCGGCGTTATCGAAATAGACCAGCGGCTTGTCGTGCACCTGCCGGACCAGGATCGGAAACTGCTCGCGTATGGCCTTGACGTCGAAGCTCATGACGCCGCCTCCAACCAAACATCGATCCGCGTCTCGACTTCGGTGCGGACGGCCTCGCTCAGCCAATCCGGCAGCGCTTCGACCAGGAAAGCTCGCGTGATCATCGCCCGCGCCTCGATCTCCGGCAGACCGCGCTGGCGCAGATAGAAGATCGCCGCCTCATCAAGCTGGCCAGCTGTATTGCCATGCGTACATTGTACATCGTCAGCGTAGATTTCGAGTTCCGGCTTCGCGAAGACTTCAGCGCCATCCTCGAGCAGAAGCGCGTCATGCTCCATGCGTGCGTCGGTCTTTTGCGCCGCACGCTCGACTTTGAAACGTCCCTGGAACACGCCGCGGCCGCCCTTGCGCGCCGCGCCGCGCACCATCTGGCGAATCGCGGCATGATCGGAGTTGAGGATCACCTGGCTCGTGAGATCAGCATGGCGGCCCTTGGCGACGAGATAGACGCCGTTGAGTTCGACCTTCGCGCCGGGCCCGTCGATATCGATCTCCGTCTCAATCCGCGCATAGCGCGCGCCCGCCGCGACAATGAACTGGCGGAAACTCGCGTCTTTACCCAGCCGCACCTTGCGATGAGCCAGCGCCACGTCGCCTTCTTCCTGGATGGTCACCAGCGACATGCTGGCGCCCTCGCGCACGTCGATCTCAAGCGCGCGCGTATCGACGCCTTCATCGCCCACGCGTTCGACTTCGGTCCGGGTCTCGCCAACGTTGACGACGATGCCCGCCATGCGCCGGGCGCCTATAGCGATGCGTGCGAGAACGTGGCGGTCGCCGGGGATCATCGGCACGTCCTTGCCTGCAAGCGCCGCTCTCAGGTCGCTCCAGCGCCAGCCTTCGACACGCCGGTTCGGAAAGGCGCCGACTTCGATCAAGGAGCACCCATCACGCTGTCATAGCCGGACTTCTCCAGCTCATGCGCCAGCTCTGGTCCACCTGATTTCACGATGCGGCCGGCCGACAGGATATGGACGCGGTCGGGCCTGATGTAGTCGAGTAGGCGCTGATAGTGCGTGATCACCAACATCGAACGATCCGGCCTACGCAGCGCGTTGACACCCTCCGCCACGACTTTCAGCGCATCGATGTCGAGCCCGGAATCCGTTTCGTCGAGGATCATGAAGCGCGGTTCGAGCATCAGCATTTGGTATATTTCCAGTCGCTTCTTTTCGCCGCCCGAAAAGCCTACATTCAGGGGCCGCTTCAGCATTTCAGGATCGATGCGAAGTCGCTGCGCCGCTATGCGCGACAGCTTGAGGAAATCCGGCGCGGACACTTCCGCCTCGCCTCGCGCCTTGCGCTGTGCGTTCATCGCCGCACGCACGAAAGTCATCACAGGCACGCCCGCGATCTCCAGCGGATACTGGAACGACAGGAACAATCCTTTCGCCGCGCGAGTCTCAGGCGGCAGCGCCAGCAGGTCCCCGCCCTCGAACTCCGCCGAGCCCTGGGTCACTTCGTAGCCGTCCCGGCCCGTCAGGACGTAGGATAGCGTCGACTTGCCCGAACCGTTAGGCCCCATGATGGCGTGGACCTGCCCTGCGGGCACGCTGAGAGAAATCCCCTTGAGGATTTCGCGCGCCGGCCCGTCCTCTGGAACAACACGCGCGTGGAGATCGGTCAGTTCGAGCATCAATCGCCTGCAAATACGGGGCTTGTCATCACTGGCCCTATAGATAGGACCTTACCGACCGCTAAGCGAGGCCGGATGGCCGGTTGGCGGGGTGTTTCATGCCATGAGGCCGAAAAGTCCAGTGCCGGGGCCTAACGAGACCTATTTGAAAATATCAGCCACGGAAGGCTCGGCGCAGAACTGGGTCTTGGCGGCTTCCGGCGTCAGACCTGCACCGGCCAGCCCGCCGTCATCGGTGATTTCACACTCGATCCCGGTGATCTTGTCAGGCTCGCCTTGCGCCGTGATGTCCGCCGTCGCCACCGGTTGGAGCGCCTCGCCTCCGAGTTTGTAGAACGACACGCTCCAGGAGTTGGCGCTCGACCGCGCCTGCGCTGCGATGTACCCGCTGTCGGTCTTGACAAGCGATACACCGTTCGGCTCGCCAATGCGGACAAACTTGCCACGGTCGACCTGACGCCACACCGCCCACGTCGTGTTGACGTTGCCGGTTTCGAGGGGGATCTGCATGTCGATCTTGCCGTCCTTGTCGACGTCCGCGAGCGTCACGCCGTTAAACGTGTTGCCCATGCGCTCTTCAAAGAACTGGGTCGTGGCGTCGCCCGGCGCGACCACCTGCACGGTGACCTTGATCGAATCGTCCTCGGCCGGCGTGTAACGCGCCTCGACCGCCATGCCGGACCGGTCGGGGAACATCAGCCGGCAATCGGGATGCTTCCAGCCATCCGCGCCAGCGTCCTGCGCCTCGACAGCCGCGCAGTCAGGCAGCGGCGTGCGTTTCGCCGCGACCGGCGTAGCGCCCTCGCCTTCAGGCGCAGGAGCGGGAGAACATGCTGAGGCGGCAAGTGCGACGGCGCAGAATGCAACGCGGAGTTTCATTTGCGGACCCTGATCTTGCGCCCGGCATAAATCAGAAGCGCCGCCACGCCACGTTACGCTGCGGTAATTGCGACCATGCCGCAACGTCGCGTGGTTTAGCCCACACTCCCCTCAAGGCTGACCTCAAGCAGCTTCTGCGCCTCGACAGCGAACTCCATCGGCAGCTTCTGCAGCACATCGCGCACGAAGCCGTTCACCAGCAGGGCGACGGCTTCTTCCTCGCCCAGCCCGCGCTGGCGCGCATAGAACAGCTGGTCGTCGGACAGTTTAGTGGTGGTGGCTTCGTGCTCAAGCTGCGCGTCGGAACGGCGGTTCTCGACATAGGGCACCGTATGGGCGCCGCACTCGCCGCCGATCAGCAGGCTGTCGCATTGTGTGAAGTTGCGTGCCTTAGACGCACGCGGATGCACAGAGACGAGGCCGCGATAGGTGTTGTTCGACTTCCCCGCCGAGATGCCCTTGGAGATGATCCGGGAGCGCGTGTTCTTGCCGAGGTGGATCATCTTGGTGCCGGTGTCGGCCTGCTGGCGCCCGTTGGTCACTGCGATCGAATAGAATTCGCCGGATGAATCATCGCCGCGCAGGATGCAGCTCGGATATTTCCACGTGATGGCTGAGCCGGTCTCCACCTGCGTCCACGAAATCCGTGAGCGCGCGCCACGGCAATCACCGCGCTTGGTGACGAAATTATAGACCCCACCCTTGCCTTCAGCGTCGCCCGGCCACCAGTTTTGGACGGTGGAATACTTGATCTCCGCATCCGCCAGCGCGACCAATTCGACCACAGCGGCGTGAAGCTGGTTCTCATCGCGCATCGGCGCGGTGCAGCCCTCAAGATAGGAGACGTAACCGCCTTCACCGACTATGATCAGCGTGCGCTCGAACTGGCCCGTGCCTTTTGCGTTCATACGAAAATAGGTCGACAGCTCCATCGGGCAGCGCACGCCCTTCGGCACGTAGACAAACGTCCCGTCCGAAAACACCGCCGAGTTCAGCGTCGCGAAGAAGTTGTCCGTCACCGGCACAACTGATCCGAGATACTGCTTCACCAGATCGGGATACTCGCGGATCGCTTCCGAGATCGACATAAAGATAACGCCGGCCCTGGCCAGCTCGGCCCGGAACGTCGTCGCCACGCTAACTGAGTCGAACACCGCATCCACCGCCACGCGCGGCGTCTCACGCGCAGCTGCAGCAGTCTCCATGGCGCCTTCGACGCCGAGCAGTACTTCCTGCTCTTTCAGCGGGATGCCGAGCTTGGCGTAGGTGTCGAGAATTTCCTTGGGCACGTCGTCGATGGTCTTGTACTTCGCCCCGCCTTTCGGGGCGGCGTAATAGTGCGCGTCCTGGTAGTCGATCTTGGGATAGTGGATCATCGCCCAGGTCGGCTCAGTCATCTGCAGCCAGCGCTCGAACGCTTCGAGCCGCCATTGCAGCATCCACTCTGGCTCTTCTTTCTTCGCGGAGATATAACGGACAGTGTCTTCGCTCAGACCTTTCGGCGCGAGCTCCATCTCGATGTCGGTGACGAAACCTTCGGCATACTTGTCTGACTCAAGCGCACGCGCTGCGTCGACCGTTCCGCGATCGATGCCCTCCTTGACCAGAACTTCCTTGTCCTCAGACATGAGCATCCACATTCATCAGCTGCGGCCGCGCCCGCGCCGCCATTTTGATCCACGCTTCCGCCAGCGCATCGAATTCCTGCCATACGCTGGCCCAACCGAAGCTCGCGCGGATGGCGGAGCGCGCGGCGGTATCGTCGAGACCCATCGCGGTCAACACGCGGCTCGGCTTCACCTTGCCCGATGAGCACGCCGACCCAACGCTCACCGCGAACCCGGCCAGATCCAGACCCATTATCTGGGTCTCGGAGGGCAGGCCTTCAACGCCGAAGCAGGAAACGCCGGCAACCCGCGGGGCGCCCGCCCCATGGATTTGCAGGCTTGGGGCGGCGGCATTCAGTTTTTCCTCCATCCGGTCGCGATGCTCGCCCAGCGACTGATAGATGCCGATACCGCGCGTGGCGGCCGCAACAGCGACTGCGAAGCCTGCGATGCCGGCGACGTTCTCCGTGCCAGCCCGACGACCGAACTCCTGCCCGCCGCCAGTCTGCGCGGCGCGAAACGGCGCACCCGGTTTGACGTAGAACGCGCCTGTCCCCTGCGGCCCGCCGATCTTGTGCGCCGACAGAGATAGGTAATCGACGTCGAGATCGATGATCGAAAAGGGAATCTTTCCGAGCGCCTGGATCGCGTCGCAATGGATCAGCCCGCCCGCCTTGTGAACGATCTCCGCCGCTTCTGCGACGGGTTGGATCACGCCGGTCTCATTGTTGACCAGCATGAGCGAGACAACAGGCCGGATGCCGTCGGCCGTCAGCGCCTCGACGGCTGCTTCGAGCCAGATCAGGTTCACGACGCCGTTGTGCCCCGCCGTCCAGGCTTGCGGCGTGTTACACAGAGCAGAGACGGAATCGTGCTCGATGGCCGAAGCGACAATCTGCCCGCGCTCGATAGTCCACAACGCGCCCTTCAACGGCGCCTGCACCGCTTCCGTTCCGCCGCTGACAAATGCGATGTCGTCCCGGCACGCCCCGATGGCCTCCGCCACTGTCTCCCGAGCGCCTTCCACGAGCGCCCGCGCCTTCCGGCCTTCGGCATGTATGGAGGACGGATTTCCAGTGAGGCCGAGAGCTGCCACCATCGCAGCCTTCGCTTCCGGGCGAAGCGGGGCGGTTGCGTTATAATCTGCATAGATGCGGCTGCCGGAGCTCATGCCCCGGGCTCATACGCCAATTTCTACTCAGCCGACAGGCCGTCATCCATCCGGCGCTTAGACCCGCCGGAATGCTGGCCGTTTAGCCTGCCCAACATCACATCGCCGACGCTGACGCCCTGCAGGAAGTCGCGGATATGGTCATCCAGCGCGGACCAGAGGCCGGCCGTGGGATGCCCTTCGGCTTTCCAATCGCGGCCGAGTTCGGCGTTTCTGGTCTCCTCGACCGCCTGGAATACCTCGCCAATGGTGATTTCCTTCGCCGGACGCTGTAGCCGGTAGCCCCCGCCGGGCCCGCGGGACGAGGCAACCAGCCCTTCACGGCGCAACATCGCGAAAAGTTGCTCCAGGTAAGAGAGCGAAATCTTCTGTCTTGCAGCCACTTCCGCCAGGGCTACGGGGTCTTTGGCTGAATTTGCAGCCACGTCCACAAGCGCGATCACCGCATAACGACCCTTCGAACCCACCCGCATAAATTAGCCTTTCGCCGCGCCAGGGCATATTTCCACGTGGTTTGTAGGGGTTTACGAGTAGATAAGCGGGGCGGATCACACGAAATGCTTGAAATCCGAGTCCAAAATGGTGTTTGTCGGGCGCCTTGAGGGGTCCACCCCTGAAACGCCTGTTACAGGGCACCGATCGCGAGCACCCCAATGGCCGAACTGATCATTTCCGGACCTGCAGGCCGGATTGAGGCGCGATACGTTCCCGCCCCGGGCGAGAACCCACCGATCGCTCTGATCCTCCATCCCCACCCGAAGGCGGGCGGAACGATGCAGGACCCGGTGACGATCACGCTGTTCGAAATGTTCGCCGCCCACGGCTTCTCGACCATGCGCTTCAACTTCCGGGGCGTCGGCCGCAGCCAGGGCACGTTCGACGCTGGCGTCGCCGAACTCTCCGACGCAGCCTATGTGCTCGACCATCTCGAATCGCTCAACGAGGCGCCGAGCCAGTGCTGGGTCGCCGGTTCGTCCTTCGGCGCCTATATCTGCCTGCAGCTTCTGATGCGCCGGCCGGAGATCGACGGCTTCGTCGCGGTCGCCCCGCCGGCCAACCACTACGACCTTTCCTTCCTCGCGCCCTGCCCGGCTTCGGGCATCATCATCTCGGGCGACAAAGACGTGGTAGCCCCGCCCGCCGACATCGATCGATCGCTCACCAAGGTGCGCGTCCAGAAGGGCGAGATCATCGACCGCGCGACCGTCACCGGCGCGAACCATTTCTTCCAGGGCAAACTCGAAGAGCTCGAGAAGACGGCAGCTGTCTATCTCAAGCGCCGCATGAAGGCGTTCGAGAAGGCGCAGAAGGAAGCTGCGGAAGCCAAGGCAATCAAAGACGCCGCCAAGCTTCCGCCGCCAAAGCCGCAAGGCTGATCTACGAGCAGGCGGAGGTCGAGGATGACGATCGCGAACACCGAAACAGTCGATGCGCTGGGCATGGACCCCGGATCGGGGATGGCGCTGCTGGTGATCACGGACGACATGGACTGGTCCGATCCGGTCGCGCACCTAAACCTGCTGCAGGAGAAGATCGGCGTCTATATCGGCTTCTTGCAGAGCGGCCAGCTTGAAACCAACCTGCCGAAAGCCGCCGGGAAACCGGTGAAGATCGGCGTGATGCAGCAGCACGAACCACCGAATGACGTGATCCCGATCCTCGACGGCCTCGGCCAGCAACTGGCCGCGATGAAGATAGGCTTCGGCTACGGCCCGCTGCCGAGCGGATACAAACAGCCCGCTTGACCACCTCGCAGGGCGCGGCCTATCACCTCGCCATGTCGCACCGCGCCCTCGCCGCCGTTTACTTTTATTCCGCGCTGAAATAGCGGCGGTGCGATTTACGCATTCCGCCCGAACCGGCGGCGATGCGAGTGGCCTCCGGTCAGACAGACGACCAGGAGCCCGCCCGTGACCACCGAAGCCTTCCAGTCGCAGTCGACCTTCCTCCGGGAAATGATCTCACGCGGCCACGTCTACCAGATCACGGACAACAAAGGGCTCGACGACTACGCGGAATACGGCGTGGCCTGCGGTTATATCGGCTTCGACTGCACGGCGAAGTCGCTGCATGTGGGATCGCTGGTTCAGATCATGAACCTACGCCGGCTGCAGCAGGCGGGCGGCAAGCCCATCGTTCTCATGGGGGGCGGCACCACAAAGATCGGCGATCCGACCGACAAGGAGAAATCGCGCCCGATCCTCACCGTCGAGGAAATCGCGTCCAACATGGCGGGCATCAAGAAGAACTTCGAACCGTTCCTGACGTTCGGATCCGGCCCGAGCGACGCCATCATGATCGACAACGCGGAATGGCTCGACAACATCAAGTGGATCGAGTTCCTGCGCGACTATGGCAAGCACTTCACGATCAACAAGATGATCGCGCAGGAAACTGTCGCGCGCCGGCTGCGCAATGAGGAGCCGTACACCTTCCTCGAGTTCAATTACATGCTGCTTCAGGCCTACGACTTCCTCGAGCTGGCGCGGACCTATGACTGCCGCATCCAGATGGGCGGGTCGGACCAGTGGGGCAACATCGTCAACGGCATCGATCTCACGCGCCGCATCATCGACAAGCAGGTATTCGGCGTGACGACGCCGCTAATCACGACGGCTTCCGGCGGGAAGATGGGCAAGACAGCCGAGGGGGCTGTGTGGCTCAATCCGGAGATGCGTTCGCCTTACGACTACTGGCAGTTCTGGCGGAATACGGAAGACGCCGACGTCGCACGCTTCATGCGGCTGTTCACGGATCTACCGGAGTCGGAGATCGGCGAGCATGCGAAGGCGCAGGGCGCTGCGATCAATGATGCGAAGAAACGCCTCGCAGATGTTGCGACTGCGATGCTCCACGGCGAGGAGGAATCGAAGAAGGCGGCGGCCGCGGCCGAGGCGGTCTTCAAGGGCGGCTCGGCTGAAGGCATGCCAACGTTTGAAGTCGAGCGTGCCAGGCTTGCGGCGGGGTATGCGATCACGGATGCGCTTGTCGCTGCGGGACTTGTTGACTCGAAGGGCGATGCACGGCGGCAGATCGCTGGCAATGCAGTGAAGCTGAACGGCGAAGCTGTGGCGGATGACAAGCTGGTGGTGACTGAGGCAGCGCTTGATCACGAGGGGACAGCGCGGCTTTCGGTTGGGAAGAAGCGGCATGCGCGGTTGAAAGCTGTGTAGCGTAGACTTTTTCGGGCTTTCTTACGAACGCCCGCGACCTCGCTGATGATGCCGAGAAAGGCTCAGGGCGGAGTTGCTTGAGGGAAAAGAGCTGTGGCGGTCCGCGATCGTGGCGGCCACCTCAGTCCCGCGACGAAGCCGTCGCGATCCACCTCCCCAGTCCTCCGGACTGAGGGGGCAATCTGAACACAGAGTTGGGATGGGAATGTTGCCTCCACAGCCGAAGGCAGAGCAAGAAAGGCATGAGCGTTTCGCGCGGTTGTCAGGCTGGGACTGGACCCGGCTTTCGCCGGGGCCCTTGCTTTCAGTAAGCTTATACGCTGAGCGATGGTTACAAGCGACCGTGCAGACTATTCCTTATCCGCGAACGGGTTCTTGCCTTGTCTCAGAACCAGACGGATCGGTACGCCGGGAAGGTCGAAGGCGGACCGGAGCTCGTTGAGGAGGTAGCGTTTGTAGGTTTCGGGCATCTCTTCGGCGCGGCTGGCCATGAGGATGAAGGTAGGCGGGCGGGTTTTCATCTGCGCCATGTAGCGCGGCTTGATGCGTTTGCCGTTGGGCGCCGGCGGTGGATGCTTCTGCGTGACGTATTGCAGCCAGTCGTTGAGGTCGCGCGTCTTGATGCGGGCGGACCAGTCCTTGTGGACCTTGAGGCAGGCGTCCATCAGTTTGTCGAGGTTGCGGCGCGTCATACCCGAAACCGGGACAACGGGCGCGCCCTGCGCGTGCGGAAGATGCGCCCCGGCCTGATGCTCCATCTCTTTCCGGGCTTCGCCGGGATTGTCCACCGTGTCCCACTTCGTGATGGCGAAGACGAGGCCCCTGCCTTCGCGCAGGACGAGGTTGGCGATCTGGACGTCCTGCTTCTCGAAGGCGTCGCGCGGGTCCATGACGAGAACCACGACGTCGGCGAAGCGGATGGAGTGAGTGGTCTCCATCGTGGAGGCGCGTTCAAGCTTTTCCTGCACCTTGGCGCGCTTACGCAGGCCGGCTGTATCGACGAGCCGGATTTCCTTCTCGCCCCAGCGCCAGGCGACCGTGACGCTGTCGCGCGTGATGCCGGCTTCGGGGCCGGTTATGAAGCGGTCGTCTTCGAGGATGCCGTTTAGCAGGGTGGACTTGCCAGCGTTGGGGCGGCCGACGAACGCGATGCGGACCGGCTTGGTGGGATCTTCAGGCGGGGTTTCGGCGTCGGGGTCGAAGGGTCCTTCTTCTCCCGCATGGGGTTCGAGCGCGATCAGCGAGCCCGAGGCTTCCAGCTTTTCCTGTGCAATGGCGAGGCCCGCGTAGAGATCGGACATGCCTTCGCCGTGCTCGGCGGAAATCGGGGCGGGATCGCCCAGGCCGAGGCGCCACGCTTCCATCAGGCCTTCATCACCTTGTTTGCCCTCGCACTTGTTGGCGGCAAGGACGACGGGCTTGCCGGACTTGCGCAAGAGCTGGGCGAAGCGCTCGTCGACGGGCGTGACACCTACGCGAGCGTCGTAGAGGAAGATCGAGACGTCCGCCTCGCGGATCGCGATCTCGGTCTGGCGACGCATGCGGGTTTCGAGGCTGTCGTCGTTGACGTCCTCGAATCCGGCGGTGTCGATCAACAGCATGTCGATGTCGCCGAGGCGGCCTGTCGTTTCCTTGCGGTCGCGCGTGACGCCGGGTTGATCGTCGACGATTGCGATTTTCCGGCCGGCGAGCCGGTTGAACAAGGTCGACTTGCCGACATTCGGGCGACCGACGATGGCCACCTTCAGCACCATGGGAAACTCCAGTTCGACCGGTGCACCAATGGCCGGGTCGGGGGTCTATTTGATCGCGACCAGCTGCGCCTGATCGGTGAGAATGAAAATCTTGCCGCTTGCGGCGATGGGTTCGATGAACACGGGCTGGCCGATCTTCAGGTCGGCGACAGTCGATCCATCCTGTGGCGAAAGGGCGATGACGTCGCCTTCAGACGAAGTGATCACCAGACGGTCGGACGCGATGAGCGGGCCTGTCCAGACGATGCGCTGGTCGCGGTTGTTGTCCTTGAACTCCGGCAGGTCGCGCACCCAGGCGACCTTGCCGTCGATCTTGTTGGCGGCGATGACCTTGCTGTTGGTGCCGACGACGTAGAGGTAGTCGCCGCCGATGACCGGGCCCTGGCGGGAGCCGAACGTCTTGCTCCAGAGGCGCGTGCCCGAACGGGCGTCGATGGCGGTGAGAATTCCGGAATGGCTGGCGACGTAGACGATGCTGTCCTGGATGGTTGGCTTGCCGGCGATGTCGTTGATAGCCGAGAGCGGCGTGTAGCGGCCGGTAGAGGTGAGCGTGTCGGTCCACAGGCGCCGGCCGTTGGCCGGCAGGTAGGCGATCAACTCGCCGGAAGAATAGCCGACGACGAGAAGGTCCTGGTTCACGGCGGGGCTTGGCGAGGACAGCACACGTGCGGTTTCAGCGAGAGCCTGGTCGTTCCAGACGATTTCGCCAGTGTCGGTGTCCACCGCATAGAAATCGTTGTTGGTGGAGGTGAGGAAAGCTCGGTTGCCTAGGATAGCGGGGGACGATGACAGCGGGCTGTCGACGCGGAGACGCCACGCCTCTTTGCCGTCCGCTAGGTTTAGCCCGGCGACATAGGCGAAGCCGGAGGCGACGATCAGCTTGTCGCCCGCGATGGCGAGACCGCCGCCAACGGAGAATTCATCCCATTGCGGGTTGGCTGCCTTGAGCTGGTTTTCCCAGACGCGCTTGCCGCTGTTGGCGTCCAGCGCCGAGACTTTCTGGGCGCTGTCGATGACGTAGATGCGGCCATCCTTGGCGACCGGGGAGGCGACGATGCGCTTGATCTCGCCCGACCCCTCGCCGACGCCGACGCGCCAGTCGATCTTAAAGTCTTTTCCGGCGGCGAGATTGCCCGGGGTCTTGGAGGGATTGAGACCGGACTGCTGCCAGTCGCCAGAGGGTTGGGCGGGCGGCAGGGTGCGCGTGGCGGTTGCGAGCGCCGGGTCGGGAACGAGGGTCTCCGAGAATGGGTTCACGGTGACCCGGGCAGCCTTTTCCTCTTCCGACAGGACGATGGGCGCGTTGCCGCAGGCAGCCAGGACGGCGGCCAGGGGCAGGGCGAGGATCAGGGTACGCATCACTGAAGTCATTGGGACGCCTGTGCGGGCTGCGCGGAGGATGGGGCGGGCGCCGGAGCGGGAGTTGCGGCAGGCGTCGCGGGCGCGTCGAGATTGACCTTGCGTGCCGGCAGGGTGGCGAGCGCCTGGTTCACGCGGGCCTGAACACCGCGCGGGGCTTCCAGGTCCAGCGCGAGAGCTTCGAATTCGGAGCGGGCGCGTTCGATATCGCCTTCGGCGAGGGCCTTGGCACCGATGAGTTCGCGGGCGAGCGCCATCGCCTGCCCCTTGCGCTCGAGAAGCGGCTTGAGGTCTTTCTCGAGATCGGCCAGCGGCGTGGCATCGGCCTTAGCGTAGGCGAGCTTGAGCAGGGCGAGCTCGCCCATGACGCCCTGATCCGCATTGGCGGCGGCGGCGAGATGCGCTTCGACGGCGGTCAGGTCGTTGGTGAGATCTTTCTCGACGCCAGCGAGCATGTGGCCCGCAAGCGCCTTGAAGCCGGTCTTGTCGCTTTCCAGTTGGGCGAAGCCAGCGCGGGCGGCGGGAAGGTCGTTGTTATCACGCGCGGCGAAGGCGGCGTCATAAATGACGGCGGAGCGGTTGATCTCGTCGGCGCGCGTGCCGCGGAAAAATTCGAACACGGCGACGCCAACAATGATCGCGGCGATCAGGCCGTAGACGGCCCACTGCCAACGCTTCCACCAAGTCGCGAAGGTTTCCTCGCGCAGACTCTGGTTCACTTCCTGAAAGATATCGTCGGTCACGCGGGGGTATGCTCCGTTAGGTCCAGCAACCTAGCGGGTGCGACCCGCGGCTGCAATTCGACAAAGCCGCTGAGATTATGGCTGTTTTTTGAGAGTGTAGGTCTCTTTTTCACCGGGAAATGTCCGGGCCCGCACATCTGCGGCGTATCCGTCTACAGCCTTGCCTATGTCGGAGCGAAGATCGGCATATCGCCGCACGAATCGGGGGGTCCAGTCGAACATCCCCAGAAGGTCGTCTGTAACGAGGATCTGGCCGTCGCAGGTGGCCGAGGCGCCGATGCCGACGGTGGGACATGAGACCTGCTTCGTGATTTGGGCCGCGAGGTCTTCTGCGACGCCCTCGATCACCATAGCGAAGCAGCCGGCCTCGTCGGCGGCGACAGCTTCGGCGATCACCTTGTTGCGTTCCTTCTCTGTGCGGCCGCGAGCCTTGAAGCCGCCATCCACATTGGTCGCCTGCGGGCGGAGGCCGACATGGGCCATTACCGGAATGCCGCGCTCGACAAGAAAACGGACGGTATCCGCGGCGTATTCGCCGGCCTCGATCTTCACGGCCTGGCAGCCGGTTTCCTTCATTACGCGGGAAGCGTTCAGGAATGCCTGCTCGAGGCTGGCCTCGTAGGAACCGAAGGGCATGTCGACGACGACGAAGGCACGCTTCGAGCCGCGCATGACCGCTTGACCGTGCAGGATCATCATCTCGAGCGTGACGCCGACGGTGGTGGGCAGGCCATGGACAACCATGCCGACACTATCACCTACGAGGAGAAGGTCGCACTTCTCGTCGAGCAGGGCGGCCATCGGGGCGGTATAGGCGGTGAGGGAGACGATCGGGACGCCGCCCTTGGCGGCGGCGATATCCTTAACGGTCTTGCGGGCGGATTGGACCTGGGCGGACATCCGGGAGCGTCCCCTCTTCAATCAGGGCGCTCAATAGGCCGCAAAGGCCGTTCAGGCAATCCGCAGCCGTTGCACCCTGCGCGTCAGCCTGCCAGCACGTCCACCCCGATCAGCAGGTAGTGCAGCTCGTAGATCAACAGCAGGTAGAGCGCGAGGCCGACGGCGATGGAGAGCAAGTCGCCCAGCACGTTGGGCTTAATGGTGGCCGCGCCCATGTCGCCGCGGCGCTTGACGGCAATGCGATCGACGACGCCGTAGATCAGGAACGACCCGAACAGAATGAACGAGGCGAGATCCCAGTTGGCGATCAGGTGGGCCAGCGCCCAGATCTTCACGGCGAGAAGCATGGGGTGTTTCACCGCCTTCTTGAGGAAGCCAGCGGGACGCATGTAGGCAGCGACGATCAAGATCATCGCAGGAAGCATCAGCGCCATCGTGATGTGGCGGGTCCAGTAAGGTGGAGTTGCCAGGGGAATCCAGGGTTTCAGCATGCCGTAGCCCCAGACCAGGGCAACGAAACCCACGAGCGTCAGCAGTGAATAGAGGCCCATATACGCGGGCCACCCCAAGCGAACGGCGAGGCTGTTTTCGTCCCGGGAGCGGAATGCCGTGTAGTAATGCGTGCCGAAGAAAAGGAGGAGGCCCGCGAAGAACGCGAGCATGTATAACAATTCCATGGCCGACTCCCGAGCTCCCCTCCCGCACCAATCAGAGCGCAGGCGCGTGGTTTTCGCAATCGGGCGCGGAACGTCATAATCAAAGCGACCTTCGAGGTAGCCCCCCCGGAGGCCGCAATGAAGCTGTTCTACTCTACGTCAGAGGTGCGTCAGGCTTAGGCCCGGCGGCGCTCCCGGCCACGCTCGAGGCTGGCGATGTAGCGGCGGTGTTCCTCAAAGGGATCCACCGGGCGCTCCTCGCGCGGACCGCCGGGCTTGGAGACGGTGCGCGTTTCCTTCTTGGCCTTGGCGGCTTCCTTGACTTCTTTCTTCCGGGCTTTCCGTTCGGCGCGCTTCAGAGCGTCGGTGGACAGCTCGGCGTCGAGGCGGGCCTGTTCGGCGGCGGCCAGAGCATCAAGCCGGGCCTGTTCGGCGGCGGCGGCGGCTTCCTCGCGGGCGCGCTGGCGCTCAAGCTTTTCGGCTTCGCGCTCGGCACGGATCGCTTCCATGCGTTCGCGACGCTCTGCCTCGTGGTCGATTGGCGTTTCGGCCACGACCATGGGCTTGGGTTTGAATTTTTCGAGAAGGGCTTTCTTGGCGGCCGCGGCGAGCGCTTGCCGCTCAGCAAAAGTCGAATTTTTGGGTTGCATCTAGGCTTTCGTAATCAACGGTGAATCGTTGGGTGAGGAGATGTGCGGGCTACATATGTCGGCGCGGGTGTTTCGTCCATACCCTGCGGCATTACGACAAGTTCATTGCAGCGAAATGACGGCAGATGGGCGAGTGTCCAAAATTGCAAGCGTTTTGGCGAAATTGACGTCTATGCCACCCGACGACACCAAGAAACACTCCCGACCGACGATCCGAAAGGTGAGCGTCATGACGTCGGGAGTTTTGGCACCGACGCGATGGCTTTCCACGCCCACCTAGGAACGGCTCGCTCGGCGGTCATGCGGGCGTTGAAATCAGAGTTTGACGCGCTCGGCAGTCGATCGGCCCACAAATGCGTGCGCCGATCGCGGTTGTGGCCAGCGTCTGTGCTAAGGCCGGGATACCCACGCGACAGGGCGACAAGGAGTGTGCTTGCCAACGCAATCGCAGTCGTGCGTGCAACGTGTCTCATGATCAGGCCCAGGGTCGAAGGCGGAGTTTATGCTGCCAGTGGCTTGGAGGGTTACTCGGCGCGGGACGTGTTCAGTGTGCCAATGCGCGGATGCGTTTGAGGTCTAGCAAGAAGGCCTTGTAGGCGCGCTCGCGGTCTTCGTCCGACGGGAGGCGCAGTAAGTAGGATGGGTGGACGGTGACTTGGCCGGAATGTTCGTCGAGGCCGATGAATTTGCGCGGGGTGCGGCTGCGGGTGATGGTGACGGCCTTGCCTTCGAGCGCCTGCACGGCCGAGGCGCCGAGGGCTACAACCAGTTTCAGGTGGAGGAATTCCACCTCCTTCTCCAGCCACCGGCGGTAATGCTTTATCTCGCCGACCATGGGGGACTGGCGGAGGCGGCGCTTGCCGCGCTGGACGAATTTGAAGCGTCTCACAGCGTTGGTGATGTAGGCCCGGCGGCGGTCCATGTCGACTTCATCGAGGGCGTGGCCGAAGGGCTGTCCGGTGGTGCTGACGAAGGGGCGTCTCCGGAGGTCTTCCTAGTCGCCTGTCTGCTCGCCAACGAAGGCGATGGCAGGGTGCATAGGTCCTTCGCCCAGCGCGGGCTTGTTCGAGCCTCGACGAAGGGATTGGACGAAACGATCAGACGGCTGAGTTCGGCGAACGAGGTGGCCCCTTCTCTGTAATGGCGATGACGGCTTTTATCGCGGATCGTTTTGCGGGCATGGCGGCCTCCTGTTGGATCGTCTCATCAACGCACGAAGCGCCGGTGTGGACTTGCTGCGCGATGGCCCGTGTTTCGCGTAGATTGCGCCAGTACTTCTTTGGCATTTGCTGGCGCATCAGGTTGAGATTGGTGCGGGCGGGATTGAAGGTACTTTCATGGTAGGTGCGCCAGCCAATCTCGACCGCCTCGGCTTCGGGAGCATCAGAGCGCTGGGCCGGGGGGCCGATGGACAGTTCGGTCTTGTTCCACCAGAGGCAGCCCTTGGGGGTGAGGATGGTCCAGTCGAGCAAGGTGAGGCGGTCGACGAAGAACTGGGCAATTTCTTCGACGATGAAATGATCGGGTTCGAACCAGCCGACGAAGCGTTCGCCGATGACGGGATCGTTCACTTCGCGGAAGCGGAGGAAGGCGCGCATCTTGTGCATGTCTCGGCGAACGGACTTGGCCATCTGGTTGAGGTGGTGAACCAGCGGATCGGTGACGACTTCATAGAGATGCGCCTCAGGATCCGCGGGGCGGCGCATGCGCCAGATGAGCTCATAGAGGAGTGCATATTTTTGTGGATCGCTATGACAGACGACCAGCTTGATCAGATCGCCTACGACGCGCGGGAGGGTGATCGGCTTGCCGGCCGAACCATAGGCGGCGGGAAGGCGGCCGCCGCCGAAGCGGTCGGGCGCAGCGCAGGTCCGCCAGGTGACCTGTTCGCTCGGGATGTTGGACCAGCTGAGAATACGCAGCGCCTCGCGGAAACCCTGCAGGTCGGCCCCGCCGATCAGCTCGATGTGCTGGTGAGCGGTAGGGTCCAAGCGACTTCCTCATGATCCTTGTTCACTTTATGTTCCGACGCTGTGAAAATCAAACAAGAGGCGAAGTATTCGGCTCAGATCAACCGAACACCTGCTCATACGCAGCGGGCTTGAAGCCGAGGGACAGGTCGCCGCCAAGATCAAGAACGGGACGCTTCACAAGCGTGGGATGGGCGAAAAGGAGGGCTATGGCCCTCATCTCGTCGACGCCGGTCTTTTCCTTTTCGGGGAGTTCACGCCACGTTGTGCTGGCCTTGTTGAGCACTTTTTCCCAGCCGAGCTGTTTCACCCATCCTTCAACGAGAGACTTTGTTAGACCATCTTCGCGGACATCGTGAAAGTCGTGCTTCACGCCCTTGGCGTCGAGCCATTTGCGGGCGGCGCGGGTCGTGTCGCAGGTTGCTAGGCCATAGATCAAGATCGGCTTGGTCATTCCATACCCTCGGCCTGCGGCTGCACATTACCTTAACGCACGCGGAGATAGCCAAAGTCACGCGCCATAGGAATCTCGGCTCCAAAGGTATGAGGGAAATACCCCTTGGCCCGGAAAAGTAGGAACGCGCGCCAAGTATGGATTGCGGAACCGGTCGGCTGGGCGCATGTTCTCTACAAGGAAGGGAGAACGCCCATGAATGCCCCTATTCGAACCTGTATCCTGGTGCTTTCGCTGGCTGGGGCTATGTCAGCTTGTTCGTCTTCCACACCCTCGGCCAGTGCGCCCGCGCGATCAGCGGTTGCCCGTAACGACGTGTGCATCAATCCCAAGAATGTTCGCGCCCAGACTATCGTCAGTGATCGGGAAATCCGGTTTGTGATGAACAGTGGTGATCGGTGGGTGAACCGCCTTGCGCAGACCTGCCCCAGCCTGAAGTTCAAGGGGTTCTCGTGGGACGCCCGGGCCTCGATGGTGTGCTCCGACCAGCAGACGATCATCGTGAACGAAGACGGCACGCCGTGTCAGCTCGGCTCATTCGAGCCGGCGCCGGCCACGTAGCCGTTAATCGCGCGGCCGAGTATTCGCTTCGAGGAAGGCCTCGATCTCGTCGAGGTCGGCTGAAAATTGGTAGCCCTTATTGCCAAAGATTATATCGCGCGTTTCTTCGTCGCGCAGCATGTAGCCGCCATGCTCAAGGACTTTGCCAAACGGCTTCTGCGCTTTCATCAGGTGCAGGCCGTAGCGTATCGCAAAGCGCTTAACGCGGCGCTCTTGCGATGCGATTTCGTGGCGGCCCTTGCCCACTAGCTCCTACTCCCACTCGATCGTGCCCGGGGGCTTCGAGGTAATGTCGTAGACGACGCGGCTGACCCCTTTCACCTCATTGATGATGCGGGTGGCGGTGCGGCCGAGGAAGTCCATGGGGAACGCGAAGAAGTCAGCGGTCATGCCGTCGGTGGAGGTGACGGCGCGGAGGGCGAGGACGGACTCATAGGTGCGTGCGTCGCCCATCACGCCGACCGAGCGGACGGGAAGCAGGACGGCGAAGGCTTGCCAGATCTGGTCGTAGAGGCCGGCCTTGCGGATCTCGTCGAGATAGATGGCGTCAGCTTTCTGCAGGATGGCGACGCGTTCGGCGGACACTTCGCCCGGGATACGGATGGCGAGGCCGGGGCCGGGGAATGGGTGGCGGCCGACGAAGGCGGGCGGGAGCCCGAGTTCGCGGCCGAGAGCGCGGACTTCGTCCTTGAAGAGCTCGCGCAGCGGTTCGACGAGCTTCATGTTCATGCGCTCCGGCAAGCCGCCGACATTGTGGTGGGACTTGATAGTTACGGAGGGGCCGCCATCGAAGGAGACGCTTTCGATCACATCGGGATAAAGCGTGCCCTGCGCGAGGAAGCCCGCGCCGCCGACCTTCTTGGCTTCGCGTTCGAAGATTTCGACGAAGGTCTTGCCGATGAATTTGCGCTTCGTCTCCGGGTCGGTGACGCCGGCGAGGCCGCCGAGGAATTCCTGGCCTGCATCAACATGCACGAGCGGGATATTGTAGTGGCCGCGGAAGAGGTTGATGACTTCATCGGCCTCGTTGGCGCGCATCAGGCCGGTGTCGACGAAGACGCAGGTGAGCTGGTCGCCGATGGCTTCGTGGATAAGGACGGCGGCGACAGATGAGTCCACGCCGCCCGAGAGGCCGCAGATCACCCTGCCCTTGCCGACCTGGTCGCGGATCTTCTGGACCTGCTCGGCGCGCAAGGCGGCCATGGTCCAGTCGCCCTTCATGCCGGCGATCTTCTTGACAAAGTTCTCGAGGAGTTTTGCGCCGTCGGGCGTGTGAACCACTTCGGGGTGGAACATGGTCGTGTAATAGCGGCGTTTCTCGTCGACCGCGATGGCGAAGGGGGCGTTTTCGGATGTGCCGATGACGTTGAAGCCTTCGGGAAGCTGCGTAACGCGGTCGCCGTGGCTCATCCAGACGGGGTAGCGTTTGCCAACTTCCCAAAAGCCTTCGAAAAGTGGGCTGGCGGTTTTGATCTCGACATCGGCGCGGCCGAACTCAGCGGCGTGACCGCCCTCGACGGCGCCACCGAGCTGAACTGAGATGGTCTGCTGGCCGTAGCAGATGGCGAGGATCGGCACGCCAAGATCGAAGGCGGCTTGTGGGGCACGAGGGCTTTTCTCGGTGGTGACGCTGGCGGGGCCGCCGGAGAAGATCACCGCCCTGGGGTTGAAGCCGGCAGCGATGACGGCTTCGGCGCGGTTATAGGGATGGACCTCGCAGTAGACGCCCATTTCGCGGAGACGGCGGGCGATCAGCTGGGTGACCTGGCTGCCGAAATCGATGATCAGCACGCGTTCGTGCCGGTTGGCCGCGTAGGAAGGGATCGGATTCGGGGTGTTGCTCGCCATGGCGGAAATAGAAGGGGTTCGGGCCGGGCGTCAATCCTGCGGTTTGGTCATCCACAGGGTCATGTTGGCTCGTGGTGCACCCTAACGGGCGGTGAGCGCGGCCAGGGAAATGCGCTCGGTGCGCACGAGGCGGCCTGTGTCTTCGTAGAGCGTCAGGGCGATCTCGCCGATATTCCAGTCGATATCGACGGCGCCGAAATTGGCTTCCCAGAGAACCTCGCCGATGCGCGCAGGATCGGGCGGGCCGGGAGGTTCGTGGAGTTCCTCGCCCCATGGAAAGTTAAGCGAGCTCGCGGTGAGCTCGAGCAGCGGATAGGTAAGGCCGACGCTGCGCCGATAGAAGGCGCCGACATGGCTGTCGCCGGAGAGGATGACAACACCGTTGCAGCGGCCGATCAGGTCAAGAAGGTGCTGACGTTCGACTGGGTAACGGCGCCAGCCGTCGAGGCGTTCACTGTCGCAGAGCACGGGGATGGAAGAGGCGAGGAAGCGTAGATCGGCAGGCGCGGCAAGCGTTTCTGCGAGCCAGGCCCACTGGACATCGCCGAGCAGCGTGTCTGAGGTCATGAAGTAGTGGAGGTCCAGGAGGATGAGCTGCGTGCGCTGGCCGGCGGGGCCGATAGTGCCCGCGAAGTAGACGCCTTCGCGCTTGCTGCGCGCGTCCTCGGGAGGGACCGCCCAGACGTGCTTGAATAGCGCTTCGGTCTGGCGACGCGGCGGGAAGCTGGCGCCGGCATTGTTCATTCCGTAGTCGTGGTCATCCCACACCGGGAGCACAGGGGTTGCGGCTCTCAGGGCGGCGAAGTCGGCGTCTTCGGCGAGAAGGCCGTAGGCTTCGCGAAGCTCGAGAAGATCAGGATGGCCGGTCTCGGCACGTTGGTAGACGTTGTCGCCAAGGTAAAGGAAAACGTCGGGCCGCAGAGCGAGGATCTCGCGCCAAACGTGCGACTTGTGCAACTGCGGTGCGTAGCACGACCCAAAGCAGAAACGGGTCAGCGGCTTTGCCTCGTCCAGTTGCGCGGACGGCATGGGTGGCGGGATGGGAAGCGCGGCAGTCATGCCTGCGACCTATGGAGCTCCGCTGGCGGCGTCCAGAAGACGGAGACCGCAGCGCGACCGGCTGCGCGCGTTCGTCCTAAAACGGTGCAATAGAGCGTGGTATTGCGCACTGACGAGGCGCCTGTCTTCAGGTTGCCAGGCCGCGGGCGCGGAAGCGGTTCATAAGGTCGGCCAGCTCCGCGGCGGTGAGGCCGTAATTGTCTGGCAACATGCCGGTTGGGGCGCCAGTCGCCTGATTCATCTTGCGGGTCATCTTCGCGGCGTCGTTGTCCTGCCAGGAGGAGAAGCCGACAAAGCTGCTGAAGGCCACTTTAACGGCTTCGAACCGGGAGCATTCGTCCCACGTGCGGCGGAAGCTCCGGAACAGGGTGCGCGCGGTGAAGCCTTCGCGATCGAGCGTGAGGCTTGAGGCGACGCCCAGGACGTTGGCGAGGGCGATGAGCGCAGCCAGACCGAAAAATCCGCCCACGACCCAGCGCAGCACCGGGAAGAACCCGCTCATCGCCCAGATTGCGGACGACGACATGATCAGAGCGATGATCAGGAGGAGCAGCCAGCGCTGGCGGCTCGGCTTCAGCGTCATTGTGTCGGGAAGCTGGGCGTCAGACGTCATGCTGATTGATCCTCCAGCGCGCGGGCGCGAAAGCGGTTCAATAGATCGACCAGCTCGTCCAGCGCCAGCCCATATGTTTCGGGAAGCGCGGCCGAAGCGCCGATGATCGCGCGACTAGCGCCCGAGAGGCGGGGATGAGAGCGCTCGTCTTCTGACGTGGAGAAACCGGCCATCGCTTGGCCGGGTGTTCGTGTTGTGATGAATGGCGAGCAGTCCACCCATTTGCGGCGGAACGTGCGCAACAGCGTGCGACAGGTGAAACCCTCGCGATCGAGCGTGAGGCTGGAGCCTATCCCGATCATCTGGGTCGCTGCAACGAGTGCGCAGAGGAGGAAAAACCCGCCGGCGCCATAGAACAGCGCCGGATCGGACGGGCCGATCCATGTGGCGATGGCGACGAAGCCTGCGGAGATCAGAAAGATGAGAAGCCAGCGCAGGCGATCGGGCTTCAACGTCATCTTATCGGCAAGCAGATCGCCATCGGCGTCGAGCCAGACGGTCACCCTGCTCTCCGCATGACGGCTATATAGAAGCCGTCGGTTCCGGAGGTGCGGGGGGTGAGGCGGACCGAGCCGTCGGGGCGGGTGCATTGGCGGACCAGCTTGGCGCCGGCTTCGGTAAGCTGTCCGGATTTGATGGCGGCTTCGGCTGCGGGTTCGGGTTTGAAGTCCGTGCGGTCGGCGAGGAAGCTGGCGAACTGGTCTTCGTTCTCTTCCATGAGGAACGAGCATGTGACGTAGACGAGGCGGCCGCCGGGCTTCACGTAGTTGCAGGCCGTACGCAGGATCATGGCCTGGTCCTGCATGCGTTTCTCGAGCGCGTTGGGCGTGACGCGCCATTTGGCGTCGGGCTTGCGGCGCCATGTGCCGACGCCGGTGCAGGGGCTATCGATCATGACGAGGTCCATCTTGCCGACAAGATCGTCGAGCGAGGCGTTTTCCTTCGGGTGGCGCAGCTGGACATTGCGGATGCCGGCGCGATCGATGCGGGGGATCAGCGCGGAGAGGCGACGGCCATCGATGTCGTGGCTGAAGATCTGGCCCTTGTTTTCCATCATGGCGGCCATCGCGATGGTCTTGCCGCCGCCGCCGGCGCAGTAGTCGAGCACCTGTTCGCCGGGCGCGGCGCATGAGGCGGCGGAAGCGATCTGGCTGCCCATATCCTGCACTTCGACCCAGCCTTTGGAATATGCAGGGATGGCTTCGACGGCTTCGCCGCGTTCGATGGCGTCGGGTGCCGGAATGCGGAAGCCGTTCTTCAGCTCGGGCATCTGGCGTGCACGTACGCCTTCAAGTGAGCGGCCCGCTTTTTCGGGATCGGACTTCAGCGTGTTGACGCGCAGATCGATGGGCGCGCGGGAGGCCATGGCCATGGCTTCGGGCACGGCGTCGGGGCCGAAGGCGCGCTGGAGATGCGGCGCGAGCCATTCGGGATAATCGCCCTGGATATGCGGGGGAGCAGATGGATCTGGCGCGAGGAGCAGATTCTCGCGTTCCTTGCCCTGCAGGGCCGGCGGAGCGTGTTCGTCCTTGAGAGCTTCCTCGATCTTGCGGACGTCCCAGCCCCAAGCGTGCTTCAGGGCGCCGAGCGCGAGGGCGCGGGCGCCGGTTGCTTCCATGGCATGCTCGATGGAGTTCTTCCGGCGGAGGGCATCGACGACGAGGCCGGAAATCCATGCGCGGTCGCGCGAGCCGGCGAAGCGCGAACGCTTGCCCCAGTCGCGCACGGCGTCCTTCACCGGTGTGCGACGTTCGACAACGTCGCGCAGGACTTCGATCGTTGCTTGGATTTTTCCGCCGTCACGCATTCTAAGCCCACACCGCGCCACTCGCGGATACACTCAGCATATGGTCGCGCCGAACTTCTTTCCATTCGGGCTCGCCAGCTTCAAACTCAATCAAGCAGTATTTGCGTCTGCACGTCGCAAAGCTGGCGCAAGGGACCAAATTCGGCGGACGCCCGTAGGGAAGCGAAGCGATACGTTGCAGCTCGTCCTCGGCAAGACTGCGCGATGCAAACTCGCCAATCCATTCGGCGTAGAGCTCGTCCTCTATGACAAACACGCTCACGGGTGAGGCCCTGCCCCGCCGTGACGGGAGGCGAGGGCTCGGCCGATGGCGCGGACGTCCTGCAGGATGGCGAAATCACCAACGCTGATGGCGTCGCCGGGCGCGCGGTCACGTTCCATCACCAGCATAGGCAGGCCCTGATACTCCGAGCCGATGAGGTCGATCAGCTCCTGGCGCGGGCGTGGGTAAGCCACGCGGCGGACGTCGATCCTGTCGTTCCAATGCGGATTGACCATCAGCGCGCCTTCGAGCGTCGCGCAGTCGTTGCAGTACCACTCGAAGCCGCCATCCGGGAAAGGCGCGGCGAGGATATAGAGGCGATCTTTCATGGCGCCCTCATAACCGGGCTGGCCCGCCTAGGCTAGACCGCAGCCAGCGCCTTGCCGATGGCCGCCGCGCGACCAGCTTCCGGGAGCTTGAAAAGCTCAAGCCATTGGACCCCCGCGAAGAAGTACTCGAAATCGTCGGGCGGCTGAGCATCTGCGATGAAGACGGGGAGCATGGGCTTCTTGTAGCGGTCCGCTAGATAGACTTCCCGCTTGATATGGTCGCTTTCGAACGCGCTGGGGCTGCCCATCAACATGATGCTCTTTGAGCCCTTGATGCCGCGCACGATCTCGCTGGCCCAGTTCTCTCCGGGATTGATGCCTCCCTTGTCCATCCAGACGTCGCGACCGGCCTCCCTAACGGCGGAGACAACCGGCTCGACGGCGGCATTGTCTGTGTGGGCGTAGGAAATGAACACGAGGCTGGGCGGAGGCGGCGCCTCCTGTGGTATGGGAGCTTCCGGTTCGCGCGCCGCGGCGCTCGTGTCGTCATTGCGAGCAGTGGTCGCCGCTTTCTTCTTTTTGCGCCAAACAATCCGCCTGCGGGACGTTCAGTCCTTGGCGGCGGAGGAGCGCTCCAGAATTTTTCGCTTCGCTCGACCAGCGCCTTGTTGATGACCTCGCGGGCAGCACGCTCCACCTGCGGCCAGAAGGCCGGCTTGCGGCCGCTTTCCATCGCAGCGTCGATGACGGTGAGATCACGCATGCCGACGGGCAGAAAACTATGGTCGAGCTTGACGAGCACGGGGCGGTCGTTCGCCCACGCATCGAGCATCCGCTTCTCCATCTGCATACGATGCGCGCCGAAGACGCTTTTCTGCGACCACAGGGCGATGACAACGTCAGTCGCTTGCAGATAGCGGAACCCGCGCGCGCCTGATTCCGTTTCGGCAACGAGACCACGTGCCTTCAGGAAAGCCTTGAGATCGTCGGCGGAGGCCTGATCAGCCGCGGCGTGGGCGATATAGGTAAACATGGCGTCCTCGCGGTTACGGCCCCACCTTTTGCTGGCACCCGTCGCGCGACAAAATGAAGGCAGATCAGGCCGTGGGCAGCGAGTAGTTCGGGGCTTCGCGGGTCATCTTCACGTCGTGGACGTGGGACTCGCGAAGACCGGCGCCGGTGATCTGGATGAACTTCGCCTTCTCGTGCAGCTCGCTAATCGTTTTTGCGCCAACATAACCCATGGCGGCGCGCAGGCCGCCGGCCATCTGGTGCAGGATCGGGGCGACCGGGCCTTTGAACGGCACCTGGCCCTCGATGCCTTCGGGCACGAGCTTCTGCTGCTGAACGTCCTTCTGGAAATAGCGATCGGCCGAGCCGCGGCCCATGGCGCCGAGCGAGCCCATGCCACGATAATCCTTGTAGGCGCGACCTTCGTAAAGGAACACCTCGCCGGGCGCTTCTTCGGTGCCGGCGAGCATCGAGCCCATCATCGCGGCGGATGCGCCGCCGGCGAGCGCCTTGGCGAAGTCGCCCGAGAACTTGATGCCGCCATCGGCGATGACGGGCGTGTTGGTTTTCTGGGCGGCGTTGGCGCAATCAGCGACAGCCGTGAGCTGCGGCACGCCGACACCCGCTACGATGCGGGTTGTGCAGATGGAGCCGGGGCCGATGCCAACCTTCACTGCGTCTGCGCCTGCATCGATGAGCGCTTTGCAGCCGTCTGCGGTGGCGACGTTGCCGGCGATGACCTGCACGCGGTTCGACAGCTTCTTAACGCGCTCGACCGCCATGAGCACCATTTTGGAATGGCCGTGGGCCGTGTCGATGACGAGAGCGTCGACGCCTGCATCGATGAGAGCCTGAGAGCGCTCGAAGCCGGGGTCGCCCACGGTGGTCGCGGCGGCGACGCGGAGGCGGCCTTGCTCGTCCTTGCAGGCGTTGGGATTGGCCTGGCGCTTGTCCATGTCCTTGACCGTGATGAGGCCGACTATGTGGTTGTTCTCGTCGACGACGATCAGCCGTTCGATACGGTGCTTGTGCAGCAGTTTGCGGGCTTCAGCGGGGTCAACGCCTTCGCGGACGGTGATGACGTTTCTGGTCATCAGCTCGGCGATGGGCTGGTTCTCGTTTTCGGCGAAGCGGACATCGCGATTGGTGATGATGCCGATCAGCTTCCCGGGGCCGGAGCCGTTCGATTCAACCACGGGAATGCCGGAGATGCGGTGACGCTCTTTCAGCACTTTGAGCTGGCGAAGGGTGACCTCGGGCGTGATTGTGATCGGATTCACGACCATGCCGCTTTCGAAGCGTTTCACCTGCCGCACCTGCTCGGCCTGCTGTTCGATCGAAAGATTGCGGTGGATCACGCCTATACCGCCGAACTGGGCCATGGCGATGGCGAGGGCGGTTTCAGTGACCGTGTCCATGGCGGCGGAGACGATAGGCACGTTGAGCGAAATATCACGCGTCAGGCGGGTGCGGATATCCACGTCGCCGGGGGTGACCTCGGACGGACCGGGCTCAAGCAAGACGTCGTCAAACGTGATGGCCTGGCGGATGCGAATTGAAGGAGAGGACTGTTCCATAGATCCGTCTATCGATTCTCCCGGGCCTTGGGAAGTGGCTTTCCGTTTGAACGCCTATGCTTGTAGGGCAACCTGTTCCAGACTGCGGCGGGACCAATCGCGCCGCGCCAGCCAATGAGTTTCCGCCTATGCCCGAGGGCGTTTACGCCGCCATATTCGACCTGGACGGCGTCTTGACGTCCACCTCAGCCCGGCATGAGCAGTCGTGGCGGGATGCGGCGGAGCGTTTCGGTTTTCCGGCGTCCGCGGAAAGCCTGAAGGCGACGCGGAGCGTGCCGCGGGCCACCTCCCTCGCGGCGCTGCTGGCGCATGCCGGCGTGGCGATGGACGCGGCGACGCGGGACGCGGTGATGGCGTTCAAGAACGCGCGGTACAAGGAGTTGATTGCGGGCCTGCAGCCGGGCGACGCCTTTCCGGGGGCGCGGGATGTGCTGTTGCGGTGCCGCGAGCTTGGGCTGCGGGTGGGGGTCGCTTCGGCCAGCCTGAATTCGCGCGAGGTTCTGGAGCGCCTTGGGCTGCTGGACCTTGTCCAGCATGTCGGCGATCCCCGCGATGCGGCGCCGAAGCCGAGCGCCGAGCTCTACGCGATCAGCAGTACGGCGCTGGGCGCGTTTCGGCAGCACGCGATCTGCATCGAGGATGGCGCGCCGATGATCGCCAACCTGCGAGCCGAGGGGATGTATACGGTCGGTGTTGGCGACAGCGGACTTGGCGCGCATGAGCATGTGCCGACGATCGCAGCGTGGGATATCGCGGCGACGCTGGGGCGGCTGTCGGCCTAGCCGCGGAAGCCCCGCGCGATCACGAAGGTCTCTGGGCTTTCAGGACGGCTGGCGGGTGGTTTCCAGTGGCGGACCTCGTCAAAGTTCGCCTTAAGCTTCTCCAGCAATTCACCCTGCGCACCGCCCTGAAAGACCTTGGCGAGGAACGTGCCGCCCTTGGCGAGGTTGTCGATCGCAAACTGGGCTGCGATCTCGGCAAGGCCGACGGTGCGGACATGGTCGGTCTGTTTGTGGCCTGAGGTGTTGGCGGCCATGTCGGAGAGGACAAGGTTGGGTTTTTCGCCGAGCGCGTTGATGAGCTTGGTCGTCATGCCGGGTTCGGAGACATCGCCCATGAAAATGACCGCCTCGCCGATTGGCTCGACGGGAAGGAGATCAACGCCCGCGATCCTGGCGGCGCCCTTCTCGAAGGCGACCTGCAGCCATCCGCCCGGCGCGCAACCGAGATCGATGACGCGCGATCCGCGCCTGAGGACGCGAAACTTCTCGTCGATCTCAAGCAGCTTGTAGGCGGCGCGGGCGCGATAGCCGGCTTCCTTGGCGCGAAGGACGTAAGGGTCGCGCAGCTGGCGATCCACCCAGTCCCGCGATGATTTGCCAAGCGTTTTCTTGCGGACCTTTTCCTTCTTGGCCATCGTGCGCCCGCCGGGCTGGGGGCGACCGTCAACGGGCGGCTTCCAGCGGCGCCTGCCCTTGCTATCTTCCTCGACGCTCATGCGGCGGCCCCTTCGCTGGACGGCGGCTTTGGCGGGAGTTGCCCGCGGCCGCGCTGTCCGCGCTGTTTCTGGTTCGGCTTTTGTCCGCCCGCTTTGGCGCCATGCATCATCGACAGCAGGATGCCTTCGCGCAGGCCGCGATCTCCGACACGCAGGCGGTCGGCCGGCCACGTCTGCCAGATGGCGTCGAGAATGGCGAGGCCCGGGAGCATGAGTTCGGAACGTCCTCCGGTTAAGCAACCTTCCTTCGCGCGTTCTTCGGGCGTTGCATCATGCAGGCGCTGGCGCGTGGCGAGGGCCTCCTCGCGCGCGAGCCAGGCCCCATCGACGACGGATCGGATATAGCGGTCCAGCTTCATGTGGACGCCGACAAGGCTGGTGACAGTGCCGGAATTGCCGATCAGCTGACCGCGTCCGGCGCGAAACAGCGGGCCGAAACGTGTCGCGGCGTCGTTGGCGCGCATGAGCTCGGCCACATGCTCGACCATGCGGGGATACCAGCCCGTTTCACGATCGGTGAATGCCTCGTTGAGCGTCACAACGCCAACAGGGAAAGACGCCCAGCCGAGGATGGGCGGACGGATGGCGCAACCCTTCACGCCTCTTGCGATGGCGGCCTTCGCATCGATCCAGCTGAGTTCGGTGGAACCGCCGCCGATATCGATGACGAGCGCGAAATCATAGCTCGGGTCGACGAGATCGAGCGATCCCATAAGAGCGTACTTTGCCTCTTCCTTCGGCGTGATCGTTTCCATCCGCAGGCCCACCTTGCGGTTGACCTCGTTGAGGAACGATTTGCCATTGGCGGCCTGCCGGCAAGCCTGGGTCGCGATAAAGCGCGTCTGGACGGGGCGATGTTTCTTCACCTTGTCCGAGCATTTGCGCAGCGCCTCGATGGCGCGGCCCATCGCCTGCTCGGAAAGCTGGCCGCTGGCCGCCAGCCCTTCCCCAAGCGTCACGATCTGTGAATAGGAATCGACGATGCGCAGCCCGCCGGCTCGCGTCGGCTCCGCAATCAGTAAACGACAATTGTTCGTCCCGAGGTCCAGCGCCGCGTAGAGTTTCGACACATTGCCGGACCGCCCGCGCGATTTCCCACGGGAGGATTTGGCTGGCTTCGCCATAAAGCGATCCGTGATCTTCTTGCCGCATCCATAGCCCGATCCGCAGCCGATAGCACGCGAGAAGCAGGGTTTACTGTCATGTTTGGTTGCGGGGGTGTCATTCTTGAGTCAAATGGACCCGTGGCTCTGGAGGGGCTCATCCTGGCGCATCGGCGCGGTTCAGAACCGCGTGCGGCTGGCTGGGAATTCCATGGACAAACAAGGCGAGGGGCGCCAACGGCTATGGGCGTGAACAAGGCAGCCAAGTTCGGAATCGGACAACAGGTCCGGCATCGGTTCTTTCCGTTCCGGGGCATTATTTTCGACGTGGATCCCCAGTTCGCGAACACCGAGGAATGGTGGAGTTCCATTCCGGAAGAGATACGGCCGGTGAAGAACCAGCCATTTTATCACCTGCTGGCCGAGAACGATTCGAGCTATTACGTCGCCTACGTTTCCGAGCAGAACCTGCTGCCCGATGATGCGCCGGAGCCGGTGAAGCATCCGCAGGTGCCAGAAATGTTCGAAATTGACGATCACGGAATGTACAAGATCCGGACGTCGACGGCGCACTAGGCGCATCCTACATTTCAAGGATGAGCAGCCACGCTGTTATCCGCGACGACGATTACGTCATCGACCAGAACTGGGCGGGTTACACTACTGACGAACATGCGGTTTGGGATTTCCTGTATCGCCGCCAGCGGGACATCCTAGCCGACCGGGCCGATGAAGCGCTGCTTGCAGGGCATGAGGCCCTGAACCTCAACCGGGGCGGGATTCCAGATTTCCGGGTCATCAATGCGGAGTTGAAGGCGCGCACCGGGTTCGAGGTGGTCGCCGTGCCCGGGCTGGTGCCGGACGAGGTGTTCTTCACTCACCTGGCCAAAAGGCGGTTCCCCGCCGGGCAATTTATCCGTGGGCGGCGTCAGCTCGACTATCTGCAGGAGCCGGACATCTTTCACGACGTGTTCGGGCACGTTCCGCTGCTGACCAATCCGATGTTCGCGGATTACCTTGAGGCCTATGGCAAGGGCGGGCTGCGGGCGATGCAGTTCGGGAAGCTGAAGAACCTTGCGGCGCTCTACTGGTACACGGTCGAGTTCGGACTGATCGAGACGCCGAAGGGCTTGCGAATCTACGGGGCGGGAATTTCGTCATCGAAGGATGAGTCGATCTTCGCGCTCGATGATCCATCGCCTAACCGCCTGCGCTTCAACCTCGCACGCGTCATGCGGACGGAATACAGGATCGACGACCACCAGCAGACCTATTTCGTGATCCGCTCCTATAAAGATCTTATCCACGCCACGGTGGATCAGGACTTCGCACCGCTTTATATGCGCCTCGCCGACGGGGTCACATACAAGCCGGACACCATCCTCCCGTCGGACGATGTGATCACGCAAGGCACGCAGGCCTATGCCCTCGCGAAGATTGCGGGAACCCCCGGCTGATCCAGATAGCGTTGTGAAACGTAGACATGCGCGAACACCCCCAAAAGTGCGAGCAGCCTTGTCCGAACGGCCCGTCATCTTCTGGTTTCGCGACGACCTGCGGTTGGCGGATAATCCTGCGCTGGCGGCTGCTCATGCAAGCGGTAAGCAGCTGGTGATTGTGTACGCGCTGGATGAGCAGAGCAAGGAAGCGCGCGCACTGGGAGGCGCTTCCAGATGGTGGCTTGACAAATCACTGCGCGATTTGAGCGAACGTATAGCGGCCAAGGGCGGAAGGTTGACTCTGCGCCGGGGCGCTGCTGAGGCGGTTGTCGCGGCCCTGGTGAGCGAAACATCGGCCATCACGGTGTACTGGAATCGCCGTTACGGCGCCGCGCGCAAGATCGACGAAAGAATCGAGAAATCCCTGAAAGCGGCTGGGGTCGGCGCAGAGAGTTTCAACGGATTGCTGCTGGCCGAACCATTCAACATGAAGACGGCCAGCGGCGGAGACTACAAGGTCTTCACGCCGTTCTGGAAGGCGTTGCAGGCGAGCCTGGTTGCGCCCGAAGCGGCGCCGGAGCCGCGCAGCCTGAAATCGTTGGGCAATGTGAGGTCTGACGAGATCGCGGACTGGCGTTTGCATCCGACAAAGCCAGACTGGTCGACGGGCCTGGCGGATGAATGGACGCCGGGCGAGCTGGGCGCGCGCAAACGCTTACGCAGCTTTCTGAAGGACCGCATCGACGGCTATGCAAATGGACGTGACAGGCCAGACCACGACCAGACCTCACGGCTATCCCCTCACCTCCGCTTCGGAGAGATCAGTCCGCACCAGGTGTTGAGGGCAGCCATACATGCGCAGGAAGCGGGTGAAGCGCCAGCGCGTGACGTTCAGAAATTCCTGTCGGAAGTGGCGTGGCGAGAGTTCTCCTATCACCTACTCTATCACGACCCGGAGATGGCCCGTTTGAGCTGGCGGCGTGAGTTCGAGGAAGTGGACTGGCGCACAGGCTCGAAATCCGAACTCAGGGCATGGCAACGCGGGCGGACCGGCTATCCGATTATTGACGCCGGCATGCGCCAGCTCTGGCGCACCGGTTTCATGCACAATCGCGTGCGGATGATCGCCGCGTCGTTCTTCGCGAAGGATTTGCTGGTTCACTGGCGCCAGGGCGAGCAGTGGTTCTGGGACACTCTTGTCGACGCCGATGAAGCGAACAACGCCAACGGCTGGCAGTGGACGGCCGGGACCGGGGCGGATGCGGCCCCCTATTTCCGTGTGTTCAATCCGGTCCTTCAGGGAAAGAAATTCGATCCTGAGGGCGACTATGTCCGCGCATGGGTTCCAGAGCTTGGGAAGCTTCCCAACGCGTGGATACACGCGCCATGGAGCGCGCCCGCGCCGGTCCTGGCGCAAGCTGGCGTCACCCTGGGAGACACCTATCCGGAGCCAGTCGTTGATCACGGCGCGGCGCGCAAGCGCGCCCTTGCCGCTTACAAGTCCTCGCGTCCAACAGCTTCGGCATAATGTGCGACAGTTGGTATGTGCATTCACCGCAGGTCTTGGGGAAATCTTTTTGGCGCGTCGGCACGTTAAATCAGACCAAAGTTCGCGCTATAGTAAGCGTGCTTCACCCTACGACCCTTGTCGGTTTGACGTAGCTCGTTGTGATCCCCATATCGTTGCCTGGCTCGGCTTCTTGGCAATTCGCTTGCGTGCTTTCTGCTCGCTGCTGAAAGAAGCGTTGGACCATGCTAAAACCAAACCGACGCGCAAAGCGTACAAGGTTGGCCTGAACCAAGGAGACGCCTGCTGGCGTCGTGGATGACCTAGGGAAACGTGCATGACCCGCATGGAACGCATGGTGCTGAAGATCAGCGGCCCCGCTGACCTGCACAAACTGGACAGACTTCCCGCAAGTCTCGGCTTTACCGCGATGATCCTTAGCCGGATGCCGCGAGGCCAGCTCGACATGGTGCTGCCGGACGGGCGCACGCTGCGTTTCACCGGCAAGGAGCCGGGACCGGCGGCTGAGCTGATCGTGCATGATCCGGCGTTTGCTCGCCACGTGCTGGCGCGCGGCGATATTGGTTTTGCGGAAGTGTTCATGGATGGGAAAGTCGACTCTCCCAACCTCCCAACGCTGCTGCAGTATTTCAACGACAACTGGGAAGACGCCGGCAATCTGACGATCGGCAACAGCATCGCGCGGTTCTTCGCGAACATCCGAAAGATGTTCCGCGTGAACACCAAGAAGGGCTCGAAGCGCAATATCCTGGCGCACTACGATCTAGGCAACGATTTCTACGCGCGCTGGCTCGATCCTACGATGACGTATTCGTCCGCGATCTACGCTTCGCCAGATCAGCCGCTTGAGGAAGCGCAACTCGCCAAGTACCGCTCTATCGCGCGGAACCTGCAGCTCAAGGCAGGCGACCGCCTACTCGAGATCGGATCTGGCTGGGGCGGCTTTGCCGAGGTGGCGGCGAAGGAGTTCGGCGCGTATGTGACATCCATCACCATCTCCGATGCGCAGCACGCCTACGCCACAAAGCGGATCGCGGACGCTGGCCTGTCGGACAGGGTCCAGATCGTGATGAAGGACTATCGCGACTTGACCGGGCAGTTCGACGCGGTCGCCTCTATCGAGATGTTTGAAGCCGTGGGTGAGCAATACTGGCCAGACTATTTCGGCAAGATCGCCGAGGTGCTGAAGCCGGGCGGCCGCGCGGCGCTGCAGATCATCACGATCGCCGACAAGTATTTTGAGGACTATCGCGGGCGCGCGGACTTCATCCAGCACTACATCTTCCCGGGCGGCATGCTGCCCTCGCCGCAGCGGTTAAAGGAAGAAACCGAACGCGCGGGAATGGTATTCGCCATCGATAAGATGTTCGGCAAATCCTATGCGCTTACGCTTCATGAATGGGCCCGGCGTTTCGACCTGGCCTGGGACAAGATCAAGGGCGGCAAGTTCGACGACCAGTTCCGCCGGCTGTGGCGCTATTACCTCGCCTATTGCGAGGCTGGCTTCAGCACCGGGCGGATCGATGTTGGACAGTTCGTTCTTATTAAGCCCATCGGGCGCTGAGTTTGCTGGCGGGCTACCTGCCGCGAAAAGGCTCGCAGGCGACACCATCGGCGTCGAGCGGAGGCCGATAGCCCGGAGATCCATACTGCATCGGAGCCGCGCCGGCTTGGATGGCATCGCGGCAACTACTGAAAAACGCCGCTCTTCCAATTCCGTCCTGTGTGGATGAAAACCGCTCCCAAGCGACCATCGCAGATGCGCAGATGCACATGCCTGGCGCAACGAGACCGAGCTGACTTGCTATGCGAGCAATACAGAAAGAAGGCGCGCGCATTCGCCAAGCCGGGCTCCGAAACCCGCGGCGGATGCGAGCCAGCCGTTCGTTATGGCCGGGCCCTTCTAGCGCCCTGGATTACAGCCATGTATTGACTAGATGGTGGGCCTTGTTGGTCCACTCGTGAGCTTTGTGGACCCACTCCTGGGGCATGATCGTGGGATCAATGAGATACGCCGCGGCGCCTGCCACGGCTATCACCAGAATGAATTGGAAAAGGAAGCCGAGCGCCGTGCCCTTTTTCGTCGGACGATCACCGACGCGAACATAGCGCTTCTTTGAATTTCCGCCCGCGAGCAGCGACATCGTATGCTGAGCTTGAGCCTGACGTTCCGCTTTTTCGGCCCGCTCTTCGGCGGTGTCGCCGCTTGGTTGGATCTTCTTGGGCTTTGGCGGCGCTCTCTCGAACGCAGGCTTATCACCCGGTGCAGACAGACCCGCGCGCAGATCGGCGATCCGCGAGGGGCCCGGTTTGTTGACGAGACGCGTCATCTTTTTCCCCGAAAGACAAGCATGGATTACCCCGGAACCTGCTAAAGTCCGTTCAGCTTGTCATGAGCAATTTCGGGGAATGCGGTAAGGTTCCGTTAGACGTCGAACTCAAGACCGATGGCGGAATAGCGTTCGCGGTTGTCCTGCCAGCGTTCCGAGACCTTCACACGCAGGAAAAGATGCACTGGCTTGCCGAGGATGGAGGAAAGCTCCTTGCGCGACGCCATGCCAATTTCCTTGATGGTCTGGCCGCCCTTGCCGAGCACGATGCTGCGATGACCTTCGCGTGAGACGTGGATCATCTGCTCAATTCGCACGGCGCCGTTGCCGTGGGTTTCCCACGTCTCGGTCTCGACCGTGAGCTGGTAGGGGATTTCCTGATGCAGGCGGAGCATCAGCTTCTCGCGCGTGACTTCGGCGGCGAGCATGCGGACGGGAATATCGGCGGACTGGTCCTCGGGAAAAAGATACGGGCCTTGCGGCATGCGGCCAGCCAGCATATCGGCAAGCTGTCCGACGCCATCGCCATTGAGGCCGGAAATCATGACCGCGTCCGAATAGACGCCGGTGTCGAACAGTGTTTTCGCCGCCGCGAGCAGGGCTGCGCGCTCGACGAGGTCGATCTTGTTGAGCGCGAGGATGGCTTTGGCGCCGAGCTGCTTCAGCCGGGCGATGATGGCTTCGTCCTCGTCAGGACCTTCGTATTCGCCGGCGCTGGCGGGCTGGGTCGCGGCGCCGGTCCAGTGGCGGGCATCGATGAGATGGACAATGGCGTCCGCATCCCCCGCCCCTTCCCAGGCGGATTTCACCATGGCGCGGTCGAGCCGTCGCTTGGGCGCGAAGATGCCAGGCGTGTCCACAAGGACAACCTGCGCGTTGCCGTGCATCATCACGCCGCGAATGGGAAAGCGGGTTGTCTGCACCTTGTGGGTTACGATCGAGACCTTCGATCCCACCAGCTTGTTCACCAGCGTCGACTTGCCGGCGTTGGGCGCCCCGATGATTGCGGCGAAGCCGGCGCGGGTGTCACTCATGATTCAACTCCGATCACGGCCAGCATCTTCTGCGCCGCGGCCCTTTCGGCGTGTTGTTTCGATGCGCCAGAGCCCGAGACAGGGCCATGGCCCTGGATCAGCACCGTAGCCGTGAATACCGGAGCATGGTCAGGCCCTTCGCGGGCGTCGTGACGGTAGGCCGGCGTCGGCAGGCCTTCGCCTTGCGCCCATTCCTGCAGCGCCGATTTGGGATCGCGGGGTTTGTCGTTGCTCGCCTTGAGAAAGGCTGCCCAATGCCTGACGATGAACTTTTCCGCCGCCTTGAGGCCGCCATCCAGATAGACCGCGCCGATCAGGGCTTCGGCGGCGTTTGCGAGCAGCGAGCGTTTCGTTGGCCCGCCCGTCGCCCGCTCGGAATGGTCGACGATCAGATATTGTCCCAGGCCCAGCTCGGCGCCGATGAGGGCGCAGGTATCGCGGCTGACCAAAGCATTGAGACGCGGCGCAAGATCGCCTTCGCGGAGATCGGGAAAACGGACCAGCAGCGCCTCGACGATCACGAGGCCGAGCACGCGATCGCCGAGAAACTCGAGACGCTCGTTACTCCATGCGGCCGCCCTGCCCTGGGTGGCGCTGCGATGGGTCATCGCGCGATCAAGAAGCAGATGGTCCTTAAATCGGTGGCCGATCGCGCTTTCGCAAGCGTCGCGTTGTTCGGGCGTGAGCCCCGGAACCGCTTCAGTTCCTCGCGCGCGGTTGCGGCGGCGTTTGCCGGTGTTGCTGGAGTTGGGGCGGGTCACGATGCGGGTCCCGCGTGCAGTGCCTCAATGATTACCTGCGCCTGCGCGTAGGGGTATTCATCCGTGATCGTGAGATGGATCACGCAGGTCATGCCGGACGGCGTGAGCTTGGCGAGTCGGTCGGCCGCGCCGCCCGTGAGCGCAAGCGTCGGTTTGCCGGTGGGCAGGTTTACGACGCCCATGTGCAGCCAGTAGACGCCACGGCGCGGAACGCCCGTGCCGAGCGCCTTGGCGCAGGCTTCCTTGGCGGCGAAGCGCTTGGCGTAGGTGGCGGCACGCTCCTTGCGGCGGTCGGCGGTGCGGCGCTCGACATCGGTGAAGACACGCTCTGTGAACCGCTCGCCAAACTCCGCCAGGGACTTCTCGATCCGCCGGATGTCGCACATGTCCTGGCCGAGCCCGATGATCATGCGTGGCCGCGCGCGATGTCGATCTCTTGGCGCATGCGTTTCACGGCGGCTTCGAGGCCAACGAACAACGCCTCGCCCATGATGAAGTGGCCGATGTTGAGCTCGCGGACTTCCGGGATGGCGGCGACGGGGCGGACCGTATCGTAGGTGAGGCCATGACCGACATGGATCTCGATCCCGCGGGCATGGCCGTGCTCTGCCGCTTCGCGCAGATGCTTCAGTTCCTCGGCAGCGCCGCTCTTGTCGCCGGCGAAGATGAGTTCGACGTATTTGCCGGTGTGTAGCTCTACAACCGGCGCGCCGATAGCTTCAGCGACCGCAACCTGGACCTTGCTCGGCTCGATGAAGAGCGAGACGCGGATGCCTGCATCGCCAAGCTTAGAAACGAACGGCGCAACCTGGTTGTGAAGACGCGCGACGTCGAGTCCGCCTTCGGTAGTGCGCTCCTCCCGCTTCTCGGGCACGAGGCAGGCGGCGTGAGGCCGGAAGTTGAGCGCGATGGCGAGCATTTCGTCAGTCGTCGCCATTTCGAGGTTGATCGGAAGCTTCGCCGCCTTGCGGACAGCTTCCAGATCATGGTCGCGGATGTGGCGGCGATCCTCGCGCAGGTGGATGGTGATGCCGTCGGCGCCGGCCGCCTGCGCGATGGCGGCGGCCTTCGCCGGATCAGGATGCGCGCCGCCGCGAGCGTTGCGGATTGTGGCGACGTGATCGATGTTCACGCCAAGGCGAGCGCGCTGCAACGTCATGTGAGTCCCCGGCTGCCTGGCTTGATCGCGGGAAGCTTCGCAAGTTCTGGAGGAAGATCGTTGGCGTCATAGTCAGGGAAATCGACGGCAGCGAGCGACACGAGCTTCAGTCCGCCGACATCGGCCTTGCCGTTTGAGCGGTCGACGATGCAGGCGGCGCCGATGACATTAGCGCCGGCTGTCTTCAGGGCCTCAAGCGTCTCGCGCATCGAGATGCCTGTGGTGACAATGTCCTCGACGATGATCACGCGGGCGGAAGGCTCGACAGTGAAGCCGCGGCGCAGACTCATGACGCCGCCTTCGCGCTCGGTGTAGATCGAGCGGCAGCCCAGCGCGCGGGCGGTTTCGTAGCCCGGGATCAGTCCGCCGACCGCGGGACCCACAACCACGTCGATCTTGCCGAATGCGCCTTCAAGCTTGCGCGCCAATGCGGCGCACAGACGCTCGGTCGTCCGGGGATGCGAGAAGACCAGCGCCTTCTGGAGGAAGACCGGGCTGCGGCGCCCGGACGACAGGATGAAGTGGCCCTCCAGCAGGGCGCCCACTTTGCGGAATTCGTCGAGAACATCTTCGGTTTTCATGCCCCGCTGTAGCGCCTTCGTGCGTCCGGCTCAACGGATTCGCGCGATTTTGGCCGCTCAGTCGGCGCAGAGCGGATAACTGGCCTTGCCGTTCTCCACGAACTGCTTGCAGCCGCAGGGATCGCTCGTGGTTGTGCATACGCCCTGCGCGGGCTTCTCCGGCTCCAACGAACTCGTCGTGACGCAGTTTCCGCTGCATTGGGAGCCGTCGGTGCATGCTTTTCCGGCATCCTTGTAGGTGATGACGCAGGCCGGCTTTCCCATCATGCAGATCGGTTGCCAGTCGCCGCCCTGTGTCGCGCAGGCGGCAGGATTGTCGGCCGGGACGGCCTTGTTCGACCCAACATCTGTTGGCTCCGGCATGGGGGCGCAGGCAGAGACGACCAGCGCCGCAAGCAGGATGAAAATCCGCATGATACCTTCTCTTGGCCGCGACTTAGTCGACGCAGAGTGTCGCTGTCGACTTGCCATCTTCGACGGTCGTTCGGCAACCGCACGGATCGCTGTTGGTGGAACAGACGCCGGTGACGGGCTGGCCGGCCGCGCCCATAGCGCCATCCTTGACGATGCAATTGCCGGCGCAATCGTCTCCATCGGTGCAGGCTTTTCCGGCGTCCGCATATGTGATGACACATGCCAGGTTCTGCAGGCGGCAGATCGGACGCCAGCCGCCACCCGCCGTCTTGCAGGATGCCTCATCGGCGATAGGCGCCGGTTCCTGAGACGCCTCGGGTGCGGGCGCAAGCGGTGCAGGCGCAAGGACAGGAGCTGGCTCCGCGGGTGTTGGCGCGGAGGCCGGCGCACATGCCACAATCAGGGCGAAAACGGCGAGAGCGATCAGGTTGCGTATGACTATCCCTTTACCCGCTCAGCGGAGTCGACCACAGCGAGCGCCCGGAGGGCCGCAACGATCTGCGTGAGACGCCGGCTGTCTTCAACCTCGACGTCGAACTCGAAGTCGAAGAAGTCCGGCGAGCGCTTGAGCGTCTTGACGTTGACGATGTTCCCCTGAGCGTCTGATACGGTCTTGGCTAGCAGCGCAAGCGCGCCCCGGCGGTTGGCGGTGGTGACATGGATGCGCCCCACGGCGAGGACATCGCTTTCCGCTTTCGGTTTCCAGCGCAGGTCCAGCCAAAGGTCAGCCTGGTCCTCGTAGTCTTCCAGCCGCGCGCAATCGATGACGTGGACTTCGATCCCCTTGTCGGGGATCAGCACGCCGACGATGCGGTCGCCGGGCAGCGGCGAGCAGCATTCGGCAAGGTGCATAGTGACGCCAGCGGTCATCTCGCCGCCCGCGATGAGGTTGGGGCCTTCCACGTCAGGGCTGGCGGGCGTGTGCCGGCCGGGATCGTCGAGGCCAGGGAAGGCCTTTTCGAGCATGTCGGCGGTTGACAGGCGGCCGCGACCGACCGCTTCGGCGAGCGCGTCAGGCTTATCGAAGCCCGTTCGCGCGGTCATTTCGGCCTGATCAATCTCGGCCGGGTCAAGACCGATGCGGCGGAGTGCGTGCTCGATCAGGCGGTATCCGATGGCGATGAACTCGCCGCGTTCCGCCGAGCGCGTCAGGCGTCGGATTGCCGAGCGCGCGCGGCCAGTGACGGCAAGGCTTTCCCAATGGGGTTGGGCGGCCGGTTTCGATCCACGCAGGATTTCCACGGTGTCGCCGTTCTCGAGCACGGTGCGGAGCGGACGCTCCTGCCCGTTGATACGGGCGCCGATCGTGGTGTCGCCGATCTCGGTGTGGACGGCATAGGCGAAATCCAGCGGCGTAGCGCCGGCGGGCAGCCGCACGAGCTGACCTTTCGGGGAGAAGACGAATACGCTGTCGCGATACATCTGCAGCTTGGCGTGCTCGAGGAATTCCTCGGGGCTTGAGCCATGCTTGAGCATGTCGGCGAACTCAACGAGTTCCGCCTCGGCATCGAGGCCGGCCTCGCGCGCGGCTTCGGCGTCAAAACCGTATTGCGAGTCCTTGTACTTCCAGTGCGCCGCGACGCCCCGTTCAGCCACCGCCTCCATGTCCTTCGTGCGGATCTGGAGTTCGACGCGGCGGTTGCCCGGTCCGAGGAAGGTGGTGTGGAGCGAGCGGTAACCGTTGGGCTTGGGAACGGAGATATAGTCTTTGAACTTCTCCGACAGGGCCGCCCATTGCTGGTGCGCGGCGCCGAGCGCCTGATAGCATTCCTCGGTGGAGTTCACGAGCAAGCGGTAGGCGAATACATCGCCAAGATCCTTGAACGAGATCGACTTATTCTCGAGCTTTCGCCAGATCGAATAGGGCCGCTTCATGCGTCCCTGCAGGTCACCGCGCACCCCGCGCGTGAGCATCACAGTCTCCAGGTCCGAGCGGATTCGATCTAGAACAGAGGTGTCGTCTGACACCAGCTCATCGAGGCGTTTCACAATGGCGGAATACGCGACCGGGTTCACCTGTCGGAAAGCCAAGTCCTCCAGCTCGCCCGCGAAGATCGAGAGACCGACACGGCGGGCGAGCGGCGCGTAGATATCCAGGGTCTCTCGCGAGATGCGCAGCTTCGCTTCTTCAGTCGGCATGAACTCGATCGTGCGCATGTTATGCAGGCGATCAGCCAGCTTCACGAGCAGAACGCGGATATCCCTGGTTGTAGCGAGTATGAACTTCTGGAAGTTCTCGGCCTGCTGCAACGCGCGCGGAACAGGCTGGCCTTCCTTGGCCTTGGGCAGCTTGGTGACGCCGTCGACCAGCTCCGCCACTTCCCGGCCGAACATCTCGAGGACTTCGGCGACCGAAACATTGCAGTCCTCGACCACGTCATGGAGGAGGCCAGCGATGATCGTCGACTGATCCAGCTTGAGGCCGGTGAGCAGGCCGGCAACGGACACGGGATGTGCGAAATACGGGTCGCCGGAATGGCGCATCTGCTGGCCGTGCTTCATCACGGCGAACACGTAGGCCTTGTTGAGTTCGTCTTCGTCGGCGTCGGGTTGGTAGCTCTTTACGATATCGAGGAGCTCGTTCTGCCGCAGGAACTTGCGCCGTGGCTTTGCAGCCGGCGCAGCACTTTCCGGTTTCTTGAACGGGGCAACGTTGGACGTGTGCCCCATCCCTGCCCCTTAGAAGCGCTCTTCGCGCGCCGACTCCAGCTCGACCTGGTAGGCCTTGAGGACTTCCTCTTCAGAGGAGGCCGGAGCTGCGGCGAGCGCCTTCTTGTCGGCTTCCTTTTCGGCTTCCTCGCCGGGACGGACTTCTTGCAGTTCAGCGACCAGGCTGTCGCGAATGGTTTCTAGATCCACAGTCTCGTCCGCGATCTCGCGCAGGGCCACAACCGGGTCCTTGTCGTTGTCACGGTCAATGGTGATCGGCGCCCCCTGGCGGATAACCCGGGCGCGATGCGCTGCGAGAAGAACCAGTTGGAACCGGTTCGGGACCTTTTCCACGCAATCTTCAACCGTCACGCGGGCCATTCGAGTCTCCTTTGAGAACCGCCCCGTCTACAGGAACAGCTTCGCGGACGCAACATTAAGCGTTACAGCCCCATTTTACCAGCGGACCCAGCGCCCATGCACGATTGCACCCCCATTGCCGACCCGCCGGACCGGTCAATATCGACCAGCTAGGGGCAATTCCGGGCTGGCGAGACCCGAGGCCGGAGGGGCTGTCTCCCAGGGGTAGGAAACATGGCCTTCTACAAGTCCGAACGTCTGGCCCTTTTCATAGACGGGGCCAACCTCCATTCGGCCGGCAAGACGCTGGGCGTCGAGGTCGACTACCGGAAGCTGCTGGACGAGTTCCGCCGCCGGGGGCAGATGATCCGAGCGTACTACTACACCGTCCTGATCGAAAACGAGGACTATTCTCCGATCCGGCCGCTGGTCGACTGGCTCCAGTACAACGGCTTCAAGGTCGTGACCAAGCCGGCCAAGGAGTACACCGACTCCTCTGGCAGGCGACGGGTGAAGGGCGACATGGACGTCGAAATCACGGTCGACATGCTTAACCTCGCCCCGCATGTGGACCACGTCGTCCTCTTCTCGGGCGATGGGGGTTTGACCCGGCTGGTGGAGGCGGTGCAGGAAAGGGGCGTGCGGGTATCGGTGGTGTCGACGGCAAAGACGTCGCCACCCATGGTCGCGGATGAGCTGAGGCGGGCTGCGGATACATTCATCGAGCTCGCGGATCTTGCCGAACTGGTGGGGCGTCCGCCGCGACAGCCGCAGATGCGGCTGGCGTCTGCGACCGCCGGGGACCGCGACGAGGACGACGATGAGGAGGACTGATGGCTAAGGGGAATGCAATGACAACGGCGGAAGCGCCGCTCGATTGCTCCCTCTGCCCTCGCCTCGTCGATTTCCGGACAGCCAACACGAGGGCGCATCCCGCCTGGTTCAACGCGCCGGTTCCTTCCTTTGGAGATACATCCGGCCGCTTGCTAATCGTAGGACTCGCCCCGGGATTGCAGGGGGCCAACAGAACCGGACGGCCCTTCACCGGGGATTTTGCCGGCGACCTGCTCTATTCGACGCTGGCGAAGTTCGGGTTCTCCACCGGCGTTTACCAGGCGCGGCCGGATGACGGCGTGAAACTCAAGGACTGCATCATCTCGAACGCCGTCCGCTGCGTGCCGCCCGAGAACAAGCCGACCGGCGCTGAAATCGTGACCTGCCGGCAGTTCCTGATCTCGCGGATCAGCCAGCTGCCGAACCTGAAGGTGATCGTGGCCCTCGGCCGCATCGCCCACGACAGCACGGCTCGGGCGCTTGGCGCAAAGCCCTCTGCCGCCGTGTTCGGTCATGCAAAACGCTTCGTCCTGACCAGCCCCAGAGGCCCGGTCGTCCTCCACGACAGCTACCATTGCAGCCGCTACAACACGAACACCGGCCGCCTGACCGGGGAGATGTTCCACGCGGTTTTCGCCGCGGCGCGGAAAGACCTCGATGGTCAAGGCCAATAGACTTCCCGGCCGTTTTCGCGTAACCGCTGCCCGGCTCGCGGGTATAGCTCAATGGTAGAGCAGCAGCCTTCCAAGCTGAATACGAGGGTTCGATTCCCTCTACCCGCTCCAGCCTTTCAAGCGCCAAGGCTAGGGATGCTGACGGCCGTTTTTGAAACCTTTTTAGGTCAAGGACTGGTACATTTTTATGCCTCCGATGACGGACGGCCTTGATCAAGCATCGCCGGTATTCGACGAAATCCAACCTGTCGTTTGACGGGCGTTGACCGTAAGCGCGTCGTCTCATCTTTCCGCGACAAATCTGCAAATCTCAGCGCAATTATGCGGCCTCCTGCACGGCGCGCGCGCGTTTGAGCGCGAGGGACGCAAGAACGGTATTCGGAGGCAGAATTTTGCGCGAGCGCCGGAGTAAGCCGAGCTCCTCGCGATACGAGCAACGCCCTCCAGTTGCAACGGCGGGAGAACAAATCCGAATGATGCCGGACAAAGCCTTGACGCTGCGCAACTGCTTTCTCTCTGTCCTTTTTCTGCCCCGTTGCGCTCGGAGTAGCGCATACGCCCGGCTTTAAGCTATCGCCAGCGAACCTATGCAAGGGAGAAGTGGACAATGAAGCCAACATTGAAACTGGCTGTCTGCGTGATCGGCGCGGCAGCCATGACATCGGCTGCCTGGGCAAAGGACCCGGAATACGTTTCCATCCCGATGGAGATCGCGATCAAGAAACCTGCGATCGAGGTTTGAGCAAGAATCGGTGGATGGTGCGTTGAGGGCAAGTGGCTCTATGCGACCAACACCATTCCTTGCGAAGTGACTTCAGGAAATGGCGAAATGGGTTCGGTGCGCGTGGTCGCCAATCGGGTGACGGAAGTCCTCGTTGCCAAGACCGAGCTTAGCTATGGCTACACGCAGCCCGCCGTCGAAGGGACATTCAACAATCTCTATCACGGCTTCCTGGAGGCCCGTCCGATCGACGCCAAATCGTCAAAGGTGATCTACACCCTCGTGCTCGACATGTCGGATCAGGCCGACCAGGCCGCCAAGGACGCATTCATCGCCGGCCGCCGCAAGTCGATTGAAGGCGCGCTGGCCAACCTCAAGAAGGTGGTCGAGGACTGATGCGACTTTAAGCTAGCGATTGCCCGCACCTGGCTTAGCTTGCGGCGCCGGCGCTGCTGGCGCCACTTCGAAATCGGGCGGCGGCGCTGACGGGTTCTCGAAGATCTGGCGCAGCACGCCGGGGGTCAACGCAGCAACCGGGTTCAGGGAGATGCGGGCGCGGGAGAATGTGCCGCGCACCGAATAGGTTGGCGCGAACATGCCTTCGCCCTGGCGCGAGACGAACAGGTCGCCGATGATCGGCAGGTTGCCAAGCACCGAGTTGGCGCCGATGAAGGACGGCGCCAGCACGCCATCGAGCGCCAGTTCGGAGTTTTCGGGCGCGATCCAGCCTCGCGCCGTGATGCCCATCGCAGGGCCTGTGGCGCGCATGCCCGGAAGATCGATACGGCCATCGACAAACTTCACCGGCGCGTTCACCTCGGAAAACATCACCCCCTCGCCCGACAGCACGTCGGCCAGACCCTGAAGTGACGCGAGAGAAAAAAGCTGAGCGACGAATGGCGCATCTTTAAGGCGCACATCGCTCATGGTTATCACGGCGTCGCCATCCGACCCCTTGAATTTGCCGTCAAAATTGAGCTTGCCGCCGATCAGGTAGTCGGCGTTCAACACCACGCGGGCGCCAAAGCCGGCGTCATCCATCTGCGCCGCAATATTGCGCACGCCATTCGTCGTGCTGATGGCGACGTTGAGATTCTTGCCGCGCTCGATCTGGCCTGTGATCGTGCCGCTGCGCGGGCCGTCGCCGTCCAGCGCCAGGACGACCTTAGCGTTGCCAATCTCGGCATTCTCGCGAACGCGCAGCCTGTCGGCCTTCATCTGGATATCGAACACCGGTCCGGGGTCGTCGTGGCCTCCGACCGGGTAGGCAGATTGCGGCTTCTTCTCGCCCCCAAAATTCAGGAAGGAATCCATCCACGGACTCGCGTCGAAGAACGGCCCGTTGAGCGTCAGGCGATAGCCGCCATCCTGCTTGCGGCTCAGCATGCCCCGCAGATCTACCGTTTCGCGCGAGAAGATGCGCTCGATGTCGACTGTGCGGAACACACCCGCATTATCCATCGACGCCTCGCCGATCAGCTCCAGCCCATCGGCACGAATGTCGCCGGTCAGAATCGAGCCATCATTGCCCTTGCCGTATCGGAACGTGCCTTTGGCCGGGGAATCGTATTTCTTCGTCCAGCCGAATTCGCCGAGATCGAGCTGGGCATGCGTCAGATCCACATTGGCCGTGACGGCCGTGAAGTTGCGGCCGCCCGGGCCCGATGCGGTGAGGTCGACCGCCGCCTCGCCCTGCATGACGTTGCGCACGGCAATACCTAGCGCGTTCAACAGATCGGGCGTGGCGCGTGCCTTCGCGCTGAGCTGTGCTTCAGCTTCTCCGCTGGCGTCGGTGCGCTCCTGCCATTCGAAGCTGACGGGCGCCGGACCGAAATTGCCGCTGCCAGACATCGAGATGCCATGCTGGTCGAGATCAAAGTTGACGTTGGCGTTGGTGAGGCCGAAGTCGCCGACCAGATCCGGCGCTGACGCGGAGACGAACCCGCCCGTGATCGTGAAGTGCTCGTCTTCGATGCTAACATGATCGCGCATAGGATGTTCGACATGAACATCGATACTGCCAGAGCCGGTCATCTGGTCGATCATAAGGCCGTAACGCGACCCGACCTTGAGGTTGCTCCGGTCAAGCACGCGCATCATGTCGGTGAGGCCGCCGCGTCCCGACACTTTCACGTCCATGATCGCACCATCGGGCGAGAAGCGCGGCAGCACGACCGTTCCTTCGTCGACCTGCCAGGCGCCGAGCATACCGCCGGAAACGTCGATGGTCAGGCTGTTGCCTTTGAGAAGTCCGACGCCGGACACGTCGGTGACGGGCGGGAAGTCATCGAGGAAGATAACGTTCGCATCTTCCACGGTAAATTCGAGCGTCAGATGCTCGTCAGGCACGAAGCCCTTCGCGTTCGCGCCGGGGGGCCAATCAACATTTAGAACGGCCTTGGTGGCCTTGCCAGCCGGGATGCGGTCGCGAACCCAGAGGCGGGCGCTGGATCCAAGGTTCACCGGCCAGAAGGCGACGACCTGCTGGGGCGTTATCTCGCCTGTGCCCACGGCGCTGACCCTGAGGCCGACCTGTGTCGCCTCGCCCTCGCCAGCCAGCCACACCTCACCCGACGCAGCCGCGGTTAGACCGCCCGTGACGGCTTTGAGATTGGCAACGGTGATGCGGCGAAGATCAGGCGAGATGGCGGCTTCGATGTCAGCGGAGGCGAATTGCCACGACGTCTCGAACACTGGCGTGACGCCCAGGGTGAAGTTTGTCCCGGCGAGCTTGAAAGGCGTGGGGCTCGTCCTGTCGCCCGCCATGATGGTTGCGGCGTTCATCGACCCGGTGAATTCGCCGGTGACTTTGTCAGAGTCGATCATAAGCTTTTCGAGTGTGATCTGCTTCGTCGCAGGATCGTAGGCGGCGTCAAAGGCAAGATCGCGAACCGAAATCGCTTGACCTGCGAAGTGGCCGCTCCCGGTGACGCTCGAAAGCGACAGCCTGGTGCTCTGCAGCCCGCTCTTCTCGGTGGCCGCGATGGAGAAGGTCGCGCTGGCTGGTTTGCCGGAGGAAAAGCCATCACCGTTGTAACCGAACATCTTCGCGATCGACATCGGGTCGACGCCCTGCAGCGTCAGCTTGCCGGCCGCGCGGGTGACGGCGCCATCGGATACGATTGCGATCTTGATGGCGTTGGTTTCGCCCGCGAGTGCGTCGGCAAGCGTCGCGTCGAGGTTGATCGTGACGCCGTCCTTGCCGGCAGTCCAGTTTCCGGCGACGGGATTGGCGCTCCATTTCGTGCCGGCCTTCCGGTCGTCGACGTCGAGCCGGAAGTTGGCAAATTCGACCTGCTCGAAGTCACCCGCGGAAATCAACGCGCGCAGCGGCGTGGCAAGCGTTGCCCAGTTGATGTCGCGAATGGGATCGAAGGGCCTTTCGCTTGTATCGGGCTCACGCGCGATGACCATGTCGGCGAGGGTCCACACGCCCTCCTTCGAGCGAATGACCGAGGCCGCGCCAGTTTCGAGCCTGAGCTGACGCGTCTTGAACTTCATTGCAACCAGGGCCGCCGCATCGAGCGCTATCATCGCGCGCTCAGCGCGGAAGGCGACGTGGCTGGACGAATCCATCGCCGTCAGCCCTCTTGCGATCGCTTCGACCCTACCCCGGTCGCGCACCCATTCGAGAACGAGGCTATCGACCTTCACCGGCTTGCCGCCGCGCGCGTCAGCGAGCGAACGTTCGATCTGCGGCCGGATCATTTCGAGATCGATAGGTCCCTGCGACAAGCGCCAGGCGAGGAAGCCGACAGTCGCAAGAATCGCGAAAACGAGGAACGCGAAGATCTCGATGATGAGGAGCTTTGGGGAAATCCTCAAAGCCTTGCTCCCTGCTTCCAGATCCCGGAAGACCGCAGCTTTTCCAGGTCAGCTGAAAGACGGTACACTTCGGACACTCATCCCAAACCACAACATTACGGACTGATTGTGACACAGCCTCTTAAGCCCGGCGACCGGGTGCCCGCATTCCAGCTGCCAAGTACGAAGGGCGGTTCGGCGAGCCTGTCTGAATACGCGGGCAAGTATTTGATCCTGTTTTTCTATCCCAAGAACGACACCGAAGTGTGCACCCGCGAGGCGGTGGCGTTCAGTGACGCCCAGGCAATGTTCGCGCGGAAAGATGTTCGCATACTGGGTGTTTCGCGCGATAGCCTCGCCGACCACAAGGCGTTCGTTGCGAAATACAAGCTTAAGATCCGGCTCGGCTCCGACACGGAGGGAACGGTCTGCAACGCCTACGGCGTCTGGCAGGAGAAGCAGCTCTACGGAAACCGATTCATGGGAATCGTGCGGTCGACTTTCCTGATCGATTCCGCGGGCTTGATTCGCCGGGTGTGGCGAAACGTCCGCGTGCCCGGTCATGTGGATCGAATTGACGAGGAAGTGTCAGCCGCCCGTTAACCAAGTTATCGGTATTTTTACCGGATTCATCCCTGCTTACATCCATGCTGCAAACGTAGCCGAAAAAGCTCACCGTAGGGGTTCGCGTGCGCGAATTTCTGAGTTATCCATTTGACTGCCGGGCAACATCCATCGGGGCGGCGCGGGGCTTGGCGCGTAGAGCAAGTGATCGGGCAGCGTAAATGGCGGTCAAGCACCTGAAATCGAAGACGAAAGCGTTCTTCGAGAAGGCCTTCCCCGAACGACAGATCTACCATCGCTCCGGCGGCTCGGTGCGGTATGTTTCCATCTCGCCGTGGCGTCAGGCGATGATGGCTGGCGCGGCGACTCTCATTGTCGGCTGGTGCCTGTTCGCGACGGTTGCTGTGCTGCTGCGCGGACCGGGCGTCGATATCCAGGGCGGATCGTCGGACCGGAAGACTGCCCGCCTCGAGCGCGAGCTGCGCCAGGCCAAGGCGGCCGAGCAGACTGCCCTCACTCTCCTGGAAACCCGGACGACCGATTTCAACCAGGCGATCAACGAGGCCGAGGATCGTCACAAGACGCTCAAGCGCCTGCTCTCCAGCCTGCAGGGTCAGGACACGGCTTCGGCCATCGCGCTCAACGGACAGAGCGCGTCGCTGCTGATCGACTCGACGATCGAGGAGGGTGACCCTCGTCAGAGCCGTCCGGAAGCGGAGGCGAGCGCCGCGAACGGCGGCTCGACCTTTCGCGCCCGCACCGACGAACTGATCACCGAACAAGCCGTATTCCTCGACGTGTTCGAGGACGAAGCCGTGCGTCGGTCGGAGAGTGCGCGGGGCATCATTCGCCTGACGGGCGTTTCGGCGGCCCGCGTGCTTGAGCAGCCCGGCATTGGCGGCCCGCTGGTCGAAGTGAACCTGACGACGTCCGCTGCTGCGGCAGCGGCTCATGAGGCTGACCCGTTCAAGCGCCGGATCTACGAAGTCGAAGCCCGCCTGCAGGAGGCCCAACAGTACGAGAACGCGATCCACGCACTGCCCCTGGGCTCGCCGGTCGATGTGGATTTCCGCGAAACCTCTGCATTCGGGTACCGGACGGACCCGTTTAACCGCAAAACGGCTTTCCATGAGGGTGCCGATCTTGCAGCCTATTATGGCGCGCCGATCATTGCGACGGCGCCGGGCAAGGTGACTTACGCTGGTGTGAAGGGCGGATATGGCCGCGTGGTCGAGGTCGACCATGGCGGCGGCTTCCGCACGCGCTACGGCCACCTGAACTCGATTACGGTTAAGGCCGGCGCCGACGTGGCGATTGGCCAAAAAGTTGGGACTATGGGGTCCACTGGAAGAAGCACGGGACCTCACCTGCATTACGAGATATACTTCCGCGGCAAGTCATATGATCCGATCAAATTCTTGAGGGCCGGCAAGCATGTTCACTAAGGGCAAAACTCCTGAGGCGCCGCCGCTGGTGCAGCCGACGCCGAAGCCAATCGTCAACGAGCCGCCCAAGCGCGCGCCAGCGGTTGCCCGTTCAGGTCCTTCCATCATCTCGGCTGACGTCAAGATGACCGGCACCATCGTTTCGATGGGCGAAATCGACATCAACGGCCAGATCGAGGGCGACGTCCGCGCCTCGGCCCTGACCGTGGGCGAGACGGGCGCCGTGAAAGGCGAAGTGGTCGCCGAGTCGGTGGTCATCCGCGGCACGGTCGAGGGCCGCATCCGCGGCCGCAAGGTGCAGCTCTGCACCGGCGCGAAGGTTCGCGGCGACATCTTCCACGCCTCGCTGGCGATCGAGCCGAATGCCATTTTCGAAGGCGCTGTGAAGCACGCCCAGGACCCGATGGCCGACCCGCCAGCGACCGCCGGCTGAACGCGCTGATAAGACAGGTTTTGGAAAGGCCGTCCGCAAGGGCGGCCTTTTCGCTTAGGCGCGATGCATACGGGTGCGGCTGCGCAGATTTGGGGCAAGGCGGGTGGGTTTTTTGATGCAGAGGGAATAAATGGGGGCGGCGGTGAGCCGCCCTCGACGTTCGACGGGCGCCAGCTCCGCTGGCTGCTGGCCATGAGAGCCAATCGACCTTCCCCGAACGCGATGCGAGAGCCGGTCCGACCCCCGCGACATACCCCCTGCCTTGCGGCCTTCCATTTCGGCGAGCCAGAATGCTTGACGCAAAGTGCGTTGGCAGCCAGCGTAACGGTTTGCGGAGCAAGGATGGGGTTTCCCGGACTGGCCTCCTGCAAATTGACGGTGAAAATGAAGATGCGCGTGCTCTTACTCTCTGCCCTGCTCGCCCTGGCGCCAGCCGCCGCGGCGCAGACCATGCCCACGCCCAAGACGGACATTGCCGCGCTTCGCAGGGAAGCGCTGAACGACCGCGCGGTTCGTGTTGCGATCGGCGACCTCAGGCGTTCCACCGAATCCCTGCTGAAGGATCAAAGGCGCGACGTAGGGATCATCCTCAAGGCGTCAAAAGCCAAGGCCGGGGACCGGGTCCTCGATATAGGCTCCAGCAACGCCTACCTGGCCCTGCTGTTTGCAACGCTCGTCGGCCCCGAGGGCCATGTCGACATCCACAACACGCCGAGCTGGATCGCTCAGGCGCCGCGGTTGGCGGAAGAGGTTCAGCGGAGATGGATCAAACGACCCAATGTCGGCTGGTTGATTAGATCATGGAACGCGATTGACGCGCCGGCCGAGAGCTATGACGTGATCGTGCTAGGCCGGATCTACCATGAGATCCTCCTCGAGGGCGGCGACGCCGACCTGGTCGGCCAGCGCCTCTTCAAGATGCTCAAGCCGGGCGGCCATGTTCTGGTCGAGGACCATGACATTGATCCGGCAAAGCCGGTGCGGCAGCAGGTTTTTCTTCACCGCATCAGCCATCAGAACACCGCCAAGGATTTCACGGCGGCGGGCTTCGACATGACCGAGCTGATCCTTTTCGAAAGCGCGGCGGACGATCAGAGATTCAACGTCATCTGGCCCGGCATCAGGGGCCGCACGGCTCACTATATCGCGGTGTTCCAAAAGCCGCTGGATGGGAAGCCGGCGCAGTAGTCGAGCGCGCGGAGTGGAAATAGAAAAGGCCCGCTCGAGAGAGCGGGCCTTTGTTGTTTTGGGGCGTGAATTCTAGAACGGGATTTCGTCGTCGAATTCGGGGCCGCGGGAGAAGTCTTCCTGGGCGCCCTTGCCGCCCTTGCCTTTCGGGCCAGCGTTGCGGGCAGGAGCGCGGTCCTGGTCCCAGCCGCCGCCAGAGCTGGCGCCGCCGCCTTCGCTCTTGCCGTCGAGCATTGTCAGCGAGGCGTTGAAATTACGCAGGACAACTTCGGTGGAGTATTTGTCGTTGCCATCCTTGTCCTGCCATTTGCGGGTTTCGAGCGCGCCTTCGATGTAAACCTTGGAGCCCTTCTTCAGGTATTGCTCGACGATCCGCACGAGGCCTTCGTTGAAGACGACGACGCGATGCCACTCGGTCTTTTCCTTGCGCTCGCCCGACGCCTTGTCGCGCCATGTTTCAGACGTCGCGATCGAGAGGTTGGCGAGGGATGAGCCCGAGGGCAGCTGCTTGATTTCTGGATCCCGTCCGAGATTGCCTACGAGGATCACCTTGTTGACCGAACCGGCCATTGTCGTCTCCGTTTTGCACTCCGGCCCCGGCTCGCTTTCTTCGAGCCGCTCCGGTTCCTGACACAGGACGGGCACCCTAGGGCCGCCCGCCACTCCACGCGACATGCTAAACCGGCGTTCGCATCACCAACCTGTGGACTCAACAAGGCTTCCAAAAGCTGGTGACGCACGCAGGATTGTAAACGTTCCTTTTTTGTTCTTTCATAGGACCGACGCCGACGCAAGCTACAAAACGCACAACACCGACTCCCGCCCTGCCATCCGTTCCCTTTGGAGGTGCGGACTCAGCCCTGGGATCGCATCCGCCCAGCGCCCAATCGGAGGTGGGCGGGAACCGTAGATCTTCCTGCCCAACCCGGCCGACATGGCGCACGCCATCGTGTTTCAATCCCTTGCGCAGGATGTGAGACACGTGCTGTTGCTGCGCCTGGCGATGTGCAAGGTCCATCAACCGGTCGGGTCGTCGCAGATGATCTGGCAGAGTGCAGATGTGTGATCGGCGGCGAGGCCGGTGTTGCGTTATACGACATAGAATACAACGGTAGTGAACTGCGCCCGTTCCGGATGGACGGCGGCGCAGCAGGGAGAGAACCATATGAAGACATTGATCGCGACGGCCGTGGCAGCCGTGCTGTTCGGCGCAGCGCCAGCGCTGGCGCAACAGACGACGACGCCTGCGGCGGCGCCCCAGCCGTTTGCGGCTGGAACGCCGCTGGGCGTGACGGCGGCGGATGGCAAGGTGACGCCGATGTCGTCCAACGTGAAAGTTTTCGGCTCCGTGGTGAGCGCGGAAAGTTGCGTCTACGACCCGCAGCGCAAGCTAATCGTCACCATCAACCGCGGCGCGGGACAGAAGGAAGTTCCGAACGACGGATGGGTGTCGCTGCATAACCCGGATGGGTCGGTGCATACCTCGCGCTGGATCGGCGTCAACCGCAACGGGCTGACGCTAAACCAGCCGTTCGGCAGCGCCATTCAGAACGGCAAGCTCTATGTCGCCGACAGCGATGGCGACACGGCGGATGGCGCCAAACGCGTGTCGGTGGTGCGCGTGTTCGACATGGCGACGGGTGCGCCGTCGGGCCAGTTTGTCGTCCCCGAGTCGGCGTGGTTCAACGGCCTTGCCGTCGCCAAGGACGGCACGATCTATGCCTCGCAGACAGGCACCCCTGATGGGGCGACGCCGCAGCGGATCTACAAAGTGACTGCGGATGGCAAGCCGTCGGTGTTCCTCGAAGGCGCGCCGCTGTCGCGGCCGAACGGCGTGGCGATCGACAATGACGGAAACATCGTGATCGTGAACTTGGGCGACACGGCCATCCTCACGTATTCGCCGGCGGGCAAGCTGGTGAAGACGGAGCAGTCGGCACAGTCGGGCAATGACGGCGTGGTCGTGCTGGCCAACGGAACGAAGATCGTGAACAGCGTCATGCTTGGCGGTGTTGCCAAGATCGCTCCTGGCAAGCCAGCGGAGCTGGTGGCGACGGGCATCCCGAACGCTGCGTCGGCCTGCTATGATTCCGACGCCAAGCAGCTCGTCATTCCGATGAACCAGCAGAATGCTCTGGGCTTCGTGAAAGTTCAGTAGGCGTATCAAGCGAGTCCATCATTGACGGCGCCGGAGCGGATAGCTTCGGCGCCGTCTCGCCTATTCTGATTGACGCCAAGGCAATGGAAGCAACCTGCGCCAAGGCCGCTCCTTTCTCAGAGAAGAACTAGCGAAGGCTCTGGCTGACATTGCCTTTATTGTGCAGGTGTCGCTGGCGCGCTTGCCGTTGCGGGCTATGCTTTTCCGTCGGGACGGCCAATCCTCCGTCGAGCTCAGTCGAACTCGTGGAACAGGAAGGCGGCAAGCCAGGGCTCGGTAGTGGGCGGCCCTTGCGGGCGCGGCGATCGGCAGCCTGGTCGCGGGCATGGGTGCGCAGCCGCTTCCGCGCAAGCAGCCACTCACGCGCAATATGCATCACGCCTCATGAGTCACGGCCGTCCGTGGTGTCCGAGCGAACCCAGCGCGGCAACGGCATGAGCGAGCTTTCGCCATCCAAGAAATAGATGAGCGCATTCATGGCCAGCATCGCCCGGAGCGGCACGGCGACCGCGGCCAGCGCCATGGTGCGCGGCCATGCCCGAGCCACGGCCCAGATCTGTTACGGCATGGCGCGGTTTATTGCTTGCGACACCAGATTTGGCCCAGAACGAACGCATCTTTCCAGAAGCCCGCAAATCCAGTCCTGTTCGGGGCTATTTACCCTTGCGCGTCTTCTCGGGCCGAATGATTGCGGCGGCTTGCCTAACGCCTTGTTTTTCGCGATCGGCCTTTTCCCGGCGGGCGACGCACTTCACGCAGAGGCAGTTTTCCTTGCCAATGAACGCGGCGAAGTAGATTTTCCCGTAGTCGTAGGTGATTTCCTCGCCCGGCTCGATGACCCGGAGGGACTTCACGTAGACCCGGCCCCGGTAGGTATAATCGACGGCGTTGGGGCGGCAGGAATGGTTGGCATAGCGGCCCAGATTGCTGCGCGGCGAGCCGTCCAGGGTGAACTTCTTGTTGAGGTCGTAGAGATAGCGTGGCTTGCTCGGCATCCTGTCCGCTGCCTCGTTGGTGATGATGCGGCCGGTGTATTCGAAGATGCGGGTATTCTTCGGGATGCGCTCGGTGGCGAACATGCCCAGACCTGTCTTGGAACGGCCAATGCGGAAGGCCTGGGAGGGCGACGTCTTGGGGAGCATGGGCGGGAAGTAGTTCGGGATTCGGCTTCATTCAATCGCGAATTGGCGCAGGAAATCGCCCCGCGCGCACGGCGCCTTTGGAACGAAAGGCCTGTCGCTTCGTTTTGTTGACCATGAGGCGCCCGCGGCGGGCGCGGAGCCTTATCCCATGACACATCAAAAGCCGGTGTTGCGGACCGTGGCAATCGTGGCGGCGGCGCTGTTTGCCGCTGGCACGCCCATCGCGCAGGCCCTCACAGGAACCCTCGCGGTCGCTGACTCTGAGTTCATACGCGAAGGCGAGAGTACGCTTCGGGCGGCGGGATACGCCTTCTCGGTTTGGACGCTGATCTACGCTGGGCTGCTGGCTTACGCGGTGTATCAGGCCCTGCCCTCGACCCAGGAGATGCCGGGACTGAGGATGCTGGGCTGGCCGTCCGTTGTGGCGATGCTGGGGTGCGGGCTTTGGCTGATTGCACAGAGTTCCGATGCGAAATGGGAGACTGTGGCGATCATCGTGGCGTCGGCCGCCGCGCTCTATGTGCCGCTGTTTAGCCGGTATCCGGTGCAACACAGGATCGAGTTCTGGCTCGTGGCGGCGCCGATTTCCGCGCTGGCGGGATGGTTGACGGTGGCGTCGGCGCTCAATGCACTGACTGTGCTGACCGGGTTGGGTGTCATTACAACTCTCTCGGCGCCGGCCTGGGCGGCTGGCGGGATTGTTCTGGTGGTTCTGGTGGCGGGAGCACTGACGCTGGCTTCGAAGAACTGGATCTACCCCCTGCCGGTGGGGTGGGGGCTGGTCGCCGTTTCAGCAGCGGAACGGCTGAACAAGCCGACGATTTCCTTGTTGGCGGCGCTTGGCGCACTGCTGGTGCTGATCGCGGGGACCTGGGTGGCGAAGCGCCGGGCGATACTGTTGCCAGCACCTCGGCAGCAATGACTCAGTGACGCGGTTGCGCTACCGGGCTCGTGGGCCATATTCGCCCGGCGGGTGAAACTGCGGTTGAGCGGGGCGACACGCGACATTGTTCAGGTTATGTTCTTGGCTAGGCTGTCGACTCAGCACACGTGCGTTGGCAAGAAACCTCGAACCAAGCTCCCCGGGTTAGTCCATGTCATCCGAGCCTAACGCCATCCGCGTGCGCGGCGCGCGCGAGCACAATCTGAAGAACATCGACGTGGATATTCCGCGGAACGAGCTCGTGGTGATCACGGGTTTGTCCGGCTCGGGTAAATCCTCGCTGGCGTTCGACACGATCTATGCCGAGGGACAGCGGCGCTATGTGGAATCGCTATCGGCGTATGCACGGCAGTTCCTCGAGTTGATGCAGAAGCCGGATGTGGAACGCATCGACGGGCTCTCGCCAGCGATTTCGATCGAGCAGAAGACGACGAGCCGGAATCCGCGTTCCACCGTGGGTACGGTGACGGAGGTCTATGACTACATGCGCCTGCTATGGGCGCGCGTGGGCGTGCCGTATTCGCCGGCGACGGGATTGCCGATCGAGGCGCAGACCGTGTCGCAGATGGTCGACAAGGCGATGGCGCTTGGCGAGGGGACGCGCTTCCACCTGCTGGCGCCGATGGTGCGCGGTCGGAAGGGCGAATACCGCAAGGAGTTTGCCGATCTGCTGAAGCGTGGCTTTGCTCGCGTGAAGGTGGATGGGCATTACCATGAGCTCGAGGATCCGCCGAAGCTCGACAAAAAGCTGAAACACGACATCGACGTTGTGGTGGACCGGATCGTCATCAAGGCCGGGATGGAGCAGCGGCTGGCCGAGAGCTTCGAGACAGCGCTGGGGCTGGCGGATGGCATCGCGGTTGCCGAGTTTGCGGACAAGGTGAAAGAAGGAGAGGAGCCGAGGCGGCTGACCTTCTCGGCGAAGTTCGCCTGCCCTGTTTCGGGCTTCACGATCCAGGAGATCGAACCGCGGCTGTTTTCGTTCAACAATCCGTTCGGCGCGTGCCCCGCCTGCGACGGCCTGGGCGAACAGCTGAAGATCGATCCTGCGCTGGTCGTCCCGGAGACGGACAAGAGCCTCAGCGATGGGGTGATTGCGCCGTGGGGCAAGTCGGCCTCGCCGCTGCAGGACCAGACGATCAAAGCGCTGGCCAAGAAGTACAAGTTTTCGGTCGATACGGCGTGGTCGAAGCTGCCGGAGAAGGTGCGCGACATCATCCTCAACGGCACCGGCGAAGAGGAAGTAGACTTCGTCTTCGACGACGGGATGCGCCGGTATGAAGTGACCAAGCCGTTCGAGGGCGTGGTCGGCAATCTGGAGCGGCGGTTCCGCGAGACGGACTCTGCGTGGATGCGCGAGGAGATCGGGCGTTACCAATCGGCGGCGCCCTGCCCGATCTGCCATGGCGAGCGGCTGCGGCCGGAAGCGCTGAGCGTGAAGATCAACGAGTTCACGATCTCGGATTCGGCCAAGCTCTCCATCAAGAGGGCGCGCGACTGGTTCGAGGCGCTGCCGAAAAAGCTGTCCAAGAAGCAGAACGAGATTGCGGTGCGCATACTCAAGGAGATCCGGGACCGGCTGCAGTTCCTGAATGATGTGGGGCTTGAGTATCTGACGCTGTCGCGCGGATCGGGCACGCTGTCGGGCGGCGAGAGCCAGCGTATCCGGCTGGCGTCGCAGATTGGGTCGGGATTGTCGGGCGTGCTGTACGTGCTCGACGAGCCGTCGATCGGTCTGCACCAGCGGGACAATGAGCGACTGCTGGAGACGCTGCGGCGGCTGCGCGATCTCGGCAACTCCGTAATCGTCGTGGAGCACGACGAGGATGCGATCCTGACGGCAGATCATGTCATCGATATGGGTCCGCGCGCAGGCGTGCTAGGCGGTGAGGTGATCGCGTTCGGCAAGCCTGAAGACCTGATGGCGAACCCGCAGAGCATCACGGGCAAGTATCTCTCCGGCGAGGAAGAGATCGCGATCCCGCAGAAGCGACGCTGGGCCGACAAGAAGAAGATGATCAAGGTCATCGGCGCCACGGGCAACAACCTCAAGAACGTGACGGCGGAGATTCCGCTGGGCATATTCACGTGCGTGACGGGCGTGTCGGGCGGCGGGAAATCGACGCTGATCATCGAGACGCTGTACAAGGCGCTGGCGCGGCGACTGAACGGGGCGAGCGATAGCCCGGCGGCGCACCAGAAGATCGAGGGCATCGAGCATCTCGACAAGATCATCGATATCGACCAATCGCCAATCGGACGCACGCCGCGCTCGAACCCGGCGACGTACACCGGCGCGTTCGGGCCGATCCGGGACTGGTATACAGGCCTGCCGGAATCGAAGGCGCGCGGTTATCAGGCGGGGCGCTTCTCGTTCAACGTGAAGGGGGGGCGCTGCGAAGCATGCCAGGGCGACGGCGTCGTGAAGATCGAGATGCACTTCCTGCCGGACGTGTATGTCACCTGCGATGTCTGCAAGGGCAAGCGCTACAATCGCGAGACGCTGGAAGTGCTCTACAAGGGCAAGTCGATCGCGGACGTGCTCGACATGACCGTGGAAGAAGCGCGCGTGTTCTTTGGCGCAGTGCCGGGCATACGCTCCAAGATGGAGACACTGGCGCGAGTGGGCCTTGGCTATGTGAAGGTGGGCCAGCAGGCGACGACGCTTTCGGGCGGCGAGGCGCAGCGGGTGAAGCTGGCCAAGGAGCTGTCGAAACGGGCGACCGGCCGGACGATGTACATCCTTGATGAGCCCACGACCGGCCTGCACTTCGACGACGTGCGCACGCTGATGGAAGTGCTGCAGGAGCTGGTCGACGCGGGAAACACCATCGTGGTGATCGAGCACAATCTGGACGTCATCAAGGTGGCCGATTGGATCGTCGACATGGGCCCGGATGGCGGCGATGGCGGCGGCGAGGTCGTTGCGATCGGCACTCCGGAGGACGTCGCTAAGAACAAGATGTCGTGGACGGGTAAGTTCCTCGTTCAAACGTTCGCGCGGCAGGCGGAGCGGCGGGAGCGACAGAAAGCCAGATCAAAGGGCCTACCCAAAGCTGCGCCCGCGAAGGCCAAGCCAAAAAAGACAGCTCAGGCGGCAGAGTAACCTCGGGAAGTCTTGTTGCGTAGGGGGACTATGCCTCATCGCGTCGTGGCATCTCTATGGCTGTTCGCGGCAGTCGGGTGTGCGCCGCCGACCCCATCGAAGGATATCGCGTTCATCGAAGGCTCCTGGCGCGATGCATTTAACCGCGAGCAGGCGAAATGGGACGTGGCCCGTGACAAAGATGGCGGCATAAGCGGGCCAATTCGGCTTCTCGTCGGCGGCTCGCTGAAAGACTTTATCGGCTTCCGGCAGCCGCGGGACGGTACTTCCATAGAATTCACTTCCTATCCCGCGTTGGGGTTCGTTTCCCACGTAAGCACCGACACGCTTAGACGTGCGCCAAGCCAGGCTGACGACGACCCACAAAATGACGGAGAGCTGGCCTTTGCCGAAGCGAGCAGATTTGCGTAGGCGCCCATCTCACTGTCGCGGCCAACAGAAAAACTCAAGCAGGCGGGGTCGGAACTCCTGTGGTTTGAGGTTGGCGAGTTGAAGGATCGGCTGGCGCTTGGCGAGTACGAGAAGTTCGTTACCCTGGCCGTGGTACACGCTCCCTGTGCTTGGGACACAGTGATCGCGTTTGGGTCACCGATATCGGCTCCGCCGTCGCTGGCTACTTCGCGCCGAAATCCGTCGGGCGAAGGCCCTTGTACAGCACGGCGCCCAGGGCGGAGATCGGGATCGCGAAGATGTTGCCGACAAACGCGATCAGCGTCGTCACGAGCAGGTAGGTCGTCACGTCGGTCGCGGCGGGGCTGACGGCGAGGCCGATGATCGTCGTGAGTATGACCGCTGGTGCGATCGTCAGAATGATGGCGGCGAGAACGCGCAGGACATTTCCGCCGGTCCAGCGCAGAGCCTGGAACACCATGACCCGCTTCTCGCCAGTGGTCGCCGCCTGCATGAACGCGAGCAGGCCGAGCGCAAGGCATAACAGCAGTATGCCGCCAATCTCCAGCGCCAGAAGGCCGCCTGGCCCAAGCGCTTCTTCAATGGCGGTGCGCATAGCTTCAGGATCCTGCGCCAGCGCCTCCAGGGCTTCGGGCGTGCTTGCGATCCGGCTGAGGATCGGCCCCAGGACAACAATCGACAGCACGAATACGAGCGGGATCGCCACGAGCGTGATCGAGAACCCGACCGCCAACAGGCGACTTTCATCCTTGCCGAGCGTCAGGCCGACAGGGGCCACGAACTCGTTGCGGATCGCCTTACGCAGGACTGCCGCCGAGAACATCAGGCCGGCAACGATGGCGGGTACCAATGTGAGTACGCTGGACGAGGTGGTCTGGCCTGACGGGTCTGCGAACAAGCTTACGGCCGCGCCGATCTGTGAAATCACGGCGCAAACGGCGGCGGCCGGCGCGAGCTGGCGGATGTTCCGTGCAAGAAACACCCATGCCGAACGCACGCATGCGATGATCGGAACCTTGCCCGCTGCGCTGTCCGGCATGCTGTCCTCCAGAAGAGCCAAGGGCCTAGTTCAATTGGCCTGAGGCGGCAACCTCGCAGAATTTCTGCTATTTGCCCGGCGCAGGCGCCCCTGTTCGTGACGGCAGGTTGGACTATACGGAGGCCATGACAATCGAGCCCATTCACATCATCGGCGGCGGCATGGCGGGGTCTGAGGCGGCCTGGCAGGCGGCCAATCTTGGCGTGCCAGTGGTGCTGCACGAAATGCGGCCAGTGCGGAAGACGGATGCGCACCATACAGATGGGCTCGCGGAGCTGGTGTGCTCCAACTCCTTCCGGTCGGATGACTGGGAATACAACGCGGTCGGGCTGCTGCACGAAGAGATGCGGCGGGCGGGCGGGCTGATCATCTCGATGGGCGACAGGCACAAAGTGCCGGCGGGGTCTGCGCTGGCGGTGGATCGGGATGGTTTCTCGGCAGATGTGACGGCGGCGCTGAAGGCGCATCCGCTGGTGACGGTCGAGCGGGGCGAAATCGATGGCTGGCCGCCGCGGGACTGGGCGAGCGTAATCATCGCCACCGGGCCGCTGACCTCGGACGCGCTGGCGAAAGCGATACTGGCGAACACCGGCGAGGATTCGCTGGCCTTCTTCGATGCGATCGCGCCGATCGTGCATCTTGAAACCATCGACATGAGCAAGGCCTGGAAACAGTCGCGTTACGACAAGCCGGGACCAGGCGGCGATGGCGCGGAAGCATACATCAACTGCCCGATGAGCAAGGAGCAGTATGACGCTTTCATCGCTGCGCTGCTGGCGGCGCCGAAGACCGAGTTCAAGGAATGGGAAGGCACGCCCTATTTCGAGGGCTGCCTGCCGATCGAGGTGATGGCGGAGCGCGGGGCGGAGACCCTGCGCTTCGGGCCGATGAAGCCGGTGGGCCTCACCAACGCGCATGATCCGACCGTAAAGGCGTGGGCGGTGGTGCAGCTTCGGCAGGACAACAAGCTGGGCACGCTGTGGAACATGGTCGGTTTTCAGACCAAGCTGAAGCATGGCGCGCAGACGGATATTTTCCGCATGATCCCTGGGCTGGAGAATGCGCAGTTCGCGCGCCTCGGCGGCATTCACCGCAACACGTTCATCAACTCGCCCGCACTGCTGGATGGACAGCTGCGGTTGAAGGCGGATACGCGCGTGCGCTTCGCCGGCCAGGTGACCGGCGTTGAAGGCTATGTTGAGAGCGCGGCGATGGGGCTGGTGGCGGGGCGGATGGCGGCAGCAGAACGGCTAGGGCGGAAAATCGAAGCGCCGCCTGCGACGACCGCGCTCGGCGCGCTGGTGAATCACATCACCGGCGGGCATGTGATTGGCCAGATCGAGGATTCGAGCGCGCGGTCGTTCCAGCCGATGAATGTAAACTATGGTCTATTCCCCGGTATCGAAGTTGGCGAGCTGAAGGGGCCGGACGGCAAGCGGCTGAAGGGCGCCGACAAGGGACGCGCGCGCAAGCGGATGCTTTCTGTACGGGCGCTGGATGACTTGCAGGGATGGCTACAGGGACAGGTCTAGACGGTGGCGAGCTAGGCTTCCGGCTCGTCGACCTTTTCGCCCCGCATGGCTTTCATAAAGGCTTCGCGGTTGCGGGCGGCGTCGAGCGATTTCGTGAACTCATTCTCGAAGCCGAACGCGCCACCCGAGTTGCTGATTACCCCATAGACGGCGCGGAAGAGGATCAGTCCGAGCACGCCGATGACGGGCTGGCCGAGCAGGAACAGTGCGCCAGCGCCGGCAAAGATCGCGAAGTGGAGAACGATGATGCGGCCGTAGGGCGCGAACATTTCCGCCATCGGATTGCTGGTCTTCCATTCGCCTTTGACGAAGAATTCCCAGAGTAGAACCAACGCCTGAAAGCCGATGATGGCGTAGACGAAATATTCGACGTTCGGCGCGCTCGTCAGGCCGAAGCGGAACATTGCGCCCACGTCCATCATTACGGGGGGCTGGTTCGCCAGCGAGCTATCACCCATGGCGATGAACACCATCAGGAATGTGCCGTGCACCGCGCAGAACAATCCGTAGTGGAAGACAAAGAACACGCAGAGAAATGCGCCAAGCAGAAAGCCGGCGCCGCCAAAGCTGGCGCCGGAGACGAAGATGCGGGGAATTGTGAAGGCGCCCGCGATGATGTTCTCCATCCAGTACAGCATCACGAGCGGCACGGCATTCCAGCCGAAGGCGATGACGCCGTAGATGGGGAACAGATCGACAGCAAGACCGAGCAGCACGAGGGGCTTTGTCAGCGCGCGGCCCCAGCTTGCGGGATTGAAGAAGTTGTTCAAGTCAGCTCCCCGTCCGCCGGAATCCGTCCGTGAACCAGCAAGCATGCCTCACGCCGTTTTGGCTAGTGGTCTCTCAAGACGTTCAGCCCGAATGTGTTGATTGAACAATAGGCCGATTGCCGGGTCGCCCGCCGCCGCCACAGCCGCGCCAGCGGCGAACACAGCGGCATGGAGCACAATGACGCGGCCATACGGCATCATCATCTCAACCTGCGGATTGACGCCTTTCCAGGCTCCATCGCGGATGTAGGCGAGGAACTGCAGGGCCTGCCAGCTGCCGACGAGGCAGAGCATCAGGCCAAGGTTCGGGCCCAGTTGCAACGCCGCCCAGACCATATCGAAGGCGATGCTCAGCGGACCCGCGCCAGCGTTCAGCGGTATCCCTACGCCGAAAAACTCAAGCAGCAATCCGCCATGCGCGAGACAGAAGAGACCGTAGTGGAGCGTGAAAAAAGCGCAGGTGATGACTGCACCCAGAAGCGCTATCGGACCGGTGTTGCCGATCGAGCTTACAGTGATGCGCCCAATCGTGCTGACGCCAATCACAAGATTCTCGAGCCAGTAAAGCAGCACCAGCGCTGGCGCGCCCCATTGCCAGAACAGGACGCCGATCAGCGCGGCGAGATCGACCTACAGACCGATCAGCGCCGGGGGATTGCGCGCTGCGCTGCGCCAGTATGAGGGTTGTAGAAGCGGATTCACGTTCTCGGGCCCAAGGGACGACTTTGCCAGCTTGGGGTTGTTGGGAGGTTGACGCACCTGACCAACTTGCGTCGCGCGCCTTTACAAGCGGCGGGTTATGACGCGCCAGAACATCTGGCCCCTGAGGGCCAAGGGGCCTGCCGGTCGGACGGAATCCCGCAAGTGGAGGATGGCGGGCCAAAGATTGGCAGGAAGCTTTCGGGCCGCCTTGCGCGCGGAGGCCCAGCGGGCGACGGCGTCGGGAAGTTCAGCGCTCAGCGCGAGCCGCGCCTCGCCCAAAGATGCAAGTATCGCAAGCTGTTCCGGAGTAGCATTTGCATGGAGGGCCAGGCTCGCCAGCTTCATCAGCGCACCCTCGACGGCCAGATGGCGAGCCTCGTGATCGACTCCCGGCTGGTGGCCGCCAGCATGGAAGTGGTCGTCGAGAACGTCGTCATAGCGGTCGACGAGGGTGAGGGTTGCGACCTGGAGATCGGGGCGCCCGGCCGTCACGCGGGCCAGTTCTTCGGCGAGGTCGTGACGGCGGACGGGGCCGGCGCCGGCGACCTGCTCCAGGGTTTCGCGCCACCATTGCAGGCGAATCTTGCCCAGCATCGGCTCCTTCGTGTGAAGCGCGCGCTGAAGCTCCTGATTTAACAGGTATATAGCCACGAGACGTTCGCGGTCCGGCGCCGGAGAGTAGCGGGAGGCAAGCCATCTCTCCTCGTCCGTCCGTTTGAGACGGGCGTCGAATTCGGCAGCGCTTGCAAGTTTCGGGGGATTGGACGTATCGCTCATGTTCAAAATCAGATCCGAGGCCCTATTTCAGAGCCTGCAGAGATAAAACGAGAGGGTATTTCATGGCTTTCACGCTTCCCGCCCTGCCTTACGCGCGTAATGCCCTGGCGCCGCACATCTCCGAAAACACGCTCAACTTCCATTATGGCAAGCACCATCAGGCCTATGTGGACAATCTGAACAAGCTGGTTGCCGGCACGCCGCTGGAAAACGCACCGCTTGAGGAAGTCGTCAAGCAGAGCTGGGCCGAGAAAAATATGCCGGTATTCAACAATTCCGGCCAAGTGTGGAACCATACCTTCTACTGGCATTCGATGAAGCCACAGGGCGGCGGCAAACCGACCGGGCTGATCGCGGAAAAGATCAACAAGGATTTCGGATCGTTCGACGAGTTCAAGTCGAAGTTCGCCGAAGCTGGTACTACGCAGTTTGGTTCGGGCTGGGCCTGGCTGTCGCTCAAGGCCGGCAAGCTGATGGTCTCGAAGACAGGGAATGCCGAGACCCCCCTGACCGATAACGGGGTTACTCCGCTGATAACGATGGATGTCTGGGAGCACGCCTACTATCTAGACTACCAGAATCTCCGCCCCAAATACATCAATACGTTCCTCGACGAGCTGGTGAACTGGGACTTCGCGAACCAGGCGCTCTCCGACGCGAAGTGAGGCGGTCTGCCGCGCGCGTCGTGCAGTTTGACTAGCGCCGGTTAGCTGTTTCGAGACGTTTTTGTGGCGTATTTCACGTGACGGACCACGGACTGCACCGGGGCCGCGGGTGGTGAATTCGCTGCGATGATAAACAACGTCCCCGACACGGGCGCTGAAATTTCCGCACGGCGCGCTTGGCCGCCCGCAAGCGCGAGCTTGCTGGAAGCGGCGATCGAGCGCGCCGGGTTGTATCCGTTTTTCCACGCCAAGTTTTCGATGGCAACGCGCAAAATCGTCGGTGCAGAAGCGTTGGCGCGGATCGCGACGCCGAATATGGGTTTCGCTTCGCCGGCCGCCTATGTCGAGCTGGCCGAGCGCAATCAGCGGATCGATGCGCTGACCTATGCGATGGCGCGGGCGGTTGCGAAGCACGTTGCGGGATTCGATGGATTGCCCTGCTCTATTAATGTCAGCCCGATATCGCTGGAGCGCGTGGAGTTCGCGGATCTGATGGCGAAGGCGATCAACGACGCCGGGCTCGAATGCCAGCAGTTCGTGCTGGAAGTCACCGAGAGCCGGGCAATCGAATTTGGCGTGCATGCGTTCGAGACAATGTCGGCGTTGCGTGGCAAAGGCTTTGGGCTCGCTATCGACGATTTCGGCGTGGGCACGAGTAATGTCGATCGCCTGCGGAATTTCCCGTTCACGGAAGTGAAGATCGATCCCGCCTTTACCCGGCTGGCGATGGACGAAGCGTTTGCGAAAGCGGCCTTGGTTAGTTGCGTGCGGCTGGCGCGCGAGCACGGCCTTAAGATCGTGGCCGAGGGCGTGGAGACCCAGGAGATGTGGGACTTCATGACCTGGCTCAAGGTCGACGAGGCGCAGGGTTTCCTGCTGTCGAAGCCGATGCAGCCGGCGGATTTCAAGGAAATGCTGAAGCGGGACTGACTTGCTGTCGGTGGGCGCTAGCGACCAGACGCGCGGACGCGCGCTCGCAGGCGGCCGCGAGTTTCGTAATTCTGATTTCGGAGAATTAGGTGGTGGCGATCCGCGCGCGTGACTTCCCGCTCCGCCTCGGAGCGAAGACGCGCCGATGCACCTCCCCCCCCCCCAACTCCTGCGGCGTGAGGGGGGCGATCTGGACCTTGGAGCGCCGTGTTGGCGACCTGGATCAAGCCTTCTGGATCGGAGAGGAACGCTTCAAAGCTGCGTGGAAAATCGAATATGGCGCATGAGGCCCGCGGCTATTGGCTGCAGCGGCGGGAAGATGTTGCGGATGACCTCGAGCACAACGCGCTTGGACGCGATTATTCGCGCGTCAGGAGCCGCATCGAATCTGGCGAACGCAATTGGCGATTCTCTCGGGCCGGCTCCTCGAGTTTTCGGACCAAGCTTTTGACTGTCCTGCAGTTCAGGCAGAGCGCTGTCGTACATTAACAACGATCCGACTCGTGGGCCGAGCCTAGACGATTGCAGCCTGGGAGTTCGTCACCAGCTTGACAGCAAGCGAGCTTCCCAATGGGGCGCGGACGATGAACTGCGTGCCGCCTTCATTCCCCATCTGCAGGTCTCCGCCGATCTGTTTGATGACCATCGCCACCAGCTTCATTCCATAGCCCTGACCGGCCGCGTAGTTTTCCGGAACGCCCACGCCGTTGTCGGCCACAGTGATGCACACGTCATCGCCAGTTCGAGCCAGGCCCACCTGAACGGCGCCCGTATTTCTGCCCGGAAAAGCATGGCGCAGTGCATTCACGGCGAGTTCGTTGACGGCCAACGCCAGCGGTTGAGCCAACGCGACGGGCACCCGCAGCGACTGGATATTGGCCACGACAGAGATGCGCCCCTCATCACCCGCCATTTCCTGGAGGGATACGCACATTGTCTCCAGCACGCGACCGAGATCGACCGTGTCCGCGCCAGTCGTGCCCTGCAATGCGTCGTGGATAACTGCAACAGAGCGAACCCTTGCGGCCGCCCCTTTGAGCGCGTCACAGACCGAAGCGCTGTCTTCGCGCGCCGCCTGGAGCACCATGAGGCTCGCAACGATCTGAAGACTGTTCTTGATTCTATGATCGCCTTCGCGAAGCATCACGACATGCCTCAAGCGAATGTCCTCGGACTCCTTCAGGCGCTCTCGCAGATCCAGAATTTCAAGACGCAGATCGCGCCTATGATGCAGCTTGCCGTTGGCGTCGATTTTAGTGGAATTGAATGGCGCGCAGATCAGAGTTTCTTTTCCCACAGCCCTATTCTCCATCACCGCGAAGACTAGCCACGAAAACGGCCATAAGGTCGGTACGGTAACGGGCTCTGAACAGTTAATCCGCTACGCGAAGCGTCACGGCCTGATCCGAGTCCACGCACGCCCTGAAAATGCGTACGTTATCAAGATAGCATTCTGTTCGTGAGCGGGCGCGGCATACTCGCCAAACAGGCGACGGTACTCGCCTGCCACGGCTTCATAGCACTCGCATGCCGCGTTCTCTAGGCCGGTGCGATCGAGAATTGTGATCTTGCCGTGCTGATAACGGATGACGCCGGCCCTCTGCAACGTGCTCGCGGCGATGCTCACAGTGGCGCGACGTACGCCGAGCATGACCGCGATCAGATCCTGGGTCAGTGACAGCTGCGGCACGCCGCTTCGATCGTGGGCGGCAAGGAGCCAGCGTGCGAGTCTCTGCTCAAGCGCGTGGTGGGCGTTGCACCCTGCAGTCTGCGATACCTGCACCTGATAGATCAATGCGTATCGGAGCAGAAAATCACGAAGCGCTGGCGATTGCGCGAACGCTTCCTTCAAGGCGAGGGCCCGCAGCCGATAGGCCTTGCCGCCGGTTTGGCACATGGTTTCGCTGTAGGCTGTAGTGCCTCCGAGGACGACTTCAAAGCCCGCAAGTCCTTCCGCGCCGATGAGTCCGATCTCAAGGGGCTGGCCGTTGGATAATACAGCCAGCGCCGATATGGATCCGGTCTCGACGAATTACACATGCTCGATCACGTCGCCATGACGATGCAGCGTCTCGCCCAGTTCGAGATCGACGGGCGACATCGCCTTTGAGAGTAACTCGAACTCGGCCTTTGGCAGGGCTGCGAGTATCCGGTTCTTGACTTCGGCTCTATCGATCAGGGACAAAAAAGCTCCATCGCCGTCGGCGGGAGCGCAATCATCTCCTAGGCGGCTGTGCGCCTCTCGCTGTGCGCCTCTCTGGGACAGCCGATATTCCATAATGCATGAATTCATACATAGTTCCCCAACTGTCTGATATTTCCGAGGTGTGCGGTTGCCTACATTGACTGCACAACCCTACCCCCGCGGAACCCCCATACGGTTTGCGGATTGTTGGTCGGCACAGCGATGCACGTGCGACATCGAGAAAGAACGATCATGGGCGACAAACACAACGCCATTTTGCCGGCGACGCAAACCCGCAAAGATCCACGCCCGCTTAAGCCGCCTGCAGGCTCGTCTGAAGACCTCCACCAGATCATAACCTCGACCGACGAGCGCGAGACAGAAGTAGCTGAGCTTCAAAGTCAAAAGCCGTTCGCTAGTCCAGGCAAGCTAATGGACGGCAAGCAACACCCGGTCCCGGCGCCACCAAAGCCAACTTCCGACCCCGACCCAACCGAGTAGCATCGGCGCCAGCCGCCTCGTGGCGGTTCGCGTGGTCTGTCCTGTGGGCCAGACAGCCGTGAGAAGCGACGCGCTGTCCGGCTCGCCGATTGGCCCAGGATTGCCCGGCCGACCGGGCAGTTCTGGGCCTTACAGGTCGAAGCGATGAGGGAGTAAACCCCTCACTGCTTAGCCCCTGCCCCTTAGCAGCCTGCCCTTCTGTCTGTCCCAGTCGCGTTTCTTTTCGACGTCGCGTTTGTCGGGGGCTTTGCGGCCGGTGGCGAGGGCGAGTTTGATCTTCGCCATGCCGGTGGGACCAAAGTAGAGCTCGAGGGGGACCATCGTGCGGCCTTCGCGTTCGACGGCGCCTATCAGGCGGTTATATTCGCGCTTCTTCACGAGCAGCACGCGCTTGCGGCCGGGTTCGTGGTTGAACTGGCCGGCGGGCGGATAGATCGGGATCGTGGAGTTGACCATGACTATCTGGCCGTGTTCCTCGCGCGCGTAGGCTTCGGCGATGTTGGCGCGGCCTTCGCGGAGGGACTTCACTTCGCTGCCGGTGAGGACGATGCCGACTTCGATGTCGTCGATGATCTCGTAGTTGCGGCGGGCCTGGCGGTTCTCGGCCACGAGTTTGCGGGCGAGTTCGCGTCTTGTCTTGTTCTTCGGGTTCTGGCCGCCGCCTTTGGGGGATTGGGCCATCAGAGGACGCCGGCTTCCTTCATGGCCGCCTCGATTTCCGTTTTCACGTCGGCCCGCTGCACGGGGACGAGCGGCAGGCGGACTTCCTCCGTGCACAGACCCAGAAGAGACAGGGCGTATTTGGCGGGGGCCGGGCTCGCTTCTAGGAACATGGCGCGGTGGAGCCGGGCCAGCGTATCGTTGATGCGGCGGGCCTCGGCATAGTCGCCCCTCAGGGTTGCTTCCTGAAGGGCGGCGCACTGATAGGGGGCGACGTTGGCGGTGACCGATATGCAGCCGACCCCGCCCAGGGCGTTGAAGCCGACGGCGGTGGGGTCCTCACCTGAAATCTGAATGAAATCCGTGCCCGCCAGAGCAGTGTGGCGGGCGACTCGGCTGAGATCAGCCGAGGCGTCCTTGATGCCGATGACATTGGGCAGTTTCGACAGGCGACCGATCAGCTCAGGCTGCATGTCGGAACCCGTGCGCCCCGGCACATTATAAACAAAAATCGGTAGTTGAACCGCCTCATTCAAAGTTTTGTAATGCGCGTAAACCCCATCTTGGGTGGGGCGGTTGTAATATGGGTTCACGATCAGGGCGGCGTGAGCACCAACTGCCTTGGCGTGCTGGAGGAGGCCAATCGCTTCTTCCGTGGAATTGGAGCCTGCGCCTGCGATGACCGGAACACGTCCAGCGGCCGTTTTCACGCAAAGCTCGACCACATGCCGGTGTTCTTCGTGCGAAAGCGTGGTGGCTTCGCCCGTGGTTCCGCACGGAACCAGCCCGTGCGCGCCAGCGGCGAGCTGGCGTTCGACCATGGCCACGAACGCCTTGTCGTCCACCTTCCCATTGCGGAAAGGCGTGACGAGGGCGGGCATGGAGCCCCTGAACACCGGGCTTGGCAAAACCATGAGTTTCTCCGGAACGCGTGATGGAAATGGTTCACACGACTCGCGGGATAATCATTCCATGATGCGGTTTGGCAAGCGGGTGTCGCGCATGGGACGGGCTTTGATGGCGGCGGCGGCGCTTTCGGCTCTGGGCGGGACCGTTGGGGCCGGCCTGGCGCTGGCCAATCCAGTCGCCCCTTCCCTCAAGCCCTCGCCGGTTCTGTCGTCGGCCTGGCTGGATATGGCGGATTTCACGCTGCTCAACCGGGCGCTGGATGCGGCGGACGAAAACCAGTGGGGCCAGGTGCGCTCGTATCTGGGGCGGATCAGCGATCCGGCGGCGCAGGCGTTGGTGCGGTGGCGGATCGCGACGAATGGCGACACGGGGCTCGGCTATAACGAGCTCGTCGCGGCGCTGGAGGAGTTCAAGGGCTGGCCGGAGACATCCAAGATCGAGGAGCAGCTCGAGATCACCATCAGCCACTCGAGCCTGACGGCGGACGAGCGGATCGCGTGGCTGCTGAAGCGCGGGCCGAAGACGGGTGAAGGCATACTCGCGCTGGCGGACGCGTATCACAGTCAGGCCAAGATGGACGACCGGCTGCGCGTGATCCGGGAGGCCTGGCGCACACGGCCGATGAGCGATGCAGCCGCTGCGCAGATCCAGGTGCAGTACGCGAGCGATCTTTCCTCCGAGGATCATTTCGCGCGGGCCGACATGTTCCTGTGGCGCGGCGACATCAAGAGCGCGCAGGCGCTGGGCTCGAAGCTATCGTCGGGACGCAAGAAGCTGATCGATGCGCGCATTGCGCTGATCAAGAACGCCAAGAACGTCGACAAGACGGTGAATGCGGTGCCGTCGGAATATATCGACGATCCAGGACTCCTGTTTGATCGCGCGCGGTGGGCGGAGCGGAAGGGACGGAATTCGGATGAGCTGAGATACCTTCTGCGTATCAATGGCGAGACGGCGCCCGTGGCGGGTCGCGAGGAGATCTGGGGCGAGAAGCAGTCGGTGATGCGTCGCATGATCCGCGAGGGCGATTACCAGAAGGCGTATCAGCTGGCAGCTGGTCATGGTCTGTTGGCAGGCGATGCCTTCCGGGATGCGGAGTGGATGTCAGGCTGGCTGGCGCTGGAGAAGCTGGGCGATGCGGCCAAGGCCGAGGCGCATTTCCGTGTGTTCGGCGCGGGCGTGGCGACGCCGATCAGCGCGAGCCGTGCACAATACTGGCTAGGTGAGGCGCTGACGAAGCAACAGCGCATTTCCGAGGCGCAGGAAGCCTACATGGCCGCCTCGAAGTATCCCTATGTGTTCTATGGCCAGCTGGCGGCGGAGAAGGTGCGCCAGCAGGCGCCGGAGGCGATGAAAATCGCATTCTCGCTGCCTGCGCGCCCGACTGACGAGGAGCGCGCGATCTTCGCCAAACGGACGCCTATGCGGGCGGCGATCCTGCTGGCGGAAACGGGACGGCTGGCGAGTTTCGAGCGGTTCTCGTTCGCGCTGGACGATGTGATGGAGACGGCGAGCGAGCATCAGATGCTGTTCGATATCGGCGCGGGCTATCTTGAGATGCGCGCGGCGTTGCGTGGGGCGAAGGCGGGGCTGGGGCGCGGGCTGGTGGCGCCAGACGCGCTGTTCCCGCTGCTGTCGCTGCCGAGTTCGCCGCGGAGCGGGTCGGCCGAGCCTGCGCTGGTGCTGGCGCTGTCGCGGCAGGAGAGCGAGTTCAATGCGCGCGCGATCTCCAGCGCCGACGCGCGTGGGCTGATGCAGATGGTGCCACGCTATGCGCAGGCGGAGGCCAAGATGGTGGGCCTACCGTTCAAGTCGAGCTGGCTGACGGATGACCCGCAATACAATTTGCGGCTGGGGCGCGGCTTCCTCGACGATCTGGTCGATAATTTCGGCGGCTCATACATTCTCGCGGCGGCGGCTTACAATGCGGGGCCGAGCCGGGTGCGGCAGTGGCTCAACGATTTCGGCGATCCGCGTGTGAATGCTGATCCTGTCGACTGGATCGAAAGCATACCGTTCGCCGAGACGCGCAACTATGTGCAGCGCGTGCTGGAGAATACGCAGGTGTACCGGCATCGGTTGGCAGGAACGCCGGTTGATATTCAGTTGTCGGAAGACCTGCGGCGTGGACGGCCGAGGTAGGCGCCTCCGGCGCGTGTTTTTTACTCACGACCTTGATCGACAGCCCGCAACCGTCACTCCCGTCGGAGCCCAAATGGCGACGAGCGGGCGCCCAGAGGATTCAATCACTGCGTTTCGTTCCTGGGTTTCGGCTGGCGCGGCCATGCGTGCGTCCGGTATGATCGCGTAGCGTACGCCCAAATTAGCAGCGAACGTTACGTGGGCGGACTTCGCGCGATCGCATTTGAGAACAGCTCGGCGTCGACGTTGCCCCCTGATAGAACGACCAGCACCGGGCCGCGGGAGGCGAAGTAGTCGCGGTGGTTGAGCAGGACGGCAAGCGCGTTTACGCCGCCGGGTTCGACGACGAGCTTGAGGTGGTGGAACGCTAAGCTCATTGCATCCTTGAGCTGGTCGTTCGAGGCGGTGAAGCCGCCTTTGACGCGGCGCTTGTGGATCTCGAATGTCAGGACGCCAGGTTCAGGGGACATCAACGCGTCGGCGATGGAGCGGATGCCGGGGGCATTGGCGATGATCTTCTTTGCGACGAGCGAGCGGATCAGGTCGTCATGGCCTTCGGGCTCGGCCACGTAGACTTCCGTTGAGGGCGAGAGCTCCTCAAACGCCACGGCAACGCCGGCGAGAAGGCCGCCGCCGGAGGCGTTACAGATGAGGCTTCCGAAGGCGACGCCTTGCGCGGCAGCCTCGCGAGCAGCTTCGAGGCCGACCGTTCCCTGCCCGGCCATGATCCAGGCGTCATCGAACGGGCGGACGATGGTGGCGCCGGAGGCTTTCACGAGTTCGGCGGCGATCGCTTCGCGGCTTTCGTTGAGGCGGTCGTAGAGGCGGACCTCGGCGCCGCGCTTTCTGGTGCTTTCGATTTTCCCGCGCGGGGCGTCGGACGGCATGACGATGGTCGCCTTGATGCCGAGTAGCTTTGCGCTTTCAGCTACGCCCTGCGCGTGGTTGCCCGAGGAGAAGGCGACGACGCCTTTGGTGCGGTCGGCTTCCGGGATGCGGCTGATGCGATTCCAGGCGCCGCGAATCTTGAAGGAGCCGGTGCGCTGGAGCATTTCGGGCTTGATCCATACGGGCGCGCCGACGATCCGGTCGAGGACCTCGAAGCGGAGCAGTGGCGTGTGGACGGCGACGCCCTTGATGTGCTGCGCGGCGTCTTCGACATCGGCATAGGTGGGTAGGTCGCGGAGGGGATCGGTGATCATGGCGCGCTTATGCGCCTGGTCACCGGTCAGCCGCAAACGAGGTTATCTAACCGACTGCTGAGAATTTCGAAGCGGTAGCAGCGAGCTTCACCCTCGCCTCTTCGTACTCGCGGCGGAGTTGCGCAACGTAGTCGGCTGTGGACATGCGAGTCTTGACTGCGCCGACGCCCTGGCCCGCGCCCCAGACATCTTTCCAGGCTTTTGCTTTCGAGATGCCGCCCGACTGGAAGCTCATCGTTGCCTTGTCGCCTTCGGGGAGGTTGTTTGGGTCCATGCCGGCGGCGACGACGGAGGGCGACAGGTAGTTCCCGTGTATGCCGGTGAAGAGGTTCGAATAGATAATGTCCTTCGCGGCGCTGGCGACGATCATGTCCTTGTAGGCGTCGGATGCACGGGCTTCGTCGGTGGCGATGAAGGCGGAGCCAATGTAGGCAAGGTCGGCGCCCATAGCTTGTGCGGCCAACACCTGTGCGCCGGTGGCGATGGCGCCGGAAAGGACGAGCGGGCCGTCGAAGAATTCGCGGATCTCGCTGATCAGGGCGAAGGGCGAGAGCGTTCCGGCGTGGCCGCCTGCACCGGCGCAAACCGCGATGAGACCGTCGGCGCCTTTCTCAAGCGCCTTGTGGGCGTAGACGATAGTGGTGATGTCGTGCAGCACAATGCCGCCATAGGAATGGACGGCGTCGTTCACCTCAGGGCGCGCACCGAGGGACGTGATGACGATTGGCGCCTTGTGCTTCACGACGAGGGCGAGGTCCTGCTCGATGCGGGCGTTCGACTTGTGGACGATCATGTTCACCGCAAAGGGCGCGATCTTTGCGGTGGGGGTGGCGCTGCGGGCGGCTGCCAGTTCCTCGTTGATGCGGGAGAGCCAGTCGTCTAGCTGTTCGATCGGCCGGGCGTTGAGCGAGGGGAAGGACCCGATAATCCCCGCCTTGCACTGGGCCAGCACCAGATCGGCGTTGGAGATGATGAACAGCGGCGATCCGATAACCGGAAGCACGAGCTGGTTGGCAAGAGAGGCCGGAATAGCCATGAAATGTCCGATGTGCAGGAGCGGGAATGGCCCCGGCCCTGCCTGGACCATACCGGCCCTGCGACGCTGGGCAATGCGTCCGGGACGCCGCAAACCCTTGACGCAAGGCGAAGCCGATGCCTCATGGCCGGCGAGCGTAAAGTGAGAGATTCATGGCGGACGACCTGCCCCTTTCTGCGGATTTCCCCGGTGGCGACGAGGCGCAATGGCGCGCCCTGGCCGAGAAGGCGCTGGACGGGGCGCCATTGTCCAAGCTGACCACCAAGACCGAGCACGGCGTGCCGGTGCGGCCGCTTTACCGCTCGCCCGACTGGGCGCCGGATGCTTCGGGGATGCCAGGCCTTGCGCCGTTCATCCGGGGCGACCGGGCGATCAACGACCCCTATTTGCCTTGGGATATCCGCCAGATCGTCTCGCACCCCGACCCGGCGATTGCGGGCGATCAGGTGATGGAAGCGCTGGAGGGCGGCGTTTCGTCTATCGAATTGCGCGTAGATGCAGCGGGTGAACACGGCGTGGTCGCGCGTTCGGCCGTGGATATAGAGCGCGTGCTGAAGGGCATGAAGCTGGATCTGGCGCCCTTGGCGCTGGAGGCGACTGGCGCATCGACGACGCAGGGCATCGAACTGGCGGCGTTGCTGGCGGCGGCGGTGGGGCGGACGTCGACCGAAGCGCATGTGGCGTTCAACGTGGACCCGATCGGCGCGCTGGCGCGCACGGGCGCCCTGCCGGGTTCGGCGGAAGAAGAGATTGCGCAGGCGGTTTCGTTCGCGCGCGACGTGGCGGGCGAGTTCCCGTTGGCGAGCGCGCTGCGCGCAGATGCGCGGCCGGTGCATGAAGCGGGCGGCACTGAGGTGCAGGAGCTGGCCTTCCTGATCGGGTCAGGCGCGGAGTATGTGCGCGCTTTGCTGACAGCAGGATTGACGGCGGATCAGGCGAGCCGTGCGGTGTTGTTCACGGTGAGTGTGGGCGCGGACTATCAGGTCGAGATGGCGAAGCTGCGCGCGGCGCGGCGGATGTGGGGCCGCGTGGCCGAGGCCTTCGGTGCAGCCGGCGCTGCTGCGGGAATGAAGCTTCAGGCGGTGACGTCGCGGCGGATGCTGACGCGGCGCGATCCGTGGGTAAACATCCTGCGCAATACGGCGGCGTGCTTTGCGGCGGGGGTAGGCGGCGCGGATATCGTGACCGTGCGGGCGTTCACCGATGCGATGGGCCTGCCCGGCAAGCTGGCACGCAGGCTGGCGCGGAATACACAGGTGATTGCGCAGGAAGAATCCAGCCTCGGCAAGGTGGTCGATGCGCCGGGCGGCGCGTGGGCGATGGAGAAGCTGGGCGATGATCTCGCCAAGGCGGCTTGGACGCTGTTCCAGCAGGTCGAACGCGAAGGCGGACTGGCGAAGGCGCTGGTGACGGGCGGCTTCCAGAATGGCGTGGCGGATGCGCGTGCGGCGCGGATCAAGGCTGTCGCGAAGCGCAAGGAGCTCGTGACGGGAGTGACCGACTTCCCGCAGCTGCAGGAAGAAGTGCCGAGCGTGGAAGTCGTGAACCTGCCTGCGATCGTTCGGCGCGCGGCGGAAGCTTCGGGGCGGGCGCCGGCGGCGCGGTCGTGGTTCTCGTTGAAAGCGGCGGCGCAGGATCGGGCGACGCTGGCTGATCTTTCGCGCACGGCGGATGATGGCGGCGCGGAAGCTGAGTCGCTGTGGCCCATCAGGCTGGCGGAGCCGTTCGAGCGGCTGCGCGATCTGGCGGATCAACGCACGGCGGCGGGACGTTCGCCGCAGATCTTCCTTGCGGCGCTGGGGCCGATGGCCGAGCACACGGCGCGGCTGCAGTTTGCCCAGAACTTCTTCGCGGCTGGCGGCATTGGGGCGGTACCGTCGGTGGGCGATGCGGTGTGGCTTGAGAAGGCGGCCAAATCCTCCGCCTGCTCGCTGGCCTGCATATGCGGGTCGGACAAGCGATATGCGGAAGAGGCGGTCGAGACTGCTCGGGCGCTGAAGCGTGCGGGCGTGAAGCGGGTCTATCTGGCGGGCAAGCCGGGTGAACTGGAATCAGCATTACGCGAGGCCGGCGTGGATGAGTTCATCCATATCGGCGTGGATGTGCTGGCGAGCCTTGAGCTGGCGCATGCGGAGCTTGGGCTGGGGCGCTAGGAGCCCTCAGGTTTTCGTGACGTGGGGTTAGCTGGGCTTTCCGGCTTCGCAGTCTATCTGCCAAGATGGGGGCCTCAAGGGAGACCTGCGATGCGCGCTATTGTCCTCTCAACCGCCCTTACTTTTTCGACCGCTCTGAGCCTTGTTCTGACGGCCTGCGGTCCATCCTCAGCTGTGACAGACGCACGAACGGCGCAGGCTGACGAGCCGCAGACGCCTGCGCGCGGTGCGCCGGTGCGGCAGGATGCGGCGAACAAGGCAGACGCTGTCCCTGCTTTCCCGGAGCAGACGCGGGCGCCGGAATCGAAGTCGAACGTCGCCCTGAAAGTCGAGACGATAGCTGACGGGATCGATCATCCGTGGGGATCGGCGGTGCTGCCGGGCGATGGATCGCTGCTGGTGGCGTCCAAGACTGGCAAGCTGTGGCGGATCGTGCCGGGCAAGGCGAAGACGGAAGTGACCGGCGTTCCGAAGGTGGATACGCGGAGCCAGGGCGGACTGCACGACGTTTCGCTTGGGCCGGACTTCATGACGATGCGAACGGTCTATCTCAGCTTCGCGGAAACGCGCGATGGCGGGAAGACCTCGACCAGTCTGGCGCGCGGGAAACTCTCGGCTGACAACAGCAAACTGGAAGGCGTGCAGATCATCTTCCGACAGGAGCCGGCGTGGGAATCAACCGGACACTTTGGCTCGAACCTTGAATGGGATTCTGCTGGCAACCTCTACCTCACAGTTGGCGACCGGCAGGTTCCGGAGTCGCGCGTTCTGGCGCAGGACATCAACACGCATCTCGGCAAGGTTCTGCGGCTGACGGCGGACGGAAAGGCGGCGGAGGGCAATCCGTTCGCGGGGCGCACGGATGCAAAGCCGGAGGTCTGGAGCTATGGCCATCGCAACGTGCAGGGCGCGGCGATCCATCCCGGCACCGGCAAGCTGTGGACGATTGAGCACGGGCCGCGCGGTGGTGACGAGATCAACATTCCCGAGGCGGGCAAGAATTATGGCTGGCCGGTCATTTGCTACTGCATCGACTATCCGGGCAATCCGATCGGCGAAGGCATCACCGCCAAGGAAGGCATGGAGCAACCGGTCTACTATTTTGACCCAGTGATCGCGCCCGGGGATATGATCTTCTACACGGGCAATCTCTTCCCGTGGAAAGGCGACATTCTCGCAAGCGGGCTGAAGACCAGAGACATCGTGCGGCTCAAGCTTGATGGCGACAAGGTCATCGGCGAGGAGCGGGTGCTGACGGATCAGGGTCGTATTCGCGACATCGTACAAGCGCCGGATGGGGCGCTCTACGTGCTGGTGGACGATGCGGGTAAGGTGTTGCGCGTAACGCCGGCAGCGTGATCAGGCTGCAGTAGGTGGAGTTGGCGAGGCTGGCGATGCTGTCGTTGAGGGCGGCGAACAGGCGTTCCGACAGGTTGTCGTAACGCGCTCCACCTGCGCCGAGGTCATTCTATGAACCCATGCAGCCGAAAACCCACGCGCGGTTGATCGCCTGCAGGACCTTGAGCTGGGCGTCGCTGAAGCCGATGCAGCGGCGGATATCCGCCAGCCGTGGCGCGTCTTCGACAGTCCTTCTCGTGAGTGCTTGCGCGGCGCTGGCGAAGCCGTCCGCGAAATAAGTGCAGCCCTCCTCGCGGGCGTAAGCCTCTATCTCGGCGAGCACGGTGCGCAGGTCTGACAGGGTGACGGGAAGCGCGACGGGTTCGGCGTCGGAAGGGTCGATCTCGGCCTGCAGGATATTGATGCATAGCCAGCGCTTGGCGTCGCCGCGCTCGCCGAAGGGATGAAAGTCGCGCCACAGTTCGGAGCGATCCTGGCCTGCGGCTTCGATCAGCCAGCGCGGGCCGCCGCTGACGAAGCCGACCAGCATGCGGTCCGGCATATCGGTCTGTTGATGAGGGCTGCGCTGGCTTTCGGTGTGGTGGAGGCGCAAGCTCATGCACCATGGCTTCAGTGACTTGAACTACGCCATCGGGTCGGCGGTGCGCAGTGGATATTCATCGGTGTCCTTACCGGCTGCGGGCGGCGTGCGGAACTCGCAGAGCGCCATGAACCTGAAAATGGGGGCGTTGGGCCAGAAGCCGGTGATGTGATGGCCGGCGAGACAGCGTTGCCGGCGGCCATGAGCATCAATGCTTTTCGATGACGCCCTGCATCTCAGGCCTTCCTTGGAGGTACGAGATCTTTCCAGGCGGCGTTATCTTTCCAGCCGGGCTCGACGAGCGGCTGGTCCTTCTGCGGCACATAGGGCGAAGGTTTCGCGGCGGCGGGGTCGGGAATGTAGCGGGGACAATTGGGGAAGATGTCGGCGGGCGCGAAGCGGACTATGCCCTGCGCGCCGGGGAACTGGCCGATCAGCGGATCGTCGAACGACACTGCGGCATGGCCGTTGACGCGGAGGCGCTTCGGCTTGTCGCCCATGCGGATGAAGAGCAGCCCGACGGCAGAATGCGTAACGATGTTGCCGAGGCTCTTGAACATGCCGTTGCCGTCATAGTCCGGCCAGACAAGCAGGTCCGGCGCAATGATGCGGACGAAGCCCGGGGCGCCGCCCTTGAAGGAACAATCGGGCTGGCCATCCGGCGCGCAGGTGGCGAGGAAGAAGAATTCCAGCGACTCGATGAAGGCCTTGTCGTCGTCGGTGAATTCGGAATGGCGCAGCCGTTCGACGAGACGGTCCGCCAAGGCCGCGGAGCCGAACATCGTCTGAATATCGCGATTGCCAGCGTGGAACATGGGCATGGGGCGTCCCCTTCCCATACACCTCAGCATACGCCTTGTAACGGTTGCCGCTAGGATTTCTGTCGCGCGGCGAAGCTCTTGTCGGCTACCGTCCAGTCGAGCGCGCCCATGTAGGCGTTAACGTAATCGGCGGCCTTGGCGCCGTAGTCTATGTGATAGGCATGCTCGTACATGTCGAGCGCGACCAGAACGCCGCCGTCAGCAGCGGTGAGCGTGTGGTCCGAGGCCCACTGGTTGATCAGGCGACCCATGCGCGCCGACCAGGCCAGCAGGACCCAGCCGGAGCCCCCGCCGAGAGCCTTGCCCATGCCGATGAATTCGGAGCGCCAGCGGTCGTGGCTGCCGAAGTCGGTTTCGATCTGACGAGCGAGATCCGCGCCGGGTTTCGAGCCGCCCTTGCCGAGGCAGGAGAAATAAACCTCGTGCAGGATCATCGAATTCAGAGCCATCAGTTCTTCGCGCTTGAGCCCGTTGATGAGGAAGCCCGGCGCCGTGCTGAAATCGGTCTGGCGCAGTTGCGACTCAATATCGCCGAGGCGCTTCACCGCGCCAGCATAGTTGTTGTCGTGGTGGCTGACGAGAAGCTTCTCGGAAAGGCCCGGGATCGATTTGGGATCAAAAGGAAGCGGCCTCGGCGTCCAGGTTGCTGGTGCAGCCCCGGGTGTCTGGGCTGTGGCGCACCCAGTTATTGCCGCGCCAGCGGCGAGCACGGCGCCGCCGGCGATGAGGCTTCTTCTGTCGAGCATAGTTGTCTCCCTTGGTGTCCCCCAAGAGTCCCTGGCTAGCGTAGACGCGATGTCGCGCGGTCGCAATTCTGATATTTGAAAGTATCTGTAAGCGCCGTGGCGGCGCCGCAGAGGCCGTAGTTCGAGCTGTTGTCGGGGAAGCGGTTCATGTCTGCGAGCGAGGCGGTGGGGACCCAGCCGGTGACGGAGGGCGCGGCGCGCGTGGCGGCGCCTTCCTGGGTCGTGATGCGCGTGCGGTCGCCCGACACGCTGATGCGGCGAATGTTCTGGTCCTTGCGGACGGTGGCCAGCGATGCGGCGCCGGGATTAAGGTCCTCTACAACTTCGGTGTTGGCCCGGAGGAAAGCGCGGGACGTGAATGTCTGCTCCACGTCGCCTTCGAGATGCGAGGCGAGGCGTGCGCCGCGGTCGAGCCACTGGCCGAAATAGCCGCGCGTGGCGGGGTTGGCGAGGTTGGTGTCGATAGCGTAGCCGATCTGCGGCGGCGTGATGTCGAGCGCGTTCTGGAAGAGTGTCCAGCTGTTGGTGTTGTAGAAGGCTTGGGTGCCGGAATGGCCGGTTGAGCCCGAGAGCCAAAAATATTGCGCGAGCCCCTTCTCGCGGACGGCGTTGCAGAGGCAGCCGTTAGAGTATACGCCGACCGCGATGTTCGAGCCTTCGAAGGCGCGCTTCAGATCCTCGAAGTATTTGATGACGGGATCGCGCATGGCGGCGTAGGGCCAGTCGGCGTCGACGCCGAAATAGATGGCGGAGCCTTCGGGCTGGCCGGCGGCTTCGGCCATGCGGAGCGCCTGTTCGGCGTCTTCCTTGCCCCAGTTATTTTCGAAGGTGCGGAAGCAGTTGTTGAAGTGCTGAAAGACGCTGCCAATTGAGAGGCCTTCGCCGAGAATGATCTTTGCCTCTTCCGGCTGCAGCTCCTTGCCCGGCAGACTGGGTGGGAGTTGCGAGTAGTACCGGAAGACGGTGCGGACGCCGTGGGCGCGGAGGGCTTTGGCTCTTGCGACGTCGAGACGCGAGGCGGTGTCGGCGATCAGCGGGAAAACTGAGGCGATGGGAACAGCTGGTGTGGGCGATACAGGCGGCGCCGATTCGCAGCCGATCAGTGCTGTGGTCGCAATGGAGGCGGAAGAAGTCAGGAGAAAGTCGCGGCGATTGAGGCGCTGGGCCATGAGTCCCTCCTGACTTGCTGTTTGCTATCTAGCCCGCAACGGGGCGTAGCCAAGATGCATGCCGGCGTCGACAATGATGAACTCGCCGGTGACGTGGCGGCTTTCCGGGCCAGCGAAGAACAGGATCGTTTCGGCAATGTCTTCGGGCATCGAGGCGACGCGGAGGGGCGTCGAGCTGGCGACCGCCGCGGCCGTCTGGGCTTCCACTTCATCTCCCTGATACTTCGTAAACCAGCCGGACCCGATATAGCCGGGGCACACCGCGTTGACGCGGATCGCCGGCGCGAGGGCGCGCGCGAGAGACAGTGTCATTGTGTTGAGAGCGCCCTTGGTCGAGGCGTAGGCGATCGACGAGCCGATGCCAGTGACGCCGGCGATGGACGAGACGTTAACGATTGTCCCCTTCCCTGTTGCAGCGAGATGCGGCTGAGCTGCGCGGGTCATCTGGTAGACGGCGACGACGTTGACCTTGTAGAGGCGCAGGAAGTCTTCGGCGTCGAGGGCATCGAGGTCGGAGTGCTTGGCGAATTTGGTGATGCCAGCATTGTTGACGAGGATGTCGAGGCCGCCGAGCTTCCTGACGGCTGCATCGACCAAAGCGCGGCAGTGTGCGTCTTCGCCGACATCGGCCTGCACCGCGAATGCTTCGACGCCAAGATTGCGGCACGCGGCGACAGCGCCTTCCGCAGCGCCGGAGCTTGAGTTGTAGTTGATGCAGACGTTGACGCCGCGTCTGGCGAGGCCAAGCGCTGTTGCTGCGCCGAGGCCAGTGCCGCCGCCGGTGACGATAGCCCGCTTGCCTTTCATACTGTTGGCGTCGGCCATGGCTTGCTTCTCATGTGCTGGTTCGCTGCTGACATTGCCCAAGCCGGGGCGTCAAGGCAAAGAGGTGATCGTCCGATCTGGAGGGAGCAATTTCGGAAGCTATCACATCGTTGCGGATACGGCAGCTGATAGAGGCAAATCTGCCTCTGACGCCGGTTCCGTCCGTGCCCGAGATCCGGCTGCACAAGGCCGGACCGGGAAGCGGGCTTTCGCGCTTTGCCCAGACAGACAAGAGCTTTGACACGCCTTACTGGGCGTATCATTGGGGCGGCGGCCTCGCGCTGGCGCGCCATGTTCTGGATCATCGCGAGAGCGTCGCGGGGCGGCGTGTTCTCGATCTTGGCGCGGGCTCCGGCATCGTCGGGATTGCGGGGGCCATGTCTGGCGCAAGTTATGTGACGGCTGCCGATGTCGATCGCTATGCCATCGTGGCGATAGAGCTGAACGCTGCAGCGAACGGCGTCAACATTGAGACCTTCCATGGCGATGTCACGATAGGATCGCCGCCGGATGTGGACATCGTGATGGTGGGTGATCTGTTCTACGAGGCGGGCCTTGCTGCGCGAGTGACGGCGTTTCTGGATCGGTGCCTGGCGGCGCGGATCGAGGTTCTGGTTGGCGATCCTTGGCGGGCTTTCCTGCCGCACGGGAGGCTGAAGCTGCTGGCCGAATATCCCGGCGGAGACTTTGGCACCAGCGGAGCCGACAGCCGTGGCAACGCGGTGTTTGCGTTCACGCGAGAGTAGAGCCGCTATTTCTCGAGACCCGCCGCTTCGCGCCGCCGCGCCGCCAGCAGCATGGCGGGCACAGAGACTTCGCCTTCACGGCAGGCGTATTCCTCGATGGGAGCGGCTGAGGGGCGGAATTCGTACTCGCCGCCCCATGGCTGGTCCCATTTTGTCGGGTCTTCGACGGTGAACTGGTAGAGCAACCGGTCTTGCTTCACGCGCGTGAAGCGCTCTGTGACCTTCAGGTTTTGCCAGGAGCCGCGGAAGAGCTGTTCCGGCGGGAAATTGGTGCTTTCAACAACAAGGGTTTCGCCCTCGTACCAGCCGATGGAGTCGCCAAGATAGGGGCGCCGGCCGTCGGTCCGGTGCTTGCCGTTCAATCGCACGATGCGTGCATCGTGGATCATCTCAACGAGAATGACCACGTAGTGCTCGGCTTGGATGATCTGGTAGTTGGAGTTGCCAGAAAGCGGCAGCATGATCGGGCCGGCATTGCTTCCGACAGGCAGGATGCAGCGGTCGTCGATGAGCTGCAGTTCGGGACCATCCGTGTATCTCTCACCGGGCAAGAGCGCCGTGCGGCGGTTTGTGTCGGGGGTCACGCCGGACTTCATGGGCGGCACCTGGCCATTGACGGGATTGGTGATGAAACTGGTGCGCGGTTGGCCATTCACGCGCATGGCAGGATGGAAAACCGAAAATGAGTCGAGCTCGGCCGCTTCTTCCGGCGTCAGGATCAGCCGGTCGCCCATCTCCACGGGGCGTTCGAGACGGGTCTTGGTCTCGTTCGTCCAGTAGCCCTGCATGTCGGGATGACCCAGCCAGGTGCGGGGCGCGCGGTAAGACTCCTGGGCATCAGCGGCGGCGACCGCGAGCCCGCAAAGGACCGTGGCGATTGCGATCAGGGTCCGCATCGGCCGTCTTCTCCACACCGTGTTGTCCGGTCATAGGAATAGACACGGACCCGGCAAAGGGAAAGTTTGACCGGCGCGATCTGAGGCGCGCGCCGTCACTGCGTGCGCGGCGGGCCCATGCGGAGCGCCATGAACTGCTCCCTGGTGACAAAGCCATCGCCGTCGGTGTCAACACGGGCTGACCAGATCTGGTCAGCCATCGCCTGCGCCGCTTCCGGCAGGCTGGCGACGAACTCGGCTTTGTCCAGCTTGCCGTCCTTGTTCTTGTCAGCGGCTTCGAACCGGGCAGCGCGCTCCTCCGGGGTGGGCGGCTGGGCCAGCGCGGGCCCGGCGATCATCGCGGCAATAGCGGAGATGAGGGCTATTTTGCTTAGGGTCATGGTCTTTTCCTTCAGCTGCACCCGGGGAGAGATCCATATTCCTGCGCTATCGTGCGATCGCAAGCTTGAAACGGCAGCCGGGCAGCAGTCGTCGCAGTTGCGTGTACGGGGAGAGGCTGTAAGCCGGGCTTCATGAACGCGACATGAGGAGCTCTCTCCGTGATTGCGAAGGCTTTCATGGCGCGACCTGTCGGTGCTAGGAAAACCCTAGTCGAATCCGCGTTCCGGAGAGCCCTCTGATGGCCGTGACTTTCCCCGATTTTACGAAACTCCCGCTGGGGGAGGCTTCAGCCGGGGCTGACATCAAGGCGTGGGAGGCTTTGGCCGGGGCGGGCGCCAATGCGGTTTGGGAGACGCCGGAAGGTGTTCCGGTGAAGCCGGTCTATACCGGAGCGGACGCCAACGGCCTGGACTTCCTGGATGACTATCCAGGGATTGCGCCGTTTGGACGCGGCCCCTACCCCACCATGTACACCAACCAGCCGTGGACGATCCGGCAGTATGCCGGGTTCTCGACGGCGGAAGATTCGAATGCGTTCTACCGGCGCAATCTGGCCGCTGGTCAGAAGGGTCTTTCGGTGGCGTTCGATCTGGCGACGCACCGGGGCTATGACTCTGATCATCCACGCGTGACGGGCGATGTCGGTATGGCCGGCGTGGCGATCGACTCGATCTACGACATGCGCACGCTGTTCGCGGGCATCCCGCTAGACCAGATGAGCGTGTCGATGACGATGAACGGCGCGGTGCTGCCGATCATGTCGCTGTTCATCGTGGCGGCGGAGGAACAGGGCGTTCCTGCGGCGAAGCTGTCGGGCACGATCCAGAACGACATCCTAAAAGAGTTTATGGTGCGGAACACCTACATCTATCCGCCCCGCCCTTCGATGCGGATCATCTCGGACATCTTCGCGTACTCCTCGCAGAACATGCCGAAGTTCAACTCGATCTCGATCTCCGGCTATCACATGCAGGAAGCGGGAGCGACGGCGGATCTAGAGCTCGCCTACACGCTGGCCGACGGCGTCGAGTATATCCGCGCCGGGATGGCGGCAGGGCTGGACGTTGACAAGTTCGCGCCGCGCTTGTCGTTCTTCTGGGCGATCGGCATGAACTACTTCATGGAAGTTGCGAAGATGCGCGCCGGTCGCCTGCTGTGGGCGAAGCTGGTGAAGCAGTTCAATCCGAAGAGCGACAAATCGCTGTCGCTGCGCGCGCACTGTCAGACATCGGGCTGGTCGCTGACGGCGCAGGACGTTTACAACAACACGATCCGCACCTGCCTTGAGGCGATGGCGGCGGCCGGCGGGCAGACGCAAAGCCTGCACACCAATGCGTTCGATGAAGCGCTGGCCCTTCCGACCGACTTCTCCGCACGCATTGCCCGCAATACGCAGATCTTCGTGCAGCAGGAGGGCGGCGTACTGCGCACGATCGATCCGTGGGGCGGCTCGTATTATGTCGAACGGCTGACCTACGATCTCGCGAGACGCGCGTGGGCGCACATTGAGGAAGTCGAGGCGATGGGCGGCATGGCGAAAGCCATCGAAGAAGGCGTGCCAAAGCTACGCATCGAGGAAGCCGCCGCCAAGACGCAGGCGCGGATCGATAGCGGCGTGCAGACGATCGTGGGCGTGAACAAGTTCCGCCTCAACGAGAACGAAGACGTGCCGGTGCTCAAGGTCGACAACGCCAAAGTGCGGCAGCTGCAGCTCGACAAGCTGGCGCGTCTGCGCGGCGAGCGCGACGAGACGACAGTGGCGCAGGCGTTGGACGCCATCACCAAGGCGATGGAGATGGGCCGCGGCAACATGCTTGAACTGGGCGTTCAGGCGGCGCGGGCGAAGGCGACCGTGGGCGAGATCAGCTACGCCGTCGAGAAAGTGGTCGGACGCCATCAGGCGGTGATCAAGTCGATCCAGGGCGTTTATGCGCAGGGCATGGGCATGAAATCAGAGAAGGTTACAGCCGCACGCAAGCTCGCTGACGACTTCGAGAAATCGGAGGGCCGGCGTCCGCGCATTCTGATCGCCAAGATGGGTCAGGACGGACACGATCGCGGCCAGAAGGTTGTTGCGTCGGGCTTTGCCGACCTTGGCTGGGATGTCGATATCGGGCCGCTATTCCAGACGCCTGGCGAGGCGGCGCGGCAGGCGGTGGAGAACGACGTTCACGTGGTGGCGGCGTCATCATTGGCGGCGGGGCACCTGACGCTGGTGCCCGAGCTGCGCGGCGCGCTGAACAAGGAAGGCCGTGGCGACATCACCGTTGTCGTGGGCGGCGTCGTGCCACCACAGGATTATGAGGCGCTCTATGCAGCCGGCGCGGCGGCAATCTTTCCGCCGGGCACCGTGATCGCGGACGCGGCTATCGAACTGCTCGACAAGCTGAAAGGGCGGCTGGGTCACAACTCGCGGGCCCAGGCGAGCTGAACGCTCTCAGGGCGGATAGATATTAGTCGTCGATGATCCTAACGGATGCCGTGTCCCACGGCAGCCTGTAACATGCCTACTTTACACGGGATAACGTCTTGCCCGCAGGGTGGCCTGGGACCCGAAACGCGTTACCTTGAATACTAGGAGACATGTCCATGAAACGCCTTCTCGGAACGCTTGGCCTTCTGGCTCTTGCCGCCTGCTCCACAGCGCCGACCGTCTACGGACCGGCTGCTTCAACTGACGCGTCAGGCTATCGCGAGCAGCGGATCGAGAACGAGCGCTATCGCGTAACCTTCCGAGCCAATGCCGACCTCAAGCCCCCGCAGGTGGAAGACATGGCGCTGCGCCGCGCGGCGGAGATAACGCAGGCGCAGGGCTTTCAGTGGTTCACCGTCGTGACGCGCAATACGGATCTTGTGGCCGGATCGATCACGCCGAGCGGGCCGAGCGTCGGAATAGGCGGCAGCACCGGATCACACGGATCGGGCCTAGGGCTTGGGCTTGGGCTTGGGCTTGGGCTTGGGCTTGGGCTTGGGCTCGGTTTCAGTTTCGGCGCCGACACGCGGCGATATCAATCCGTGCTTGAGGTCGTACTAGGGCGCGGGGCGAAGCCCTCCGATCCGACCGCATACGACGCGCAACAAGTGCTGAACCGTCCGACCTGAAGCGCCGCGGATGCCCATTCTGATCGGCCTTCTAGGCGCCGTTACGCTCGCAAGCCTGTTCATGCGCGCGAACTGGCCTTTCGAGCTGCTGAACCATTTCCGGCCTCACATGATTGTGGCGGGAGTGATTGGTGTGCTGGCCTGCCTGTTGCTCGGTGAGCGGTGGGAGTGGGCGGCTATCGCCGCGGGCCTTGCGCTTGTGAATTATGCCGCTCTGCCCGCGCCGCGCTGGACGAAGCCGGAGGAACGGTTTGCGTCCACGCCCGGCGTGACGATTGTCTGGGCCAATGTCTGGCACAAACAGGGGCCGCTGGAGCGCACGCTGGCGTGGGCGAAGACGCAAGGCGCAGATGTCATACTTATCGGTGAGTACGCCCCCTCCGAAGCAGCAGACGCGCTTCCCGGCGATTATCCTCATCGGCTATATCCCGCGCCGGCGCCAGAAGGCTTGAAGTATGCGCGGCGCGTCGCGGCCTTCTCGCGTCTGCCCATCGAGAACTCGCAGATCAGGCAGGGACCTGGACCAAGTCTCAGGCCGTTCGTGTCGTTCAGTGTGCGTGTTGGCGACCAATCGCTGGACATCATCGGGACGCATCCCACCCCGCCGACATGGCCTAGGCTGCTGCGGGAGCGCGATCGCCACATCGCCACGCTGGCCGCGCTCACGAACAGCCTGTTTGTGCTGGCGGGGGATTTCAACGCGACGCCATGGGCGCCCGTGTTCAAGTCGATCCCGGGACGGCGCGTTGGCGGCTATCTGCTGGCGCCGACATGGTTCAGCAACCTGCCTCTGCTCGGCCTGCCGATCGACCACATTATGGCATCGCCAACGATCAAGGTGAGCGCGTACCAGGTGGCTCGGTTCACGGGTTCGGATCATCGCGCGATCCTGGCGCGGGTGCATCCTTGATGCATGTAAGGGGCCAGCGTAGGAAGCCCTCCGACAGATCAGGAAAAAGACCCGGATTCGCTTGACGATCGACATTTCAACCCGCGCCGGTCTTGGGCGCGCCATCACGCTGGTGGAATCGCGGCGGGCAGATCACCAGGCGGAGGCGCGGGCGATGCTGGCTAACATTATGCCGCGCACGGGAGGAGCGCAGCGGATTGGCGTCACTGGCGTGCCGGGCGTCGGCAAGTCGACCTTCATCGACGCATTCGGGACGATGCTGACGGGGCTAGGAAAAAAGGTCGCTGTGCTGGCGGTCGATCCGACCTCGCGACGGTCCGGTGGATCGATCCTTGGCGACAAGACGCGCATGGCGAAGCTGGCGGCCGATGAGAACGCCTTCATCCGTCCTTCGCCTGCGGGAGAGACGCTGGGCGGCGTCTCGCGCAAAACGCGCGAGACGATGCTGCTTTGCGAGGCGGCTGGCTACGACGTCGTGCTGGTGGAGACGGTGGGCGTCGGCCAGTCGGAGACCGTCGTCGCCGACATGGTTGATTTCTTCCTAGTGCTAATGCTGCCCAATGCCGGCGACGAACTGCAGGGCATCAAGAAGGGCGTGCTGGAAGTCGCGGACCTGATCGCGGTCAACAAGGCGGACATTGATCCAAAGGCGGCCAAGCGGGCGGCGCGGGCCTATGAGGTGGCGCTGCACATTATGGAGCAGGCCGATCCGGATTGGGCCCCGCCCGTCCAGACAGTATCCGGATTTGCGGGCGAAGGCCTATCCGATCTCTGGGCGGCGATTGAGCTTCACCGAGCGAAGACGGAAGCGTCAGGCAGTCGGGCAAGGCGGCGGGCTGGCCAGCAGGTGCGCTGGCTGGAAGCCCTGATCCAGCAGGGGCTCACCGAAGGATTTGCGCGCAACCCTGAAGTTGGGACCCGCCTGCGAACGGTGCGCCAGGGAGTCGCGGATGGGCAAATTCCGGCCTCGGCCGCGGCAGATGAGCTTCTGGCGTTGTTTTTCGCTCCCAAGTGAGCGTCCTGTAATGCTGTGCAGTCATTGCCCGGCGGCATTGCTGAGGTAGAGATTGCGCGGTGGATTCGGGAGGCGGCGGCCCATGGGAGGGCGGCGTAAAGGCTTTGTCGCAGGGCTGCTGACGGCCCTGAGCGGCTGGGCGCTCGGCGCACCGGCGGCGATGGCCGATCAGCCGATGACCTTTGAATGGGTCACGGTCTATGGCGACGTGCCCGCCATCTTCGCGAGCGGCGATTTCACACCGGAGACACCGGACGCCCTGCGCGCCTTTCTGAAACGTTCTGAGCAGCAGACGCCCGACACGATGCTGTATCTCTCCTCGCTTGGCGGCGATCTCACCGCGGGGATGGAAGTCGGCAAGATCATCCGGCAGGCCAATCTCAACACCGGCGTTGCGCGCAATACGCGCAATCCGGCAGACGCCAATACGATCGATCTCGATGCGTTCAGCCGCGTTTATCCCGGGCACTGCGTGTCAGCTTGTTCGCTTGCTTTCCTCGGCGGCGTGAAGCGCGAAGTGCGGCCGGGCTCGATCTTTGCCGTTCACCAGGTGAGCATGAACTGCGTCGACAAGCGCAAGGCGCTTTCGCAATACCCGTGGGTGGCGCTGCCGAACGTCAACTACTGTCCTGACCTCAACGAAGCGCTGACCATGGTGCAGATCGCGAACGGCGTGGTGGTCGAGTATGTGCGCTCGATGGGCGTGGATCCGATCTTCCTCACCGAGATGTCGCGGGCACGACCGGAAACGATCAACGCGCTCTCGGAAGACAAGCTGAAAGAGTACAAGATCGTCTACGAGTACAAGACGGAGTCCTGGGAGTTCGAGACTGATGTGCAGGGGCAGTTCTTCCTGCGCTATCGGCAGGGCAATCAGTGGAAGGACGACAAGGTCGAGATCTTCTGCAACCGCATGGGCGCACCGCGACTGTACCTCTGGCTGGTGCACGATGTGAGGCGCAGCACCCGGACCATCGACGCGCAGCGCGTTGTCGACCTGGCGAACAAGGGCCTCACCGTCTACTGGCAGCTCGATGCGCAGCGGCCGGATGGGTTCGCCGATATCCGCAATGTGGCGTTGCAGCCGTATGAGATTATCGACCCGCCCAAAGTCACCGAGCACGGCAATATCCAGCTGACCATCGACCTGTCGCCGCGTTTTCTTGACGTGATTACGGGCGCAACGCTGTTCCAGATCGCGACGACGGAGCCAGACACCAACGGGGTCACCGGGTTCAATCTCATCTCGATCAATCTGGACCGCGACAAGCTATCGGGTATCGTGCGATCCTGCCGTTGAGGCGGAGGTGCGGATAAACTTCATCACTAATCAGATGACCTGGCGCACAGGCGGATGCCATTGCGGCGCCGTGCGGTTCGAGGTGCAGACGCCGGATGCCGTCGAGGTCGAGGACTGCAATTGCAGCATCTGCGCCCGCACGGGCTTCCTCCACCTCCTCGTGCCTGCTTCTCGCTTCCGCTTGCTCCAAGGGATGGCGCATATCGCGACGTATACGTTCAACACCGGTACGGCGAAGCACCTGTTCTGCGCGGTGTGCGGCGTGAAGTCGTTCTATATCCCCCGCTCCAATCCTGACGGCTATAGCGTGAACCTGCGCTGTCTCGACGATCCGAAAAGTTTCAACGAAGTCCGCATCGTTAATTTCGATGGGCGCAGCGATTGGGAGGCGCAAGCTCAGGCGTTGGCTTACAAATCCGAGGCGTAAGCGGAAGCTACGCCCCGCCCTCAGGCGCAGGCTCAATGCTGGCGCCGGCGTCCTGGACCAGCTGCTTCGCCTGCGGCACCCACTTTTCGCGCTCGATACGGCCACGGAAGGAGATTGCGGCGTTGACCCAGTCGATATTGCCCTGCGTCCATGATGCGATCTGGTCGTAGCGCCAGATACCAATGCTGTTGAGCTTTTGCTCCAGCTTTGGGCCGATTCCGGAAATCAGCTTGAGATCGTCGGCGCGGCCATCGGCCGGCGCCTCGAGAAGGTCGGGCTTTTCGCCTTCGGGCGCCTTGGGCCTGGCTGCGGCGCCGTCAGGCTGCGGAGCGGAAGGCGCGACGTGCGCTGGCGTGAGACCGCCGGTGCGGACGAGCTCTTCCTCGAGATATTTCACGCGGCCTTCGAGATAGCGGTTGCGCCAGCGCAGACGGGTCGCTTCGTCATTCTGGTCTTCGGCGGGAAGCATGGCGGAGCCGTCGGTCGCAGCGTCCGCCAGCTTGCCTTCAAGGAAGCGCACGCGGGATTCGAGGTGGCGGTTGCGCCAGGTGAGCGACCCCTCCACGATCGGTGCGCCTTCCTGACCCTGTCTTGGAATCCCTGACTTCTGCCGCAGGTCTTCAGCTTCAGCGGCCGACTTGTTCAGCTTGCCTTCGAGTTCGGCGATGCGGTTGGCCTGCGCCTGTCCTTCATCCGCCACAACGGGAGCAGCAGGGACGTCCGCCTGTTGCTGCAGATAGAGCATGTGCGCTGCCCAACCGATTGCTCCACCGAAGGCGGCCGCGATCAGAAGCCAGACCCAGATTTCCATTCACTCCGACTCCAACCGGGACACCCGGAACTCTATGCGGCGGTTTCGGGCCCGGTCGGAGGGTGTGCGGTTGCTCGCGGCCGGGTGATCCGGTCCGAATCCTACCGCAGTCAGCCGGTCTGGGGACAGACCCAGTTCGACGAGATATTGCTTGACGGCGTCGGCGCGCCTCAAGCTGAGCTGGATATTGTTCTGGCGTATGCCTTTACCGTCGGTGTGGCCCTGAATCTCGATTTTCAGGCCAGAACAGGCGCGGACGACCACGACAAGCTTGCCGATCGTCGTTTTGTCCTTGTCGCTGAGCTCTGTTCTGTCGCGCTGGAAATCGATGGGGTTTTCCTGGACAAGCTTGTCGAATTCAGCCTGGCAGGCGGCGACCCGGCCGGCATTTACGACAGCCGAATGAACAGCGTATGGGGCTGGAGCTGGGATGGGCGCAATCTCCACGACGGGGGCGGGGGCGACGGGCTGGCCGACAGAAACCGCCTTCTCGGTTGTCGCGGAAGTCGGCTCGGCGGTCGCGGTCGCCGGCGCGTTCGCTGATGTCGCCATGAAGCAGGTGACAGTGAGGCCAATCACCCCTACGGCCAGAAGCGGCCGGGGATAGGATTTGTTGTCCATGACTCTCCCCCGCACTTTTTCGCCGGACGCCGCCTCGCCAGCAAACGCCGCGAGGCACACCTTTTCACGCACGCCCAACATCCCTAGAGGTACATCGAATATTCTTATAGACGATGACGCGTGACTTCAGGATCGTCAGAAAAGCCGCGAATGCATGCGGATTCTCCAAGAGGACGATCTGCCCCATGACGTTTGAGCACATCTCATCCACCGCGAACGACACGGTGAAGCTGCTCAAGTCGCTCGAGCGCAAGAAGGCCCGCACGGACAGCGGACTCTTCCTTGCCGAGGGCGCGCGCCTCGCCGAAGAGGCGCTTAACCATGGTTGGTTGCCGGCGTACGCACTCGCTGGAGAGGCGGCGCTCGAACGTGCGCAGACAAGCGACCTGCTCGCGCGGATGAAGAAGGCGGGCGCGCGTGTTCTCACCGCGAGCGAAAAGGTTCTGGCGACGGTTTCGCGAAAGGACAATCCGCAGACCGTGATCGCTGCATTCAAGCAGCGCGTGTCGAAACTGTCAGACTTTCCCTCTGACGGGACAAGGCGATGGGTCGCTCTTTACGAAGTCCGCGACCCCGGCAATCTCGGAACGATTGTGCGCACCGCGGATGCTGCGGGTGTCGATGGCGTTATACTGATCGGACAAACGTGCGATCCGTTTTCGATGGAGGCCGTGCGCGCCACAATGGGCTCACTGTTCGCCATGCCGATCGCGGAGGCGGAGTTCGTCGATTTCAATGGGTGGCGCAAGTCGGTGGGCGCGCGGATGACCGCTGCTTCGATGCGCGGCGCGCATGTGCATGACAAGGCAGATTATGGTCATCGCAGCATCGTGCTGATGGGAAATGAACAATCCGGCCTGCCGGTCGATATCGAGAACGAGTGCGAAGAGCTGGTGCGCATTCCGATGATGGGCAAGGCGGACAGCCTCAATCTTGCTTCCGCCGCAAGCGTGATGATCTACGAAGTCTGGCGCGGGCAATCCTATGCGGGGGCGCGCAAGTGACCGCAAACAGTTTCCAGCTTCTGGTGAGCGACGACTGGCGCGATTACGAGCTGCTGGACAGTGGCGACATGCGCAAGCTGGAGCGTTTCGGCAATGTGCGCGTCAACCGGCCGGACCCGCAGGCCTTGTGGAAGCCCAAGGCGCCGGTGGCGAACTGGAAAGCTGATGCGACCTTCGCTTCGAAGGATGACGAGGACGATCGCGGCGCGTGGAGTTTCCCTGGCAAGGAGCCGCCGGACGAATGGCCGATAAGCTGGGACGCGCTGAAGCTCAACGCCCGGCTTGCCGCCTTCAGGCATATGGGAGTTTTCCCTGAGCATTCGGTTCACTGGCGTTGGGCGGCGAACCAGGTGAAAGCGGCCATGCGGCCTGTGAAGGCGCTGAACCTATTCGGCTATACCGGCATGATGTCGCTCGCACTGGCGCAGGCGGGTGCGGAGGTGGTGCATCTCGATGCCTCGCCGAAGTCGATCGCACAGGGTCGGCAGAATGCCGCGATGTCCGGCCTTGATGGCGCGCCGATCCGGTGGATCTGCGACGACGCCATGAAGTTCGTCGAGCGAGAAATGCGCCGCGGGTCGCAGTACGAGGCCATCGTGCTCGACCCGCCCAAGTTCGGGCGTGGTCCGAAGAACGAGGTCTGGCGTTTTGAGACCGATTTTCCGAAACTGCTTGAGCATGTTCGCGCGCTGATGAGCGAGAGGCCATTGTTTGTCATCGCGACGGTGTATGCCGTGCGCCTGTCCTATGCGGCGGTGGGTCAGTCGCTTGCGGGCGCAATGGGCTATGGCAAAGTGCAGTGCGGCGAGATGGCGATACGCGAAGCGGCCGGGCGCGATCTCGTGCTGCCCACCGGCCTGTTCGCACGCTGGACGCCATCCTAGGCCCCGACGCGCTCGTTAACGCCTTGCCGGACGCGAATTTTTCGGCCTCCAGCGGTCAACAGCGGGGGTATAATGCTCCGCCTTGAACTCGCCGCACGGATCGCGTATTGCCCTCGGCCTCGACTACAGGGGTGTAGCTCAGTTGGTAGAGTACCGGTCTCCAAAACCGGGTGTCGTGGGTTCGAGTCCCTCCGCCCCTGCCAGTCGCCTTCCGGCCTGAACCGTCCCTACGAGGCAACACCCGGCCGCGCCAGCATGCGCTCGCGCCAGGCAGCGAGATGGCTGTGCTCTTCCCAGGGCCGATATTTCATGATGCGGCCAAAACCGAGCGAAACATGCAGCGTGATGTCGGCGATGGTGAAGCGGTCGCCAGCGACATACGGCGATGACGCCAGGCGTTGATCTATGTGGGCGATGTTCTGCTGCGCGCGACCGCGGGAGATCTCGGCCCATTCCGCACACTGTGGTTTTTCCAGCTCGGCCATGGCGGGGTGCGAGTTCCGGAACCAGCCGGCAATGTGGAGGAAGTAACTCATCTCGACACGGCGATCCCACATCTCGATGACGGCGCGCTCCTTGCCGTCTGCGCCCATCAGATTGGGTTCAGGATAAAGCGATTCGAAATATGTGCAGATCGCACGGCTTTCCGTGAGCACCGTACCATTGTCGAGCTCCAGCGCGGGCAGCTGACCCAGCGGGCTGATGGCCAGATACGCCGGCTGCCTGTGGTCCTGCTTGATGATGTTGAGCTCGGTCTTGGGGATCTGATCCCAAACGCCCTTCTCCTGGAGAAAAAAGCGCACGCGATCCGGATTGGGGGCCATCACGGCATAGTGGAGTTTCATATGGGATCTCCCTCCTGATCTGTCCTAGCGCGGCGCCCGCGGGCCACGGCCCTGTTTTTCCCTTACCGGCTTACCGGTGTGCCGCTTGCCCGAATGCGGAACGCGGCCGCCCGGGGGACGATTGCTGGGCTTATCGCTCTTGCGAGGATCGACATAAGACTCGACGCCAAAGCGCCTGTCATTCGCCTTGCTTCGCGCCTTTTGCCCTTTCGGCTTTTCCTGTTTTGGATGGATAGGCTTGCCGCGCGGCACGTCGCGGCTTCTGAACGGATTGGGGCGCCGCTTGTCAGAAATGAACTGGGAAACTTCAGCCAGCAGGCTTGCGGGAGGCACCTCCTCCAGCGCGCCTGGGCCGAGATCGTCCAGCTCGAACGGGCCGTAGGAAATGCGGATCAGCCGGTTCACCTTCAGGCCAAGGCTCTCAAGCGCACGGCGCACTTCGCGCTTCTTGCCCTCTGCCAGCGATACGTCGATCCAGCAGTTCGAGCCGGTCACGCGATCGAGTTTGGCCACGATCGAGCGATACTCCTCCCCTTCATGCACGACGCCATCGCGCAGCTTGTCGAGTTCCCGCTGCTCAATGCGGCCATAGGCGCGGGCGCGGTATTTCCGCTCCAGGCCAGTGGCGGGCAATTCGAGACCACGCGCCAGTTCGCCATCATTGGTGAGCAGCAGAAGACCTTCAGTGTTAAGATCGAGACGGCCGATCGTGACGACACGCGGCAGATCCTTGGGCAATTCGTCGAAGATAGTGGGACGACCTTCAGGGTCCTTGTTCGTCGTCACCAGACCGGCTGGCTTGTGATAGCGCCAGAGTCTCGTCACCTCCGGGCGGCGCACGGGCTGGCCATCCAGCAGGATCTTTTCGTTCCCGGTCACCTTGAAGGCCGGCGTATCCAGCTTCTTGCCGTCAACCGTGACGCGGCCTTCGGCGATCAGCTTCTCCGCATCGCGGCGCGAGGCCACACCGGCGCTAGCGAGATACTTCGCGATGCGCTCGCCTTCGGCAAACGACTGGGCCGTCTCGCGACGCTCCGTCATGTGATTTCCTTCCTGATCAGGCCTCGTGTGAAGCGGTGGAACAGCAGCGCGGCGCCAAGCAACACGGCCGACAGCGCAAAGATCGCTGCGGCCAGCATCCACGGCGTGTTGAAGTTCTCGTGGTTGCCATAGTCCATCAGATGCAAGCCGTAGAGAAAATCGTAGGTCCGCCACAGGTCGGTGCGCGGCAGGCTTGTCCTGCCTGTTACGGCGGAGACGTAGAGCGTTGGATCGCCCTGCCCTTCGAAATGCGCGGCCCAGACTTCGCCGCCAACGCTGGACTCGCGCGGCGCGATTTCCAATTCCTCCAGGGCGCGGATAGGCGTGTCGCTAGCCCAGGCCGCGGCGGCGATTTTCCTCGCCAGCGGTTCTTCGACGAAGATCCGTTCGCCGGTTTCGCCTGAGACTAGAAAAGTCCCGATTTCCGCACGGACTTCATAGACTGGTAGCCCAGCGAGCGACTTCAACGTCACTTCGAATGGCCGATCCTCGGCCACGACTTTCAGGGCGTCTGACGATGTGATCTTGACGCGCCCCATGTCGACGGGTGTCACAAGATCTGCCGGATGCACCAGATAGTCGGCACGAATTTCAGTGATGTGGATGGCGACGAAGAACAGACCCGTACTTGTCCAGACGATCAGCTGGGCGAATACAACCAGCCCCAGCCATTTGTGGATCGAGGCGATGCGTCTGGCCATCAGCGGGGAGATCATCGCACGCGCTTACGCCGCCATGCCCCCAGCCGCAAGCCGCCGTCAATTGCCAGCGCCGGAACGCAGGCTCATCGAATAGGGAATGTAGATTTCCAGATCTAGTGGGCCGACCGGACGGGTCTGGGCCCGTTGTTCCATTCCGGTGAGCGAGACCTGAACCGGGGAGCTGGGGCCGCCAAAAGAGCTCTGCATCAGCCTCACATCCTCGGAGATCGCCTTTATCAGCGCATCGCGATGCTTTTTCGGTTCCGCGACGCCCAGAAACTGGCTGTCGCCGATGACGGCCTCGACGCGTCCGGTCAGCGGCGTGTCCTTGACGAACTTCTCGGCGCGCGCACGGACAGCGTCGAAGGTTTCCTTCTCCTTCACATTGACCTTCAACACAATGTCGATGGCGGAGCGATCGCCTCCCTGATCCTGGATCAGCTCCTTGATGGCGGCCGTCTCCATAGCGGCGGAGAAGCCAGGCTGGCCAACCTCGATACTCATGCCTTCAGTGCGGGCGGCGCGTTCGGTGACGGTTTTGAACACCAGTGCGAGTTCGCTCCCGCGAGCATCGGTGGCGCGGGTGGCCGTTTCGTAGCGCACGCTGAACAGCACGAAGTCCGCGCGGACGATGATCGAGACCTGCGGAATGGCGGCTTGCTGGCGGCTCACATAGTTGCTTTGCGCGACGATCTGGTCGCCGCGCACGACCTGGGCGTTAGCGGCGGGGGCCGCGATAGCGATTGCCGCCGCAGCGACAAGAAGCAGGCGTTTCATTGGGCGTCCCTCCAAAAGCGCCTCACCGGGCGCGCACCATGCGACTGACGATAAAATCGCGGCAAAGACGCGGCAGGTTCGGCGCCGTCTGCAGTTACGAAGCAGCGATCCGGGTGTGGGACGCGACAAACGTCAATCACTCAGGAGCGAACACTTTCGGTCTTTGGCTCGGCTTCGACTTTCGCGGAATACTCGTTGTCCCGGTATTTCTTGAACTCGTTGCGAGCAACGGCGCGGTTGTGGACTTCGTCCGGCCCGTCTGCGAGGCGCATGGTGCGCATCGAGGCGTATTGCTTGGCTAGGCCGAAGTCGGCGCTGACGCCGCCGGCGCCGTGGGCCTGGATCGCGTCGTCGATGATCTTCAGCGCGGCTTTCGGGCCCGCGACCTTGATCATGGCGATTTCGTTCTGGGCGCCCTTGTTGCCGACCTTGTCCATCATGTCGGCGGCCTTGAGGCAAAGCAGGCGCGTCATCTCGATGTTCATGCGGGCTTCGGCGATGCGCTCCTCCCAAACGGAGTGTTCGGCGATCTTCTTGCCGAAGACAGTGCGCGACAGGAGACGCCTGCACATCTTCTCGAGGGCGACCTCCGCCGAGCCTATGGTGCGCATACAGTGGTGGATGCGGCCCGGCCCGAGACGGCCCTGCGCAATCTCGAAGCCCCGGCCTTCGCCTAGGAGCATGTTCGAAGACGGGACACGGACATTGTCGAGGATGACTTCTGCATGGCCGTGAGGGGCGTCGTCAAAGCCGAACACGGGGAGCATGCGGACGACTTTCACGCCCGGCGCGTCGAGCGGAACGAGTATCTGCGACTGCTGCTTGTGCTTCTCGGCGTTGGGGTCGCTCTTGCCCATCACGATGGCGACTTTGCAGTGCGAGTCACCCACGCCCGATGACCACCACTTGCGGCCATTGATCACGTATTCGTCACCTTTGCGATCGATGCGTGTTTCAATGTTGGTGGCGTCCGACGAGCCGACGGCCGGTTCCGTCATGAGGAAGGCGGAGCGGATACCGCCGTCCATGAGCGGCTTGAGCCATCTCTGCTTCTGCTGGTCCGTTCCATAGTAGTGCAGCACTTCCATGTTGCCCGTGTCGGGCGCGGAAGAGTTGAAGACTTCGGAGGCCCACTCAACGCGGCCCATCAGTTCGGCGAGCGGAGCGTATTCCAGGTTCGTGAGGCCGGCGCCCTTCCACCCGTCTTTGTCATGCTCCTTGTGCGGAGGCATGAACATGTTCCACAGGCCTTCCTTCTTCGCGATGGCCTTGAGATCGTGGACGATCTGGGGCGTGACCCAACGGTCGCCGCTGTCGTGCTGCTGACGATATATGTCGAGGTTAGGAAAGATGTGCCGGTCCATAAAGACCGAAACGCGGGCGATCCATTCCTTCGTCTTGGCGCTGTACTCGAAATCCATGGGCGCTCCGCCTTCTCGGGTCGCGCGGTTCAGCACTGCGTCCCGGATAAAGGGCCTGACCCTTCGCGTGCGCAGCCGCGCGATTTCGTTTTATGTTGCGGGACTGGGTAGCTGCGCCGCCAACTCAAGGCAATGGTCGGGCAATCCGCATTGCGGTTGCAAACAGCTGTTTGAGCTGAACGTCAGGCGCCGCCGAAGGAAACTGCCGGAACCGTGCGTTCAGCGAGCGTAGCGAGATCGCGCCACCAATAGCCAACCAACGGCACAATCTGGCCGCCCACACTATCCATCTTGCGTCCTGCGTGCTCGCCCTTAAGCGCCTCGTAGAAATCCCGAGCGCCGCCATTATCACGCAACACCCAGAGGCCGCCGGAGAACATGCCGCGACGGATACAGTGGTCAGCGGCCACCTTCATAAGCGCGCGGCCAATTCCGCAACCGCGATTTTCCTTCAGCACATAGACCATGCTGATCTCGGCTTCCCATGGGGCAAACGCCTCGCGCGAGGAACCGACCACGACGAAGCCGACGACTTCCTTGCCGAAGCAGGCGACGAAGATCTGCTCGTCGAAGTCTTCCGCGCGGCGATCGAGGGTGGTTCGCCAGCGCGCCAGGAGGCGGCGTTCCGACAGGCCATCAAGATACGTGCTGTCCAGCAGGCCGCGATAGGCCTCTTTCCAGGTGCGCTCATGGACGCGGGCAATTCCCGCCGCGTCCACACGGCGGGCCAGGCGAATGTTGATCATCCCGCGACTCCTTCCGACTCAACAAGCTTGATGTGGGGAGCCGAGATGCGCAAGGCCACCTTGTTCGACAGAATGGTTGCTTGGCGCTATGTCGCGGCACGGGTGCCCGATCGTTCCCGTTTTGATTCGGTTCAGTCGGCCGCGTCCCATGAATTCCGCCATCGTCGGCATCATTCTCGTTGCGACGTTCGTAACCGCCGCAGTCTCGGGCGTCTTCGGGATGGCGGGCGGCCTGATCCTGATGGGCGTGCTGGCGTCCTATGTTCCTGTCGCGACCGCCATGGTGCTGCATGGGTTTATACAGCTCATCTCCAACTTCTTACGTGCAGCTTTTCTGGCAAAGCACATCTCGTGGGCAATCACGGGTCGCTATGCGCTGGGAATAGGCGGCGCGCTGATCGTCCTGGTGATGATAACCTGGCGTCCGACGCAGACGATGGTGTTCATGCTGCTCGGATTGACCGCAATGCTGGTGTGGATTCCCAAGAAACTGGTCGAGATCAACGTGGAGAAGCGCTTCCAAGCAGAGTTGTGCGGATTTTTGGTGCAGACGCTGAACACTTTGTCAGGTGTTGCCGGACCCCTACTGGACTTGTTCTTCGTGAAGACAGAGCTGACGCGCCAGACGGTCGTGGCCACCAAAGCAACAACACAGGTCATGGCGCACGCCGTGAAGATCGCTTTCTGGGGCTTTCCGCTTCTGGCCGTGCTGTCAGACCCCGGGCTGCAGGCCGACGCGCGCCTGCCGCCGCTCTGGATGTTCGCGGCAGTTGTTCCATTGTCGCTGCTCGGCACATGGCTTGGCGGCCTCGTGCTGGACCGGATGACGGATGCGGACTTCCGCACATGGACGAAGTGGATCGTGACCGCGACAGGCGTGGTGTATCTCGCGCGCGGCCTGTGGCTGGGCTGAATCCTATTCCACCGAACAGAACATGTCGTCTTTCATCGCCCTGCGCCCGGCTTCGCAGCCGGCCTCGGTGAAGGGCGCCATGACCATGTCCAGCCAGCCCGAACGGCGGTCGACCTCCGCGAGTGGCGTGTCGCCGGTGGGGGGCTCTCGCGTCCAGGCAGGCCATTCGGGTAGATTGCACGCATCGCCCGTTACTAGGCCCTTGCCGCACACACTGTTGCGCAGCTCGATCACCATAGCGGCGCCGTTCTTCAGCGCGGCGTCGGCGCGGTAGAGGTTAGATTCTCCCGGCGCGCTAGCAGCCTCCGGCGCCTCGCGCGCGCCTTCGAGCGCCTTGTCGAGCAGCACAGTCCAGCGTTCCGCGCCGATCGTCACCACGAAGGGGTCCAGATCTTCCGGGGGCGTATTTCCGTGCTGGTCAGGCGCCTGCGCCTGTGCAGTCGTAACCGGCGCGGGGACGGCAGGTGTCTGCGGGCTGCACGCTATCAGCACGAAAGCAAACATCCCTGCGGCGGCGAGTTTTCCGGCCATGGCGCGTCTCCCAAGTTCAGAGTCAGCCTAACAGGCTCCGCTGCGGATGTACGCGCGCATTCTCAGACGATCTGCAGTCAAATGGCCTTCGTTTCGCCAGCTTCCGGCGCCGCGGCCGCCGGAATTTTCTTCCCCGGCTGCGCTTCTCGATCCATCCGGCGCTCCGGGCCGAAATAGTCGGGCTTGTCGATCCAGGGCCGCGTCGTGGCCCAGGCCGCATTGATCTTCTTCAGCAGGACTTCGCCCGACGCCGGGAAGAGAACGTACTCGTGCGCTCCGCCGTTCATCACTGCATTAATCGTCAGCAGATCGCAGCGCGGGGAAACTGCAACGACCGGAATCTGCGGGTGCGGGCTGGCTTCCGATCTGCGGATGAAGTTCAGCGTCTGAAGTCCTGCATCATCGGGATTTTCACCGTCGACGTACACGATCACGCAGCTGGGCTCCGCAACGGTAAACCCTTCGAGAAGCTGCGCCGTATCGGCGGCAAGCACCACGTTGCGAACGCCCATGACGCGCAGCGCCATCCGGAGCGTGCGCGCGATGCCCGGAATCGCCACGCACACGACGACGCTCAGGTCAATCGAACTGGACATAGATCGCCCCTGCCTCATGGCGAGCTACGATACTTACATTAACGCAAAGCTACGTCGTCTTAGGACAATTGGAGCGTGGCGAGGCGGGCGTAGGCCCCTGTGCGCGCCATCAGCTCGTCATGCGAGCCCGCTTCCACAACGCGGCCGCTTTCGAGCACAAAAATGCGATCGGCGCGACGCACGGTCGCGAGGCGATGAGCAATCACGATGATCGTGCGTCTGCCCATCAACTGCGCGAGCGCGTGCTGCACGCGTGCTTCGCTTTCGGAGTCGAGCGCGCTTGTCGCCTCGTCCAGCAGCAGGATCGGCGCATCTGACAGCAGCGCCCGCGCCAACGCGATGCGTTGGCGCTGTCCGCCGGAGAGATTGCGGCCGCCCTCACCGGCCGGAGCATTCCAACCTCCGGGCAAAGCGTCGATGAAATCGCAGGCGGCGGCTTGGGCAGCCTGGCGGACCTGATCCTTGGTCGCGCCGGGCATGCCCAGCCTGATGTTCTCCTCGACGCTGGCGTCGAACAGGAAGGCGTCCTGGGACACCAGCGCGAGATTGCGGCGCAGCGAGGCGAGCTGCAGATCGCGCACGTCGTGCCCATCCACGCGCACGCTGCCGCTGCCGGCCTCGTAGAGACGCAGCAAGAGGTTGAAAATGGTGGACTTGCCCGCGCCGGAAGGGCCAACGATGGCGATCGTCTCGCCCGGCTTGGCGACAAAGCCGAGCCCGCTCAACGCGGCGCTTGCGCCGGGATATGAGAACGACACGTCGGCGAACTCGATATGCCCATCAGCGCGACCAAGTGCATGCGCGCTCGCGCGATCGGCCACGGCCGTCTTCTCATCGATAACCGCGTAAACACGTGTGGCCGCCGCAAGGCCTTCGTTGACGACGGCATTCAACGTGCCGAGCGCCCGGATTTCCGGCGAAGCCACGCCAACCGCAACGATCACGCCAAGCAACTCTCCGACGGTTATGTCTCCAGTCAGCGAGCGCCACCCAGCGAACGCGAACAGGCCGGCGAGTGCGATGCCGCCAACGATTTCAAGGAAGGGGTCGACCAGCGCCTTCGAGCGCAGCACTTTCATGTACAGCCGCGCCCGCTCGGTAAAGCCCGCATGCGCGCGGGCCTTCTGATAGCCTTCAAGCCCGAACGCCTTCACCGTCCGTGCGCCCTGGAAAGCTTCATTAAGAATGGAGGTCAGTGCGCCAGCCTGTTCCTGGGATTTCTGGGACGATTTTCGCACGTGCGCGCCGAGCCGGATCACCGGATAGAACGCGATCGGATAGACGATCAACAGAAGCAGGGTGAGCATCCAGTCCGTCATCATCATGTAGATGGCGGCGGCGAGGATTGTCAGTGTTGACTTGGCAAGGTTGGTCGACACGCGCAGCGCCGCTTCACGGATCAGCACCATGTCGTTGGCGAACTGTGAGACATACTCGCCTGAGTTCTTCGCCTGCAGGCGGGCGAAGTCGCCGTCGATCAGGCGGGCGAACAACGCTTCCTGCAGCTTCACGATCGCGTTCTGCACGCCGCGGTTGTTGGCCTGCGTCTGCCAGTACATCGCCGGCGCGCGCAGTGCGACGAGCGCGATGATCACCAGCGGGGCCACGCTGAAGATGCGTGGATCACCGCTCGAAAGCCAGTCAGTCGCAAGCGATGTGATCTGCGAATAGCCCCAGGCGCAGGCGGCGGTGACCGCTGCAAAGAACGCCCCGAGGGCAAACCACTTCCACCGCGGAAGCAGCCAATCTTTCAAAAAGCGGTAGGAAAGGCGGTCCCCAGCGGGCCCGCCTACAGCGTCAGGCATCGTAGTGCTTGCCGGTTCCCGGATCGAGCAGCCGGTGAGCGTGGAGGATGAAGTAGCGCATCTGGGCGTTGTCGACCGTCCGCTGGGCGGCGCCTCGCCAGGCGTCTAGCGCTGCACGGTAATTCGGATAGGCGCCGACGAAATGTATTTCGTTCAGATCCTGAAATTCGAGGCGGTCCAGATCCTTGAGTTCGCCTCCAATGACGAGGTGGAGGAGCTGCTTATCGGGCGTATTGGAAGTCATTGTCGGTCCTGAAAGGAAGGCAAAGTTTGCAGCCCCCCCATTATCAGGGGGTGAAGAGCGGCGCCAGCGGCCACCACGCCGCGCTGAATCACGGATGGGCGGTTAAAAACAAGGGGTTGGCCGTCACGATCCGTAGCAATCCCGCCTGCCTCGCGCACCAGGAGAACGGCGGCGGCAAGGTCCCAGTCATTCTTGGGATTCATAGCCACGGCGGCGTCCCACCTGCCGGCGGCGACCAGGCAGAGCCGCCAGGCAACCGCGTTCGGCATGGGCGTGATCAGCTCAATGCCGGGCCATCGGACAGCTGCGTCAGCGCTCGCGAATACATCCGGCTGCCCCACCATGCGGCAGCCAATTTTTGACCGCTGCGTCACCCGTATCGGGCGGTCGTTGAGGAACGCGCCGCCGCGCATCCGGGCGTGCAGCAATTCATCGAAGTTCGGATTGTACACCACGCCGGCAACGGGTTCTCCGCGATCGATCCGGGCAATAGCAACGCAGAAACCGGTATCGCCCTTCACGAACGCCTTTGTGCCGTCGATCGGATCGACAACCCAGACCTTGTCCTGCGTGCGGTCGGCTGGATTGTCTCTCGTTTCTTCCGACAGCCAGCCGTATTTCGGCCGCGCGCTGCGCAATCGTTTGGAAATAAGGTCGTTGACGGCGATGTCCGCCTCGGTGACCGGATTGCCAGGCGACTTGCTCCACGCTCTGGCGCCCCGGCGCAGCCAGTCCAGCGCCAACTGCCCGGCTTCCCGCGCCACTGCCTTGAGCAGCGCGAGATCCTGCAGCAGCGTCAAATCTGCGTCGAGTGCGTCACCGGCCGGCAAGGGCCATCCCATCAATGAGCAGGCTGGGGGCATTCGTCGAGCCGCGGATTTCAAGATCCGATGCGGGAATCGCGCGCAACAGCATGGCCGGAATGTCGCCAGCCACCGTCACTTCGGATACCGGATAAGCCCGCTCGCCATTCTCAAACCAGAAACCGGAAACGCCAACGGAATAATCGCCGGTGTTGGGATTGAGGGAAGGACCGAACATATCGGTCACGAGCAACCCCTTCCCCGCATCCTTCATGAGTTGCGCAAGCGAACGATTTCCCGGTTGAATCTCGAGATTCGAAGTCGTGACGCCTGGAGGGTCGCCGAAACCCATGCTGGCGAAACCATTGGGCGCAAGCCCCAGCTGGCGCGCAGCCGGACCGTTGAGCAGCCACTGGGTCAGCACGCCATGGTCCACCAGCGCCGTGCGCTTCACCGGCCTGCCCTCGCCATCGAACGCGCGGGAGCCGAAACCGGCGAGCCGGAGCGGATCATCGATCACATTGACGCCGGGCGCGAAGACCGGTTTTTCCATTCGGTCCTTCAAGAATGACACGCCTCGCGCAATCGCAGGCCCTGAAATGGCGCCGACGAACGCGCCTAGCAGCCTGCTTGAAAGGCGATTCTCGAAGATCACCGGCGCGGTCTGGCTGTCGAGCTTGCGTGCGCCAAGGCGAGCTGCCGCGCGCCGCCCGGCCTCGCGACCTATCCATTCGGGAGATTTGTGCTTAGCGAGTACGCGCTCGGACGAGCTTTCGTGGTCGCGCTCCATCGCGCCGTCACGCTCTGAGATCGCGACAGCCGCCATCGAGGAATAACCTGATGTCTTGTGTGCGAAGAACCCGTTGGACGCCGCAAGCCATGAACTGCCGGTCGCCCATGACGCGCCGCAGTGCGACATCTGCTTGACGCCTGCGATCGCCATGGCGGCTTCTTCCATCACGACGCCACGCCGTTCCAGCTCTTCGGCCTCCGGCGTGTCGTCGCAATCGAGCTGCAGATCTGGATGATCCCTTGCGATTTCGCTCGCGTCAGCGAGCCCGCAATATTTGTCTTCCGGGGCCAGCTTGGCCATCGCCACCACGCGCTCGCTAAGCGCCTTCAGCGCGTCCGGCGACAGGTCTGTGCCCGAAACCGCCGCCTGACGGCGTCCGACCAGCGCCCGCAGCGCGATCCCGCGTGACTCCTCACGTTCGACGCCCTCCAGCTCGCCATTGCGCACTTCCACCGACAGGCTTGCATTCTCGGATAGTCTAGCATCGGCAGCATCCGCGCCGGCCTTGAGCGTTGTTGCAATGAGGGACTGAAGCAGATCGGCGTGAGCTGAGGTCATGGGCCCTATTTGAAGCGGCGAACGCGAAAGGCCAAGAGCGGCAAAAAAGAAGAGGCGCCGACGTTTGTCGCCAGCGCCTCGATCATTGATTGCCGCTGCGTTATTTTGCGCGCGGCAGGCGGTCGTTGATATCGTCCCGGATGTCCAGCAACGTGACCAGCACGCCGCAGACGAGCGTCGCGGCGACCCAGCCCATGATCAGGCCGGCCACGATCGACAGAGCAGCGAGCCCGGACGGCTGCAGCACCATACCCGGATCGATCTGGCCAGTCGGCAACACGCCGCCGCCCGTCAGTTTGGAGATGATTTCCTGGATCTGGGCTCGCTCGATATAGGCCCCGAACGCGTAAAGCGCGATGATCCCGAAGTAAGCGATGTAAACGAGAAAGCGGAAACTGTTGATGATAAAGAACTTCATGAACCCCTCCACGCGTACCGACTGTCTTTCTAGCCGTTGCCAAGTCCACAAGCGAACGCTTTTTTCCGCTATCTGTCAGGGTGTATGTATTTGCCGTTATTCGCGGCGAAGTAACTGATCGATGTCGATCTTCGACTTGCGCGTCTTCAGGAACGTCGCTTTCATGGCCGCACGATCATAGCCTGCCTCTACCCACTGCAGGAATGTAAGGCCCTTTGGGGCGCCTTCCGCCAGGTAGGTTTCGAAGAAAGCATCCAGAATGCCGGTTTTTCCCTGCCGGATGTGCAGGTATTTCCGCGAAAGCATCTCCATCGCGTCATCGATAGGCTGTCCCCTGCGGAAGTGCTGATAGAGCACGGCCATTATCCCCGCCCGATCCGCGCCCGACTTACAGTGCATCAGGGCCGGATAGGCGATGGAATCAAAGAGGTTACGCGCCGCCAGCACATTTTCCGGGGCCGGGATTTCACGCGAGAACATCTGGAAATCGACCAGCTCGATTCCGTTGCGGTCGCAGGCTTCCCTTTCAAGAAGGTAATAGCCCTTTGGGCTCTTCCCCCGCAGGTTGATGATGGTCTTGAGCCCGAGCTCCTTGGCGTAGCGGGCGATATGCTCCGGCGAGGGTTGGTTGGCCCGGTACATCTCCTCCGAGATCTGGTGCAGATTCCGGAAGTGCAGCCGCAGGAAACCGTGGTCGCCCCAGATCAATTCGTTCCGGGCTCGGCGACGGCCGGCCGGGGTCGCGAGGTTGATCGGAAAGGCCATTGTGGCTGCGCCGCTGCTCATGTTGCCCGCTAGATGCCGTTTCTGGCCGGGATTGCAAGGCGGTGAGGCTATCGCAGGAAGATGCGTCGCAGCTGTCAAAGTCTGGCGGGCCGCGCATCAGGGAGTATATAGCGGCTCATGTCGAAGCGTCGCAGCCAGTCACCTGTGATTCCCTGGATCGGGGGCACGTTGATCTGGGCTTACATGTCCATCCTCTCGCACACCATGCGCTGGCGCGTGGAAGGGATGGAGCATGTGCGCAACATATGGGACAAGCCGCAGGGCTGGGTCGCCGCGACCTGGCACTCACGCATCCTTCTGATGCCGTACATCCAGATCCGTGAACGGCCGAAATGGCCGAAGCCGCCCCACCCGGCCACTTTGATGGTTTCGCCTTCGAGAGATGGTGAGTTCACCAAGCGTGCCGGCACATGGCTCGGCCTCCATATCATCCGCGGCTCCTCTTCAGGCCGCAGCGACAAGAGCAAACGCGGCGTCTCCGCGGCGCGCGAGTCGATGGAGGTGATGAAGAAGGGCGGCTGCATCGTTATGACAATCGACGGCCCAAAAGGTCCGCGCGAAGTCGTAGGCATCGGCACGATCAAGCTTGCACAACAGATGGGCGCGCCCATCGTGATCTACGGCCTCTCCGCTCACGCGAAGCGCCTCGACACTTGGGACCGCCTTCTCTGGCCAAGGCCTTTCGCACGCGGCGCGGTTGTGATCCCCGAGCCGATCCCCACCTCGAAGAGCATGGATTCCGAAGAACTACGCCAGCGCGTCGAAATCGCGCTCAAGGCGGCGACCGCACGCGCCGACGAGCTCTGCGGCCTCGCGCCAGACACTGTGCTGGTCCCGAAAACAGAGGCGAACACCGAGCCTGCCGAGCCCTTGCCTTCTGTCGAAGAGCCAGAGGCCGTGATGGAGCATCGCGGCACGTGACCGCTTCGCTAGCGCTCTATCGTCTTGGAACGCGCCTGCTTGAACCGCTCGCTCCGTGGTTGGTCGAGCAGCGCATCAAGAAGGGCAAGGAGAACCCCGACCGCATCGGCGAGCGTTTCGGCGTCTCGCAGTTTGCGCGGCCAGCGGGGCCGCTGATCTGGATGCATGCCGCCAGTGTAGGAGAATCGCGCCTGCTGCTCGACGTGTTCTCGGCGCTGCGCAAACGGCGCGCTGATGCAAGCGCTCTCGTCACGACGCAGACGACAACTTCCGCCGACATGATCGCCGCATGGGCGCCGCCCCGCGTGATCCACCAGATGGCGCCGGTCGATGGCCCCAAGGCTGTGGAAGCCTTTCTGTTGCACTGGAAGCCTGATGCCGCCGTGTTTGCCGAAGGCGAGATTTGGCCGAACATGCTCGGCGCACTGAAGCAGCACAACGTACCGGCTGCGTTGGTCAACGCGCGGATGACCGAAAAGACGCTGAAAAGCTGGCACGGTCGTCGCGCCGCCGCCCGGGAAGTGTTCGCTACATTTGGCTTCATGGGTGCAGCCGACCAGCTCACGGCGAGCGGCATTCACGCAGCGACTGGCCGTCGTATCGAGATTGTGGGCAACCTCAAGATCGCCTCCGCCGTCGAAGGCCCCTCGCCGGAGAAGGTGGCCGATTTCCGGGTCCGCACGAACGGACGGCCGATCGTGCTGGGCGCCTCCACTCATCCCGGTGAGGAGGAAGTTGCGCTCGACGCGTTTGTCCAGATCCGGATGCGCAAGCCCGGTGTATTGATGATCCTCGTCCCGCGCCATCCCGACCGAGGTGGCGCCATCGTGTCGTTAATGCGCGAGCGCGGAGTGACGACACAGCAATGGTCCAAGCACCGGTCCGCGCCGGGGCCGGAGATTGACGTGCTGGTCGCGGACACGATCGGAGAATTGCTGTTCTGGTATGCGATCTCGGACGCAGTCTATCTCGGCGGCGCGACTGCCGAAGGGATCGGCGGCCACAATCCGGTCGAACCGGTGCAACTTGGAAAGCGCGTTTTCACCGGCCCGCACGGATTCAATTTTCGCGAGACGTTCGAGGCGATGGAAAAGACCGGCGCGCTTGTTGTTGGCCGCACTTATCAGGAGCTATCGGATTATTGGCTCGCGGCGCTCGGTCAGCCACAACCAATGCCGGTGGTTGAGTCCTTATTCTCCGCTTCGCGCGCGCCTTTCGAACGAACGCTCGATGCGATCGAAGCCATGTTGCCGGCGGCCGCTCATGCGTGAACCGCACTTCTGGACGGTGACTGACAAGCGCTCTCGCGCCTCGGCGCCCATGATCAAGCTGCTGCTCACGCCGCTTTCGATGATCTACACGTGGGCCGGCAAGCGGCGGATCGCAAACGCGACGCCTGAAGACGTAGGCGTACCCGTCGTCTGCATCGGCAACCTGACGCTTGGCGGCGCCGGCAAGACGCCTGTCACGGCAGCGGCGCGCAAATACTACCTGTCAAAAGGTCTCAAGGCGGCGAGCCTTTCGCGCGGCTATGGCGGCAATATGGAAGGCCCACATCGCGTCGACCCAGGCGTGCATGCCGCCGGCGAGGTAGGGGACGAGCCGCTGATGCTGGCGGCTAGTGGTGAAGCGTGGATATCGAAGGATCGTCCGCTCGGCGCGACAAGCATGAAGCTCGACGGCGTCCAGATCATTGTCATGGACGACGGCCACCAGAATCCCAGTTTACGAAAATCTCTTTCCATCATCGTCGTCGATGCCGCAAACCCCATCGGCAATGGCCACGTCTTCCCAAAAGGTCCATTGCGCGAACCCGTGGCCGAAGGCCTTGCGCGCGCCGATGCTGTCGTGCTGATGGGCGAAGGCGAAACACCGGCCGCGCTTAAAAACTTCAGTGGCGTGGTGCTGCGGGCACGTCTTGTCCCTCTGGCGCCATTGCCGCCCGGGCGCTACATCGCCTTCGCAGGCATCGGCCGGCCCGAGCGCTTCTTCGACAGCCTGCAGAAGCAGGAGGGCGTCGAACTCGCCGAGGGCGTGCCTTTTCCGGACCATCATGCCTTCACGCGATCGGATATCGACTACCTCATGAAGCTGTCGAAAGAACGCGTCGCCCGCCTCGTCACAACCGACAAGGACCATGTGCGTCTTTCGCCAGACTTGAAGGATCATGTGCTGCGCGCATCTGTGGAAGCCAAGTTCGAGGATGAGCCCGCCTTCGCCGCACTGCTCGCCCGCGTGCTGCAATGAACGACGACAGCAGGCCTAAAGCTGGCCGTTTCATCCGTCCGGTCGACTTAGACAACGAACAGCGCAGCACGCTGGGCGCGAAGATCGGCTGGTCACTCGAAGCGTTCGCCTGGGATTGGGTTTACTGGAACCCGATGGCGGCCCTGTCGCTCGAGGCTGCATCCAACACGGTCTCCCGTATCCTCAAGACCATCGGCCCGGCAACTTCCCAACATCGCTCGATGATCCGCAATCTTCGCATGGCGTTTCCCGACTGGTCGGAGAAGCAGGTGGAGGAATGCGCAAAAGGCGCCTGGGAGAATCTCGGCCGCCTGGCAGGTGAGATGCCTCATCTTGCTAAGATGAAGCCTTATGTGCGCGACAGCCGCATTGAAGTTGTCGGCGCAGAGCGGCTCGATACAATCCGTGCGTCGAAAAAACCGGTCGTCTTCGTGACTGGGCATTTTGCGAACTGGGAAGTGATGGCCTCCGCTATCTGCAATCGGCCACTCGACTGCCAGATCACTTATCGCGCCGCCAACAATCCCTACATCGATCGCCGCATCGCAAAGGCGCGTCACGCCTATGGCATCCAGGTGTTGACGCCCAAGGGCGCTGGCACCCGCGAACTCATGCGGGCGCTTGGTCGCGGCCAATCGATCGCGCTGCTCAACGACCAGAAGTTCAACCAGGGCATTGCCGTCCCGTTCTTCGGCCACGATGCTATGACGGCGCCCGGACCCACGCGGCTCGCCATGAAGTTCAAGGCGCCGCTGCTGCCAATTTCATGCAAGCGCCTTGGGCCGGCGCGCTATCGCGTGACGTTCCACGAGCCGCTCATACCGGACGCCGATCCCGACGAGGAAAAGGCAATCTACAACACTGTGCTGCTCATCAACCGTTTCACCGAGGCGGTTATCCGCGAAGCGCCGGACCAATGGTTCTGGATGCACAACCGCTGGCCGAAAGCGGCGTGGGCCAAAGCCGGCGTGATGTAGCAGCACTATTAGTCCATGATCCCGACGCTGTCGTCGATCGTTCTTCGCACTGCGCCGACATAATCAACGAGTTGGTGTCCCTCGATCACCGCTTCGTAGAGCATCTTCAGCGCATCGCGCACGACATACGGCCGCTCCATCGGAACGAAGTGCGTCGTGCCGGGCACTTTGGTGATCGCGGCATCGGGGCGGATAGAGTGTATGCGCACATCCGCGTCGGGAACCGATGTGGATTCCTTTTCCGCCTGCAACACGACAATCGGGATACGCTTCTTGCGCAGCCGCCGCATGGCCGTCCAAGGCCTGTAGCGCTGCGCGCTGAACACTGCGGATTCCCATTCCGGCGTGCATGACAGTGAATACCGCCCGTCATCCTGTCGTAGCACGCCGTCCACGACGTAGTCATCGAGGAAGGGTGTGCGCCACGTTTTGAAGGCGCCACGTCCGCGCAGCGACTCTGCCGCTTCAGAAGGAGAGCCGTAATCGCGGCGACGGCGCAGTGCGTTCTTCGCCAGCTGGTTCTTCTGGATGAACATATTGAGGATCGGGAAGTTATACACGCGATAGACGCTGCGCCGCGTCAGCACCGGATCGGCCAACACCAGGCCACGCACCAGGTCTGGCCGTTTGCCAGCGACCAGCAGCGCCACCGTCGCGCCCATCGAATGCCCGCCGAGCACCGCGCCATCAGGCGCCACCTTGTCGAGAATCTGGATGATATCATCGCGGAACCTGTTCCACGATTTCAGCTTGCGCGGATTGACGGGCAGCTTTGAGCGGCCATGCCCTCGGAAATCCACCGCCGCCGCATGCATCTGGCTGCCGAGTGGTTCGAGGATTGATTCATAAGTGATTGCATTGAAGCCGGTCGCGTGCAGCCACAGCACATCGACCGGCCGCACGGGGTCGCCGAACGCGATGCCGGATGTTTCACCATCCTTTATGTCGATCCGAAACCTGCGCATCCTGCGCGCTCAGCCTCCGAACACTTTACGCAGGATATCGCTGGTCCGCTTTGCCGGATCGCGTCGAATCGCCTGCTCCTCACGGGCGACGTAATAGAACAATCCGTCGAGGGCGCCAGTCGTGGCGGCATCCGCCAGCCACGTCTTTGCGTCGGTTTTCACTAGTCCTGCCCCGTATTTCGCCACGACGCCGTCAATAGCGGCCAGCGCGCCCGAGGTTGCCAGAGACTTGTCGAAATAGGGGCGGAAGGATTGCCGCAGGCCGGCTTCGGTCCGTTTGCGGAGGAAAGTCGTGGCTGCCGTGTCGCCGCCGCGCAGAATGCTCATGGCGTCGTCGAGGGTCATGGCTTTCACGGCGTCGATGACGAGCTTGCTTGCCGTTGGCACAGCCGCCTCTGCGGCGCGGTTCACTTTCATCTGCAGATCATCGAGCGGCCCGGCCATGCCGAAAGGTTGCAGCTTTTTCTGCGCCTGTCCCAGGACGCCGGGCAATGGGATGCGCACAGCCGCGTCGCCCATGAAGCCGTCCTTGGCGCTCAACCGCTCGGACGCCAGACCGCTCGCGACATTTAGCGCTTCCTTCAACCCCAGCGTTATGTCGCCCTTGGAAAGATTGCCTTTGTCGCCAGGCAGCGATTTGTGAAGGATATCGGACGCGATCTTCCCGAAGTCCTGGGCCGTAGCCCCGCGTGTCGAGCCGACGCCCACAGCAAGCGCGACAGACGCTATCCTCATCCACACGCGCATAGTCGCCTCCCGAACAGGATTACCCTGCTCTTGCCGGCGGATAGGACCCGGAAAGACCCCTTCCGTCAAACTGCGCCTCTGCTGAACAGAGCCTGCGCCGAAAACACCATTGCCGGGCCTATCCGTGCTTCGACAGATGCGAATACGATCGCCTTTGTCCGCTTGTCTGTCTGTATCGCCACCGCGACCATTCCCTCGCCGATCGCGCGAGAGGCCAGTTCCAGGGATAGCGACGTCAACCGGAATCCCTCACCGGCCGCATCACGTAGCGCCTCGATGGCGGCCGTTGCGCACAACTCGGGATCGGGCGAGCAGGGACCGCCAAGATCCGCGGCTGAGACCTGCTTCATCGTGGCCAGCGTCTGATCGCTCATTCCCAGGCATACCCTCAAATGCTTGTCGCGTTAAGCAATGCTAACCGGCCATTAACGTATGGGGCGTAGCCGATGGACGCATGCTTCGGATGCTATTCCCTGCGGTCTGCCTGTCGAGCGCGGCGCTGTCTGCCTTAGCAGCCGCCGCGCCCGCTCACGCCCAATCCGCACCGGCGCCGGCGCCCATTTCCGCGCGCATCGGCGACATCGAAGTCGCGCAGGAAGCTGAAACCGTATCGATCCTGGTCAAGCTATCCCAGCAACCTGTCGCGGCGGCGGCGCAGATCGCTGGGGAAACGCTGACGGTCGAGATCGATGGCCTGACGCTCGCGCCCTTTGCTCTGTCTCCTCCTTCCGGTTCGCTGCTGACGAAAGTCGATGCCGCTTCAGGAAGGTTGACGCTGTCGGGGGCGGCTTTTGGCAGCGCGACAACCGTGATATATCGCAACGCAGTCCTGATCGAGGCAAAGCTTGCTGACCCCGTGCTTAGCGGAGGTTCGTCGTTGATGAAAGGCGCGTCCAACGCCGCGCCCGTAAGATCAGTGGACGCCGCGCCTTCGAAACCGGGGAACGCCGTTTCGATAGCCTCACTGGCTGGCATCAACGCGGTGCGCTGCACCACAGCGGCCGCAGAACTTGCGAAGGATGCTTGGGCGCTCTCAGCAATGGGCGACCACGCACTCTGCCTGCTTGATGCGAAGAAGCCGGACGAAGCAAAGAACCGCCTCGACCAACTGGCCGCCATCACACCACAAGACTGGCGCGTCGCGCTTGGTCGCGCGGCGCTAGCTGAGAAGTCGGGTGACGCAGTCAAGGCGCAGGCTGGTTATGTCTCGGCATCGATGGCGGCCCCGACGGACGCAATGCGGGTCGCTATATCGGGGCACATCATCGTGACGCCGCCCACATCGGACCTGCAGTTAGTCTTGCCTGAGTCAGACAAACACTGACCGCAAAACAAAAGGCCCGCTCCGGAGCGGGCTAACCTTTCGAAGATTGGCATCTTCCCGGCGCGCAGTCTCGGGGGTCGGGGGGGACGGAAAAGACCGCCTCGCCGGGAAGATCGAAGGAAAAACGCCACTGCGCTTCACCGGTTCCAGCCCAATCGCGATTTTTTTTGAAAGGTCAGACTGGCGTTCTGGCAGCCCTGTAAAGTCCAAAGCCAAAGCGGGCGACCCGAAGGCCGCCCGCCAGGCTTGAAACTCTTACTCTGTCGTTAGGCTACGCTACTCACTCCACTGGCCGGGGCATTCACCGCTCCGAACATGTCGCCAAGATGGCCTATGCCGGTCACGCCAAACGCGGATTCCGCGTACCTGCCGATCGCCGGGAACAGGCGACCGATTTCATTATTGCCGAGACCCTGCTTCTGGAGGTCGCGGATTACCTGCTCCGCAACGGCCACACGACCGCCCGGGGTGCGTTCGATCAGGCGCGCGATCACGCCGGTGGCCGCGCCAACACGGGACCCCATCCGGGCCGCCAGCGTGCGAGCGCCGGGAATTCTCTCGAAAATCTCGTCAGCGATAGGGGCGCCCTGCCGGTCCGCCGCGTTCAGCACGATACCGATGGCGGCTTCCGCCTGTTCTGCCGGCAGCGCTGTTGACTCAGATACGTGCTTCACAAAGGCGTTGAGCATCGGGCCTCGCAATCGACTGAAAGGCCAGTGTCGCCCGTTAAGGTTGCCGGGGTCTTAAACGTCTGATCTGCCGGTCGGAATGTAGGCGCCATAATGCGCCGCAGGGTGTCCGCCGAGCTTGGCCCACAGCTGATCGCCCCACGAATAGTGCCACCACTCGGTTGGGTTGTTGGCGAAGTCTGCGTCGGTCATTGCCCAGTAGAGAAGCCGTCGGTTCTTGCGCGCCTCTTCGTCCGACATCGAAGCAATGGTTTTGCGTTCAAAGCCGTCAGTCCACGCGTCTTGAGTAAGATCATCGAATATCCCGCCCATATAGAGGGGCTGTCGCGTATCCCGGAACCTTAGCGTAAGATCGAGGGCTGCTCCGGTCGAATGCGGCGATGGCGACGCCTCGCCAGCCGTCGGAGCCGCCCAGTATTTCTCCACCTCGTCGACCAGCGCCTGCCCCGCCAGATGTGGCTGCCGTTCGATGAGCCAGTTCGGAAACCACACATCGTGAAAGTACCGCTGGATCGCCTGCGGCCGCCACGCATCGAACAGGTACAGTTCCACGCCCACTGTCTTGAGGCGGGCATTTACTTCAACCAGTTTGGCGGCAACCGATTGCCTGAGGTAAAGCTCCCTCACCGACCCCGGGATGCTGATATAATATGGCGGATTGTGCTGCGTGTTATAGTGATTGTCCCCCGCAACCCCCCGTTCGCGCATCTCGACGCACCGTTCGTTCGCCAATATTCCCGAGAAATCAATCGGCGCGGTCTCCCGGTAACCCGCCTTCCGGGCCAACACCTCGGCGGAGGGAGGGACAGGTTTCGACTTCCACGCTGCTGGATCTCGACTCATACGCGCAGCCTACGCGGCGTTATGCCCACTGCAATGTGGCGAACGGAACCGTCCGCTGGCTGATGATGATTGGCCTGTTCGCGATCGCTTGCGCGATGATCTATCGCATCGCGCCATCGCGCGCACACGCACGCTGGCGCTGGATCATACCCGGCGCACTCCCCGCAGGCGCGGTCTGGCTTGTCGTCTCGATCGGATTTTCACTCCATCTTGAGAACTTCAACGCCTTCAATACAGCGCTTGGGTCGCTAGGTGCGGTAGCAGCGCTGCTAATGTGGTTTTGGTTTTCCGCCCATGCAATCTGCATGGGAGCGGATCTCAATTCTCGGCTCGACTCTTCGCCGCGCAGGACCCGACCGTTGTCTCGCCTGGAAAGCCCGGACAACGGGGCGTGTTCCTCGCGGATCATGTCGAGAATCCCGAAGTTGCAAGCGGCCCGACGCCTCAGGCCGCGCACGTTACAATCCCACATGAGTCGGAACGAACGACGCCGTCGCTTCTTCCATAGTCGCCATGAGTTTGAGGCTAACTTGCAGCGGGATCGTCCGATGCAACTCCTCCTCGCCTCGACGGCGTTTGCCGCCGTCGCTCGTGGCTGTCCCGGCTTTCGCGCAGCAGCCGCCCACAGCGCGAAGCGAACAAGCGCAGACTCCGCAATCGGAAAAGAGTGTCGTGATCGACACCACTGTCGCCGACACGCCCGCCGCCAAGGTGGAAACCACGACGGAAGTGATTACTCCGGTTTCTGATCGTCCTGCTCTCGATGCGGAACACCCGGCCGCACAGGAAGTCCAAGCCGTGGTCGACGGCAAGAAGAACTATACCAGCGCCGACATCGTGAAAGCACAGCATGAAGCGATGCTAGCAACGCCCGCGAGCGAACCGACAACGGTCATCACGATCACGACTAGAACTCCGAAATCCGGCGGGTGATCCGCCGGTCAGCTTTGACGCACAATAACCAACGCCCGGCATGTTCCCTATGTCGGGTGATCTGTTGCATTCCTCTGCATTCTGCTGCTTAACCCGTCTCCAAGCGCAAAAAAGGACCTGGAGGAATGAATGCGTGAGGCGGTGATCGTGTCAACGGCGCGTACCGGTCTCGCGAAATCGGTACGCGGCGGATTCAACGTCACTCACGGGGCGGCTCTCGCTGGTCATGCCATCAAGCACGCTGTTGAGCGAGCAAAGGTTGACCCTAAGGAAGTCGAAGACGTCTACATCGGTTGCGCCAATCCGGAAGGTGCGACCGGCGCCAACATTGCGCGCCAGGCTGCGCTCTGGGCCGACTTGCCCGTCTCTGTGGCCGGCGGAACGATCAACCGCTTCTGCTCCTCCGGCCTCAACGCAGTTGCCTCGGCTGCGCAGCAGATCCGTGACGGCGCTGACATCATGATCGGCGGCGGGGTCGAATCCATTTCGCTCGTCCAGTTCGGCCCGCGATCCGCGCCCGACAAAGATGGCCGTAATCGTACGCTCGACGAAAAGCTGCTCGCCAGGATCCCCGCGATTTACATGACAATGATCGAGACGGCGGAGATTGTCGCCGAACGCTACGGCGTCTCGCGCGAGAAGCAGGACGAGTACGCGCTCCAGTCACAGCAACGCACCGCGGCTGCGCAAGCCGCCAATAAGTATGCTTACGAGATCGTCCCGATGACGACCAAGATGGCCGTGGCCGACAAGGAAACTGGCGCCGTCTCGATGATCGACTACACGGTCACGAAAGACGAATGCAATCGTCCGCAAACGACGCTCGCCGACCTCCAGAAACTCCCGCCTGTCTTCACGGGCGGACAGAAAATCGCTGTCGGCAAATACATCACGGCTGGCAATGCCTCGCAGTTCTCGGATGGTGGCGCGGCGCTGGTCCTGATGGAAGCGAGAGAAGCCGAGCGGCGCGGACTTGAGCCGCTCGGCGCGTTTCGAGGTTTCGCGGTGCACGGGTGCGAGCCCGATGAAATGGGCATCGGCCCCGTCTTCACCGTCCCCCGCCTGCTCGCGCGGCACGGTCTCCACGTCCAGGACATCGATCTCTGGGAGCTCAATGAAGCTTTCGCCTCCCAGTGCCTCTATTGCCGCGACACGCTCGGCATCGATCCGGACAAGTACAACGTGAATGGCGGCTCGATTTCGATCGGCCATCCATACGGCGTCACGGGCGCGCGGTGCACTGGCCATCTGCTTCTCGAAGGCAAACGCCGCAAGGCCAAGTATGGTGTTGTCACTATGTGCATCGGCGGCGGCCAGGGCGCCGCTGGCCTGTTCGAGATTTTCTGATTTCCATTTCCATCAAGCAAAATGGCCCGGCAGTGATGCCGGGACATCCCGTACTGGACGTTGGTTGCTGATTAGCCGGAGCACAGGCTGATGCCCAAGCTTGCAACGTCTCCGTGATAGTTGCGTTGGTCGGCGCCTCCGTCGCTGTAGCGAGAGACCTCCCGCGGCGTGTAGCCATAGCGATCGTGGTCGGGATAGAGATCGTGGTCGCGACCGCGCCTGTAATCCCAACGTGCTCGGGCGGCTCGGAACATAGGTCCACACGCGGGCCAAGCATTGGATCACGCGATGGTCGCGACGGTCTTCTCTACGGTCACGCCAGCCAGTGTTTCGCCGCATGGCGCGCCATTCCTCGCGGATATCCGGGCAGCGGTCCGGATTCAGTCGCCACTCTCCCGCGCTTGCCATCGGCGCGAGAGTGATATCGCCAAGCGAAATGGCGCCCGCTCGAATCATTTTCGTGGTCATGTTTCTCATGGCTTTAGTCCTAGCCAACCTGCCCCTCCGCGCGATGGTTGAGCCGCCTGGCCTTCAGTCAGTTGCGCGTGAAACAGCGAAAGCGTGGCAATTGCAGTGCGGTATGAGCATGCGTTCAGTTGCGTTTACGCATCGGACGATCGCGTCATCCACAAACCTGCGCCATGTAACCGCCCAAATCAGAGTTGAGCGTTCCCGGATCGGGAGCAAACGATGAGTCAGAGTTTCATTGTGTTGTCGGCCACATTGTTTGCGCTAGCAGCTTGCGGGCAGCCACTGGCAACAAAAACTGCTGAACCTCAGGCCGCCCGCAGGGAACCCGCGCCGCCTGAACTGGCCGCTACGCCGGGCGCGCCCATCGAAGGCTGGGAGACGGATCCCTTGGTTTTCTCGCGCATCGGCTCAACGCTTCCGGCCTTCAAGAGCGAACAACCAAACGGGCCCGAGTTGACGCAGGCAAATCTGCGAGCCCGGTGGACGATCCTAGGCTTCGCTGCGCCCGATGCCGCAAGCGCACAAGAAAATGCCTTTGTCGCTGCGTTGAGTTCTGCAGCGGATCAAGATCCCGATCTTGATTTCCTTCAAGTGAATGGTTCGCCCGCCAACGCTGCATCGGCCTGGCCGACCGTAAGGGACAACGGAGCGATTGCGACGAGTGCAGGCATCGACAGGACACCTGCTTATCTGCTGATCGGCCCCGACCTGACCATTGAAGGCTATCGCGGCGCGCTCTCAGAAACGCCCGATGACGGAATCAAATCCGTAATCCGCGGCGTTGCAGAAATCCGCAAGCAGATTGCGGCGCCGGAATAGCAGGTTCCTTTTCGGACGTTGGTCGGCTTGGAATCCTGATCCATCGGGTTGACCATCACGGCCATTCCTGACTATGTGAGCAAATGCTCACATGACATGCAGGAGCCAGCCATGATCCGCCGCAGCATCGGTTCGAGTCGTCCTCTCAACGCAATCGGCCTCGGCTGCATGGGTATGTCGTTCGCATACGGCCCCGCAATGGAGGAAGCCGACGCCATCGCCCTGCTTCACGAAGCGATCGACTTGGGCGTCGATCATTTCGACACCGCTGAGATCTATGGCATGGGCCACAACGAGCAGCTGCTTGGCAAAGCCTTCAACGACCGCCGCGACAAGGTCTTCATCGCCACGAAATTCGGCCCGACCTATAACCGCGAAACAGGCCAGCGAACCGGCGTCGACGGCTCCGAGAAGAACGCCCGGCGGGCAATCGAGCAATCGCTCCGCTTCCTTCAAACCGATCACATCGATCTCTGGTATCTGCACCGCCGGGATTTGTCGCGTCCGATCGAGGAAACCATCGGCGCAATGGCGCAAATGGTGAAAGAAGGAAAAGTCGGACAGATCGGCTTGTCGGAGGTCGCCGCGGAAAGCCTGCGCGCCGCTTCCAAGGTTCACGCCATTTCCGCCGTGCAATCTGAGTTCTCGATCTTCACGCGCTTCATCGAGGAAGACGGTGTTCTCGCCGCCTGTAAGGACGTCGGCGCTACGCTGGTCGCCTATTCGCCTCTCGGTCGGGGAATGCTCGCGGGCTGGTCGAAAGACTGGAAGGCCGACGGATGGGATTTCCGCGCGACGATGGCGCCGCGCTTCCAAGGGGAAGCGCTGGAGAACAATCTGGCGCTTGTGGAAGAGATCGCCCATGTCGCCTCAGACCTGGGCGCGACGGCCGGAGAGGTCGCCCTCGCCTGGGTGCTTCAACGCGCAGACAATATCGTAACCATTCCCGGCACGACGAAGCTTACGAACCTGAAGCAGAATCTGGCGGCCGCCTACGTGAAACTTACGCCCGCCGCCCTCGCGAAGCTTGATAGTCTCGCGGCAAAGGTGAAAGGCGAACGCTACGACGAAAACGGGATGAAAGCAGTCAACGGCTAGCTGCTCAGCGGTCTTCACTGGAGACTTTTGCCACACACAGATTGTATTCGCGCGTCACGAGCGCCTGCATTTCCGGGGTCATCGACGCCAGCCGGTCCGGAAAATAGTTGGTCAGTTCGGCGCAGGACGTCTTTGCGGCGGCTTCAAGGGACAAAACCTCTGGCGCCTTGGACGGCACAAGATTCGCCGGCGGTTGGGCGTCGCAAGCGCCTAGGCAGACAAGCGCACAGACCGTCAGTCTAAGTTTCATCAAATCACTCCGGCCACTGACTGGCAGTCTCTGTCATCGCACCGCATCGTCAAGCGCGGCCTTGATCCCATCGCTTCTAGCCGCCACCTTGCCGTGCATGCTGCCAGCGATTTTTGTTTCTCACGGTTCCCCCATGCTCGCCCTGGAGGATACACCCGCGCGAGACTTTCTCGAACGTTTGCCGGACGTGCTGCCCGAGCAACCAAAGGTCATCCTTATGGTCTCGGCTCATTGGGAGCGTCTCCGTCCCACGGTCAGCGCGCCGGCGTGGAATGAGACCATCCATGATTTCAGCGGGTTCCCCCCGAAGTTGTATCAGCTCACCTATCCAGCTCCTCCTTCAGGCGACCTCGCCGGTCGCGTTGCGGAACGCCTCACCGCCGCCGGTCTTCCTGCGGACATTGATAAACGCCGCGGTCTCGACCATGGCGCCTGGACGCCCCTGATGGTCGCCTGGCCACATGCAGATATCCCGGTTGTCCAGCTTTCGGTACAGACCCACCTCGGGCCCGCCCATCACTACCGGCTTGGCCAGATTCTCGCTCCGTTGCGTGAGGAAGGCGTCCTGATCGTCGGGTCGGGCAGTTTCACGCATGATCTGGCCAGTTTCCGGACCTCGGGGGGGCGCATCGACGCGCCGGAGCCTTACTGGGTCCATACCTTTGCGGAATGGATGGCTGCCGCATTACTTGAACGTCGTTTGGACGAGCTGCTCAACTATCGTGTCCGCGCCCCGGAAGCGGCACACAATCACCCAACCGAAGAGCATCTGCTGCCGCTCTATGTCGCCCTGGGCGCCGGGCAGATTGGCGTGAAACACCTGCACCAAAGCACCACTTATGGGATTTTGCGGATGGACGCGTTCGCGTTCAGCTGATCTCGTCGTCACAATCTCCTGAACCCCTTTCCAACGCCTGTCGCTCCGCGCCACTGTGCGCTAATCCGGAGCAAATGGGCTGCCTGGCTTGGGCGGCTCTGGTCGATAAATAGGCAGGAAACATGACGACGCTCGCCCTTCACCGCCCCTCGCTTTTCCGCCGCGTCGCGGCCGGCTTCGCTGCGGCCGCAGCCATGCTGGCGGCCGCGTGCGCCAACATGGACTCTGCGCCTTCCGCATCCTCGGCTGCAGAGCCGGCGCTTGGCCTTTACGAGCTGCGCATCTACACAGCCTCTCCCGGCAAGATGGCGGCCCTCGATGGCCGCTTCCGCGACCACACGATTGGTTTGTTCAAGAAACACGGGATGACGCCAATCAGCTTCTTCCATGTCGCGCCTATGCCCGGCCAGACGCTGGACAATCGGCTCTTCTATGTCATGGGCTACAAGGATCGCGCCGCCAGGGACGCTTCGTGGATGGCTTTTGCTGCCGATCCCGAATGGAAACAGGTCTACGCGGACAGCCAGAAGGATGGCTCGCTGACCTCGAAGATCGAGAACATCTTCCTCAGCGCCACTGACTATTCGCCGAAGCTCAACACCATGTCTTCGGCCAGCCCGCGCCATTTCGAACTGCGCACATACACTGTGATGCCAGGCCGTCTCGAAGACCTGCACAGCCGCTTCCGCAATCATACAACGCGCATCTTCGCCAAGCACGGCATGACGAACTTCATGTACTGGCGTCCAGTTGCCGACCAACCGGCCATGACCGACAAGATGGTCTACATGCTCGCCTTCCCGAACCAGGAAGCCCGCAACGACTCGTGGAAAGCCTTTGGCGCCGACGAGGAATGGAAGAAGGTCGCCGCCGACAGCCAGAAGACCGGCCCGATGCTCATTTCCCCCGGCGGCGTCGTCTCTGTCCAACTGACGCCAACGGATTATTCTCCGCTGAAGTAGCGGTTCGCACAACAACATGAACAAGGCGGTCAGTCCCTCGGACTGGCCGCCTTTTCATTTGTAGCCTCAAGACCTCTTGCATGTTGTTGCATTTGCAACTATATGCCTGCCAACGAACTTTTGTAGCTGGTGATTCCAATGATCGAAGTCCGGCCTTTCGAAACCCTCGGCAGCGCCAACCATGGCTGGCTTGACGCCCATCATCACTTCTCTTTCGCTGAATACTACAATCCCAAGCGCATGAGCTGGGGCCGCCTTCGCGTGTGGAATGACGACCTGATCGCACCAAAGTCCGGCTTCCCGCCGCATCCGCACAGGGACATGGAGATCATCACTTATGTCCGCACCGGCGCCATCAGCCATCAGGACTCGATGGGCAACAAGGGCCGCACGGCCGCCGGCGACGTCCAGGTGATGTCTGCAGGTACTGGCGTGCGCCACGCCGAGTTCAACCTCGAAGATGAGAACACAACGCTTTTTCAGATTTGGATCGAACCCGATCGGACGGGCGGCGCGCCCGGCTGGGGCGCAAAGCAGTTTCCCAAGGCTGAACGCGTCGGAAGCTGGTCGATACTTGCCTCTGGCAAGGGCGACGAGGGCGCCCTCGAGATCCGGGCGGATGCCCGCGTCGTCGGCGCGACCCTCGAAGCCGGCCAGGAGCTGGGCTGGGAAACCGAACCCCACCGCCATGTCTACGCGGTGCCCGCGACTGGCTTGATCGAGGTGGATGGCAAACGCGTCAACGCCCGCGATGGTGTGGCTTTCACGGGCGGCTCGAAAGTCGTCTTCAAGGCGCTCGAAGGCCCCGCTGAGATCGTGCTGACTGACACGCTCTGACTTAACCCAAGGGCGCCCTTGGCCATTCAGTTCCGGCCCAGCCTGCTGTAACCTGCGCTGTACCGGATCGGGCCGGTTTTCTGAGGGCGGAGCGAGCCATGCGTAAAGCCATTGTTCTTGCGGGAGTTCTCGGGGCTACCCCGCTTCTCTCCGGTTGTCTGGTGGCTGACGTTGCAGGTGCGGCAGTCGGCGTGACGGGCGCGGTTGTCGGCGGAGCGGTTGATCTTGTGACCACCTCTCCCGAAGAGCAGATGGCCAAAGACAATGAGCGTCTTCGCAAAGAGAACGAAGAACTCCGTCGCCAAAAGAGCCAATAACCCCGCAACCACGCAGATTGGGCCTTTGTTCATCCCGCCTTCATGCTAAACTTCACCCAGTTCTTCCGCCGGATTGTCGTCCCGGCTGCACGGAGTTGATGATTAGTTCAGGGAGGAGACCCATGCGTATTGCCAACATCGCAATATCTACCGTCGCTGGTCTTCTGATGGCGGCTCCCGCTTTTGCGGTGACCGTTGAAGCCGGCGTTTCGAAAGAATTTCAGACCAAGCTGCAACGCGATTTAGGCGTTCGCGAATCGAAGGTCCTTACAGATTCGCTGACCCGGAAAGTGACGAAAGTATTCGAGCGCAAAGGCGTGAAGGCCGAGCGCATCGTCGTCACGATCGAAGACGCGAAGCCGAACCGCCCGACGTGGGCGCAAACCTCCAGCAAGCCGGGCCTCGATGCGATGCGTTCCGTCAGCATTGGCGGCGCCCGCATGACTGGAACGGCGTACGATGCCTCGGGCAAGGAAATCGGCAAATTCGACTACCAGTGGTACGAGCCGAGCATCGAGAACGTCATCGGTTACAACACCTGGGCCGATGCATACAGAAGCTTCGACCGGTTTGCTGACCGCTTTGCGGATCAGCTGACCTAACCCTTCATAAGCTTATTGCAGAACGCCGCCCTCTCGGGCGGCGTTTTGTGTTTCTGGGACACGTTAGGGAATTCCCGTGACCTTGTGGGTTTGCAGACTCAATCGCCATTGAGGATGCGCGAGGCAATAGGCGATGCAAGCCGCTGTATTCGCCTCGCGAGCTGCTCCATCCATCGGCTGCAGGAAGAAGTTACGGAACGCCAGCGCCACGAATTTCTCGGGGGGTGCATCGGCCTGCGGATAGACGAGCTTCAGTTCGTCGCCCGAAACCTGCTTCAACTCTGCGGTCGATTTCGGCGAGACGCAGACCCAGTCGAGCGACTTGGGCGCCAACACCGTGCCGTTAGTCTCCACCGCCACCTCGAAACCGCGCGCATGCAGCGCCGAGATCAGCTCCTCATCAAGCTGAAGCAGGGGCTCGCCTCCAGTGCAGACCAAATAGGGCCGCCCCGTCGCGCCTTTCCAGCGCGCCGCGACATGCTCTGCCACAGCTGCCGCAGTCGCGAATTTTCCGCCGCCTTCACCGTCCACACCAACAAAATCCGTGTCGCAAAACTTGCAGACGGCGTCTGCGCGATCCCGCTCCAGCCCGCTCCACAGATTGCATCCGGCAAAGCGCAGAAACACCGCCGCACGGCCCGTCTGCGCACCTTCGCCCTGCAACGTGTAGAAGCACTCCTTGACCGAATACGTCATCGGCCGGCTCGCCACTTTTCCCAGCCCCTCGCACGCAGATCACACGCCGGGCACGCTCCGCAGCCATAGCCCCATGCGTGCCGATGCTTGCGGTCGCCTAGATAACAGGTGTGCGTGTCTTCGACGATAAGATCGACCAGCTTCGAGCCGCCAAGCTTATCAGCCAGCTCCCATGTCTGCGCCTTGTCGAGATACATCAGAGGCGTCTCGATCGGCGTCGGTCGATCCAGACCCAGCGTCAACGCGTTCGACACGGCGTTGATCGTATCGCGCCGGCAATCGGGATAGCCGGAAAAATCGGTCTCGCACATTCCCCCAACGAGCGCCCCAAGCCCGCGCCGATAAGCCACCGCGCCTGCAAATGTCAGGAACACCAGATTGCGTCCCGGCACGAAGGTCGACGGCAACCCGCTTTCCGCGAACCCTATTTCCTGTTCGCGCGTCAGCGCCGTCTCCGAAACCTCTCCGAGCACGCCCAGATCCAGCAGATAATCATCGCCAAGCTTCGCGGCCCAGTCCGGAAATCCGTCACGCAGCTTCGCCAGGAACACGCTCCGGCATTGCAGCTCGACTGAATGCCTCTGCCGATAGGCGAATCCAATCGTCTCCACCTGGTCAAAGCGCTGCAGCGCCCAGCCAAGACACGCGGCCGAATCCTGGCCGCCGGAAAATAGCACGAGCGCGGAGGTGGTGGTCATGCGCCTGCGATGGCGCCGCAGCTCTTCCCGGTCAAGCACGCCCCCGCTTGCCACCCGCCATCAACAAGAGCAAAAACCCGCGCATGATCTACAAGGTGCTCACCGCCGAACAGCTGGCCGCCGTCGAGAATGGCGCAGCCATGCAGGCGCCCGTCGACATCGCTGACGGCTATGTCCACTTCTCGACCAGCAGGCAGGTGCAGAACACCCTCGCCAAATGGTTCAAGGGCCAGAAAGGATGCGCGCTGGTCTCTGTCAACGGCGACGATTTCGGACCCGATCTCAAATGGGAAAAATCGCGCGACGGCGACTATTTCCCGCACGTCTACGCCGCGGTCCAGGAGCACCATATCAGGTCGATCTGGCCGCTGGACGAGTTCGATGCGGATGGCGCCCCCCTCGCGCCGGACGTGGTCGTGCTTGCGCCCGAACCGCGCAGCAAGCCGTGCGCCGACAAGTGAGCACGCCAAGGTGACCATGTTCGACATCGCCGCCCGCGCGGTCCGCATCCTCCCGGCCGAAAGCGCCCACCGGTTCATCATCGACGCGTTGAAGATGGGGCTCGCCAAACCCCAGCCGCAGCTCGACGATCCGCGTCTCGCTGTCACGCTCCGCAAATCGGGCCTCAAGCTTCCGAACCCGATCGGCCTCGCTGCTGGCTTCGACAAGAATGCGGAAGTGTTCGCACAGATGCTCGCCTTCGGCTTTGGCTTCGTCGAATGCGGCACCGTCACGCCGCGCGCGCAGGCTGGCAATCCGCGCCCCCGCCTCTTCCGCCTGGATGCGGATCGCGCAGTGATCAACCGCATGGGCTTCAACAATGACGGCATCGGCTATTTCGTCCGCCGCCTTTCTGCAGCTCCGCGCGCCATTGGCGTCATCGGCGCCAATGTCGGCGCCAACAAGGACAGCGAAGACCGCGTGGCGGATTACGTGGCGGGGGTCAAAGCCGTCTGGCCGTATTGCGGCTACATCACGATCAACATCTCCTCGCCGAACACGCCCGGCCTGCGCGGCCTGCAGGATCGCGGCGCTCTGGAAGAACTGCTCGGCCGCATCGGCATCGCGGCGCGCGATATGGATGCGGCGGTCAAGAACCGGCCGCTCTTCCTGAAAGTCGCACCTGATCTGGACGACAAGGCGATCAGCGACATCGCGGACGTTGCGAAGGCGCAGGACTGGCTGTCGGGCCTCATCGTCTCCAACACGACGATCGCTCGCCCGGACACGCTCGCCTCCAAGCACAAGGGAGAAGCCGGCGGTCTCTCCGGCGCTCCGCTGATGAAGAAATCCACCGCCGTCCTGGCTGCCTTCCACGCCGAAGTTGGAGACAGTCTCGACCTCATTGGCGCTGGCGGAATCGCCTCGGCGGATGATGTCATCGCCAAGCTTCGCGCCGGGGCGCAGGCGGTACAGCTCTATTCCGCGCTCGTCTACCAGGGACCGATGCTCGCCCAGCGCATCAAGGCGGATCTCGTCGCCATGATGGATTCCCGCGGCGCCGAGCGGCTCTCTGATCTGAACGCGGCCTGATTTCCCACCACCCGCGCTCGCTGGAGTTACGAGCGCGGGCGCCGGTTGGCGCTGCGTTCTGGTGGAGGCGACTGGGGCGGTCTCTCCCGCCGGCTCTCCGCGGCGCCTTCCGGAAGCACAGGAAGGAGGGAGAGATGGGCTTACATAGAAAAGGAGAGGCCGGACCTGTCGGAAAGGTCCGGCCCCACGAGCTCTGACGCAATCTGGGATCAGCCGTCAGTGCGCGATTGATAGGCTTGGGCCACCACGGGCGAGCCGAACTTGGCGATCGAGGTCTGCATCGTCTGGTCGATGCATCGCATGGTCGCGTGCTTGCGGTCCGGGCGCATCGCCCGCTCCCCGCCGCAATGCTCGAACACCTCCCTCTCCAGACGGGTCAGCAGTTTCTGCGCCGAGTTGAGATCACCGAGTTCAGCGTCGGTGTAATGGAACTTGAATTCGAATTTCAGCAGCTGCGGCAGGGACGTTTGGGCCGTTGCCGGCCCCATCGCGAAGCCGGCGGTGAAAGCTGCCGCCATGGTAAGGGTGGCGATCAGGCGGGTTTTGGAGGTCGTCGTTTTCATTACCTTTCTCCGATTGGACACGGTTATTTTTCTCTCGATCCTTCCAGAAGATGCCTGACTACTATCTCGAAAATCGATGTTCTTTTATCGAATACCAATATTTCGCGTCAATGGGTGAAATCGGCCAATTTTGTGGCGTTTGCTGCGGCCCGACTGCTCAAAACCAACGAAAATGCCCGGGATGACACACTCGCGCTATGAACAAGCGAGAAGGGCTCGAACTATCTGACAGCGAGAACTGCGCCGCCGGTTTTCGATTGGCCAGTGGCATAGAGCCCCGTTGGATCATTCTTCGCGACTTCCGGTGGGCGTCCTTCAGACAGGCCTGATAGCCATCTAGGCCGAAGCCGATCAGCGGCACATACGCCTGCCAACAGACCCTCTTCACGGCCTTGTCGAGCTTGGCGAGATAGCTGCGACCTGTTCGGTCGAGGCGCTTGCGGTGGGCGCCATTACCGTCAAGGGATTAGCATAGGACGTCGCCGCCGAGACAGCGATCACGGCAGAAATAATTATACATTTCAAGACATTAGATCTAAGACTTGTGGTTTGACGTTGTGCGTGCTGAACGATCCCGGAGCGTTTCCTTTTGCACTGTTCGTTTGATTATTGTGCGGACGCGAGCAATATATGCTGCGATGCAGCAATGCCAGCAATAGGGGGCTAAATATTACGTTACGTCATGCCGCACGCGGACGCGCGCCGGCCCGCCTGTCTGTTCCGTTCTAAAGTTGGCGATTACTTCCTCCAACCAGCCAGGACCGTGGTCGCAGCGACGTCCAGTTCGGCGTCCGTCCATTTGCGCCCGTTGATCTCGCTCTTCATTAGATACGAGATCGGGGCCATGAACAGGCTCGAGAGAAGATCCATCGGCAGGTTCTTGAAATCGCCCGAGGCGATGCCAGCCTTGCGCAGGTCGCCCACCATGCGCATCACGGCGCGCCCGGCCTCGCCGCCCTCGCGCTCCGCCAGCGCCGATTCCGCGAAGCGCTGACCGAATGCAAAGGCGTCCCTGTTGGCGCGATACGCCAGATAGATCACCTTCCACGTCCGCTTCAGCCGCTCCGGCGGTGCGATCGTCGTGTCCAGCGCCGCGCCAGCGTTGAGAAACACCTCCTGCTTCATCTGCCGGTAGGCCGCGATAAGCAGGTCGTCCTTGCTCTCGAAATGACGGTAGAGCGTGCCCTCGGCCACGCCCGCTTCCGCAGCAATAGCGGCCGTCGTCGCCGCGGCGAGGCCGTCGCGCGCGACAATGCGGGCGGCCGCCTGCATCAGCTTTCCGCGCGTCGCCGCGCCGGACGTGGTGAGCGTTGTCATCCAGCCAGGGCGCCCATAATGCCGCATTCTGTCAAGGTTGCGGCATGTCACGGGGATTGGCGGCGTGGTCAATCCCATTCAACTTGCCGCAATGAGCGACGCCCGCTTCTTCGGTATCGACTTCTCTGGCGGCGCTGGCCCGTGGCGCCCCGTCTACGCGAAGCCGACGGTATGGATCGCAGCCTTGGAAGGCCCACGCCTCGTAGATCTGCGTCCCGTGCAAAAGCTCGAAGGCGACGGTCACCCGTTTGAGAACCTGGCTGCATTATTGCGCGAAGGCCGATACCGCGCCGCCGCAATAGACGCGCCCTTCTGTTTGCCCGAAGCCCACATGCCCTCTGGCGGCCACGCGCAGCTCTTGAAAGACATTGCGCAGCTCCCGGCTGCTGATGACCGACCCTTTCCGCGTGGCGCCGCCATCCTGGCTTACGCGCGCGCCCATGCGCCTCTGGCCAGCGCCAAACCCAGCCGCATCACCGAGCGCCAGCACAATGCGTCACGCTCAACGCTCTGGAATGGCGCAAGACCCGGCGCGCCCTTCGCCGCGGCCTGCCTCACTCTTCTGGCGCGCGCCGAGCGCCCTATCTGGCCCTGGAAGGACGCGCCCGGCATGCTGGTCGAGACATTCCCAGCCGCCCAGCTCCGCGCCTGGAAACTGCCGCACGCCAACTATTCCGACGCCGAGGGGAAGTCGGTGCGCGCAAATATTGTCACCCACCTTGAAGAGCAACAGCACCTGATGATCGACGACGCCGACCGCAAGGAAATGCTGAGATCCGCCGACGCCCTCGATGCCGTTCTCGCCGCGTTCGGCGCCAAGGCCGCCGCCAACCGACGCCGCTGGCGCGACAAGCCCGCGAACTGGAAGATGGAAGGCGCAATCGCAGTGCACGCTTAACACACATCAAGCACCGGCGATAAGCGGCAGTTCCTTAGGTTGCCGCTTTCTGATCTTTGGGCGGGAAGCGCGAGTAGAAGGTCTGCCCCTTCCCCGCCATATCGCGAAGCAGCGCGTTAGGACGGAAGCGCTCGCCATATTGCTCGGCGAGACGATCGCACTCCTCCACGAACTTGTTGATCCCAACCTTCAGGTCCACGAACGAACACACGCCGCCCGAGTATGGAGCAAAGCCCCATGCCAGAATCGATCCGATATCCGCATCACGCGCGTCAGTGATAACGCCTTCCTCGAAGCAGCGAGCGACCTCCACGCACTGACGATAGAGCATCCGCTTCGTCAACTCCGCCTTCAACGCCGGCGGACAATCGTTGACTTTCACTTCGATCTTCTTGGCGAGATCCGGATAGATCCGCGAAGGTTTCCCCTGTTCGTTGTAGTCGTAGAAGCCCTTATTGGCTTTGCGGCCAATGCGGTTCTGCGTTTCCACCAGCCATGTGGTGACATCGCCGACTGGGCTTTGTTCGTAGGATTTGCCAACGGCCTTGGCGCTCTCGCGACCGATCTTCAGCATGGTGTCGACGCCAACGGAGTCGGATACTTCCAGCGGCCCCATCGGCATGCCCGCCATCCTGCCGACATTCTCGATGATCGCCGGAGCGATGCCTTCCGCCAGCATCGTCAGGCCTTCTTCCGGATATGTGCCGAACACGCGGCTGGTGTAGAAGCCGCGGAAGTCATTCACCGCGACCGGCGTCTTCTTGATCTTGAGAACATAGTCCATCGTCTTGGCAAGCGTCTCCTCGGACGTCTCCTTGCCCTTGATGATCTCGACGAGACCCATACGCTCAACCGGCGAGAAGAAGTGAATGCCGATGAAGTTGGCTGGCCGCACCGATGATTTCGCAAGCCCCGTGATCGGCAACGTTGATGTGTTGGTGCCCATCACCGCCGATGCCGCAAGCTGCTCCTCCGCCTTCTTGGTGACCACCGCCTTGATCTCCGGATTCTCGAACACCGCCTCAACCACGATGTCGACCCCTTCCGCCAGTGCATAGTCCGTCGTCGGCGTGATGAGAGCGAGCAGAGCCTCGCCCTTCTCCTTGCTGATCTTGCCGCGCGAGACGTCCTTCTCGACGAGCTTGCGCGAATAGTCCTTGCCCTTCTCAGCCGCTTCCTGGCTCTGGTCGATCAGGATGGTTTCTATGCCGGCCTTGGCCTGCACATAGGCTATGCCCGCGCCCATGAGACCCGCGCCAACCACAGCCGCTTTCTTGACCTCATACGTCGGATATCCAGCCGGGCGCGATGAGCCTTTGCCGAGTTCCTGCATCGACAGGAACAGCGACCGGATCATGCCCTTCGCTTCCGGCGTCATCAACGTCTTCACGAAATAACGGCTCTCGATGCGTAGGGCTGCGTCCATCGGAACGTTGAGTCCCTCATACACCGCCGAGAGAATGTGCTTCTGCGCCGGATAATTGCCCCAGGTCTGCTTCGCCAGCATCGCGGCGCCAAATGTGAAGACCATGGAGCCGCTCGGCGTGTTCGCATTGCCGCCCGGGATCTTGAATCTGGCGTCGTCCCACGGCGCCTTGGCGTTGGGGTTCGCCTTCACCCACTCCTTCGCGCGGCCGACCAGCTGCGCGGTCGGCGCAAGCTCATGCACGACGCCAAGGTCCTTAGCCTGTTGGGCGGTCATACTGTCGCCCTGCAACAGGTAGGGCGCGGCCGCCTGTGCGCCGATCAGGCGCGGAAGACGCTGCGTGCCCCCGCCGCCTGGCATCAGGCCGACCTTGGCTTCGGGCAAGCCGAGCTGCAGCTTGGGATTGTCGTTGGCCGCGATGCGATAGTGACAGCCAAGCGCGACCTCAAAACCGCCGCCAAGCGCAAGCCCGTTGATCGCACAGGCGACCGGCTTCTTGCAGGTCTCGAGGTTGCGCAGGATCTTGTTCATCTGGAACGCGCGATCAAATGCCGCCTTGAGCTGCGCTTCGACATCGCCTGCGGGGCCTGCGTCTTCGATGCTTCCGCCACCGAGTTCGCCGAGATCGGCGCCGGCGCAGAAACCGCTCGTCTTGCCGGAGGTGATCACGAGCCCCTTGATCATCGCATTCGAGCCGACCTCGTCGGCGATAGCGCCGAGATCCTGAATCGCACGCGCCGTCAGCGTGTTCATTGAGCGACCGCGAACATCGAAAGTGGCGACGGCGATGCCGTCTGCGTCCACGTCGAGGCTGAAGGTTTCGAGTTTCATGTCACTTGCCTTTGTTGGCCTGTTTTGGCGGCTCTTCACCGCCTTTCTTGACGTTGTCGCAGGCGAACAGCATCAGCACCGCCGCCATCACAAGGGTCGCTGGAACCGAGATCGACAGGGCATAGCCCAGATCGCGCAGAGCAGTGTTGAACATCAAAGTCAGCCCGACGCCCGTGAGAAGCGACACGGCGAACGCGCTGACCTTCGCCTCACTCACCTGCATCACACGCGCTCGATCACCGTTGCCGTGCCCATGCCTGCGCCGACGCAAAGCACAGCCAGCGCCGTCTCCTTGTCAGACCGCTCCAGCTCATCGAGCACCGTGCCGAGAATCATGCCGCCGGTTGCGCCAAGCGGATGCCCCATCGCGATGGCGCCGCCGTTCACATTCATCTTCTCATGCGGAATGCTGAGCGCCTGCATCATGCGCAGCACGACCGAAGCGAAGGCCTCGTTGAGCTCGTAGAGGTCGATGTCCTGAACCGACATGCCAAGCTTGTTAAGCAGCTTCATCGTCACGGCGGACGGACCGGTCAGCATGATGGTCGGCTCCGAGCCGATCGAGGCGAAGCCTTTTATGCGGGCCCGCGGCTTCAGGCCAAGCGCCTGCCCCATCTCCTTGTTGCCGATCAGCACGGCCGATGCGCCGTCCACGATGCCGGACGAGTTGCCCGCGTGGTGAACGTGATTGACCTTCTCGATCTCCGGGTAGCGCTGCTTGACCACATCATCGAACGCCATCGCGCCCATCTGTTCGAAGGACGGATTGAGCGCGGCAAGCGTCTGCATCGTCGTGTCGCCGCGCACGGTTTCGTCGTGGTCGAGGATCGTCACACCAAGCTGGTCCTTGACTGGAACGACCGACCTCTTGAACCGGCCTTCCTTCCACGAACGCGCCGCCCGTTTCTGGCTCTCAACTGCGTAGGCATCTACGTCATCGCGCGAGAAGCCGTACTTGGTGGCGATCAGGTCGGCGCCGATGCCCTGCGGCGCAAAGTAGGATTTCATCGCGATCTCTGGATCTGTCGCCCAGGCGCCGCCGTTCGAGCCCATCGGTACGCGCGACATCGCCTCGACGCCGCCGCCGATCGCCATGTCCGCTTCGCCCGTCATGACCTTGGCCGCGGCAATGTTGCAGGCTTCAAGACCCGACGCGCAGAAGCGATCCACCTGCACGCCGGCAGTCGTTTCAGCGTAGTCGGCGTTCAGCACGGCAATACGCGCAATGTCCGAACCCTGCTCGCCGATCGGCGTGACGCAACCAAGAATTACGTCGTCGACTTTCGACGTGTCGAGATTATTGCGCGCTTTCACGGCCCTCAGGGTCTGTGTCGCAAGCTGCAGCGCCGTGATCTCGTGCAAGGCGCCGGTATTCTTGCCCTTCCCGCGTGGCGTGCGGACGGCGTCATAGATGTAGGCTTCGGCCATTCCGGCCTCCTTGTGAATCACTGCCCCGCGAACGGGAAGGATGCGGACGCCAAACGGTGCGTCCGTCAGAATGCGTCTGCGCTGAGCGCCATGACCGGCGCAGCGCCCGCCTTTACCTTTGCGAGATGTGACGTTGCGTCAGGCAAGACCCGCTCAAAATAATATCGAGCAGTAGCAAGTTTATCGTCGTAGAATCGGTCGCCGTTGCCCTGGCGCTCGAGGGCCGCCTTGGCCATCTTGGCCCACATCAGCGCAAGCGCGGTCAAACCGAACAGTTGCAGATAGTCGTGGCTGGACGCACCGGCGTTGTCGAAGTTCGACATTCCGTTCTGCATAAGCCACATCGTGCCGTCCTTGAGCTGAGCCGTCGCGGTAGTCACGCCGTCAACATAGGGCTTCAGCTTTTCGTTCTCATCATTGGACGAAACAAAATCTTCCAGATCCGAGAAGAAGCTGAACACCGCCCGGCCGCCATTCGCAGCGAGTTTGCGACCGACGAGGTCGAGCGCCTGGATTCCGTTCGTGCCTTCATAGATCAGCGCAATGCGCGCATCCCGCACAAACTGTTCGACGCCCTGCTCGCGCGTATAGCCCGTGCCGCCATGCAGCTGCAGCGCTTCGGATGCGCTCTTGAAGCCCCGGTCCGTCAGGAAGGCTTTGATGACTGGCGTCAGCAGCGCCATCCGATCTTCTGCTTTCTCGCGAACATGCGGATCTGGCGACACGACTTCGAGGTCGCCCTGCAGCGCAGTCCAATAGGCAAAAGCGCGGCCGCCTTCGATAAACGCCTTCATGTCCATGAGCATGCGGCGCACGTCCGGGTGCACGATGATCGGATCCGCAGGCTTGTCTGGTGATTTTGCGCCGGTGATCGACCGGCCCTGCAGACGCTCGCGCGCAAAATCTGCCGCGTTCTGGAACGCAACCTCCGCCTGTGAGAGACCTTGCAAGCCAACGCCGAGGCGCGCTTCGTTCATCATGACAAACATAGTGCGCATGCCTTTGTGAGCCTCGCCCACGAGATAACCGGTGGCGCCCTCATAGTTCATCACACACGTCGCGTTGCCGTGGATGCCCATCTTCTCTTCGAGGCCGCCGCACTGGAACGCATTGCGTGCGCCGAGCGACCCATCAGCATTCACGAGGAACTTCGGGACAATGAAGAGCGAAATGCCCTTGATGCCTTCCGGACCGCCTTCGATGCGAGCCAGCACGAGCTGGATGATGTTCTCCGCTAGATCCTGCTCTCCGCCCGAGATCCAGATCTTCTGACCGGTGATCTTGTAAGAGCCGTCAGGCTGCGGAACCGCCTTGGTGCGGATCAAGCCAAGATCCGTGCCACACTGGGGCTCAGTGAGGTTCATGGTGCCGGACCATTTTCCGCTCACCATGTTTGGCAGATAGGTCTTCTTCTGCCCTTCAGAACCGCCGTGCTGGATCGCTTCGGCCGCGCCGCGCGTCAGGCCCGGATACATCGAGAACGCCATGTTGGCGGACGAACACATCTCTAGGAACGGGAACGCCACTACCCGCGGCAACCCCTGTCCGCCAAACTGCGGGTCAGCCGAGATGGCCATCCAGCCGTCGTCGGACATTCGCTGGTATGCTTCACGGAATCCCTTGGGCGTTGTCACAGAACCGTCGGGGTTCCGCTTGCAGCCCTGTTTGTCGCCGATAGCGTTTATCGGCTGTAGCACCTCGCTGGCGAACGTTGCGCCACCGTCGAGCACTGCGTCGATGACATCGCGTGGAGCATCGGCAAACCGCGGAAGATTTGAATACGCGCCGATCTCAAGCACGTCGTAAAGCAAGAACTTCATGTCCTTGAGCGGCGCTTGGTATTTGGGCATCTGTCCTCACCCTTCGGTAATGCCGCGCTCGTCAACGGAGGCGACGCCGGAAGCGAGCTTCCGGCGTAATACCAGTCGGCGGACAGTGTCGAGTCTGACTTTACGTCAGCTATCTAGATGAGCTGTCTCGCCGTCGAGTCCGGCGCGCGCCACACGGTCATAAGCGCGTGCGGATTGCTCCACTTCCGCACCCGGTCCGAGCTCCTGAAGCTTCTCTTCAACCCATCTGACGCCCTTGTGCAGCGTATCGAGCGCTGCTTCGACGTCTTCGCGTTGCTTTTCCAGATTCTTGATCTGGTCACGTGACTTCTTGAGCGAAAGCTTCAACTGGGCCCGGTGGCCTTCAAGGGTGTAGAGGTCGAGGATCTCACGGATATCAGAAAGCGAGAACCCAACGCTCTTGCCCTGCAGGATCAGTTTGAGTCTGGCCCGGTCACGCGTTGAATACACACGATTCAATCCATCACGCGTAGGCGAAAGAAGTCCTTTGTCCTCGTAAAATCGCAGCGCGCGCGGAGTGACCTGAAATTCTCGCGCAAGTTCGCTGATTGTGTACGTTTTCATCTCTACCTCCCGTTTGTTTTTGTTTTTTTGCTCCGTGGGGTAAGCACAGGCGGCGCCCTTTAATTAACGCTCAGTAATACGTAACGTTACCTCCCCGGCAGGTCAATTCAAGCGAAATGGCGGGCCCGGCGAGCGGCAATTAACGTTTAACGCCCGTTAACCGTATCTCGGCCAACTGACAGTTGGTGCGGGTGCAAAAATAGGCGCTCGCATCGATTCGGAGCGGCGATGACCCAGGGACCCTGGAGCGTTAAAGGAATTGACCCAAAGGCGCGAGAACTCGCGCGGGAGCGCGCCCAGCGGCAGGGCGTGACCTTGGGCCAATACTTGAATTCACTGCTCCTCGAGGGCGATTCCGGCAGCTTTGAGGAGATCGACCTCTCCAATACCTTCTCTCGCTCGTCCAGCCCGTCCGGGGACCACGATCTCCGCCGCATGTCGCAAGAGATCGATCAGCTCGCCCAACGACTCGAGGCGTCGACCTCCCGTTCGGCCCGGGCCGTCTCCGGCATTGACAAGTCCATCCTTGGCCTCATGGGCAAGGTCGACTTGTCGGGCAAGGCACAACTCCAGGCGCTCGAGCGGGTCACCCGCGCCATGGGTGAGATAGAGTCGACACAGACCGCCCTGCGCTCTCGCATCGACACGCTTGAAACCGGCCACGGCAACCTTCCAACCATCGACGCTCTTAAAGCGCTCGAAGCGTCGCTCAACCGCCTCTCGGAAACCGTGCACGCTCGCACGCAGGACCAGAACGACTTCCACGCGCTCTTCGACGACAAGGTCAACCAGGTATCGTCGAAAGTCGATGATGTCGCCCGCTCGGTGGATGCGGCTGTCGCCAATGCAATACGCTCGGGCTCCGCAAACCTAACAGGCCGCGTTGATCAGATCGAAGAGAAAATGTCTTCGGTCGAACGCCGTATTGAGGCCGGCATTAACAAGATCACCGACGCCGCCACACGCTTCGAGCTTTTCGAAACCAAAGCCGAGCGCGCCGTTGGCGATACGACCTGGCGCATGGAGCGTGCGCTCGAGACGACTCTAAACCGTTCGCGAGCGATGTCGAAGGAAGTGCTCGACCGCGTTGACGGCATCGAAGAGAAAACCCGCGAAGCGATGAACAGCGTCGGCGACGCCGTCGCGCGCATCTCAGAACGCCTTGGCCGAGCCGAACGTAAGACCGACACCGCCGTCAGCGTGCTCGAACGCGCGGTGACGGATATCGATAATCGCGTGGAGCGCGGCGGCGACTCTCGGCAACAAGCCGAGAATTTCGCCCAGTTGCAGACCCTGTTTCAGAAACACCTCGACAGCCTGGCGGAAGACCTGTCGCGTCCAATTCACGCAGTGCGCGCCGATGTCGAGCGCCGCCTTGAAGAAGTGGAGCGCACCGGCAATCCGGAAAAGGTCGAGCGCCTCGAGCGCACGATCCGTCAGCTGCAAGAACAAGTGCAAATCGCAGAAGCCCGGCAGGCGGACGCCGTCGAAGCGATGAGTTCGCAGGTCGAGCGCCTCTCTCGCGCCGTTGACGACCGGCTCCGCTCGGTTGAAGCCCGCGGCGATCAGCGTTCGATTGACGACGTGCGCCGGGAAATAACCCGCCTCGCAGATACGATCGACGCGCGTTTGGGCAACGTCGAAACATCGCATCGCTCCACCGTCGAATCCCTTGGCCGGCTGAATACCGCGGTAGACGACAAGCTCCACATACTGGAGAAGCGCAGCGCCGGCGCGCTCGACGCGGTTGGTGAACAGGTCGCCCTGGTCGCTGAACGTCTGCAGAAGCGTCAGGACGAAAGCGTCCAGCGCCTGTCTGACCGCATCGCCGAAACGGCCATGGCCGCGCGCCCGCTGGACAACACCGAGATTGATCGCCTGGCCGACCGTCTTGATGAGCGGGTCAAGGAAAGCGAGCGCCGCAGCGCTGAAGCCATCGGTCAGATAGGCGAACAGGTCGCGCGCGTCGCTGACCGCCTTCAGACTCAGCAAGTGGAGTCCTTGCGCGCCTTCGAAACCCGGCTCTCTGAATCTGGCCGCAGCTACGAAAGCAAACTTGGCGACGTACTGTCGGAAGTGCAGCGCCGCATGGACGAAGTAGGTGATCAGTCGACCGCCTTCCTTGCGCCGATGCAGAAGACGGTCTCTTCGCTGGCGCGTCGTCTTGAAGATCTTGAGGATACGCGCCGCGGCGCCCCGGCGCCTGCGGTCACACGCGACATCCCGATCGTGACCGACGAATACGTCATTGTTGATGACGTCCCCGAGGATATCATCATCGACAGCGCGATTGCGACGCAGGCGCTTGCTGCTGTTGGGCAAGCTGACGCGGTCGCCGGCACTACCGATATTGTCGGCGTAGAACCGCCACCCTTCGACCGCAAGTTCGATGAACGCGACGCCCACCTGTTCTCGGAAGACATGCCTGCCGCGACGGTCGCCCCTCCGCCTTCGGGAGAAGCTGCAGCGCGCATTGAGGACCTGCTCGAGACTGACGATGTACTACTCGGCCCCGTCACTGCTGGCGAGTTCGTCGCCGATCTGCCCTCCGATGACAGCCGCGAGAAACTGTCCGCCGGCTATCTGGAAGAAGCCAGACGCGCCGCCCGTCAAGGCCGTCGCGTCATCGCCCCCGCTTCCGCAAAAAAGGGCATCGGCAGGGGGCCGCTGATCGCCTCCGGCATGCTGGCGGTCGCCGTCGCTGGTGGGGCCGCTTTCACGGTCATGCGCGGCAAGCAGGAGACGCAAGGCGATGACTTCGCCAAGGTCGACCCCGCAGCACCCGTCGATGCTTTGAGCACGGGCGCCGCCGACGACGTACTGTTCAGCGAGACGCGTGAAACTGCCGAAGCTGGAGCTGCCGAAACCGCCCCTGACACCCACGCTGCGACCGACCTGTTCGAGGAAACCGCCGCCACACCGGCTGCACCCACCCTGAGACCTGCATCGGTAAAAGCTCCAGCCGCGGCTGCGCCCGCAGAACCGGTAATCTCGCTCGCCGACGCCGTTCGCATTGGCGATCCGGTCGCGCTGCACGACTATGCGCTCGAGCTTCTGCAGAACGGGGAAAAGGCCAAGGGCGTCCAGATGCTGCGCGATGCGGCTGGCCGTGGCCTGGTGATGGCTGATTATCGCCTCGCCAAGCTCTACGAGCGTGGCGAAGGCGTTCCGCGCGACATGGCCGCGTCTCGTTCGTGGACAGAAAAAGCCGCTGTCGGCGGCAACGTGAAGGCCATGCACGACCTCGCAGTATTCTACGCCGAAGGCGATGCCGGCCCGCAGAGCTATGCCGCCGCCGTCGAATGGTTCCGCCAGGCGTCTGACCATGGCCTGGTCGACAGTCAGTACAATCTTGCCGTTCTTTACGAACAGGGGCTCGGCCTCAGCCAGGACAAGCCGGAGGCGGCTTACTGGTACGAGGTCGCAGGCCGCGCTGGCGATCAGGATGCCGGCCGCCGGGCGCGCGCGATGTTCGCTGAAATGCAACCGACCCAGGCTGAGGCGATCAAGCGCAAAGCTCGTGCGTTCGCACCCAAACGGGGCATTCCCCGCGCCAATGGCGACTTCGGCCGTCGTTCGTGGGACATCGCCACGCCCGCGCAGATCATCGAAGCCCAGCGCCTCCTGACACGTCTGGGCCTCTCTTCTGGCTCCGCGGACGGCACGATGAACACGCGCACGGCCGAGGCCATCCGCCAGTTCGAACGCGACAATGGCCTCCCTGTCACGGGTGAGGCTAGCGTCTCGCTGCTCGACCAGCTTCGTTCCGCGACGCTGAATAAAGCCGAATAGGCCTCTCTCACCGCACGATCGGGTCTAGCCCTTCTAGCGTACGGGCCCTGTTAAAATGACATTCTACCTATAATGGCCGCTTCGGAGGCGCTTCCGGCGCGCGTTTCCCGCGCGTAGAACTACCCGATGCTGATTCACCTCCCCATCGCTCAGATCGCGGTCGATCCGCTGATCCTGATCGCGATTGGCATGCTGGTCGGCTTCCTGTCAGGACTGTTCGGTGTAGGGGGCGGCTTCCTGCTGACCCCGCTTCTGATTTTCTACGGCGTGCCGGCTGCGGTGGCCGTCTCCACGCAAGCCAATCAGGTTCTTGCCACATCGATCGCGGGCGTCTCGGCCCACTGGCGCGAGCGGCAGGTCGATACGCGCCTTGGAACCCTGATGCTGATGGGAGGTCTTGCGGGCTCCACCGTCGGCGTGGGCGTGTTTAGCCTACTGAAGTATTTCGGAGTCGTCGACGCTACGATCTCCGTTCTTTACATCGTCTTCCTCGGCGTCATTGGCGGACTTATGGCGTGGGAAAGCGTGGGCGCGCTGGGCGGCGCGGGCGGCGATCCTGGCCGCCGCACGCGTCTGCGCGTGTGGATGCGTACGCTGCCGATGAAGCGCCGCTTCCCGCGTTCGGGCCTCTACATCTCGATCATTCCGCCGATAGGGATCGGCTTCTTTGTTGGCGTTCTCGCCGCCGTGCTAGGCGTTGGCGGCGGCTTCATTCTTGCCCCAGCCATGGTGTACCTGCTCGGCGTGCCAACACGCGTTATGGTCGGCACTTCGCTGTTCCAGATCATCTTCCTCACCGCCTACGTCACATTCCTGCAGGCCACGTTCAACGGCACGGTCGATCTCGTGCTCGCCGGCGTGCTGATGGTCGGGGGCGTCGTCGGCGCGCGCTACGGCGCCATGGCGGGCCGCAAGCTGAAGGCCGCGCAGCTTCGTCTTATGCTGGCCCTTCTCGTGCTCGGCATCGCAGGCCGTCTTGTCTACGAACTCTACGTCGCTCCGACGCCGGAATACCGGCTGGAGGAGACAACATGAAACTCCGCCTTGTGATCGTTGCTCTCGCTGCGCTCGCCGTACCTCACGCCTCCGCCCAGCGCATTGAGGGACCAGATCGCCCATTCATGGCTGCAGGCCTTGCCGAAGACATCGTGGAGGTGAAACTCAACTACACCGGTACGCGCATCGTGCTGTTCGCCACCGCGCCCCAGCCCGAGAACGAAACATCCGGCATGGCCGTCGCGCTAATCGGCCCGATGGCGCCACAGAAGATGATCCACCGCACCGCTGCAGGCGACCAGACCATCGAATTCCTGGCCGCTCCGCTGGTCTTCGCCATTGGCGCCGAACCCCAGGTCGCCGCCAGCGTCGCGCCCGAAGTGATGATCGACGCTGGCCTGAATGCCCAGGCCTCCGCAATTCCACGCTCGGACCAGTTGATGCTGCCTGAGCTCGACACATGGCGCGCCGCCTTTGTCGATCTGAAGATGGAGGAGGGCCTCTACTCCTTCAGCGACACGACAATCGAGCGCCTGGATGGCGGACTTCGCCGCGCCAAGATCCCGCTACCGATCAACGCGCCGCCGGGCGAATACCGTATTCGCGCGGTAGCATTCCGAAACGGCGCGCCGGTAGGCGAGAGCGAGCAAGTCCTCACGCTCGTTCGCAGCGGCCTCGACGCAACGCTCTTTGATCTCTCGCGCCAGCACGGCTTCATCTACGGCTTCGTGGCTGTCTTGCTGGGCGTGAGCGTCGGGGCCGTCGCCGCATGGTTCGGCCGGAAGTGAAACCGCCTAGGATGCGGCCCTCGCCGCATCCGGGGCCAAACGATCTCCCGCAGCCAGGTAGACTCCGTCCCGTCCTAGCATGGCCGCGAACACGCCGTCCGGAAAGAGAGCGCTGAAAGCATCGTCGAGCAAATTCAGTCCGCCCGTCAGCGCGCCATACGCCGGCATCACAAGCCGCGCGCCGTCCGTCGCAAAGCAGCGCGCTCTAACGCTTCGCCCGCTACGCCCGACTACCCGCGCGCAGGGATGCAGGTGCCCTGCGATCTCACCGGCCGCCGGCCCAAAGGCAGGCTCATGCCGGAACACCAGTTGCCCCAGGTGCAATTCATGCATCGTCCGCCCGCCCAGATCCTCCGGCGGCTTTGGATCGTGGTTGCCCTCGATCCAGACCCAATCGCAGACCGCAGTCATCGCGCGAACAAACGCAACATCAACCTCCGCCATGCGCGGCCGAGCCCGGCGATCATGAAAACTGTCGCCCAACGAAACCACCGTCGTTGGCCTCAGCGCTGCGACCAGCGCCGCAATCCGGCCGAGGGTCGCACGTGTGTCATAAGGCGGCAGCATCTGGCCGCGCGCCGCGTAGGAAGACGCCTTCTCAAGGTGGAGGTCCGAAACGACCAGAACGCTCGCCGCCTCCCACCACAGGGCGCCGCACGGCCGCAGAGACAGTCTTTCGCCGGCAACCTCGAAAACGAGGTCCGGGCGGACATGGCTCGAGAAAAGGACGGCGTCCGACATCGCGCCGACCGTGGCGAGAACCGCCCGCGCCGTCAACGCCGCCAGATCAGCCCAAATACAGGGACTTTTCGCTGCGCCCCACAGGCAGCTAGCTCATGGCGTCCCGCACAAGATCGTCCTCCGCCTCGCGCAGGATCGCCTCGGCCACATCGCCGGAAAACACCGGCTCTTTGCCAATCTCCAGCATGACCGGAACCGCAAAGGGCGAAATCTGGTTGAGCTTGGAGTGCACGATCTTGCCCTTGATCCGCTTCAGCGCGTCGGCCAGCCGGCGGATATCGAGCAGCCCGTCTCCCGCATCCTGCCGCGCCGCGTGCAGCAGGATGTGATCCGGTTCATGCGACCGCAGCACGTCGTAGATAAGGTCGGTCGAGAAGGTAATCTGCCGCCCGGTCTTTTCACCCGTCGGCATGCGCCGCTCAATGAGCCCGGCGATCAGCGCATTATTGCGGAAGGTGCGCTTCATCAGTGCGCTTTCTTCAAGCCACGCATCAAGATCGTCGCCCAGCATGTCCTCATGGAACAGCTGATCCAGGTCCTCACCCCGCAAGTCTTCCAGCGCCCACACCGACAAAGCATATTCCGACGCCACAAAGCCCAACGGCTTAAGGCCCGCCCGCTCCATCCGGCGCGTCAGCAGCATGCCCAGCGTCTGGTGCGCCAGCCGCCCCTCGAACGGATAGCAGACGAGATAATGCCGGTCCCCGCGCGGGAACGTCTCCGCCAGAAGTTGATCAGCTTTGGGAATGATCGATTTCCGCTCTTGCGCTTCGATCCACTCGCGCACCTGATCGGGCAGCAAATGCCAGCTGTCCCGATCATGCAGGATGCGACGGACGCGATCGGCGAGAAACGTCGTCAGCGGAAACTTGCCGCCATTATAGCTCGGGATCGCCGGATCAGGGTCATAAGTCCGCGTCACAAGCGCATCCGTGTCGGATATGCCTTCGAACTTCAGCACTTCGCCGGCGAACAGGAATGTGTCTCCAGGCGTCAGCATCTCGAAGAAATATTCCTCCATCTCGCCGAGCTTCCGGCCCGGCCGCATCAGCTTCTTGTTCTCCGAGCCCTTGTAGAAGCTGACCATCCGCACCGAGATCATCGGATCCTCGACAATCGTGCCGATATTCATCCGGTGCTGACGCCGTACGTCATCATTGCGCGCCCGCCAGACCCCGTCGGTATACTTCACGATCCGCCGGAAGCGGTCATATGTCTTGAGCGCATAGCCGCCCGTCGTCACCAGATCGACAACGCGCTCCCACGTTTTCCAGTCGAGATCCTTGTAAGGCGCCGCGACCGTGATCTCGTCATACAGTTTCACCGCATCGAACCCGTCGCCGCACGCGCGTCCCATCACGTGCTGCGCCAACACATCGAGCCCGCCCCGCCGCAGCCCCGGACCATCGAGCTCTCCCGCCGCAACAGCTTCAACCGCCGCCCGGCATTCCAGCACTTCGAACCGGTTCGAAGGCGCGAGCAGGGCGCGGCTCGGCTCATCCATCCTGTGGTTCGACCGCCCGATCCGCTGGATCAGCCGCGACGATCCCTTGGGCGCGCCCATCTGCACGACCAGATCGACATCGCCCCAGTCGATCCCCAGATCGAGCGTGGACGTACACACCACGGCCTTCAGCTTGCCCGCCGCCATCGCGGCCTCGACCCTCCGTCGCTGCTCCACATCCAGCGAGCCATGGTGCAGGGCGATCGGCAAAGAGTCTTCGTTTACACGCCACAGTTCCTGAAATGTCATTTCCGCCTGGCTGCGCGTGTTGACGAACACCAGCGACATCTTCGCGGCTTTGATCGCCTGATAGACCTCGCGAATATTATGACGCCCGGTATGCCCCGACCATGGAATGTGCGCTTCGCTTTCCAGCACGGAGATATTGGCCCTCGCGCCACCCTGATGCCGGATGATCGGGGTTTCCGGTCCCAGCCACCGCGCCAGAGCATCGGGATCACGAACCGTCGCCGACAGTCCGACATGGCGCGCCGCCGGCGCCCAGTTACGCAAGGTTGCGAGACAAAGCGCGAGCAGGTCTCCGCGCTTCGACTGTGCAATCGCATGGGCCTCGTCCACGATCACCGCGCGCAGGTCAGCGAAGAACCGCCCCGCATGCTCCGACGCGACCAGCAACGCCAACTGCTCCGGCGTTGTCAGCAGGATATCGGGCGGCTTCGCCCTCTGTCGTTGCCGGCGCGATTGCGGCGTGTCGCCCGTCCGCGTCTCCAGCGTTATGGGAAGCTGCATCTCCTCGACCGGCGACTTGAGATTCCGCGCAACGTCGGTCGCCAGCGCCTTCAACGGAGAAATGTAGAGCGTATGCAACGCCGGATGGACCCGCGGCGGCGTATCGGCGAGCTCGATCAGGCTGGGCAGGAACCCCGCCAGCGTCTTGCCGCCGCCAGTGGGCGCGATCACCAGCCCGCCTCGGCCACGTCTTGCGGCCTCGATCAAGCCCGCCTGATGCGGCCGCAGACTCCAGCCGCGCGAAGCAAACCAGTCCGCAAAGCGCGGCGGCAGCAGGCTCAGCTCTATCTGATCGTCAGCCATCGCCCGAAGATAGGCGTTCCACCGCCTCCTGTCCTGCCCGACCAGCCACACATTAATCGCTGCTGCCCGGCCCTTAACCTTTTGTTGGCCATAACCGGGGAAACTCCATGCTTATGACGGTTTCAATCCGCGCATCCCTGATGCTCAGCGCGCTGGCTATGGCCGCGCTGACGGCGGCGTTTGTCGATCCGCCGGAAACTGCCGATACGGCAAAGACCTCCGCTCACCCCGCCCATTGGTCGTATGGCGGCGAGGGCGGGCCGGAGCACTGGAGCGAACTCGCGCCCGAAAACAAGCCTTGCGCAACCGGGCTCCAACAATCCCCCGTCGACCTTGCCGGCGCGATGACAGCGTCGGTGGCTGTCCCCCAATCCCATTGGGCGCCCGCGCGCGGCGCCATGATCATCAACAACGGCCACACCATACAGGTCGACCTTAACAATAGCGGCGGGATCACGCTGAACGGCAAGGAATATGCGCTCAAGCAGTTCCACTTCCACCATCCCTCGGAACACACCATCGACGGGAAACAGTTTCCGCTGGAAGTGCACCTCGTCCATGCCGCAAAGGATGGCGACCTCGCCGTCGTCGGCGTGATGTTCGCCGAAGGCGCCGCCAACATGAATCTCGACGCCATCTGGGCCACTGCGCCCGGAAGGGAAGGCAAGGCCGCCGTTGCGTTCGAGATCGACGTCTCAAAATTTCTGCCCAAGACGCCTGACGCGTTCCGCTACGAAGGTTCGCTCACCACGCCGCCCTGTTCGGAAACTGTCCACTGGACGGTGATGGCGGCGCCGCTCACCGCTTCGCCTGGCCAGATATCCGCCTTCTCGATGCTGTTCCCCTGGAACGCTCGACCCGTGCAGCCGCTCAACCGGCGCTACGTTCTAAAATCTTCGGGCTGAGTCTCCACCGCGAGGCCGCCCACAGCCATGGCGTTGTCACGAAAACAACGACGCCGAACAGCGTCAACCCAAGCAGCACGTAGTTGAACCCGAACTCGAAGGTCGGAAACTGCGTCCAGTTGACAATCAGCGTCGTGATCATCGTGGTAACGCTCAGCACGAGCCCAACGCGCGGCTTCTCCAGAAACATCCAGAACACAACCAGATCCACAAGACAGGTGCCGTACCAGAACAAAGGCGCCCAGCTTGGCGCCGGCCCGTAGTACCAAAGATCGCCATGGGCTACGACCCAGCCGACATGACTCGCCGCGCCAAAAACGAACCCCCAAGCGAGCCAGATGCGAAAGCGGTCCGCCGCATTCATCTCTGTGCGCCACGCTTGGTTGATCTGGCGCATGAACCTCATGCGAGCAGCATCTTCAATCGCGCATAGTCCGCCTTCGAGTTGTGCCGCTTGTCCATCGGCACCTCCTGCAGCAGCACGACATCGATCGGCCCAAGTTTTTCCGCACGCGCCTGCAATGCGATCGAGCTCAGGCCATCGCCAGCCACCGCCAGCTTCGCCCGAGGCTCGCCCGCCAACAGCGCCGCCTGCCGCACGCCTGGCCAGCTCAACGCCGCAGTCTCCACCGCAAACGGAAACAACCCGCCCGACGACGCCTCGCGACGTCCCAGCAGCCACACCCGACCCTGTTCATCCATCCTCGCCGCATCGCCCGTGCGATGCCACATCTTGTCGCCCTTGATGCACTTCGTCGATCGATCATCCGTCGGATCGAGATAGCCTCGGTTCACGTGTGGCCCGGCAACGAACAACTCGTGATCGCGTATCTCGACAGCGATCTCAGCTATCGGCGTCCCCGCCAGCAATCCTTCGCCATGCGCCATCGCTTCCCAGTCGGCAGCCGTGATCTCTTTCATCTCGATATGCGCAATCGGCTCCGCCTCCGTCGAGCCATAGACGGCGTGCACGGCCGCACGCGGCGCCGCTCGGGCGATGGCGTGAAGCAGGTTGGGAAACACTGGTCCGCCGCCGGTGAACACAGCCTCGATCTGTTCCATCTGCTGAGCCCCGTCCGCGACGCGCGCACAGACCGCGGGCGGGGCAACAACACGGTTCACCCGATGAGCAGCGATCTGCGCCCGCAACCGCGCGCCACTGAGCTTCGCCGGACGGGTGAGCTTTCCCGCCGGGATCACGCTCGCCGCTCCAGCGGCGAGATTCGACAATATGAAAACCGGAAGCGAGATCAGATCGACATCGCCCGGCTTCGTCCCCCGCAGCTTCTCCAGCAGCGTGTGCTGCAGCATCAGAAAATCCGCGGTCCGGACGATCCCTTTGGGCCGCCCGGTCGACCCCGACGTAAAGGTGATCAGTGCGGGCGCATCACCCGGCAGATGTGCAAGAATTTCCTGATCTGCTGCGCCGTCGTCAGGCTCCGGAAGCGCCTTCAACCGCCGGAGCTCCGGAAACACAAGCCGAAGCACATGCCCAATGCCGGCAGTCGCCAGAGCCTTCGGCCGAACCGCTTGCGTCGCCAGCCTTAGCCCCTTCAGCCCCGCCGCCGGTTCCGGAAACATCGCCACGGCGCCCAGCCTGAAAACCGCAAGCAGGATCTCGTAAAGCTCAACCGAGACCCCCCTCGCGATCAGCACGACATCGCCCGCGCCGATCCCGACACGCTGATAAGCCGTTGCCCGCGCCGCCGACGCCTTCGCCAGCTCCGAATTGTCCGTCATCAGATAATTTGAGACCTGTTGCTGCCTGATGTTCAGGAGGTTCGGCTCATCTGGTTTGAGTTAAGCAGCGGCTCTGGCGTGGTGCAAGCGCCGTAGTTTCATGGTCTTCCTTTTCGTCTTCTCACGTTCAAGCAGGAT
>CANJIL010000001.1 GCA_947474455.1 Hyphomonadaceae bacterium | reverse complement strand
TACGAATACAGCATGCTGCGTTAGCCGCGCAGGTCCCTGCACGACACGACGCCCGATCCCGGCTGGGGTTCGGGCGTTGGTCGGCCGGAATTCTGAATGAAACGCGCTCTCGTGGGTGTTGCTTTCGGGGTGTTGGAGGCATGCGCCACAGCGGGTGGACATGCGGGCGCCGCGCCCGATGGCGAACAATTTCGCGCAATCTACGGGACCGAGTAGGCTTGGCGGAACGCGTTCGAACCGCAGCGGGACGAGACAACGCCAGGCGATAAACTGCTGGCTGCGTGAGGCTGCGCCGATCCTGCGGCGCAGGCCGAGCAGCTCGTTTACCTGAAGGGCGTGATCGCCAAGCTGGACGGGCCTGAAGTCAAGGCGAGGTCGCCCGAAGAGCGGATCAACCTCGCTATCTACCGCGAGCGGATCGAAGTGCGCATGGGACGCATCCAGCTCTGCGAATACGAGCAGCCGCCCAATGCCGACACGACGTTCTGGGGCAGTGTCGCCGGGACGACGCCCCAGAGGGCATCCATTGCGAGGCGCAGGCGCGTTCCAGGATTGCGCTACTCAACGATGTGCTGCGTTTCTTCGCGGACGAGACAACCAACATGCCCCTCGCCGAGCACGAGCTCACCACAAAAGTCGATCGTTACATCTCCTGGCTGGGACAGGCGCTGAGCTACTATCTGCGCGAGATGAAGATCGTGGCGGGTCGCGGAAAGGCGTAGGCGGCGCTGGGCGACAGTTTCGAGATCCGCCATTTCCACGACACCGCGCTACAGCTCGGCTCGGTTTCATTGTCCGTGCGGGCAGCGTGCATCGACGGTTTCATCGCAGAAGGTGGGCCGGATCCTCCCCCAAGGCGCCGTAGCGGCATGGACATTTCGCCCAGAATGTGGGCAGGTGCTGACTAGCGGCTGCGCCCCTGCGTCCCCGCAACGCGGGGCGACATGTTGAGATGGCTGGTCTGCCTGGCGATGCCGGCGCTCGCGCTAGTTGCGGCGTGCGAAAAGAAGGTCGAGCCATTCGGCCCCGACCTTCCCCCGTCCGGACATGAACGCGTGTTGATCAGCGCCGGCATACGCGACACCTATCCATCGATGCCCGAGAACATTGTCGGCATGCTTACCAACGTGCGCCGGCTGGTGGGCGCGAATGCGCGATGCGAGCTGGTCGACTGGATGGCCGCGCCAGGATCGGGCGGCAACGCCAAGGTGGTGGCGCTCTCGCGGCGTCTGGTTGAATTCTGCGCGCTCGATACCGATGACCTGACCGCTTCGATCGCACGTGAGCGCCTTGGGACCAAGACATTCAGGTTCGATATTTCCGGCGACGTGCTCACGCTGCTGGCCTATTCAACCGAGTCCAATGTGGATGTCTGCTGCTCGATGCAGTTTCCCATGACGCGTCTTGGCGACAGCAATTTCTGGGCAGCACGCCGGCGCATTGGCGGCGCTGACAGCGCGATGCTGTCGTTGTTCGTCGTGAAGGATGAACGGACACGGGTCGAGGAAATCTTGACATTTCACGGGTCAAACGCGCCCGCTGACCCGCCACAGGTAGCCGATGGCGAGCTGGCGGGGAAACTGTTCGACCGGGAGTTCACAAGCGCGGCGATGGGCGAGACGCGCAGGCTGAAAATCTACCTCCCGCCTGGCTGGTCGAAGGATAAGTCGTGGCCGGCGCTGTTCCTCGCCGACAATTCGGCAGGCGTGTACGCCCCCCTGGTGGAAGCCATGATCGTGGAGGGGCGGATCAGACCGCTGGTGCTGATCAGCGCACAATCTGGCGAGCGTGCGGTCGTGGGGAAGGCGCCCACGGCTTACGGAGGCGACCTGCGTTCGGCGGAATACATCCGCGACTATGCCGGCGCTGGCGACCGGTTTGACCAGCATATGGCGTTCTTCGCTGTCGAGCTGACCAAGCATGCCGTGGATGAGTATTCCGTTTCGACAGACCGCGAGGAGCGCGCCGTAGCTGGATTTTCCAACGGTGGCGTGTTCGCCCTCTGGGCGGGGCTGTTGCATCCGGACGTCTATGCGCTGGCTATTCCAATGTCGCCAGGCATGGCGCCCATCGTGGCGGAAGACCTGGCGCCGGGCGTACGGGCGAGCTTCCGTTTTGCCGCGGGCCTGTATGAGCCGGAATTTCTAGAAACGGCGAAGGCCGCCGAGGCCGTTCTTACACAGGGCGGGTATGACGCCTCCGGCGTCTATTTGTCTGCGGGACACGAGCCCGAGCAGTGGCGCGTGGTGATGCACAAGGCTCTGCTGGAGATGTTCCCGCCCGCACCCTAGGCGGTCGCCTTCCCCGATGCATCGAACGCCATGAGCTTGGTGCGTTCGACAAAGGCGTTGAGGATGGCGCCCGGATGTGGCGGCGCCGCGGGCCGGGGCGCGATCCAGCTGGCGCCGGCGAACGAGACGCGCATGAAGCGGCGGCCGCCAACGGCGTCCTCGCCCGCGACACGCACGACAAAGCGCAGGCATCCAGCGCCGGCACGCTCCAGCGTTAGGTCTTCGGGGTGGAAGGCAAGCGTGCAGGCGCCAGCGCCCGGCAATCGCAATTCTTCCGGCGGCTGAAAGCTCGAACCGTCGGCCAGCACGCCCCGTCCGTCGCGCGCCGTCATGGTCAGCGTATTAAGCTGCGGGAAAGACGTGGCGAGCGCCGCCGCGAGGTTGATCGGATGCGCGAACACTTCCTCGACGGCGCCGGATTGCACCACCTTGCCGCCGCTCAGCACGACCACCTGCCCGCCAAGGCCGCCGGCTTCATCCGCGCTTCCCGCAAGCAGGACGACCACCGCCCCGGCGCAACCCAGCAGCGGGCCGAGATCGGCAATGAAGCGCTCGCGCGTGTCCAGCTGGAGACCGGCGGATGGCGAATCAAGCAGGATCAGAGCCGCACGTTCACTTCGCGCCTTGGCGATCGCCGACCGCAGGCGTTGGTCGCCGGCGAGCTTGGCGACCTTCTTGTCCCGCTTTGACAGGCCCTGCGCATCGATGCGCGCGATCCTGCCTTTCTCGCGGCGCGCCTGCGCAATGTCCTTGCCATCGAGCCGGATAGATCCCGACTGCGGCGGGTCCGCGCCGGACAGGAGTCGCAGCAGCATGTCGCGCTGATAGGCAGAGAGACCGACAATCGCGGTCGGAGCGTCGCGCGAAATAACGAGGCTTGCCCGGGACAGCATTGGCTCGCGGCCGGCTGTGCGGGTGACGTCTTTCAGTTCCAGCACGGCGCTGTCCAGCCTGACCTGAATTCCACCATGGGACGCTCGCAACTTGCCGGCGGCGCAGCGCCGGTCTCCGCCATTATCGCCTTAGGAGAGAGTGCGTCAAACGCTCTGTACCGGCGGCATGAAAGCCTTTGTTTTCTGCTGTCTAGCGCCGTGATACACACTGTTACCACTTTGAATTTTACGTGAGAGGCAGACGGACGTACCAGCAGTGTTCATTTAACTGCACATATGACGTCTCATGTCCTGCCGGGGCCGGCAGGCGAACGGAACATTCAGATGAACAAGAAAGTTCTCGCCGGGATTGCGGGGGCAGTGATCGTGGCGGTCGGCGCCGTCAGCCTGGCCCTAGATGCCGGGACCGGCGCCGCCTCCGGCAAATACAGTTACGAGACGGTGGCCGTCACCAAGGGTGACGTCGCCCGCGTGATCTCGGCGTCAGGCGCCGTGCAGCCGCGCGAGAAGGTCGAGGTCGGCTCGGAAGTCTCCGGCAGGATCACCGCGATCTATGTCGACTTCAACGATACGGTGAAGAAAGACCAGGTCATCGCGCAGGTAGACCCGGAGACGTTCCAGAATACGCTCGACCAGAACCTCGCCCGCCTGCGCCAGTCCGAAGCTTCCGTCGACAACAGCCGCGCCGCGATCGACCGCGCCAAGGTCGCGCTCAATGTGGCGGAGAAGAATTTCAACCGCCAGAAGGCCCTGTTCGACCAGCAGGCCATCTCGCAACAGGCGTGGGAACTCGCCGAGCAGGCCTACACCGATGCGAAGCTGACGCTGCAGTCGGAGGAAGTCTCTCTCAAGTCGACCCTCGCCGGTCTCGAGACAGCGAAAGCAACCGTCAGCGACTCTCGCACACGCCTCGAGCGGACAAAGATCCGCTCGCCGATCGATGGCGCGGTTCTCAGCCGTGATGTCGAGGTCGGCCAGACCATCCAGTCGTCGCAGTCGATCAAGAGCCTCTTCATCGTCGCCGCGGACCTTTCGCAGATCGAGATCCAGGCTGCGGTCGTCGAATCCGACATTGGCGGCATCGACAGCGGCGACCCTGTCGTCTTCACCGTCGACGCCTTCCCGGGGGAGCGGTTCCAGGGTTCGGTCGTTCAGGTGCGCCAGCTCGGCGTTGAAGCAGCGAACGTCGTCACGTATACCGTTGTGGTCAACGCGCGTAATCCTCGCGGCAGGCTGCTGCCGGGCATGACCGCCAACGTCGAAATAACGGCTGACCGCGTCGCGGACGTATTGCGCATCTCTTCCGACGCCACGCGCTTCCAGCCGCCAAAGGAAATCATGGACGCGATGCGGGCCGAGACGCGCGATGGCCAGGGTGGGCCGGGCGTCGACAGACGCGGCTTCGGCGGACAGGGCGGCCAGAATGGTCCGGAGATGGCCGGAGTTGGCGAAGGCGAACGCCGTCAAGGCGGCGGACAGGGGGGCGGACGCGGCTTTGGGCTGCAAGGTCAGCTTACGGAGGTTCTCAAAACCGCAGGCGTCCACGAGGCGCGCGCCGGGAAGGTAATGGCCGAGATGCACGACGAAATTGAGAAGGCGATGGCCTCTGTACCGAGGCCGGTGCAGCAGCAGCTGGCGGCCGGCGGAATTGTCGGAGGACCCGGTTTCGGCCCACCGCCTGGCATGCTCCAACAACAGGCTGGCCAGGAACGCCGCGCGAAGCTGCAGCTGACCCAGGAAGCCGTGCTCCGCCGCAACCTGAACGAGCAGGAATACGCCGCCGTGTCGAAGGCGATGGGCGAGATGCAGGCGCAGAAGCGCGTCACGGTCTATCGCTTGGGCGAGAATGGCGAGCTTGAACGCCACCAGCTCACGCTTGGCTTGTCTGACGGGTCGAACACCCAGCTCATCCGCGGCGCGAAGGAAGGCGACACATTCGTCGTCCGCGCGAACGCCGGCGAACAGAAATCCTGACGCCGGGACGAGCAGACATGGCCGACGCGCGCCCCATCATCTCCTGCCGGGACCTGACGAAGATCTACAGGATGGGAGACCAGGAAGTCCGCGCCCTAGATGGCGTAAGCCTTGACATCCAGACAGGCGAGTTCGTCGCAATTATGGGTCCATCTGGTTCGGGCAAGTCTTCGCTGATGAACTTGATCGGCGCCCTCGACCGCCCCACATCCGGGGAGATGTGGATCAACGGGCGGGCGCTTTCGGAAATGAACCGCGACGAGCTCGCCGATCTACGAAACGAGACGCTTGGTTTCGTCTTCCAGCAATTCAACCTGCTGCCCCGGCAGGACGCCTTTCAGAACGTGCGCCTGCCCCTGCGCTACGCCCGCAGGGAGTTGGGCGACATCGATGCCCGGGCGCGCGAATGCCTCGAAATGGTCGGGCTGGGATCGCGCATGGACCACCGGCCGATGCAGCTTTCTGGCGGCCAGCAACAGCGCGTCGCGATCGCGCGCGCCCTTTCCAACCGGCCGCGCATTCTTCTGGCTGACGAGCCCACGGGCGCGCTCGACAGCAAGACCACGATCGAAATCATGGCGCTGATGCAGGACCTCAACCGGCAGGGCATCACAGTCGTAGTGATCACGCACGAAGCGGAGGTAGCCTCGTACGCCGCGCGCCAGATCCATTTCCTCGATGGCAAGATCGAGCGCGATACCGCCCATCCCGAACTCAAACGGGCGAGCGGAGGCCGAGCATGAAGTATGGCGTCGCCACAAGTTCGGCCATCGAAGCGTTGTTTTCCAACCCGATGCGCAGCCTCCTCACCATGCTGGGCATCATCATCGGCGTAGCGTCAGTTATGGTGATGATGTCGATCGGAGAAGGCGCGAAGGCCGCGATCGAGAAGCAGATCAGCAGCGTCGGCGCCAACGTGCTGACGCTCCAGCCCGGCACGATGAATCGCGGCGGCCGCAACCAGGGTGGCGGCTCCGGCCGTCCCTTCGCCGAGAGCGATGTTGCCGCCGTGGGCGACCTGCCGTTCGTCGAAGCGGCGGCCGGAATACTCTCCGGACAAGCGAATGCAGTCTCCGAAAAGGCGAATTGGGTCACCAACATGCAGGGCGGTACGGCGTCCTTCTTCGAGGTCAACAACTGGAAGGTCGATCAAGGCCGCACGTTCACTGAGCAGGAAGCGCTGGGCGGCGCAGCCGTCGTGGTGGTGGGCAAGACTGCGGCAAAAAACCTGTTTCCCGACGGAAACGCCGTCGGCCAGCGTATCAGGGTCAACAGCGTGCCGGTCGAGGTGATCGGCGTGCTCGAATCCAAGGGCCAGAGCGGTGGAGGCGGCATGGGCCAGGATCGTGACGACACGCTGGTGGGCCCCTTAAGCATGGTTAGGAATAGGATAACGGGCGGCAATCGCTGGGTTTCCCGTCATGTTTCGCGGATACAGATTCTCGTGCAGGACGGCTACGACGTGGCCGAAGCGCAGGAAGAGGTCTCAACCGTGATGCGCGACCGCCGGCGCATAGACTCGGGCCAGCCGGACAATTTCATGGTTGTTAACTTCGCCGACATGATAAAGCAGCGCGCAGCCGTGACGGAAACGATGAGTACGCTCCTTGCATTCACGGCAGCTGTCTCGCTGATCGTGGGCGGCGTGGGAGTCATGAACATCATGCTCGTCTCAGTGACCGAACGCACGCGCGAGATCGGCCTGCGCATGGCGATCGGCGCCCGCGGCGGGGACATTCTGCTTCAGTTCTTGTTAGAGGCCATTGCGCTCTGTACCCTGGGCGGACTCATTGGCATGGCAATCGGATGGCTTGGCGTACTTGGCTACGCGCAGCTATCCCAGGCTCCGATGGTGGTCTCCCCGATCATCATCGCTACTGCACTGGGGGCTGCGGCCTCCGTCGGTCTTATCTTCGGCTTCTTTCCCGCCCGCAGGGCAGCTCAACTCGATCCAATCCAGGCGCTCAGATATGATTAAGAACAACATGACCCGTGGCGTGTCCGCGGGCGCCCTGGCCGTACTCGCATCCGCGTGCGGCCACCTCCCCATCGCAGAACCCGCGTTCGAGGCCATGTCGGTCAAGCGCGCAGGCATGCCCGCTGACTGGACAGTGGCGCCCATGACGGGCGACGCCTCCGCCGTCATCGCGGACTACAGCGTATTTGGCGACGCGCAGCTTGTCGCCTATGTGCACGAAGCGCTCGAGAACAACCGCAACCTGCGCGCTGCGATCGAAAGCGTGCGCCAGTCGGAGTTTGCGTTGCAATCGACGCGCTCGCGCCTCTTCCCGTGGGTCAACGGCTCGATCGGCGCCCGCACCAGCGCGCCGACCGATGACCTCGGCAACAACACCGATCGATATTCCTTCGCGCTGGGCGCGAGCTACGAGGTCGACATCATGGGCGACCTCAACGCCTCGATCCAGGCGTCCGCCGCTGGCCTGCGGTCGACCGAAGCCGTCTATGAACAGACGCGCCGCCAGATCGCCGCCCAGGTCGCCCGCGCCTACTTCGCCGTGATCGAAGGCCAGCTGCAGCTCGCGCTCAACCGCCAGTCGATCGACCGCCAGCGCCAGACCTTCCGGATCACGCAGACCCGCTTCGACGCAGGCTCGATCGCCCGCGATGAACTTGTGCTCGGCGAATCCAAACTCGCCCAGGCCGAAGATTCCGTCATCGCCTCGGAAGCTTCGCTTCGTTCGGCTGTCCGCGCGCTTGAGCTGGCCCTCGGCCGCTTCCCGCAGAACAAGCTGAACATCCAGGGCGCCCTGCCCGAGCCCCCGGCGACGCCGCCGCTGGGCCTGCCGGAGCTCACCGTGCGCTCGCGTCCCGACGTGGTCGCGGCCGAGCTGAACATGATCCAGGTCTTCGCCAACACCCGCATCGCGGAGATGACGCCCTGGCCTCAGCTCAACGCCGATCTGGCGCTGGGCCTGTCCAACACCCAGAACTCGACGGTCGACCTGTTCGACTTCGACGGCCTCGCACTTTCGATCGGCGCGTCCCTCGCGCAGGTCATCTTCGATGGCGGCGCAGTCGATGCACGCGTAAAGACCGCCAATTCGCAGGAGCGCGCGGCCCTCGAGCGCTACGGCCAGACCATTATCAACGCCTATGGCGATATCGTCGGCGCGCTTGACCAGTTCAACACGCTGAGCTCGCGCAACGTCGCGCTGCAGAAAGCCTCCACCGCCGCGCAGGAAGTGCTGCGCCTGGGCGAGCTGAAATACCAGGAAGGTTCGGAAAGCCTGCTCAACCTGTTCACGGTACGCAACAGCGCCGAAACGGCCGAGAGCGCGCTGATAGCCAACCGCCGTGCCCGTCTCGACCAGTGGATCACGCTCCACGCAGCTCTCGGCGGCGAGCCGACCCGCTCGACGCCGCTGGCGACGCCGGCCTCGACGGCAAACGGCCGGTAACGCGCCTTACAACACAACTTATCGACGACGCCCCGGAAGCTGCTTCCGGGGCGATTTTCGTTTGCGCGTGCACAACCTCGCCCCGTTGACCCGGCTTACGCCGTCACTAGTCTCGGCGCCGATCCCATCAGGGGCCGACATTCCAATAGGACGGGTGAAATGAGAAAATTTCTGTTGGGCGGGGTCGCTGCTGCCGGGTTGCTGCTCACCGGCTGCAATGGCGGCGGCGCGGCCACGAACGCGGCGCCGGAGGCCGACGCGGCTGCGTTCCTGACCAGCGCGGAAAAGGAACTATCCGATTATTCCGACTATGCCGCTCGCGTGGCCTGGGTGAACGCCAACTTCATCACGGACGACACCGACTGGCTCAACGCCCGCGCGGGCTCGGAGGGCACGCTGCTGTCCGTCCGTCTCGCCAACGCCACCAAGCAGTTTGAAGGCGCGACGCTGACGCCCGACCAGCAGCGCAAGATGCAGATCCTGCGCGCCGGCATCGTGATGCCTGCCCCGTCCACCGGTACGCCGGAAGAACAGAAAGCCATCGCCGATGAGCTGTCGAAGATCACCACCGATCTCCAGTCCACCTATGGCAAAGGCAAGTTCAACATCGACGGAAAGGAGCTCAATCTCGAAGAGCTTTCCGAAATCATCGCGTCTTCGCGCGACCCGAAAAAGATCCAGCAGGCATGGGAAGGCTGGCACACCATCGCCGTGCCGATGAAAGCTGATTACGCGCGCATGGTGGAGATCGGCAACGCCGGCGCAAAAGAGCTGGGCTTCACCGACATCGCCGACATGTGGCTAGCCAATTACGACATGCCTTCGAAGGACATGGAAGCTGTCGTCGGTAAGCTGTGGACCCAGGTGAAGCCGCTTTACGACGACCTGCACTGCTACACGCGCGCCAAGCTCAACGCCAAATATGGCGATGCCGTACAACCCAAGACCGGCCCGATCCGCGCCGACCTGCTCGGCAATATGTGGGCGCAGCAGTGGAACGGCATCTACGACATCGTCGCCCCGCCAGCCTCGAACCCGGGCTATGACCTCAACAAGGTCCTCGTCCAGAAGAACTATGACCCGATCAAGATGGTGAAAACCGGCGAGGCCTTCTTCACCTCGCTTGGCCTTGCCCCCTTGCCCGAAACCTTCTGGCAGCGCTCGCTCATCGTGCGCCCGCGCGACCGCGAAGTCGTCTGCCACGCCTCGGCCTGGGACGTCGACAACATCGAGGATCTGCGCATCAAGATGTGCACTCAGATAAACGCGGAGGACTTCTCCACCGTCCACCACGAGCTTGGCCACAACTTCTACCAACGCGCCTATAACAAGCAGGATTTCCTGTTCAAGAACGGCGCGAACGACGGCTTCCATGAAGCCATCGGCGATTTCATAGCCCTCTCGATCACGCCGGAATACCTGAAGCAGATCGGCCTTATCACCAACGTGCCGCCGGCCTCAGCCGATCTCGGCCTGCTGATGGACCGCGCGCTCGAGAAGATCGCCTTCCTGCCCTTCGGCCTGAAGGTCGATCAATGGCGCTGGCGCGTCTTCCGCGGCGAGGTGAAACCGGAACAGTACAATCAGGCATGGGTTGATCTCGGTCGGGAGTACCAGGGCATCGTCCCGCCGGGGACACGCCCGGCCGATGCGTTCGATCCGGGCGCCAAATTCCACATTCCGGGCAACACGCCTTATCTGCGCTACTTCCTGTCCTTCATCCTGCAGTTCCAGTTCCAGAAGGCCGCGTGCGAACAGGCCGGCTGGACCGGGCCGCTGCACCGCTGCTCGATCTACGGCAACAGGGACGTCGGCGCGAAGTTCGCGAAGATGCTCGAAATGGGCGCCAGCAGACCCTGGCCGGACGCGCTCGAAGCCTTCACCGGCACGCGCGAAATCGACGGCTCCGCCCTCGTCGCCTACTTCGCCCCGCTGCAGACTTGGCTCAAGGAACAGAACGCCGGCCAGGAATGCGGCTGGTAGGCTGAAGCTCCAAAGCCTGATGACAACACGCCTCCCCCATCACCGTCATTCCCGCCGAAGCGTGGATGGCGAAGAGCGGGAACCCAGGGGCATAAGTGCTCATGCCCTCGTGCCAGGCGCATCAACATTTGTGGTCCTGGACCCCAGCTTTCGTCTGGGGTCGATCCGCAGCATCGACGTGGGATAGGTGCACACCAACAGCAAACGCGGCGGCTCAGGGCAACCGCGCGCAATTCCAAAATCAGAAACCCGCCACCAGCGGGAACAGATCCGCACGCCCTATCGGCAGATCAGTTCTTCATCCCTGGGCTCCGGTGCGCAGGCGCGGCTTGGGGTTTCGCCGGGGCCGCCTTTGACGAAGACATCGACGCGCCGCTGATTGGCGCAGTTCTGGTTGTCGGCGAGCCCTTCGAGTTCGCCCAGCCCACGCGCCTCCGTGACGGTCAACCCGTTCGCGCGCAGGAAGTCAGCGACAACATTCGCCCGCTCGCCGCTGAGCGCCGCGTTGTAGACGTTCGACCCGCGCGTATCGGCATAGCCGCGAACGACCAGCTCCTTGCCGGCGAACGCCGCCTTGAAGTCCGACATCTCGCGCTCGATCGCCGCTTTCGTTCCCGGCGTGAGCGCGCTGCCTGCTGTGCAGAACCACGCGCGCATCGTGCGATCGGCGGTCGCCATCGGCGCAGCAGCCGGGACCGCAGCGACCGCAGGCGCTGCGACCTTGGGCGCCACCGGCGGCGCCGGGGCGGGCATAGCTTCCAGCACGCCAGTGTTCGTATCGGCCGGCGTCGCATCGGGAATCGGACCGGTGGGCTTCAAATTGACAGGTGCATCGCCGAACGGATCAACCAGTGGCGCTGGCGGCGGAGGCGCCGCCGCCAGTGGCTCGGTCGAGGCGGACTGGATGCCGAGCATGCGATCATCGCCCTGCTCTTCCGGCCTGCCCCGCATGATCCACAGCAGCAACAGCGCAAGCATAGCAACGCCGAACACGACGCCGACGAGATCGTCCTGCGTAAACGCCCGCTCGCGCGCCGCCGCAACGACTGGCGCTCCGCCACCGCCTCCATCACCCGAATGCGCCTTCGGCGGGGGAATATCCAGAGGCGGGGGCGTGACTGAAGAAGGCTTGGCTGCTGGTTTGTCGGTGCTCGCGGGCGGCGGCCTGTCGATGACATCGGCCGCCGCTGAAGAGCCGCCATTCACCAGCACGAGCGAGGACGATTTCGCCATCCATTTCCGCCGCGCTTCTTCCTCGCGCTTGAGGTCCTGGTACTTCACCTCGACCGGTTCGCTGTCGAGCGAAGCGATGGCGGGGTGGGAGGGGACCACGCGAAGGCCGGCCTTCTTCAGTTCAGGCGGTTTGGGCTCGGGCGGACGCGGCGCGGGGACAGGCGCCGGCTTCGCGAAGCCTTTTGCAGACGTCGCAGGCCGGGGCCGCGTGAACATATTCTGGCGCGGCGCCTCGGCAGGCCGAGGGGCGAAAGCGTCCCGAGGCGCTTCGATCTTGGCTGCAGTGGACGCCGGAGCGAGGGTGGGTTTCGGCTGGATGGCTGGCGCGAGAGCGGCTTTCTTGGCGACAGCTCGCTCCGCCTTTTCCTTGAAACGATCCGGCCGGCCTCCGGGCACAGAGACGCCATTCGCTCCCAGCGCGGGGCGTCTGGTGAAATGATCGCTGAAGCTGGGAGTCTGGCCCATCTTCTCCTCGATCCCCAGCCGCGTGTTTTCCGGGCCGGATGCTCACCCAAACTAATACCGGCGTATAAGGGCGCGAGGCAAGTATTACCCGCTCAGCGACTGAACATCGGGGTCTTCCTTCCCAGCACTACCGGGCCGCGCTAAACCCCCGCCATGAACGATTTCACGCACGACCCGGTAGCGCTGACCCAGGCCCTGATCCGCCAACCCACGGTGACCCCCTGCCACGACGGCGCGCAGGATGTGTTGGCCGACGCCCTCGAATCACTGGGGTTCCGGACCAGGCGCTATCATTTCGAGGGAGTGGACAACCTCTACGCCCGGCTCGGGGGAGCCTCTCCCAATTTCTGTTTCGCGGGCCATACGGACGTCGTGCCAGTGGGCGACGCCGCGGGCTGGACGGTCGACCCGTTCGGCGCGGAGATCCGCGGCGGCGTGCTTTACGGGCGCGGATCTTCCGACATGAAGGGCGCGATCGCGGCGTTCGTCTCGGCGGCGGCGCGCTATCTAGCGGATCATGGCGCTCCGCCGGGGTCGATCTCGCTGCTGATCACAGGCGATGAGGAGGGCCCAGGCCTCCATGGAACCCGCCGCCTGCTGCCCGCTGTGATCGCGGAGGGCGAGGTGATAGACCATTGCATCGTGGGCGAACCCACGTCGGAAGACGTGATCGCGGACATCGTCAAGAACGGGCGACGCGGATCGCTCAACGCGGTGGTGAAGGCGGTCGGTAAGCAAGGCCATGCGGCCTACCCGGAAAAGTCCGCCAACCCGATGCCGGTGCTGCTTGACGCGCTAGCTAAACTGCGCGCAATGAAGCTCGACGACGGTAGTCCCGGCTTCCAGCCGTCTAACCTTGAGATCACGACCATCGACGTGGGCAACCCGGCGCACAACGTCATACCGGCGGCCGCTACCGCCAAGTTCAACATCCGGTTCAACCCCAAACATACCGGCGCCGTTCTGATGGCGCGTATCGCCGACCTGATCAGCACCACCGAGAAGGGGGTGACCGTCAGCGTCGAGCAGCGCGTGACGGGCGAGGCGTTCTACACCAAGCCAGGTAAGCTTACCGATCTGATCGTCAGCGCGGTGAAGGCCGAGACAGGTCGAGAACCGCAGCTCACGACCGGCGGCGGCACGTCGGATGCCCGCTACATCAAGGATGTCTGCCCTGTCGCGGAACTCGGTGTACGGAACGAAATGGCGCACAAGGTGGATGAGTGCATTCTGGTCGACGAAATCGAAACGCTTTGCCGGATATATTATCGCCTTCTGGCCAGCTATTTCGCCGCGGCCTGAGCATTGGCGAGAAGACCCGGCGCGACCTCACCCGCCACATGGTGAATCCCGCATCGCCATGAACCCGCCGCGGCGTAATGCTTGCTTCGCGAAACCTGTCGCCTGCGCAGCGATAAACTATGTGAACGCCGGCGACGGCGATGAGTGTGTCAATGGCGTTCGGCGGACGACATGCAGGTCGAACCGTCCGGGTCCTCTGGGTCCTGGCGCTTAGCCTGTGCGCCTGTTTCGCTCCGGCCGCCTTCGCGCAAGAGGGGAATGGCAAGGCGGGTCGCGTTGCGATTTACGGTACTCCCGACAAGCTTGTGGACAGCCTCAAGGAGATCCAGCGCGAAGAGCCCGCGCCGACGACGCTGTTCGAAGCGCGCCGCCAGGCCGAACGCACCGCAGGCTTCGTCGCGACCTTCCTTGAGTCCGAAGGATACTACCAGGCAGAAGCCGAGCCGGTTGCGGCCGGCGTCGACACGTTCACACGGGCCGTCAACGTGAGGCCTGGGCCGCTGTTCATCTATTCGTCCGCGCGGATCGACTATCTCGATGCAACGCCCGACGAGACCACGCGCATGGAACTCGACACGCTGCTCTCGCCGTTCGATCCCGGCGTCCCCGCCCGTGCGCAGCCTGTGATCGAAACAGGCGATGCGCTCATCGCTCGCTTGCGCAATGCCGGCTATCCAGATGTGAAGGCTGATCCCGTCGATGCGCTGGCGGATGCGGCGACGGGCGAAGTCGAGATCACCTTCAAGCTAAGACCCGGCCTTCGCGCCTCGTTCGGCAAGCTCAACATCGCCGGGCTGGATGCGACCAAGCAGCAGTTTATCGAGAACCTTCGGCCCTGGGGCGCCAATGAGCGATACACGCCCGCCAAGCTAGACGAGTTCCGCGTTCGCCTTGCTGAGACCGGCCTGTTCGATTCAGCCACCGTAGAGCTCAGCGCGGACCCGCCAGCCGCCGCCCCATCGGCCGGGCCGCGCGATGTCATCGTGGAGCTGCGCGAACGCGAACGTCGTACGATCGCGCTTGGCGCATCTGCGTCCACCAGCGAAGGCGCCGGAGTCGATGGCGAGTGGGAGCTGCGCAACTACAGCGGTTGGGGCGACTCGCTCACGCTCTCCGCGCAGGTCGCGACGCTGCAGCGGCGCGCCGGCGCGTCCTATCGCCTGCCGCACATCGGCAAGTATGGCCGCATCCTCGAGGTCGGCGCGGAGATCGAGGACTTCGAGACCGATGCGTTCGATCAATCCGGCGCGAACGTGCATGCGACGCTGGAAGAACAGCTCACGCCGCGCCTGCGCGCCGCCTTGGGCGTCGAAGCAGGCTTCGCCAGCATTCTCGATTCGCAGGCCAAGGCGCTCGGCGGAGATCGCCGCGACGTCTACCTACTGACGGGATCAGGCACGGCCGAGTATGTCGGCGTTCGCGACATCCTCGATCCGGTCAATGGTGTGCGCGCACGCGTCGGCATCGAGCCGGGCCTCACCTACGGCGATACCAACATCGCTTTTGGCAAGATCAGCGCCGAAGCCAGCATCTATTCCGACTTCGGGACTGAAGGCGATTTCGTCGGCGCTCTGCGCGGACGTATCGGCACCATCGTTGGCCCGAACGGCGCACCGCCGGATCGTTTGTTCTTCGCCGGCGGCGGCGGTTCAGTGCGCGGCTATGAATACCAGTCCATCTCGCCGCGCGATCGCACGGGCCAGCTCGTCGGCGGCCGCTCACTGATCGAAATGAGCGCGGAAATGCGTTATCGCGCCACCGACACACTCGGCTACGCTGCTTTTGTCGACGCTGGCGCCGCGGGTTCGAACGTCGAGCCGCCGATCGACAGCATGAGCTTTGGCGCTGGCGCCGGCGTTCGCTACTACACCGGCTTCGGCCCGCTGCGGGCGGACATTGCAGTTCCCCTGAACAAAAAGGACGGTGACGCTGACTTCCAGATCTATATCTCCATCGGGCAGGCCTTCTGATGGACACAGCGGAAACAAAACCCCGTCGCAGGAAATTGCCGCTCTGGCTGCGGATGGCGCTTAGCGTTGTCATCGCGGCGTTCGCGCTGACCGCGGCGGCGGTTGGACTGCGCTTTTGGATCACCAGCGACAGCGGCCGCGCCTTCATCGCCTCCCAGATCGACGGCCGAAAACTTGGGCCGCTCGGCACGATTCGCGTTCAGGGCCTGAAGGGCGACCCGCTGGAAGCTGCAAGCATAGGAGACATCGCGCTGGTAGACGACGATGGCGTCTGGCTGCGGGCGAAGAATGCGCGCATCGAATGGACGCCAACCGCGCTCTTCGCGGGCGAACTCGAGATCAGCAAGGTCAAGATCGAGACCGTCGACGTGCTGCGCGCGCCGCATGTGACGGCGCCGCCCGAGGAAGGATCCGCCCTGGAGATCGGACTGAACCTGGACGAAGCCACGATCGACGACTTGCATATTGCCGGGGACGTCACGGGCTTGGATGCCCATTACCGGTTTGCCGCGGGCGCGGCGCGCCGGCGCGATGCCTCGGGCTTTGCGAAACTGACGCTCTCGCCGGTTTCTGGTCCCGCGGATCGGGCCGACATCACAGCCGAATGGTCGACCACCGGCGCACTGAAGGGCGCGGCAACCGTCGCTGGCCCGGCCGCTGGGCTGATCTCTACACTGGTGCAGGGACCGCCGGACAAGGCCGTCGCGTTCGAAGGCCGCGTCGACGGCACGCTGGCGCAGTTCTCCGGCGGTGCACGTTTGAGCTTTGGCGGCGAACAGGCGGCGAGCTTTGACGTTTCGCGCAACGCTTCCAGCGCGACGCTCACCGCGAAGGTCGCCGCCGACCTCTGGCCGCTGCTGTCGCCGCTGACCGAGCGTGCGGGCGGCACGGTGAAACTTTCCGGGCAGACCGCACTTGCCAACCTCAAGCGGTCGCCCGCCTTGCTACAGCTCGTTGCGCCTGCGGGCGTGATCGATCTTGCGGCGACAGTTGATTTCGAAACATGGGCGCTCGCCGGCCCTCTGCGCCTGGCGACAACCGGACTCGACCTCGCGTTGGTGGCCCCGCCGATTGCCGGGAAGGTCGATGCGGATGGCGAACTCGCGCTCAGTAGCCTTGGGGATTTCACGTGGAAAGGCGACGTCACGGCGACGAACATCGTCTGGCCCTCCGGTCGCGCTTCGCGCATCGCCGCACCCATCACGGTGGCCAAGGATGGTTCGGTGATCTCCTGGGAGACGTCCGCGGCAATCATCGACAATGGCCGCGTCGACGCACTGCGCGATCTTCGCCCTGCCCGCTACACAGCCGCGACACGTGGCGAGGTGAACTTGCGGACGGAGATCGTTGAGATCTACCGGAGCGTTTTGCGTGGCGCTCCCGGCGACGTCTCGGCGCGTGGCGTCTACCGCATCCGCGATGGCGGGATGACGTTCCGCGGCACGGCCCGCTTTGCCAGTCTTGCCGACGTGGCGCCGCTCACAGGATCAGCGCGCAGCGAGTGGAGCGTGAACCGTGGTGGATACAACAAGCCCATCCGCATCACGGCAGACGCGCAGGGTCGCGAAGTCTCATCCCCGATCGCCGTGCTTTCGCAACTTGCCGGAGCAGAACCCCGCATGCGGCTGTCTGCTGTCTTCAGCGATGGGCGCCTCATTGTTGAATCCGGCTCCATTGCCGGAGCAGGCATACGCGCCGACCTGAGCGGTCGGGTCGCCGACGACGGCGCGATCCACGCTCGCGCCGAGGGACAGCTGACCCGCGCGCTCGATCTTTCCGGCGCCTCGATCGGCGCGCTCGACTTCGCCGCGGACGTCACGGGCAACACGAAGACGCCGATCATCGCTATCCGACTGACTGACGGCGCGGTTACTGCCGCTGGGCTCACGATTGAGGGCCTAGCCGGTGAGATCGATGCGCGGCTGGGCGAGGCAATCGCGGGCGACTTCGCACTGCGTGGCGCGTCTGGCCAACGGGCTTTCCTCGCGAACGGCCGCATCCAGGCCGGCAATGGCGACATGCGCGTTATCAATCTCCGCGCCAGTCTGGGCGAGCTGCGCCTCAACGCTCAGCGCCTCGTCTATGCCGATGGCGCCTTCTCCGCGACCTTCGACGCTTTCGGTCCGCTTGCCGGCATTGCCGGTCTCGAGCGCGGCACGCTGACGGCGAAAGGCAATATGTCGCTCGGCGAAGAGCTCGTCGTGGATGTCAGCGGCGAACTTGCCAATCTGCGTAGCGGCCTGATGCGCGTCGATCTTCTGACATTCGACGCGGACGCATCAAACGACAACGCCGTTCTCAAGGTCCGCGCCAAGGGCATGCTTGGCGCGCCGATCGATGTCGCGTTCAACACGACGGCTGTGCGCGCTGCTGACGCCTGGTCCGGCGAGGCCACGCTCGATGGCGCGATCGACCAACTGCCAGTCAGCACATCGCGCCCAGCGCTGTGGACGTACAGTGCCAGCGGATGGAGCCTTGATGCGCACCTTGCGGCGTTCCGCGGCCAGATCGGCGCGAGACTTGCGTCCCGCGAAGATCGCGCGACAGCCGACCTCCAGCTGTCTGGCATCAACCTGCACGGCCTGTCGCGTCTTGCCCGCATCACACCGGTCAACGGCGAGTTGACCGGCTCGCTGACATTCGCCAACACGGCCGGTGTTGCGACCGGCGACTTCAACCTCGCCATCGCCAACGCCAATCCTGTCGGTGTGACGGCCGATCCGGTCTCGCTCCACTTCACAGGTCAGCTGCGGAATGGCGTACTGACCGCCGCGGCGCAAGGCGAAGGTCAGGGCTTCAAGCTGGCTGCAAGTTCGCGCGAAGAAATGGTCGTTGGAGATGGCTTGAATATCCATCCGAACACGACAACGCCGCTCTCGGCCCAGCTTGATCTCACCGGAAGGGCCGAGCAGCTGTGGGCATTGTTCGGGCCTCAGGATCAATCACTGCGCGGCCGGTTGCAGGCCAGTGTGCGCGTCGCCGGAACATTGTCACGGCCGAATTTGTCAGGCGGCTTCAATGTCGCCGAAGGCGCCTACGACCATGGCGAGACGGGACTGAGCCTTCGCGACATCACGGCGCGCGGCGACTTTGACGACAACCAGGCGCGATTCACCAGCGTCACTGCAACAGATGGCAAGGGCGGCCAGCTCACGGCAGATGGAAGCATACGCTGGGGCGGCGCCATCAGCGGCGGCATCAACTTCTCCGCCACCAACCTGCGCGCGCTGGGCCGCGACGATCGCATGGCCGTCGCGTCCGGCAGCGGCGCCGTCACGCTTGACGCCGAGGCGATCCGCGTAACGGGCGAACTGACGGTCTCACAGGCGAGGATTTCGATCGAACAGCCGGCGGCGGCGGCCATTCCCACCATCGCTGGCATCCGCCGCGTCAACTTCCCCGATCAAGGTGGTGTTGCGCCGGCGTCATCGACGCCATGGCAGCGTCCCATGCAGCTCGATCTCAAGGTCACGGCGCCGCGCCGCATAGTGGTATTCGGACGCGGTCTCGACACGGAATGGTCAGCCGACTTCCGCATCACCGGCCCGGTCTCCGATCCGGTGATCAACGGCACGGCGAGGCTTGTGCGCGGCGATCTCGACCTTGCCGGCCGCCGCTTCCAGTTCGACACCGGGACAATCAGCCTCAGCGGTCCGATCCGCAGCGCGCGCATAAACATCGCCGCCGAGCGAACCGCCGACGACATCACCGCCACCGTCCGCGTCTCGGGCACGCCGGTCGAACCCAAATTCACGCTGGAATCGACCCCGTCGCTGCCGCAAGACGAAATTCTCGCGCGCGTCCTGTTCGGCCGATCGGCCGCCGAGCTCACGGCCTTCGAGGCCGCGCAGCTCGCGGCGGGCCTTGCACAGCTGGCTGGCGGCCAGGCGGGCTTCGATCCTGTCGGCCTGGTTCGTCGCGCGACCGGGCTCGACCGCGTCAGCTTCGGCGCAGAAGGCGGCATCGCGACCGTCTCAGCCGGGAAGTATATCGCGGATGACGTCTACGTGCAGGCGGGCGCAGGGGGCACAGGCGGCGTCGGCGCAGAAGTCGAATGGGAGCCCCGGAAGGAGCTTTCCATCATCTCGTCCGCTCAGGCCAATGGCGACACGAAGATCGCTGTCCGCTGGAAGAAGGACTACTGATTCTTCCGCGGTTCGTAGGATACGGACGCCAGATAGAGGCCTTCTGCCGGCGCAACCGGCCCACATTTCGTGCGATCGGCCGCGGCAAGAACCTCTGCGATCCACGCGACTGACTCGCGCCCGCGCCCAACATCGACAAGCGAGCCAACGATCGACCTCACCTGCCGGTGCAGGAACGAGCGCGCCGTGGTGCGCACGATGATTTCCTCACTCTGTCGCTCAACGCTGATCGCATCGAGTGTTTTTACTGGCGTGTCAGCCTGACACTTGCTGTCGCGAAAGGTCGAGAAATCGTGGCGCCCAATCAGTACCTGCGCGGCCCGATGCATCGCGTCTACGTCCAGTTCCACGGGGACCCGCCATGCCCTGCCGCGATCGAGCGCGAGCTCAGGCCGCCGGTTTTTGATGCGATAGAAATAGCTGCGGCCCGTCGCGTCGAACCGCGCGTGGAAGTCGGCCGGAGCGTCCTCCGATTCCAGGACGGAAATAACGTGCGGCCGCAGATGGGCGTTCAGCGCATCCCGCACCTTGCCCGCCCGGATCTCCTTGCGGAGGTCGAGATGGGCGACCTGTCCTGTCGCGTGCACGCCGGCATCCGTCCGCCCGGCGCCGATCACTTGAACCGGCGCGCCATCGAGCGCTTCGGCTGCCTCCTCGAGCGCCTGCTGCACGGAAGGCGCGCCGTCCTGCCGCTGCCAGCCCGCGAAAGCGCCGCCATCGTATTCCAACGTCAGCTTATAGCGGGGCAATGGGAACCCCGAACGCGTCCGGAAAGATCAGCCTTCCCGACATGGGCGGGCCAAAGCGGAAACGACGCGCCATGAAGTGAGGTCCCTTCAGCGGCGTCTCGAACTCCGCCGCCGCCTCCACGGTGAAACCGAACTTCGGATAGAACCAGTCATGTCCCACCACGAAGATGATGGACGCGCCCATGTCATGCATTTCTTTCAGCCCGGCTGTCACGAGCTTTGAACCGATGCCTTCCTTCTGCACCCATGGATCAACACACATCGGCCCAAGCCCCACAGCGCTCACCTTGCCGAACACGCCCATGCCGTAAAACAGGATGTGACCAACGATCTGACCATCCAACTCGGCAACCATTTGCAGATCGGCGTCACCGTCGCGCTCGAGCTGCTGGATGATGCGCGCTTCATCGGGCTGACCGAAGGCGCGCGTCGTGAGATCCTGCACGGCCGGCTTGTCCGCCTCGATCATGATCCGGGTTCTTGCTTCGGACACGCCGACTCCTTCACGTCAGATGCCGCCCCCCGCTTATGCGCGCCCCGCGTTGGAATTCCACAGCAGTCATCTGCCCCTTCCCGGCTCTCTGCAAGCGGGTAAGGCGCACAGCCCCACTCTCGCAAGCGACCAGTAGGCCGTCATCTAGCACCTCGCCCGGTTTACCCCGGCCAGGTTCAGTCTTCGCATGCAGCACCTTGATGCGTTGCCCATCCAGGTCGAACCATGCGCCCGGGAAGGGAGACAGGCCGCGCACATGCGCGCTGACATCCGCAGCCGGCCTCGCCCAATCGATCCGCGCTTCCGCCGGGTTCACCTTGGTCGCGATGGTGACGCCTTCTTCCGCTTGTGGATGCAGAGTCACCGGCCCAGCCTCAAGCAGTGCAAGCCCTTCGATCATAAGGCCTGCGCCGAGCGCGGAAAGCCGGTCGTGCACATCGCCGGTTGTGTCGTCTCCGGAGATGGGAGTGGTCGCCGTCAGCATCACCGGACCCGTATCGAGACCCACATCCATCTTCATCACCTGCACGCCGGTGATCTTGTCGCCCGCCATCACGGCGCGGTGGATCGGCGCGGCGCCTCGCCAGCGCGGCAGGATGCTGCCGTGAATATTGAAACAGCCCAGTCGAGGCGCCTCGAGAATGGCCTTCGGCAGCAACAGCCCATAGGCCACCACCACCGCCGTATCGACCTTCAGCGCGGCGAAAGCTTCACGATCGGCGGCGGCCTTGAAATTCTCCGGTGTGCGGACCGCGAGGCCATGACGCTCCGCGGCCTCATGCACGGCCGTCTTGGTAAGCTGTTTGCCGCGACCCGCCGGCCGAGCCGGCTGAGAATAGACGCAGGCTACATCGTGCCCGGCGGCCAGGATGGCCTCCAGTGTCGGAACGGAAAACTGGGGCGACCCCATGAAGGCAATGCGCAATGACATGGCGACCTTCTAGCCCGAACCTGCGGCCAACCGAAACCTCAGGCGGGGGCTTCTCTTGCGAAAGTCGCCGTCCATTGTGATAAACTGCATACATGGATCTGAAATTCAGAGAAATCGCCCTGATCGTTATCGGCGTGGCAGCGCCGACGATATTGCTAATCCTCGGATTTACGCCAGGCGGATTGAACTTCGTTGGCGATATCGTCATGAACTCGCACAACATGCCGTGGTTGTTCTTCGGCGGCGCCGGTCTCCTCTTTTGCGTCCTTGCCTATCGTATCTTCCGCCGCATCCGACCGGCGCCCAAGAAAAAGCAGGAAGAAGAGACAGCGCCACATATCACCCCAACGCCGAAATTCTCGCTGCGGCAGAGGGTCGATAGCGTCGATGGCGAAAAGCCTGGCGGCGGGCCGTGATCAGAACGGCAGTTTGAACCCCGGCAGCATGCCGCCCAAGCCGCCCGTCGCGTTCTTCATCGCCTCGGCCATTGCATCATCCAGCTTACGTCGCGCATCGGCGTGAGCGGCCTTTACCAGATCCTCGACCATCTCCCGATCGCCCGGCGTCATCAGCGACGAATCGATGACAAGCGCGGCCAGCTCGCCCTTGCCCCTCAGCGTTACCCTCACCAGCCCGCCGCCCGAGGCCCCCTCGGCGGTGAGCTGCTCCATCTTCTCTTGCGCCTCCTGCAGGCGCTGCTGCATCTGCTGTGCCTGACGCATGATGTCGGACAGGTCTTTCATTCGTCGTCCTCGCGCTCTTCGAGATCAGGTACGATTCCTTCGACCCTCTCGCGATGGCCGAAATCGACATGGATGATATTTGCCCGCGCCGGCTCGGGTGCATCGTCCATTTCTTCCTGTGCATCTGGGTCGTCGACGCGCAGCACGCGCGCGCCGGGAAACAGCCGCAGAGCCTCGGCGATGCGCGGATGCGCTTGCGCGGCCTGCAACTTCTCGCGGCCCCTGCGCTTGCGTTTCTCGCTGGTGCTCTCTGGCCCGCCGTCATCGGACTGCAACACTTCCCACTCGACGCCGCTGACGCTTTCCAGCCAGTCCTTGATCTTCTGCGACAGGTTCGATGGCGTGTTCGGCGCCGCCGAATAACGGAAGTGTCCGAAGTCGATTTCGGCCGGCCGGACGAAACGCTCGATCTCATATTTCAGCGAGGCTTCCCGCCGCACTTCGAGCTCTGCGATGATCTCGTGCAGCGACGACATGCGGACGACGGGGTGGTGATGATCGTCTTGCGCCACGGTCGCTGACGCCGTAGGCGCTTCGGCTCGCACAGGCTCGCGCTCAGGTCGGGACTTTGGGGTCGGCACAGCGGCCCCACCCGCCATGAGTTGCATGGCGTCTTCCGGCGAGGGCAGGCTCGCGGCAGCGGCCATCCTCAACACGACCATCTGCGCGGCCGCCGACGGATCCGGCGCCCGCGCGCAATCCTCGAATCCTTGCAGGAGCAATCGCCACATTCGCGCCGACTGCGCAGGTGAAAGCTGCGCCGCCATGGCTTTCGTTCGCTTGCCCCAGTCGGCCGGGCCGACGAAGGCATAACCATCCTTGAGCGCCTGGGCGCGCGAGATTTCGACCACGCTGTCCATCAGATCCTTGATCAGCACCGGCGCATCGGCGCCCTGCTCGAGCAGGGCCGCTGCTTCGGTCAATGCCGCCTGATGGTCAGCAGCGATGATCTTTTCCATCAGGTCCAGCACGCGCGACCGGTCCGCCAGGCCGAGCATGTCGCGCACCTGCTCGACGCTGGCCTCTTTCCCGTCGCCCTGCACGATCGCCTGATCCAGGATCGACAGCGCATCGCGCGCCGATCCTTCCGCGGCCCGCGCGATCAGCGCGAGCGCCTCGGGCGCAACCTTCGCGCCTTCCGCCTTGCAGATGTTCGCTAGATGCTCTGTCAGGGCCTCGGTTGAGAAGCGCTGCAGGTTGAAACGCTGACACCGCGAAAGCACCGTCACCGGCACTTTGCGGATTTCAGTGGTGGCAAAGATGAACTTCACATGCGGCGGCGGTTCTTCCAGCGTCTTCAGGAGCGCATTGAATGCCGCCGTCGACAGCATGTGAACTTCGTCGATGATGTAGATCTTGTAGCGCGCGCTCACCGGCGCATAGCGCGCGCCGTCCAGCAGGTCGCGCATGTCGGACACGCCCGTGTGCGACGCCGCGTCGAGCTCCAGCACATCAGGATGACGCGACTCCATGATCGAGGCGCAGTGCTCTCCAGGGGGGTCAAGATTCATGAAAGGGTGGTCGACGAGAGTTTTGCCCTCGGTGTTCGATTCCCAATCTCTCGTTCGGTAATTCAATGCGCGCGCCAGCAACCGCGCCGTCGTGGTCTTTCCCACGCCGCGCACGCCGGTCAGCATGAAAGCATGTGCTATGCGCCCAGTCCTGAACGCATTGGTAAGCGTCCGGACCATGGCTTCCTGGCCGACCAGATCCTCGAACCGCGTCGGCCGATATTTGCGAGCTAACACCTGATAGGCTGGCGGGCCCAGCGGACCATCATCCGCGAACATCGACGCGGTCATCGTGTCGCGGGGTTCCGCAACATCGCCTTCCGGTCCGTCGGACGGGGGTTTCGGGGGCTTTTTAGAGGCCATGATCCCTATATGGCGCATCAGGCGCGGAATCGCCAACCCGTTGGCAAAATGCGGATGTGGAGCACTTCAGGCGATGAGGGCGCAGGCTGGTCGCGACCCGAGCTAAACTCGTTACGGCTGCTTCCTTCCGGACCTGACCGAGTTGGCGAACCGCTCGTCCGCAACCAACCTGCACTGGTGTTATAGGAACATGAAGCTCCGTCTGCAATGCTGAGGCTGAATCGCTGATTTTAAGTGCGCGGGATAGCCATGCTGGCAGAATCGACCAAAACGGGCCCAAGGCCTCTTAAACCGCCAGCGCGTGGGGCGCCTCGTCATGGCTGCGACAGCGAATAAGTACGAGATCTTCGTCAGCTACCGGCGGGCGGACCGTGAACTGGTCGCATCGGTGGTGCGCCGGCTTGAGGCGCGCGGCGTTCGCGTCTGGTACGACGCCGATATCGAAGGCGGCGCCGACTGGCGCGAAACCATCGTCGAAGCCCTCACCAATTCGGACATGCTGGCGATCTTCTTCTCGGAGGAGTGCAACTCCTCCCGCCAGCTGAAGAAGGAACTTGCGGTCGCCGACTCCCTGGCCAAACCGGTCGTTCCGATCCTGATCGAGAACACCCAGCCGCGCGGCGCCTATCTCTATGAACTCGCCGACCGCAACTGGATCCAGGTCTTCCCCGATCCGATGGCGCATATCGATGAGTTGGTCGAACACCTCGCCAGGCTCGCCGGCAAGTCGGAGGGCGGTCTCGCCAGCGGGCGTACTGACGAAGTCCTGAAATCGAAGAAGTTGGCCGCACCGCCGCCCCAGGCGGCAGCGCCGGCGCGCGAACAGACGCTCAAGGACAAAGAACAGAAGCTCGACGATGCGATTGGCGAGCTAATCCACGAAGCTGTCGATCCGGGCCGCACAGCGTCGACCAAAACGAAGGATTATGTTGGCCGGGCCGGCTCCGGAGGAAAGCCGATCGGGAAATTGCCGGACATTCCGCCCTTCCGCTATATCGACTGGCTTTTTCTCGTGCCCGGCTGGATAGCCATCGCGGCTTGGCAGCTCATCACCACAGCCGGCCAATATACGCCCGATACGTCGGATCGCGGCGTCGCCGTCATCGCCTTGTACTGCCTCGCCTTCGCAGGCCTCTATGGCGCGCTCGTATTCCCGGTGCGCTATTATCTGCGCCGACGGCCCGCCCTCGACGCCTTCCTCAAATACCTAGCCACATCCGCCATGTTCTTCCTCGCAGGCGCGGGCGTGATGCTCAGTGGGATAGACAGGGGATATCTCGAAGGCGCGGACTTCATGAACTTCCTCAAGTGGTTCTGCATCGCTTGGGCCGGTTTTTCCGTCATCGCCTTCATCATCTATGGCGCCCTCGCCGGACATCGTGCGATACGCAGCTTCCGGTCGAACATCAGGAAGCTCTGAGCCGTGCCATTGTCCGAGGCCGCAGCCGCCATACCGCTGGTTCCGGCGGGGCTGGAACGCGCCGCCCATCGTCGGCGGGATCCTCAATGGCTTGATGCCGCCTTCGCATCACCTGACGTTCAGATCCTGCTAATGCGCGAAGGCCTGCCGCTCGTCGAAGGATCGGGGCCGCCTTCCGCGCCTGCGCAAGTCGGTGCCCGCCTTGCGCCCGGTCGACCGCTGCAATGGCTTGGCGCGCAGGCCGGAACACTTTGTCCGAACGCAACCCGTGTGTTTCTCGGCCAGACCGCGCAAGGCGCACCCGTCTACGCACTCGAACTGCCATCATCGTTCAGCGTCGATGCGTCCCCCATCGCCGGTCTTGGCGTGTTCGAGGATTTCCGAGTCGCGGCCTCCGCTATGAACGCGTTTGATGGCGGAGCGGCGGCGACAGCCCGCGCGCTTTTCGAATGGCGCCGTCGCCACGGTTTCTGCGCCAACTGCGGCGCGCCCACCCGTATCGAGGAGGCCGGCTGGAAATCAAAATGCGCCGCCTGCGGAATGGAGCATTTTCCGCGCGTCGACCCTGTCGCGATCATGCTCGCTGTGCGGGCCGATAAATGCCTGCTCGGACGGCAGGCCGCTTGGCGTCCCGGTTTCTGGTCGTGCCTTGCCGGCTTCGTTGAACCCGGAGAAACCATCGAGCAGGCCGCCGCGCGGGAGATTTTCGAGGAGGCCGGCATCCGCTGCTCCACCCGCGCCGACTATCTGTTCTGCCAGCCCTGGCCGTTCCCGTCCTCGCTGATGATCGGCCTCATTCTCGAAGCCGATGGTGAAAACATCACGGTCGACGCCATGGAACTCGAAGCCGCTCGCTGGTTCACGCGCGAAGAAACCGCAGCAATGATGGCTGGAGCGAACCCGGAAGCCTTAGCGCCGCCCAGCTTCGCCATCGCTCACCACGTCATCAAGGCCTGGCTTGAGCGAAGCTAAAGCGCCTCGAGCGCGACGTCGTCCGGCAACGGATCGATCATGCGCGCTAAGCGGCGATCATCGAGCTGCCTGTCATAGACGTCGGCGTAGATGCCGCGCAACCAGCGTTCGATCGTGTCTACACCGATAAACGCCACACCCGGCGGCGCAAGCGCCAGAAGGCACATCGGCGGTGGCTGACCGAACGTTTCAAGCGGCAGGAGGTAATCCAGCCCACGCAATCGCCTGCACCCTAACCGCGCGTAGAAGGCTAGCCTTTGCGCCTGCCCCGCTGTTCCCGTGTCGACATCCACTTCGATCAGCCCCACACGGCCAAGGCCCGCCGTCAGCCGACTCGCCATGAACAGCCGCGCGCCAACCCCCGCGCCCCGCTCCGCCTTCGCAACAGCCGCGTATTCGAACAGCCAGAAATCACTCTCGCGCGGAATATATGACACTGCGACACCCGCCATCGCCGTTCCACGCAGGGCGACGAGAAACCGGTAGTCTGGCCGATCGGCCAGCGCCTTGAACACGGCTTCTGTGCGTTGCTCGGACAGCTCGATCGCGTCGTGATAAATGGCATAGGCCTCGTTCAGGCCATCAATGTCTGCACCGGCAAGCGGCTGGATCGTGAGCTCGGTCACGCAGTCCTCCCGTGCGCCGATCCTTGCACCACGATGAGCAAAAAGGAAAACACCCCGCGATCGCTCGCGGGGTGTCTCGTATCAGACGGTCTCTTGCGAGAGAGACTGGTTAGAAGCCGCGGACGTAGGACAGCGTCCACGCATCGACATCGCCTTCGTCATAGTCGTGACGGGTCCAGTCGCCGCGGATGCCGTCTACCGGCGTCAGGTTCCACTGGGCGCCGGCGCCATAGGCAAGGCCATCTAAATCGCCACCTGGCGACGTTTCGATGCGCGACGCGCCTACACGGCCAATAAGTTCGAGCTGCGGGCTGATCGGCAGCTTACCGACGGCGAAGATGCCGAGTTCGCTGTCGAGCTCTGTGCCGCTGTCGTCTTTCACACCGAAGGAGCCTTCGCCTTCGACAGCGAAGTTCGGTCCAAATCCGACGCCAACACGACCGGTTATGCCGCCGAGTTCAGCGCCGCCGTCACCGTCGAATTGCGTATAACCGCCCGAGACGTAGACGTTGGACTGTTGCGCGTTGGCAGTCATGAAGGCCGGGGCGACGAGCATCGACGCCGCAGCAAGGGCAAGTTTCAGTTTCATGGGGAAGACTCCAGTTGTGTCTGGAGCAGGGTTCCGGCGGCGTTACGTGATCCCACCGGTGATACCCGCTCTGGTTTCAGCTCTGAGCCGCTTCGTTGCCCCCTAACTCGAGGAGGCTTCCGTCTCGTCTCAACTAACCACCCAGCGTAGGGTGGTATGCAGCCTAAATAGACGCGCGACAAACCAGTTCCTCTCAAGTTCAGGATTAAACCCGAGTAGGTTGCGTAGGCGCCACACCAAGTAGAGAAAGTTGTGCTTGGTTCAACGTTTATGTCAGAAACGTGGCGAATTCTTCCGTCGACCGCACGAATACTAACCGGGTACTTTGAATGCCCTAAAACGCGCGATTCAATGGCTGAAAATCGGGATATGCGTGCGTCTGGACAACGCCCGGACATGATTTCCGCTCCCCAATTGTGACCTTGAAAGGGCAGAATCCGTCCGTGGCAGGATTGTCATGGTAAACGGTCTCTTACGCCCGTCCGGCCGCCGTCGACCGATAGGGATGCGCTGGGAAAACTCCGAGGTGGCGTACTTGGGTCGAGAAGAACCCCAGCTCCTCGAGCGCCCGCTGCACGGCCGGATCGTCGGGATGGCCCTCGACCTCGGAATAGAACTGCGTCGCGTTGAATGACCCGCCGAGCTGATAGCTTTCCAGCTTGGTCATGTTCACACCGTTGGTCGCGAACCCGCCCATTGCCTTGTAGAGCGCGGCCGGCACGTTACGTACGCGGAAGACGAAGGCCGTCACCCACGTCACGCCGGACGTCTTCTCGGGCAGGCCTGCATCGCGGGTCATAATAACGAAACGTGTGGTGTTGTGGGCCGCATCCTCGATGTTCTCGGCAAGGATATCGAGGCCGTAGACTTCCGCAGCCAGCCGCGGCGCAATAGCCGCCTGAGTGGGATCGCCGGCCTCCGCCACTTCACGTGCGGCCCCGGCCGTATCGGCTGCGGTTTTCGCCTTGATTCCGCGCGTCCGCAGGAAATTTCTACACTGGCCAAGCCCCATGATGTGGCTGTGGGCGCCCGTGATGCTCTCCAGCTTCGCGCCTTTCAGGCCCATCAGCTGGAAGCGGATCGGCATGAAATGCTCGGCGACGATGTGCAGTGGCGACGTCGGCAGGAGGTGGTGGATATCCGCCACCCGGCCGGCAATGGAGTTTTCCACAGGGATCATGGCCAGTTCGGCATCGCCACTGGCAGCCGCCGCGAAAACATCCTCGAACGTCGCGCACGGCAAGGGTTCGAGGTCGGGATAGACCTCGCGGCAGGCGATATGGGAGTTGGCGCCCAACTCCCCTTGGAAAGCAATCTTGCCCATGCGGCCTCTATGCTACCAACGCGCGTAAGAGAGCAACCGAAATAGGGGTTTAGCCCGTTTTGCTGTGCGTCATTTCGTCGGGCTTCCACCGGTTGCCGCCCCACCCCTAAAATGCCAGAAAGCGCGGCGCGTGCGGGCGCGAGTCGACGTTTTTGGGGCCCCGCTTTTCAGGGACTGGAGCACGGTCAGACCATGAGTGATCTGGGCTTCAACAAGATCGCCTTCTGCATCCTCGGGACCGGTCTCGCGGTGATCGGCCTGAACGAGGCCTCACACGCCCTGTTCCACACTGCGCATCATGAAAAGCCGGGCTATCTCGTCGACGTGCCGGAGCCGGTTGCCGCAGGCGAGTCCACTGCTCCGGAAGTGCGCGACTACTTCACACTGATCTCCAACGCCGACGTCGCGAAGGGCGAGGAGCAGCACAAAAAGTGCCTCCAGTGCCATACCTTCACTCAGGGCGGCGCCAACATGCAGGGCCCGAACCTCTATGGTGTTCTTGGCCGCGACATCGCCTCGCACGAGGGGTTCAAGTATTCGACAGGCAATGGCTCGCTCTCGGAGCACGAGGGCGCCTGGACCTACGAGAACCTCGATCACTTCATCGAACGTCCGAAAGACTTCGCGGCGGGCACGGCGATGAACTTCGCCGGCATCAACAGCCGCCTCACCGGCCAGCAGGACCGCGCGAACCTTATCGCGTACCTGCGCACACTCGGCAGCGAAAGCGTGCCGCTGCCCGCCCCGCTTCCGGCTTCGGCGACGGCTCCTGCCGCAGGCGGCGCGGCTCCGCCCGCTGATGGCCCCGCTCCCGCGGCTCCTGCCGATGGCGCTGCTCCCGCTGCTGTTCCGGGCGAGACCTCGCCGGCTCCCGGCGCTCCAGCCCCGGCCGCGCCTGTGGTCGCACCGCCGCCTGCACCAGCGGCGCCTGCTCCGCACTAAGCAACCGGCATCGCCTTACTTGGGCGCACGACAGACCGTTTCGATGTTCGCCCTTCGGGTCAGCGCGAACGCGCGCGGCGAACTCACACGCGCGGCGAACTCACTTGCACCAATGGCTCTGGTCGCTGCGCGTGCAGCCGCAGCAAACCAACGACTGAACAACTCTTGAATCTGCGCTAAGCTGCCTGCGAGACTATTCGAGGAGCGCCCATGAGCACCGGCCTGATGCAGACGCCGCCGCTGCAGATTATCGATATCCTAAAGTTCGCAGCCTCCGCCCACGCACGGCGTGAGATCGTCTCCCGCCTCGTTGATGAACCGATCTGGCGCTACGACTACGCTGGCTGCCTGCGCCGCTCCGCGCAAGCCGCAAACGCCCTGAAACGTCTGGGTGTAAAGCCGGGCGATCGCGTCGCCACGCTGGCGTGGAACACCCACCGGCATCTCGAACTGTTCTACGCCGTCCCCGGCATAGGCGGCGTCCTGCACACGGTGAACCCGCGCCTGTTCGACGAGCAGATCGCCTACACGCTCAACCACGCCGAAAGCGGCATTCTGCTGTTCGACCGCAACTTCCTGCCTCTGGTCGAGCGTCTTGCGCCGCAGCTTCCGGGCATTCGCGCCTTCATCATGCTGTCCGATGAGCAACGCCACACGCCCGGAATAGTGAACGCGCGCGGTTATGAATCCCTTCTCGTCGCTGAAAGCCCGGAGATCGCCTGGACAAGAACCGACGAGAACGCCGGCGCATTCCTCTGCTACACGTCAGGCACCACGGGCGACCCGAAAGGCGTCCTCTATTCACACCGCGCCGTCGTGCTTCACGCAATGGCAGCGGGACTGGCCGGCGCATTCGGCTTTACCGCATTCGATGTTGTAATGCCCTGCTCGTCCCTGTTCCACGCCACTGCGTGGGGGCTTCCGTTCACCGCCCCCATCAACGGCTGCAAGCTCGTCATGCCGTGTGACAAGATGGATGGCGCGAGCTTGCAGGAACTCATCGTCAACGAGGGCGTCACCTTCTCCGGCGGCGTCCCCACAATCTGGACAATGTATCTCGCCCAGCTTGAAAAAACCGGCCAGACGCCAGCCACGCTGCAACGCCTCGTCATCGGCGGCTCGGCCGTGCCGCGCGCGATGGCCGAGACGTTCCAGAAGAAATTCGGCGTCACCGTCCTGCAGATCTGGGGCATGACGGAAACCTGTCCGCTTGGGGTCGTCGCTACCCCCACGCCCGAGCTCGCAGCGTTGGGTGAAGAGGCGACAAACGAGGCGATCTGGACGCGCCAGGGCCGCCTGCAGTTCGGCATCGAACTCAAGATCGTCGACGATGACGGCGCCGACCTACCTTGGGATGGCGAAGCGTCAGGCGCGCTTCTCGTTCGCGGCCCGTGGACCGTGCAGCGCTATTTCCGGATGGACGAAGACGCGGCCGATCAAGACGGCTGGTTCGACACCGGCGACATCGCCACCATCGACACCCATGGCTTCATGCGAATCACCGACCGCAAGAAGGACGTCATCAAGTCCGGCGGCGAATGGATCTCGTCCATCGATCTCGAGAACGTTGCGGTCGCGTGCCCCGGAGTGAAGATTGCAGCCGTGGTCGGCGTGCCGCATCCGAAATGGGAAGAGCGCCCCATCCTTGTCATCGAACGCCACGATGGCGCGTCGGTAAGCGAGGCCGATGTCTACGCCTTCCTTGAGTCGCGCATCGTCAAATGGTGGAAGCCGGACGTCGTCTTCTTCGACGCGGTCCCGCTCACTGCCACAGGCAAGATCGACAAGAAAGTGCTCCGTACCCGTTACATCGCCGCACTCTCCGGCTGAGCTGCTATCGTTTGGGCCGTTAGCCGAATTCTATTCAGGCTTGTGACAGACGGCCTCAATATTGTGCCCGTCCGGGTCGAGTACGAATGCGCCGTAGTAGCTTGCGTGGTAGTGCGGCCTTGGCCCGGGCGGGCCATTGTCGCGCCCGCCCGCCGCCATCGCTGCAAGATAGAAAGCGTTCACCTGCGCGCAGCTGTCCGCAACGAAGGCAACATGCAGAAACTCGGTCGCTTGCGCCCCCTGGCTGACCCAGAAGCAGGGCTTGCGGCCTTCACCGTATCCCAGAAATGGCGTCGATCCCGTCACCGCGGCCGACATGTCCATAAGGACGCTGACGCCGAGCGGCTTCAGCGCCTGATCGTAGAATGCCCGCGCGCGTTCAATGTCAGCCACTTTCAGTCCGATGTGATCAAGTATGATCGCCTCCCTGCCAGAGCACAGGATGCTCCGCTCAGGACGCCGAGTCACGCCGGTTGCCGCCGCCGACCGCCAGCGCCACCACTTTGCGCCCTACGGTCGGCAAGGCCGCCAGCGCATCTTTCGCTTTCATCCACTCGCCCGCCGCCTTCGCCCGCGCCGGCGCCTGCGCACGCCAGACGTCCAGTTTCAGAGCGAAGTGCGTGAACACGTGCCGCACTTCGCCGACATGCTCCCACGCAAATTTCCCCGGCGCGCCCTCAAGCGGATCAAACAGCTTTTCTTCACTCCACACACTTCCGGGAGGCATCATCATCCCACCGAGCAATCCGCTCGGCGGGCGACGCACCAGCAGCACCTCCTCGCCCCGCACCAGTACGTACGCTGACCCAAGCCGCGTCGGTACGGCCTTCTTCTCGGCTTTCGCCGGATAGTGCTCTGGTTCGCCCTCGGCCCGCGCCGCGCACATCGGATTAAGCGGACAGATGGGACAGTTCGGCTTGCGCAGCGTGCAGAGGGTCGCGCCCAGATCCATCAACGCCTGCGCCAAATCTCCCGCACGGCGATCCGCCGGCAGCGCGTCAGCCAGCGCCTGTGCTCGCTCGCCAATCTCGACCTTGGCCGCACGCCAGCCCTTTTCCGTCCCGTCTGATCCGATCGCCCACAGTCGCGACACAACCCGCTCAATATTCCCATCGACCGGTGCGATCCGCTCATCGAACGCAATCGAGGCTATGGCTGCCGCCGTGTAAGGTCCAACACCAGGAAGCTCCCGCAACCCCTTCGTGTCCTGTGGAAAACCGCGCCGCTGCGCAAGCACTTGTGCACAGGCATACAGGTTGCGCGCACGGCTGTAATAACCCAGCCCAGCCCACGCCGCCGACACATCTTCCCACGAAGCAGCGGCCAGCTTCTTCACGTTCGGCCAGCGCTTCCGGAACGCCTCGAAGTAGGGCGCAGCATGAGGAATTGTCGTTTGCTGCAGCATCACCTCGGACAGCCACACCAGATAGGGGTCCGGCTTCACACCCTGATCCCGCGCCTCCGGCCCAACCCGCCACGGTAGCACTCGCGCGTGCCGCCGGTACCAGCGATCCACTGCGGTGAGCATCTTTCTGAGGTTGTGAGCGGTCATGTGACCCGAAGACTATCTGCCCGTGGCCATTCCGACGAAACCCGAATGCTGGCAAGAAGGGTCATGACCACCGACTGGAACAAGTGGGAAAAGGAGCGCGAGGCTGAGGCTCGGCTGGCGCAGACCCATGCCATTCCAGTCTACCGCCCCGCCAAGCCGATGGGCGTCGCTCTCGCCCGCGCCCTCCGCCCACTCCTCAAGGAGGCCGGCCCGGCGCCCGAAACCCTGCAGTCCCGCTGGAACGAGATCGTCGGCCTGCGGATCGCGGCCATTGCCCAGCCCGTCCGGGTCTCCCGCGGCAAGGACGGCGGCGTGCTTCACTTGCGCGTTCCCTCCGCCGCGGCCCCGATCATCCAGCACGCCAGGGATCACATCCTGGAGAGGGTCAACCTCGCATCCGGCTCTAAGATCACCTCGATTAAGCTCGTCCAAACCGCCGCGCCCAAGCAGCTTGCCCTGATCATCCCCCGCCCGCTGACGTCCGAACAGCGCGAAGCGCTGCTGAAACGCCTCGCCCCGGTCCAGAACCGGGCCATCCGCAGCGCCCTCGCCCAGCTTGGTGAAGCCGTGCTTACGGGGCTGCGCAAGGGCTAGCTGCTTCTGGCCGCCACGTTGACCAGCCGCCCCGCTTTGGTCAAAACCGGCTGAGATAACGAGGGAACGCCCATGTCCGCCCAAGCCATCCGCCGCCTGCTCACGCTGGCCTTCGCCGCGACGCTCGCGCTCGCGGCCGCCTGCTCCGAGCAGAAGCCGCAGGCCGGCGCCTTTACGCCCGTCGCCGTTACGCCAGTTCTTGGCGACGTTCCGATCGGCGATCCGAACGCGCCGGTCACCATGATCGAATACGCGGCCCTCACCTGCACCCATTGCCGCGATTTCTGGAAGTGGGAGCTGCCCAAGCTGAAAGCGCAGTATCTCGACACCGGCAAGGTCAAGCTGATCTATCGGGACTTCCCGATCGATGGCGCCGGGATAGGCGTCCTCTTTGCGTCGGTCGCGCGTTGCGGTGGCGAGGCGAAATACGTCGACATGGTCGATGAATTCTTTACGCGCCAGTACGACCTGCTCACAGCCGCCCAGACCGGAGCGGCGCTGCCGGTGCTGAACCAGATCGGCCAGAAATTCGGGCTGACGCAGGACCAGATCCTCACCTGCATCGACCACCAGCCCGACCTGAAGGCCTCGATCCTGAAGTCTCAGGCCGACGGCAATGCGAAGGGCGTGAACTCTACCCCGACCATCTTCATCAACGATGAAGTCGTGAGCAACCCGACCTGGGAAGAAGTCGTCGCGGCGATCGAGAAGAAGCTCGGCAATCCCGCGCCCGCCGGCGCCACGACGCCCACGCCGACGTCGACGCCGACGCCATCGTCCGCTGCGACGCCCGGCGTAACGCCTCCCGCAACTCCGCCATCGTAGCGCAACAGATGGACCGCACCCGCCTGGCCTTCGCCGCCGCCGCGTTGATGCTCGCCGCGTGCGAGGAGCCGCGCGAGCCCGAGCCCTTCGCCACAGTGCCGATCTCGCCCTTCCTCGGCCAGCCGGTGATGGGAAATCCCAACGCGCCGGTGCTCGTCACGGAATACGCCTCCACGACCTGCGGCCACTGCCGCGCCTTCCATGAACAGGTCTTCCCCGAGTTCAAGGCGAAATACATCGACACAGGCAAAGCAAGGCTCGCCTGGGTCGTACTGCCGACGCCGCCCGCTCCGATCTCGATGGCCGGCGCGGCGATCGCGCGCTGCGCCGGCGAGGACAAGTTCTTCGCTGTCATTGACGATCTTTTCGACCACCAGAACGAGATCATCGAATCCGGCGGCAATCCCTGGCGCCTGCAGAAGAACCTGCGCGACCTAGGCGCCCGCCATGGCCTCAACGCCGATCAGGTTGGCACGTGCATTGACGACAAGTCGATCGACGCCACCCTCCGCGCGTTCCTGAAAGGGGCCCCTGCCTTCGTCACCTCCACGCCGACTTTCGTGATCGCCGGCAAGGACGTCGACCAGACACTGGAAGACCTGTCCGCCGCCATCGACGCCCAACTGGCAAAGGCCGGTGTTGCCTTGCCACAATAGCCAACTTCGAGTCCCGCTCTTCCCGACGAAAGTCGGGGTGCGGGTTAGTTGATTGTTCGAAGCTGAAGGAGCCATCGCCCCACCGGCGACAGCCATTGACCCCGCCGCCCGCCACCCCTAGAGCCACGAAAGCCCCAGTTTTCAGGGCGTAACGGAACCACGCGTGCACCTGATCGGCCTCAAGATCGCGGGCTTCAAGTCCTTCGTCGATCCGGTGGATGTGCCGATCGAAGAGGGTTTGACCGGCATTGTCGGCCCCAATGGCTGCGGCAAGTCCAACCTGCTCGAAGCCCTGCGCTGGGCCATGGGCGCCACCTCGGCGCGCGCCATGCGTGGCGGCGAGATGGACGACCTCATCTTCTCCGGCGCCGACGCGCGTCCCGCCCGCGAGATGGCGGAAGTCACGCTCCTGCTCGACAACTCGGAGCGCTCTGCGCCGGCCGAATTCAATGACGAAGAAAAGATCGAGATCCGCCGCATGCTCCGCCGCGGCGCTGGCTCGTCCTATCGTATCAACGGCCGCACTGTGCGCGCCAAGGATGTGCAGCTGCTCTTCGCCGACGCTTCGACAGGCGCAAACTCGCCCGCCCTCGTCCGTCAGGGCCAGATTAGTGAGCTGATCGGCGCCAAGCCGCAGAACCGCCGGCGTATTCTCGAGGAAGCGGCCGGCATCGGCGGTCTCGCCGCGCGCCGTCACGAAGCCGAACTGAAACTGAAGGCCGCCGACGACAACCTCGCCAAGCTGGCCGACATCATGGCCGAGGTCGAACGGCAGGCGACCTCCCTCAAGCGCCAGGCCAGCAAGGCCCGCAAGTACCGCATGCTGTCGGATGAGATCGCCGCGCTTGAAGCCCGCCTCGGCGCCGCCCGCTGGCGCGGCGCTGTGATCGAAACGATCGACGCACGCAAAGCGTTCGAGCAGGCGAGGATCGACGAACAGAAGACCGTCTTCACTGTCACGCGCGCCACGACTGCCGAGCTGGAAGCCCGCGACTCCATCGAGCCGCTGCGCGCCGCCGAAGCCAAAGTTGCTGGCCATCTGGGCGTCATCAAGCTGCAGCTGGCCCGCCTCGAAGCCGAGCGCGACTCCGCACGCGATCTCGTGACCCGTCTAGAACACGACATCACCCGCTTGCTGGAAGCAACCACGCGCGAAACCGTCCAGCGCGACGATGCCGCCACCCGCGCCGACCGCGCCGCCCAGGCGCTCGCCGCCCTGCCGCCTGATGATCCGAAAGCGCAGGCGGCGCGCGAGACCGAACTCGCCGCCGCCGTCGACACGGCGATGAATAATCTACAGACTTTCGAACAGGAAGCCGACCAGCGCCGCACCGCCCTCGCCCGCGCCGAGGCCGAGGCCGCCGCCGCCCAGGCCGCCGTGAAGCGGGAAGACGAACGCCACGCCCGCCTCGTCTCCGAACTCGGCCGCACCGAAAAGGAACTCGCATCCATCGGCGATCCCGCCAAACTCACCGCCGCGCTCGAAGCCGCGCGCGTCCGTCACGCCGACGCAGAGAAGAAAGCACAGGCCGCACAGTCCGCGCTCAACACCGCCCTCCGCGCCGTCGATGACGCCCGCGCCCTCGAAGCTCGTCTGACGCCGCCGCTGCTCGCTGCGGAGCGTAAAGTGGGCGAGCTAGAATCCGAACTCAAAGGCCTCGACCGCCTCCTGCGCCAGCCGGCCGCCACGACCGCACCGCCCGTCATGGACGGCATTCGTGCTCCCGGCCTCGAACGCGCCATCGCGGCCGCCCTCGACGATGACCTCGACGCTCCCGTCGATACGCAATCGCCGGTCCACTGGTCTGGCCGCCACGGCGACATCGCCGCCTGCCTGCCCGAAGGCGCAACGCCCCTCCGCAAACTTGTGGAAGCGCCCACCGAACTTCACGCACGCCTCACGCAATGCGGCCTCGTCGAACGCGCCGACGGTTTCGCTCTGCTGACGCAACTCATCCCCGGCCAGAGCCTTGTTAGCCGCGAAGGTGATCTCTGGCGCTGGGACGGCTTTGTGCGCACTGCCGACGCTCCCCTCACCTCCGCCGAGAAGCTTGAACAACGCGCCCGCCGCGCCGCGCTGGTTCCCGAAATCTCTACTGCCCGTCTCGCTCGCGACCTCGCCGCCGAGGATCGCGCCAAGGCCTCCAAACAACTCACTGATGCCGAAGTCACGCTCATCGCTGCACGTCGCAACGTGCCTGAGCTGACCCGCGCCGCCAGTCAGATGCACGAAACTTCCATCCGCGCCGAACAGGATGTGGAGCGCCTGTCGCTTCGCGCCGCCTCAGTGCGCGAGACCGTCCAACGCCTCGCCGCTGAACGCGACGCCGCCGCCAAATCGGTCGCCGCCGCAAAGGCCGCCTCCGCTGCCGCGCCATCGGATGGCGATCGTGAGATTCTCGCGAAGCTCGGCGCTAACGTCCGCACCGCGCGCGATAGTGAGCGCAGCGCCGCCGCTGAGCTCGACCGCTTCCTACGCGAGACCGAACGCGCCGCCGCCCAGCGCGCCGCACTCACCCGTGACCGCGAGGAATGGCTCGCCCGCAGCGGCGAAGCCTCGACGCGACGCGACGCGATCGCCCGAGAGCTCACGGACGTGCGCACCGCCTTCGATCAGGCGAAAGACCAGCCGGCTGCGCTTCAGACCCGGCTGGATGATCTCGCCGCCGGTCTCGAAGCCGCCGAACGCACTCGCCGCGCCGCCGCTGATACGCTGGCGGAAGCCGAGGCCGTGTTGCGCGAAGCCGACCTCGGCGCTCGCGCCGCACGCGACAGCGCCGGGAGTGCGCGCGAAACGTTGGTCCGCACCGAGTCCCGCCTCGAAGCCGCCATCCGCCGCGAAGTCGAGATTGCCGAGCAGGTCCGCGCCGCCTTCGACCAGGACCTCGAAGAACTCGAAGCCCGCGTCCAGGCCGTTCTTGCCGCCGCCCGCGCCGCGCGCGCGGAACATGGCGACGCCGATGCACCGCAGGAAGAAGGCGTCGCCGACGCCCACGCACTTGACACCCGCCTCGCACAGCTACGCCGCGCGCGCGACCAGCTCGGCGCCGTCAACATGGAAGCCGACGAACAGCTCACCGAAATCTCGAAACGTATGGGCTTCCAGACCGAGGAGCGCGATGACCTCGTTGCCGCCATCGCCAAACTCCGCGAAGGCATCGACGCCCTCAACATGGATGGCCGCCAGCGCCTGCTCGACGCCTTCCAGAAGGTGAACAGCCATTTCGGCTCGCTCTTCACCGCCCTCTTCGGCGGCGGACACGCCGAACTCCGCCTCACCGAAAGCGAGGACCCGCTCGACGCTGGCCTCGAAATCTATGCCTCGCCCCCGGGCAAACGCCTTGGCCAGCTCTCCCTGATGTCGGGCGGCGAACAGGCCCTCACGGCAACGGCGCTCATCTTCGCCGTCTTCCTCTCGCGCCCCGCGCCGATCTGCGTGCTCGACGAGGTCGATGCCCCGCTCGACGACGCCAATGTCGACCGCTTCTGCCGCCTGCTCGAAGAGATGCGCACGCGCACGCACACGCGTTTCATCATCATCACCCACAACGCGGTGACGATGTCCCGCATGGACCGCCTCTTCGGAGTCACCATGCAGGAACGCGGCGTCTCGAAACTCGTCACCGTCGACTTGCAAGCCGCCGAGAGGCTAGCCGCAGCCTGAACTCCCAATCCCCGGCAAACAGTCCCACGACATCCGCCGCATTTAAACACATCGCCGCCCTTGGCCCCTTGCACTGCTTGCGCGGGCGTCGCTTGATTCCGGTCAGGCGCGCTGCTGGGGGATGCCATGCTCCATGGAATGATTGCGGCGGGTTTTTCGGCCTCATCGCGCTATCTGCCCACGTACAGGGAAACCCAAAGCTTGCAGTAGGCCCCGACGGTGGCGGCTATCTTTGCGCCGACTGACCGAAGATCTACGTGTCGCCCTGTTCTGACCAGTCGGCGCAGGCAAGGCGCCAAGTGGTTCACCTGCATGTTACGAACAATGACCTGAATCCGGAGACTGCAGCCACGCGCGCCGAACTTCTCACCAGCCTGAAGAACTGCGTGCTGACGCCGGAGGAGTTCGCGAACAGCGGCGTCAACCTCCTGATATGCCAAGGGCCAAACCGCCTGGTCCCGCTCCGGCGCCAGACACCTACCAGGTTAACGTCCACGCCCCCGATCGCCCACGGCCCTCGTCAAGGTCTCCGCCAGCAGCACAACCTCCACATACTTCGTAGACGAACTATCGGTGAGGCCGCCGGACAAGAACGGCCTCGTCTAGGCATGGTTAGTGAGAGTTGATGCTGGCAATATTGCCGGCGTCCCCAGCGCGGTAGCGGTTGTCGGCCGGGTGCTCCGCGTCTTCACGAAACCTGACCCGGGTCGTGATCGACAAGGCGGGCAAGATCGTCGAGGAGACGCCAGCGATGCAGGACGAGTCCGAGCTTCGCATGGCGATCTACGAGTCGATGTCGCAAGAAACGGCGGCGACCGTCTGTACCTTCGACCCTCCCAAAGGCGTGCGGCATTCAACTCTTGGCGCTGCGATAACGGACGCGGCCAAGCCGCAATGGGGGTGCTCGTCAAGCGACGCGGCCCCCTCTGGAACGGGCCCGCAAGCGCGCGGCTTTGCTGCGACGTAATGGCCGCCAGAATAGTCGCCTAAAATCAAGGCGCTAATTAGCCTTGCCCTCATGACATTTGCTTGACTGGACTCGGAGCCGCCCATATAGCTTCGCGCGCGGCGAAACCTTGGCTTTCCAAGGCTTTGTCGCACGCAGGGACGGACTTTTCTCCCGCTGTGGCGGACGTTTCCGATGAGCCAGGACGATCTGAACAAACGGATCGCCAAGGCGCAGGCGGAGATAGACGCACGGAATCGCCCGGCTCAGATGAGCACGGGCAAGGGAATGGGTCTTGGCTTCCGCATGGCGTCGGACTTCGCGGCCGCCGTCATTGTGGGAGTGGTCCTGGGCCTGGGGATTGACGCTGTTTTCAAGGTTTCTCCTTGGGGCGTCATCATCTGCCTCATGCTCGGGTTCGTCGCTGGCGTCCGGAACGTCGTGGCCACCGCGACGAAGGCTAACCAGGCGCCCCGGCAGGGCGACGCAACCAAGGGCGAAGGCGACGGCGCATGATAGCCACCGACCCGATGCACCAGTTCAAGATCGAAAAGCTGTTGGATCTCAAGATCGGCGGTCTCGATCTGTCATTCACCAACTCGGCATTCTGGATGGTCGTGGGCATTCTCGTCCTGATCCTCTTCCTCGCCGCCGCCACCTCGAAGATGAAGACCGTGCCGACGCGCGTGCAGTCTCTCGCCGAGATCTGGTACCAGTTCATCGCCGGCATCGTGAAGGACGTAAACCACGCGCCGGGGAAGCCCTTCATCCCGCTCGTCTTCACGCTGTTCTCTTTCATCTTCGTCGCGAACATCGTCGGCATGATGCCTTACTGGTTCACGACCACCAGCCACATCGCCGTCACCGGCTTCATGGCGATCTTCACCATCGGCCTCGTTGTGCTCGTGGGGATCATCAAGAAAGGCTTCGGCTTCCTCAAGATCTTCGTTCCGTCAGGCGTGCCGTTAGTGCTGCTCCTGATTGTCACGCCTATTGAAATCATCTCGTTCCTGTCACGCCCGATAAGCCTCGGCATGCGCTTGTTCGCGAACATGCTTGGTGGCCACGTGGCGCTCAAAGTCTTCGCCGGCTTCATTCCTTCGCTTGCCGTCGCCCTGGGCGGCGTCGGCATGTTGATGGGTGGATTGCTCGTGATGCCATTGATCGTTGGTGTGACTGCGCTGGAATTCCTGGTGGCGTTCCTCCAGGCCTACGTGTTCGCCATGCTCACATGCGTCTATCTCAATGACGCTTTGGGCGAGGCGCACTGATCACCAACGGACTTCTCAAGGAGACTACAAATGGAAGGTCTTAACTACGTCGGCGCCGGTCTCGCCTGCCTCGCCATGCTCGGCGCTGCGATCGGCGTGGGCAACATCTTCGCCGCCTACCTCGATGGCGCTATGCGCAACCCGTCGGCCGCCCCGCAACAGTTCGGCAACCTGATCTTCGGCTTCGCCGTGACGGAAGCTCTGGGCATCTTCGGCTTCGCCATCGCCCTGATCCTGATCTTCGCAGTCTGATCTAGACGCTTCGACCGGAAGACGGAGACCACGACGTGGAGCATCAAGCGGCAGAAGCGGGGCACGCAGCCGGAAGCGGCTTTCCCCCGTTTGACCAGATTGGAGATTTCGGGATTTCCCAGATCTTCTGGCTGGTGCTGACGTTTGGCGTCCTCTACTTCGCGGTCGCCACCGTCTTCCTTCCGAGGATCAAGCAAGCGGTGGAAGACCGCGACGGGGCCATCAAGGCCGACGTCGCCAAGGCCGCCGCTCTTTCATCCGCAGCCGACGCTTCGGTGAAGCAGTTCGAGGCGCAGATCGCGGAAGCCCGCGCTCGCGCCCGTGACACTGCCGCCAAGGCCAAGGCCGAAGCGGACGCAAGGACTGCCGCTGAATCCGCCAAGGCCGAGGCTGCGCTCAACGCACGCCTCGCGACCGCGGAAAGCCGCATCGCCGAAAACCGCGCCAAGGCGATGACCAGTGTTTCGGCCGTTGCTGAAGACGCTGCTGCAGCGATCGCTGAACGCCTGACGGGCGCCAAACCTGCGCCCGCCGCAGTGAAGAGCGCCGTCGCCGGTGCGCTGAGAGGCTGAGATGCAACCTGAACACGCACCCGCCGCCGATCACGCCGCCGAAACGGCTCACACCGTAGCTGGTCCTCTGCCCGTCATCGGCCCGTTCGACTTCAACGATCCGGCCTTCTGGGCGTTCGTCGGCCTGCTGATCTTCATCGGCGTCATTCTCTACATGAAGGTCCCGGCCTCGGTGACCAAGTCGCTCGACGACCGCGCGACCAAGATCACCTCCGAACTCGCAGCCGCCGAAGCGCTCCGCAAGGAAGCCGAGGCCAAGCTGGCCGAGGTCGAGAAACGCGCCGCCGAAGCCGAGGCCGAAGCCAAGGGCATCGTCGAAGCTGCCCGCCGCGAGGCCGATCAGCTCGCCGTCGCCGCAAGCACCGCCCTCGTCGAACGCATCGCCCGGCGCGAGAAAATGGCCGAGGAGCGCATCTCGCGCGCCGAATCCGAAGCCATCCGCGACGTGAAGCTGGCCGCGATCGACACCGCCTCTCGCGCCGCCGCCGCCATCCTCATGGATCAGCTGGCCGGCAAGGCCGCCGACGAGGAGTTCTCAAAAAGCCTCGCAGCAGCAGCCAAGGCGCTGTCCTAGTCAGCGACCATATTGCTTACTTGGTTTAGTTCTCTTGGTGAGCAGCACGCGATTCGTGCTCCCTTCGGACCGCGCGGGCGTCGCTAGATCGAACCTACTTGGTAGGATGCAACTCCAGCCAGCTCCGGATCTGCGCGTTCACGCGGTCGACTGCGTCGCGCTGCACAAAGTGCCCCGAGTCCGGGATCATCAGCATCGTCGTGTCCTTGGAGATCTGGTCCCACGTGTCGTTATGGCCGAACGAGAGCAGCGCCTTGTCCTGCATCCCGTGGATCACGAGAACCGGCACGTCGATCTTCGGATAGGTCGGTGCAGGCTCCCCCGCCTTCGGCGTGGAAGGATAGTTCGCGCGATAATAATTCATCATCGCCGCCGTGCTCGAGCGCTCGAACGCTTCGATGTACTTCGCCTTGTCTTCCGGATCCTGGACGCTGCGCGTCAGCCTCTCTATCGTCAGCTCCTTCTCCGATCCTTCCTTCTGGAAGTTGCGCGCGTAGTTGCTGTTCTGGGGGCTCTGCGCAATCTGGCGGAGGAACCCGGCCGGATGCGGCACTGACAAGATGATCAACCGCTCCAGCGTCTCGGGGTGCGCGAAGGCGTAATTCCAGGCCTGGATGGCGCCCCAGTCATGGCCAAGCACCGTCGCCTTGCTTGCGCCTTCCGCCTTGATCACCGCCTGTATGTCGGCGACCAGCTTGTCCATCTTGTAGTTGTCGACGCCCTCCGGCTTGTCGGAAAGATTGTAGCCGCGCGTATCCATCGCCGCGACACGATACTTGTCGTTCAGCACAGGCGTCAGTTTGTTCCAAGACCCCGAGAAATCGGGAAAGCCATGGATCATGACAATAAGCGGACCCTGCCCGCTCGCGATATAGTGGATCTTCACGCCGTCTTCGCTGGTCGCGTACTTATCTTCGAGCTCAACGGGCATCTTCGCGGTCTCCAGAGCCGTGACGGCCGGTTGAACAGATGGCTCCCCCTGCGGCGAGCAAGCCGCCATCGACAGCGCGAATACTGAAACGCCCACCAACATCCGCAGCATCGGGTTTCCTCCACCTGTTGTTTTGACAGCGTCAGGCTAGACCCGTGTACGGCCGCGAACAATCAGCGGCCAGGGGAAATCGACGAAGCCCAAGCGTTTGTTGGCTAGCTGAATTTTGATTCTGAGGCTTGGCGCCATCGCGCTTCGTCGTAGGCTGTATGAAAAGACGTTAGGTTAAGGGGAGGAAGTGCATGCGTAGATTGGTCCTGGCCTTTGCCAGCATGATGGCGCTTGGCGCTTGCGCGACGGGAACGGCTTTCAATTCCACCGGTGGCTCAGGCTGGGTTGGCGCGTGGGGCGCCCCGCCCGCCCCTCCAGGCCAGGCGAGCAACAGCTTCGAGAATCAGACGATCCGTCAGACGCTGAAAGTCGCGGCTGCCGGATCCGAGGTCCGCATTCGCTTCACCAACGAATACGGTGACAAGCCGCTGAAGATCGGCGCCGCCACCATCACCCGCATCGGACCCGACGGCAGGCCGGCTGGCGCTCCCACATCGATCCTGTTCGGCGGACAGACCGGCGTCACGCTTCCGAAAGCGTCGCCGATATTCAGCGACAGCGTCGCCTTCCCCGTCACCGCGATGGAGAAAATCTCGATCAGCCTCTACGTGCCTGAAGCCACCGGCCAGTGCACCTGCCACGACCTCGGCGTGGAAAACGTCGAGATCTCCAGCCCCGGCGATTTCACTCGCACCGGCTTCACGCCGAAGGAAACCAGCACGAAGCGCCCCTTCGTGTCGGCGGTTGAAGTTCTCGCCGCGAAGCCGACGCCCGTTGTCGTCGCCTTCGGCGACAGCATCACCGATGGCTACGCTTCCACCATCGGCGCCAATCATCGCTGGCCCGACGTGCTCGCGGAGCGTCTGCGCGCGGCCGGCATGAACCACTCGGTCGTCAATCAGGCGATCAGCGGCAATCGCGTGCTTAACTACGGCAATGCCGTATTCGGCGACGCCGCCGTCGCCCGCTTCGACCGCGACGTGCTTAGCGTTCCCGGCGCGAAGTGGCTGGTGATGCTGGAAGGCGTCAACGACATCGGCATGGGGGGCATGAACGGGGCCACGCCGCCGAGCGCCGCAACCATGATCAACGGCTACAAGCAGATCATCTCGCGCGCCCATGCCCACGGTCTCAAGGTATATCTCGCCACCATCTTGCCCTATGGCGGCGCGCGCTATTACAGGCCCGAAGGCAATGCCATCCGCCTCGAGATCAACGATTGGATTCGCAAGGCCGAAGGCTTCGAAGGCTTCATCGATCTCGACGCCGCGATGCGCGATCCGGCCGATTCCACCAAGATGAAAGCCGACCTGCAATCCGGCGACTGGCTCCACCCCAACGACGCAGGCTACCGCGTCATGGGTGAGGCCGTCGACCTGGCTCTGTTCCGATAGGCGGGAGTGACGCGAAAAAACGTTGCCCTGGTTCTTGGCGGCGGCGGGTCCGCCGGACATGCGTGGACGCTCGGCATAATTGCGGGCCTAGCCGAAGGCGGCGTCGATCTGACGTAAGCAGCCGATCTCGTGATCGGCGCCTCGTCCGGCTCCACGGCGGCGGCGCAGGTGCGTAGCGGCATACCGCCGGCCGAACTCTATGCTTCCGTGCTGTCCGAGCGGCCGCCCAGAATCGCGAGGGCCAAAACCGCAGGCCGCCGCCCCAGTCACAGTACCCGCCCATGGCCACGGTTTTCGAGTGAATGCGCGCCATAGGCGCCACCGCCACTTTGACCGCCGATCTGCGCCGTGCGATGGGCGCGTTCGCGCTGGAAAGCGACGCCGCTTTCGGATCCACCGGGTCGTAACGGCGCCGCGCCCAGTTCGCCGCGCGCATGTCTCGCCCTGAATGGCCTGACAGGCCGATGATCGTGGCGGCGATCAATGCGTATGCGGGCGAGCTGGCTGCGTTCGACTGGGACTCCGGCGTCAATCTGGTAGATGCGGTCATCGCCAGCACCTCGCTGCCCGGCGCAGGGCCAACATACGGCGTCAACGGCGGTCACTACATGAATGGCGGCGTCCGCTCGGCCGACCACGCAGCCCTTGCCTCAGGCTATGCCAACGTCGTGGTGCTGACGCCCTTAAGCGAATGAAGCGGGCCAATGCTCTCGGGCCAGTTCGAGGGTATTCGCAGATCGCCTGAATGGGGCAATGACCTCGCAAGCCGGGTCGCGGCCTTGTGCAAGGAAGGCAGCCGCGTCGACCTGATCACGCCAGACAACGAATCCGGGGCCGCAATGAGCGTGAACCAGATGGACCAGGCGACCCGCCTGACGTTCCGGTGAAGATTGCGCATCGCCGCCCGGCGTTGCACTGTCATACGTGAGGCGCCCGGCGCACCAAAAGAAATAAGATAGCGGAGGGAATAAATGCGCAGACTGATCCTGGCGGTCGCCAGCATGATGGCGCTCGGCGCGTGTGCGACAGAAGGCGGCTTCAATACCGGCACATCCGGCGCCGGCTGGGTTGGCGCGTGGGGCGCATCGCCCGCGCCTCCGGGCCCCGATAGCCAGAGCTTCGACAACCAGACGATCCGCCAGACGCTGATCGTCTCCGCCGCCGGATCCGAAGTCCGCATCCGCTTTACCAACGAGTATGGCGACAAGCCGCTGAAGATCGGCGCGGCCACCATTTCCCGCACCGGGCCGGACGGTAAACCGACCGGCGCGCCAACAGCGATCCTGTTCGGCGGCCAGACCGGCGCAACACTGCCCAAGGCGTCGCCCATGTTCAGCGACAACATACCGTTCCGCGTCTCGGCGCTGGAAAAGATCTCGATCAGCCTCTTCTTCCCGGAACCCACCGGCCCCTGCACCTGCCACACCCTCGGCATGGAGAATGTGGAGATTTCCAACCTGGGCGATTTCACACGCGCAGGATTTTCGCTGAAGGAGACGACCACCAGACGCCCCTTCATCTCAGCGGTTGAAGTCCTCTCTCCAACGCCGACCCGCGCCATCATCACCTTCGGCGACAGCATCACGGACGGCAACTCGTCCACCGTTGGCGCCAACCGCCGCTGGCCTGATGTGCTGGCGCAACGACTGCATGCGGCCGGCATGGATCGCTCGGTCGTCAACCAGGGGATCAGCGGCAACCAGGTTCGGGGCTACTACACGCCCGGCACCGGGGACGCCGCCATCGCGCGCTTCGACCGCGACGTGCTGACCGTTCCCGGCGCCAGCTGGATGGTGATGCTCGAAGGCGTCAACGACATCGGCATCGCCACGTTGGCGAAAACCTCTCCGCCCGACGCGGCAACCATCATCGCGGGCTACAAGCAGATCATCGCGCGCGCGCATGCGCACGGCCTCAAAGTCTATCTCTCCACCATCATGCCCTACAGCGGCGCGCGCTATTACAAGCCGGAAGGCAATACGATCCGCCTCGCGGTCAATGAATGGATCCGCAGGGCAGAAGGCTTCGAAGGCGTGATCGATTTCGACGCGTTGATGCGCGATCCCGCAGATCCCACGAAGCTGAAGGCCGACCTGCAGACAGGCGACTGGCTGCACCCCAACGATGCAGGCTACCGCATCATGGGCGAAGCGGTTGACCTCGCACTGTTCCGGTAGATCAGCCGTCCAGGTCTTCCTGTAGGATGGTGACTTCGAGCTGGTAGCTCGTTTCGCCCTCGTCCTCGATGAGATAAACGAGGCCGACATGCTCGCCGCCGATAACCACTTCCACGCTGTCCGTAACGCGCGGGCGGGACGCCAGCGTGATGCCGGGGTTCAGCGTGCGCTTCAGATAGGTTTCGAGGCGCTTTACGGTTTCCGGGTTCATCGCAGGCTCCACTGTTATCGCAGGGACCCTTAGCCGCCTGTCGCCTCGGCGCCAACCCTGCCGGAAAATACCGCCAACAGCCGCCCTGTTTACCCTGCCGGCCAGACGCCCTTGCCTTTGCCTGCTGAATCCAGCCTTTTAGCGGCGATCTCGGGGGACGCATTGATGATAAAAATCGCCGCTGCCCGCCTAGTCGCCGCCATGCTGTGCTCTGGCTCCATACTGACGAAGGAAGATCTCGATTGCTGGTATGAAGACAGCTGCATGACAGCTAACGGCGCCGCCCCGACTGTGCGGCCGGGCCCTTACCAAAACGCACAGCTTCCCGTCCCCGGCCGCTAGCGCCCGCCTTCAGCGGTGCTATGCATGTCCCGGGTTGGCTTGGGAGTGATTCACATTGAAATCCGCAATCCCGGCCAGTCAGGCGGCTCTGACGCGATTTTCCGGCTGCATGATCTTTGATGACGACTTCATCGAGGACGACAGCTATTTCGCCGCGCCGCATCCGTCCCAACCCGCTCGCTGATCACCAGGACCCGCCTCACATGAAACGCGCCATCCTCGCAGCCCTCGCGGCGCTCACCCTGTGCTCGGGCTGCCTTCTCGACGACGAGTTCTGGGACGGTTACGGCAGCACCTACGACAGCCAGAGCGGCGATGACGACTACGACTCTGATTGCAGCTGCTAGCTGACCTGGGATCTTAAAGCCCCATGTCGAACTTCTGGTCCATGGTCTGCGCCGGCTTCATGCAGGCGCCCCCCACGGGCTTGGCCGGAACGCCTGCCACCGAGCAGCGCGCCGGCACATCGCTCAGCACCACCGATCCCGATCCCACGCGCGCCTCGTCGCCAATGCGGATATTGCCCAGCACCTTGGAGCCCGCGCCCAGTAACACGCCATTGCCGATCTTCGGATGGCGGTCCGTGTAGATCTTGCCCGTGCCGCCCAGCGTCACGCCATGCAGCATCGACACGTCATTGCCTACGCGCGCCGTCTCGCCGATCACGATGCCTGTCGCGTGGTCCATGAACACGCCCGAGCCGATCGGCGCCGCCGGGTGGATGTCCACCGAATAAAGCTCCGACATCCGCGACTGCAGGAAGAAGGCAAGCGTCTCGCGACCCTGCTGCCACAGACAATGGGCCACGCGATGCGTCTGCAGCGCGAGATATCCTTTGAAGAACAGGAAAGGCTGCAGCGTCGACCGCGTCGCCGGATCGCGATCCAGCACGGCCTGCAGGTCGCGCTCCGCCGCAGTCACGATCGCAGCATCCTGCTTGTACGCGCTCTCGCAGATCTCACGGATCGCCAGCGCGCTCATATCCGGCCCGCCAGCCTTCTGCGCGAGCTGATAGCAAAGCGCCTCAGCAAACGTCTCGTGATTCAGAACCGTCGCCGCAAGATAGCTCGCCAGCGCCGGCTCCTGATCGGCCGCCGTCTTCGCATCAAAGCGCAGCTTGTGCCAGATCGGCGCAGGCGCTCCCGTGGTTTTCAGAGCTGGTGATTCCAGCGAACGCTCGCCCGCCATGATGTCTCTCCCTGGGGCCCGTCCGCCCCAAAAACCAAGCTCACGGTCACGCCTGCATGAGCTTCGCAAGCTCCGGAGGCAAGCCCCCGGTGCGGAGCAGATGGTCCGTCTTGAACAGCATGACAAGGGAGAAAGCGTCTGTGATCTCGCCGGAAACGGCCATTTTGAGCGCCTCTGCGAATGGAACTCTTCGAACGGATAGTTCCTCTGAACTATCCTTCGCAAAGGAGTGATCCGGCGAGAGCCGCCACGCGATGAACGCATAGGCCCGCTCGTCCGTCACCGAGTTGGACATGTGCATGTCCGCCAGCAGCGGTAGCCAACCCTCGGCTTTCAGCCCCGCCTCCTCCGACAGCTCACGCTGCGCGCCCTTCAGCGGCGAAATCTCCGGCGACCCGCCGCCCTCCGGCAGCTCCCACGAATACCGCCCGAACGGAAACCGCTCCTGCCCGATCAGCATAGTGCAACCGTCCTCATCGATGGGCAGGACGCCCAACGCCAGGTTGTGCATGTGCACCAGCCCATACAGCGCATCCGCCCCCGTCGGCGCAAGTGTCTGGTATTCCCGCAAGGTGATCCACCGGTTCGAGTAAACCGTCCGCGCGGACTTGATGCGCCATTTGGAGGGAGTGTCGCTCATGCGCGGCACTTAGTCCGGAACATCGAAAAAGTCATCTTCGCCCGCTCAGGCAAGGAGTCAGTCTCGGCCTTGTGCCGAGAATCCCGGTTCTTCCGACCGGGAAGCGTCTGCGATCTCGCACGACGCCAAGCCGGGATTCCCGGGCTGCGGCCTTCGGCCATAGCCAAGAATGACACCGTGATCGGACCTAGACTTCCCCCCTCGCCCCCAAGCCTTTAGGTTCCGCCAATCCAGACCGGAGCCCTGCATGTTCCCCAAGACCCTCGCTGGCGCATTCGCCGCCCTCGCCCTCGCCGCCTGCGGCGGACCGGCCGGCCGCGACAAGATCGTGAATGTCGAGGGTGACGCCTTCATGGGCCCGAAGGACGCCAAGGTCACTGTCGTCGAATACGGCTCGCCTACCTGCCCTGGCTGCAAATTCTGGCACGACAACTTCTATGCGGAAATGAAGAGCGACTACGTCGACACGAACAAGATCAAGTTCATCTTCCGCGAATTCGCCATCCACGGCGCCATCGACGCCGGCATCTTCTCTGTCGCCCGCTGCGCCGGAACGGAGGACTTCTTCGCCGTCCTCGACGAAGCCTTTGCCCGCCAGCGCGATATCGTGATGGCTGCCCAGCAGGGCAACTCCATCCCCGCACTGCACTCGCTCGGCGAGAAATTCCATCTCAGCCCCGCACAGGTCGACAGCTGCATCTCCGACAAGCAGAACATCCAGCGCGTCAATGATGTCGGCCTCTACGCCCGTCAGATCGACGTCGCCTCCACGCCCACCTTCTTCGTCAACGGCGTCAAGATCGACGCTCCCGATCTCAAGGACCAGTGGGGCTTGATGAAGGCCGCTATCGACTCCGCGCTCACCGGCCAGCCCGCCGCCCCGACGCCGATCGCGCCGCCCGCCGACGCCGTCGCCCCGGCCACCCCGCACGACCAGGTCCCTGGCGAACAGCACTAGGAATGCCCATCCGGCCAGACCTTCCGCCCGAACCTGAATTCGGCGCCCCGCTGGAGCCGGTCCACCCGAGCCCGGACACGCTGCAGCTTCTCGCCCTGCGCCGCTCCACGCCCGTCGCCATGCTTGCCGAGCCCGGCCCCTCCGCGGCCGACCTCGACGCCATGCTTCGCCTCGCCATGCGCGTGCCGGACCATCGCAAGCTCGAACCCTGGCGCGTCCTCATCATCGAGGGCGAGGCCCGCAACAGGCTCGGCGAGATCTTCGCCGCCGCGAGAAAGCTGCGCGATCCCGACGTCAGCGACGACAAACTCGCCGCCGAATTCCTGCGTCCGCTGCGCGCGCCCGTCATCCTTGCCGTGATCTCATCCCCCAACCATCACGACCCAAAGAAGACGCCGGTCTGGGAACAACAACTGAGCTCCGGCGCCCTCTGTCAGAACCTCCTCGTCGCCGCCAACGCAATGGGCTGGGCGGCCGTGTGGATCACCGAAGACCCGGCCTATGACGGCCACGTCCACGCCGCCCTCGCCATGACCGGCCACGAACAGATCGCCGGCTTCATCTACATCGGCACCACCAAGGAAAAACCCGTCGAACGCCAACGCCCCGCGGTGTCGACGAAGGCAACGCGCTGGACGGGCTGATCGAAGGCACGCCCCCGTGACTACAGGCGAACGTGCAAAGCTCAGCGTTGTCCGCCCCCCCCCGAGCGGGAGGAGGAGCGCCATGCGCTGCTGAATCAGCAAACACCGCCCGGGTGGAGAACCGCACCCTCACCAGAGAGCCCGGTCCCCCACCCGATCCCGAGCGTCAAGCCATGAGCGACCGCTGCACCTCGCCTGGGCCGGCAGGCTCTTGCGCGCAAGACGAAGTGGCAGCCACGCGCGCAGACCTCTGCAATTCCCCTCCATCGCGAACATGATCGACTTGCGACCCCTTTCGCGAGGTCGCACCCGCATGCGCGGCGCTTGACGCACCACCCCCACCCCCCTACGTAGCGTCCGTTTGCGCGGACGGCTCCCGAGTCGCCGGTATATAAGAATAGGAGGCGTCTTCCATGCCCCAGCTTGCAACCGGCGCCATCGCCCTCGAGGACGGAACCATTTTCTGGGGCCACGGCCACGGCGCAACCGGCGTCGCCGCCGGCGAGCTCTGCTTCAACACGGCAATGACCGGCTATCAGGAAATCCTGACGGACCCGAGCTATGCCGAACAGATCGTCCTATTCACCTTCCCGCACATCGGAAACGTCGGCGCCAACGCCGACGACCAGGAAGAATCCTCGACACAGGGCTCGGCCGGCGCACGCGGTGCTGTCTTCAGGGCGACGCCCACTCTCCCCGCCTCCTGGCGCTCAGCCGACACGCTCGATGCCTGGCTCAAGAAGCGGGGCATTATCGGCCTGTCAGGCGTCGACACGCGCGCCCTCACCCGCCGCATCCGCGAACTCGGCATGCCGAAATCCGCCATCGCTTTCGATCGCGCTGGCAAGCTCGACGGGCCCACGCTGATCAAGGCAGCGCGCGACTGGAAAGGCATCGAGAATGCCGACCTCGCGATCAACGTCTCCTCGGGCCAGCGCTTCGAGTCGACCGATGGCCTGTGGTCAATCGGCCCGGGCTTCGCCAAGTTCGGAGCGCAGAAATCCCATGTCGTCCTGATCGACTACGGCGTGAAGAAGAACATCCTCCGCAACCTCTCCGCTGTCGGGGCGAGGGTCACCGTCGTCCCGGCCAAGACGAAGGCCGAGGACATCCTCGCAATCAAGCCGGACGGCGTCGTCCTTTCCAACGGCCCGGGCGACCCGGCTGCGACCGCGATCTATGCCGGCCCCGAGATCAAAAAGCTCATCGCCAGTGGCGTGCCGATCCTCGGCATCTGCCTCGGTCACCAGATGCTTGCCCTGGCCCTCGGCGCAAAGACCAAGAAGATGCCGCAGGGCCACCACGGCGCGAACCATCCGGTGAAGGACTTCACCACCGGCAAGGTCGAGATCGTCTCGATGAACCACGGCTTCACGGTGGATACCGCGACACTGCCGGACGGCGTGGAGGAGAGCCACAAATCTCTGTTCGACGGCACCAATTGCGGCCTGTCGGTCGCCGGCAAGCCGATCATCTCGGTCCAGCACCATCCTGAAGCAAGCCCGGGCCCGCAGGACTCGTTCTACCTGTTCGAACGCTTCGCCAGAATGATGGCGGAACGCAGGGCGGCGTAACACTTCCGAAGGATTTGTTTGCGGAATCCTATCGGTTTTTGACGTTCCTGCTACCCAATTCCTTTACCTACGCATGGCAGTTTGCGCCAATCTGAAACACAGGTTGGCCATGCCTCCAGTCGATTTCACTGCAGATATTCACGAGCGCCTCGCGGCCGCTGAAGCAGCGCTCCATGCTGTCGGCCAGCAGATATCTCCAGCGATCCGTCATCTCGACATCGCCGTGCTAATCCCATGCTGCAACGAGTCCGCTGCAATTGGCGACGTGGTGAAATCCTTCAAGGTCGCGCTGCCCCACGCGCGCATCTTCGTCTACGACAACAATTCCCACGACAACACCGCAACCGTCGCCCGCGAAGCCGGCGCTATCGTTCGCCGCGAACCACTCCAGGGCAAAGGCCACGTCATCCGCCGCATGTTTTCCGATGTCGAAGCGGACGTCTATGTGATGGTCGATGGCGATGCGACCTACGACGCTGCTTCCGCTCCGCGCCTCGTCTCCCGCCTGATAGAGACTCAGGCAGATATGGTCGTCGGCGCCCGGATCACCGAAGACAAGGCGGCCTTCTGCGCCAACCATCACTTCGGCTCGCGCATGCTCGCCGGCCTGGTGACGGGTATTTACGGCGATCGCTCCACCGACCTGTTCTCCGGCTACCGCGCCTTCTCGCGCCGCTTCGTGAAGTCCTATCCGGCCATCGCCTCCAGCACGGGCGTGGAAGCCGAGCTGACGCTTCATGCGCTCGACCTCGGCATGATCGCCGTCGAAGTTCAGGCGCCCTACGCTGCACGCCGCGTCCGCCCTACGTCGACGCTCGCCACCATCAAGAGCGAGCTGCGCGCCCTCGGCATGGCCGGCGGCCTCATGCGCGACAAGCGTCCGCTGCTCAGCTTCGGCGCTCTCGCCGCTGCGACCGTCGCGGGAGCGCTGGTTCCGGGCGCGGTTGCGATCAGCGGGATGCTCGCTGTACTTGCGGGCGTCAGCCTGCTCGCTGGCTTTATTCTCGAAACGGTCAACACCGGCCGGCGCGAAGCGAAGCGGCTTTCCTATAACGAGATAGAAAGCCTGGCTGCCAAGCTCGAGCGCCTCGAGGAAACCCGCCTCACGCTGACGTCGCTGCGCGCACAGGTTCTGTCGGACAATCCCGCAGCGGCAGCGACGCCATACGGCTTCCGCAAGCGCCGCACGCACTAGCACCTAGCGGACGATCCGGACCGACCTCAGTATCATCTCGCCAATAGCCCTCTCCTCCGCCGTTGTCTGCGGACCCGTGATCATCGTCGCGCTGGCCACCTTGCCGTCGTCAGCCTTCACAATGACCATGTCGAGGCTGAGCGACATGCCGTTCATATCCATCTTCGCGGCGTATCGGCTGCCGGCAAAAGGCGGGATCATGTCCTCGCCCGTCGGCGTCACCGCTTGCGCCTTCGCCTCATCCAAAGCAGAGCGTGCGAACTGGTCCAGCGTGTAGCCGGCCTCATCGGCAACCAGCGACAATGAGAAGGCTATGGCGTTGGTCGGGGCAGCGATGATCAGGTTGTTGTCGGGGTCAGCTGTGTTGGTCCAGCCATCCGGCACATAGACGGTGAGCGCCTGACCGGTCTCGGCCGGATGGCGGATTATCCGCGTCTGGGCGTCGACGGGCTGCGCAATGAATGCAAACGCGAACAGCGCCGAGAGGCAGGCGACAGCAGTTTTCATGATCAACCCCCGCGAAACACTGGAAACTGACCACGGATTTGCCGCCAAGACCAGCATTCGAGCCGTGAAACCTGCTTGCGCGGGGCACGCGTCGCCGTCATTTAAGGCGCATGAACGACGCTCGCCCCGAGACCCGCCTCCAGATCCGCATCGTGCCGGTGACGCCGCTGCAGCAGAACTGCTCGCTGATCTGGGACACGGAGACGAAAAACGCCGTGCTGATCGATCCAGGCGGGGACATCGACACACTGCTCGGCGCGCTGGAACATTTCGGGCTGACGCTGAAGGAGATGTGGCTCACCCACGGCCATCTCGACCACGCCGGCGCCGCGCAGGAAATCCGCGAGCGCACGGGCGTTCCCGTGATTGGCCCGCACAAGGATGACCAGTTCTGGCTCGACCAGATCGAAAGCTCAGGCGATCGCTACGGCATCGCCGGTCTCAGAAACGTCACGCCCGACCGCTATCTTGAGGATGGCGATGTGCTGGAACTCGAAGGCGTGAAGTTCGACGTCTCGCATACGCCCGGCCATACGCCCGGCCATGTGGTCATCCACAATCGCGACGCTGGCATCGCCTTCGTCGGCGATGTGTTGTTCGCGGGCTCGATCGGCCGCACCGATTTTCCGCGCAGCAATCATCAGAACCTGATCGATTCGATCACCGGCAAGCTCTGGCCGCTGGGCGACGACATGACGTTCGTGCCTGGCCACGGCCCCACCTCCACCTTCGGCCAGGAGCGCCGCACCAACTCCTTCGTTGCGGACCAGCTCACAGGCTATGCTGGCGCCGAGAAGCGGGACGGTTCCAATTACGATCAGAAAACAGCAAAGCGCTACACCTGATCTCATCACAAAACATTTGTGCCGCAGTTGCGAGCGTCCGCTCACATACTATGTTGGTGAGGGCGATGGCGCGGGGATCTAGCGTCGCGGCCGAAATCCAGTTCGGGAGAACGACACGTGTTCAAGAGCGCAGCTTTCGCCGCATCTGCCGCCGACACGGCGCTTGGTCCCATAACGATCGACCGTCGCAACCCGACGCCCGACGATGTCCAGATCGACATACTCTATTGCGGCGTCTGCCACTCCGACCTGCACATGGCCCGCAATGAATGGGGCATCACGGTCTTTCCGGTTGTGCCTGGCCACGAGATCATCGGCCGCGTTTCAAGAGTCGGCAGCAGGGTCACGCGCTTCAAACAGGGCGATCTCGTCGGCGTCGGCTGCATGGTCGATTCGTGCCGCACATGCTCAGCCTGCAAGGAAGGGCGGGAGCAGCATTGCGAGGTCGGCAACACGCTGACCTACGGCGCGCCCGACAAACATATCTCCGGCGCCTTCACCTATGGCGGCTATTCGAAGGCCGTCACGGTCGATCAGCATTTCGTTCTGAAGGTCTCCGAAAAAATCAATCCCGCCGCCGCCGCGCCCCTGCTCTGCGCCGGCATCACGACCTGGTCGCCGCTGCGCCACTGGAAAGTTGGACCTGGCCGGAAGGTCGGCATCGTCGGCCTCGGCGGACTCGGCCATATGGGTGTGAAATTCGCGCATGCACTCGGCGCTAAGGTCGTTCTGTTCACCACCTCGAAATCGAAGGCCGAGGATGGCAAGCGGCTCGGTGCGGATGAGGTTGTCATCTCCACCGACCCGCAGCAGATGAAAGCCCATATCCGTTCTTTGGACTTCATTCTCGATTGTGTCTCGGCGCAGCATGACATCAACGCGTACCTCTTTCTCCTGAAGCGTGACGGAACGCTCTGCCTCGTCGGCGCGCCGGACAAGCCGCTGGCAGTCAGCCCGTTCGGCCTTCTCTCAGGCCGTCACAGCCTTTCGGGTTCCGGCATCGGCGGCATTCCTGAAACGCAGGAGATGCTGGACTTCTGCGCCGAGCATAACATCGCTGCCGACGTCGAGATCATCCCGATGAAGGACATCAATACGGCCTATGAGCGCATGCTCAAGAGCGACGTGAAATACCGTTTCTCGATCGACATGGCGACACTTTAGCGCCGAGCGTCAGGTCATCGGAGAGAGACATTCACCAAGGTATTCGGCGCCGAGTCCACAACGGACGAGGTGCTAGAGGGCGTAAGTCTCGCGGGCTGGCGCGTGCTGGCGACCGGCGTGTCAGCTGGGCTCGGCGTTGAGACTGCGCGCTAACGCCCTCTGGGCCAAAAGCGAGGAAATGGTCGGCGAACAGTTCAGATCACGCTGACCGGCGGACTATGGCGTCCGAAAAACCGCTGCCGAGCGCTGCAGGCGGTTATATATCTTCGGGATGACCCACTACGCAGTCTTTGAAACCGCCATTGGCTGGGCAGGCATCGCTTGGTCCGGCCGGGGCCTTGTCGGTGCGCATCGGCCGGAAAGCGATCCGAAGATCGTCCGCCGGTCATTCGTGCGGAAGTTTCCCGATGCGACGGAAGCAACATCGCCTTCTGCCCTGACTCAGGTCGTCGAAGGCATTCGTGCGCTGCTGCGCGGCGAGAAGGCCGATCTTCTGGATACGCCGCTCGATCTGAGGCGCGTCCCGGATTTCCACGCCAAGGTGTACGAGATCGCTCGGCGGATCCCGCCCGGGCAAACGCTCACCTATGGCGAGATCGCAACCCAGCTTGGCGACCGGCTTCTTGCGCGCGACGTCGGCGCCGCGCTCGGCAAGAATCCGTGGCCGATTGTAGTGCCCTGCCATCGCGTGACGGCTGCGGGCGGCAAGCTGGGCGGGTTTTCCGCACGCGGCGGCGCGCAGACCAAGCTGGAGCTATTGGCGATCGAAGGCGCGACGGCGGCGGGGCAGCCCGATCTGTTCAATCGGCTCTGAGCGGACGGACGACAGCCCTATTCCTTGTAGTGGCAAGCCCAGATCTGAGTCTGGTTGGGGCAGATCGCCCGCGCGCAACCAACAGTTTTCGCCTTTGGCGCAACCATGCGCGAGAAGGGCTCGCAATTGCCCGATCTGGTGAGGCATTTGCCCGTGGCGATATCATAATCGCCGCCCCCTTCGCTCCACCGTGACACGACATAGTTCGCCGAGATCTCCTGCGCTGAAGACCCGGCGCCAAGACGACGCAAGCCCGACGCCCAGAAGATGCCGGCATTTTCGGTCTCGCCAGCCTTCTGGGCCTTGTTGAAGGAGCAGGAACCGGTTGCCGCAATTTTTGTCGTCGCGGCTGCCTTGCCCGCCAGATCCGCCGACCATGTCATCGCAGGCAGGCCCAGACGCGCGCGCGCCTCGTTGTGGGCGGCAAGCATGCCAGGCATTTCACTCGTTCTGGCTGTTTCCGTGGATGTCGGCGGAGCATGCGCCGCTGCATTTGCGCTGGTGAGACCGCCGCCAGGCTGTGTTAGCGTCAGCGTGTTCTGGGCGTCCGCCAGACTGCCTACAGAACCACTCAGCAGGAAGCCCGCGAACAGGCTAAGAATCGTCCTCTTCATTGCCTCAACCCGCCGGCGTTTTCGCCGCGAACCTGCTCAGGTATCGGCTTCCCTGAGAACTGCAACCAGTAAGCTTGAATTGCGTGCAAATAAGGGCAAGCAGCCCTCCGGCCCGGGGCCGTTCCGCATTCTGTCAGCTGCGACGCTGCAAGGGTTGCGCCCCCCGCTCACCCCCGATAAACCCGCCGCAATTTGCCGCCCTCCAGCCTGACCCGGTGAAATGCCCAAGCGCACAGACATCAAGTCCATTCTGGTGATTGGCGCCGGGCCGATCGTCATCGGCCAGGCGTGCGAATTCGACTATTCCGGCGTGCAGGCGATTAAGGCGCTGAAGTCGGAAGGATACCGGGTGGTCCTGGTGAACTCCAACCCGGCCACGATCATGACCGATCCGGAGCTGGCGGACGCAACCTACATCGAGCCGATCACGCCGGAGATGGTGGCCAAGATCATCGCGAAGGAAAAGCCCGACGCATTGCTGCCGACCATGGGCGGCCAGACCGCGCTCAACTGCGCGCTGAAACTGGAACAGATGGGCGTGCTGAAAGAGCACGGCGTCGAGATGATCGGCGCCAAGGCCGAAGCCATCGAGAAAGCGGAAGACCGCAAGAAGTTCCGCGAGGCCATGGATCGCATAGGCCTCGACAGCCCGCGATCCGCGATCGTCGCCTCGCCCGAGATCAAGGGCGCGGACGGCCAGGTGACCTACGACCTCAAGGCTGGCTTCATCGAGGCGATGAAGCAGATGGAGATCGTCGGCCTGCCCTGCATCGTGCGCCCGGCCTTTACCCTCGGCGGGCTTGGCGGCGGCATCGCGTACAATCGACAGGAGTTCGAAGAAATCGTGACACGCGGCCTGCAGATGTCGCCGGTCAGCCAGGTGCTGATCGACGAGAGCCTGCTCGGCTGGAAGGAATTCGAGATGGAAGTGGTCCGCGACCGCGCGGACAACTGCATCATCATCTGCTCCATCGAGAACGTGGATCCGATGGGCGTCCATACTGGCGATTCGATCACGGTCGCGCCCGCCCTCACCCTGACCGACCGCGAATACCAGGTAATGCGCAACGCCTCGATCGCAGTGCTGCGCGAGATCGGCGTGGAGACAGGCGGATCGAACGTGCAGTTCGCGGTAAATCCCGACAATGGCCGGCTGGTCGTCATCGAAATGAACCCGCGCGTGTCGCGCTCGTCCGCGCTTGCATCGAAAGCCACCGGCTTCCCGATCGCGAAGGTCGCGGCGAAACTGGCCGTCGGCTACACTCTGGACGAACTCGCCAACGATATCACGGGCGTAACGCCAGCCTCTTTCGAGCCGACCATCGATTACGTCGTCACCAAGATTCCGCGGTTTGCCTTCGAGAAGTACAAGAGCACAGAGCCGGCGCTGAACTATCAGATCCAGACGCTGACAACGCAGATGAAATCGGTCGGCGAAGCCATGGCGATCGGGCGGACGTTCCAGGAGTCGCTGCAGAAGGCGCTGCGTTCTCTGGAAACTGGCATTTCCGGTTTCGATGAGCAGTCGATCCCCGGCGGCAGCGACCGCAATTCGCTGATCGCTTCGCTCTCGCGCCCCACCGAGAAGCGCCTGCTCAATGTCGGGCAGGCTTTCCGCGAAGGCCTGTCGGTGGATGAGATCCACAACGCCTCGAAGATCGACAAATGGTTCCTGCGCCAGATCGCTGAGATCATCGAGGAGGAGGCGCGCATCAAGAAGGACGGCCTGCCGAAGGATGCGGATGAGTGGACACGCATCAAGGCGATGGGCTTCTCGGATGTGCGGCTAGCGAAACTGACCGGGGCCGAGGAGCGCGACGTCCGCGCCGCGCGCCACAGCCATGGCGTGCGCCCGGTGTTCAAGCGTATCGACACGTGCGCCGCCGAATTCGCTGCGCGCACGCCCTATCTCTATTCGACTTACGAAACCGGCTGGGTCGGCGCGGATGGCAAGGCCATCCCGCCGCAAAACGAAGCCGAGCCTTCCACACGAAAGAAAGCGATGATCCTTGGCGGTGGTCCCAACCGGATCGGCCAGGGCATCGAGTTCGACTATTGCTGCTGCCACGCAGCCTTCGCCATGGCGGATCTCAAGATCGAGTCCATCATGGTCAACTGCAACCCGGAGACTGTGTCGACCGACTACGACACATCCGACCGTCTCTATTTCGAGCCGCTGACGCTTGAGGACGTGACCGAGATCATCCACCTCGAGCAGACCGCCGGCGAATTCATGGGCGTGATCGTCCAGTTCGGCGGGCAGACGCCGCTGAAGCTCGCCCAGGGCCTCAAGGCGTGCGGCGCGCCGATCCTCGGCACAACGCCGGACTCGATCGATCTCGCCGAAGACCGGGAGCTGTTCTCGCAGCTGCTCGACAGAATCGGCCTCAAGCAGGCGCCGAGCGCCATCGCGCGAACGGACGAGGAAGCGATAGCCGCCGCCAACCGCATCGGCTATCCGGTCATGCTGCGGCCCAGCTTCGTTCTCGGCGGGCGCGCGATGGAAATCGTCCACGACGAGACCGACCTTAAGCGCTACGTCCGCGAGGCCGTGCAGGTTTCCGGAGACACCCCGCTGCTGGTTGACCGTTATCTTTCCGACGCCATCGAGGTTGACGTCGATGCCATAAGCGATGGCGAGACGACACATGTTGCCGGCATCATGGAGCACATCGAGGAAGCCGGCATCCACTCGGGCGACAGCGCCTGCTCGATCCCGCCCTACACCCTTAGCAAGGAGATTGTCGACCGCCTCTCCGAACAGGCGCGCAAGCTCGCCAGGGCGCTCAGCGTCAAGGGCCTGATGAACGTGCAGTTCGCGGTGAAGGGGGACGAGATCTATGTGCTCGAAGCCAATCCGCGCGCCTCGCGCACCGTGCCCTTCGTCGCCAAGGCGGTGGGCAAGCCGTTTGCGGCCATCGCCGCGAAGGTGATGGCCGGCGAGAAGCTGGCGAGCTTCAACCTCGGGCCAGGTCCCATCGTCGGCCCGCGTATCGCCGTGAAGGAAGCCGTCTTCCCGTTCTCCCGCTTCCCGGGCGTGGATCCGCTGCTGGGACCTGAGATGCGCTCCACCGGCGAAGTCATGGGCCTCGATGAGTCATTCGGCGCGGCCTATCTGAAAAGTCAGATCGCCGCCGGAATGGCGTTGCCGGCCAAAGGCTGCGTGTTCATTTCGGTGCGCGAAAGCGACAAGGCGGTGATCGAAAAGCCCGCCCGCGACATCGCAGAACTCGGCTTCACCATCATCGCCACCGCCGGAACGGCGCAATTCCTGGCCGAGCGTGGCATCAAGGTCGAGCGGGTGAACAAGGTGCTGGAAGGCCAGCCGCATGTGGTTGACGCCCTGCTCAACGGCAAGGTTCAACTGGTGTTCAACACCACGGAAGGTGCGCAATCCCTGCTTGATTCCGCAAGCATCCGGCGAGCCGCCCTGCAGCACGGAATCCCCTACTACACCACAATTTCGGGGGCGCGGGCGGCCGTTCAGGCCATTCGGTCGTTGAAAACACGCCCGCTTGAAGCCGGGGCGCTTCAGACCTACTCTTGACCGCTCTCCACCTGCCGCTGCTGTCTGCATGGCAGGATGTCCCTTCTAATTCTGGTGTTTGAACAGGACTACCTATGCAGCGCATGCCCATGACGTCTGAAGGCTTCGAGGCCTTGCAGACCGAATTAAAAATTCTGAAATCCGAGGAGCGGCCGAATATCATCGCGGCGATCTCGGAAGCGCGCAGTCATGGCGACCTGTCCGAGAATGCCGAATATCATGCCGCCAAGGAGAAGCAGAGCTTCATCGAGGGCCGAATTCTAGAGCTCGAGGACAAGCTTGCGCGCGCCGAGGTCATCGACACGTCGCGGCTGAGCGGCAAGACCGTGAAGTTCGGCGCCACCGTGAAGGTGACCGACGAGGACACGGGTGAAACCTTCACCTACAAGATCGTTGGCGAGGACGAAGCCAACGTCGCGCTGAAGAAGATTTCGATCGCCTCGCCCATCGCGCGCGCGATGATCGGCAAGGAAGAAGGCGATACGGCTGACGTCTCAGCTCCCGGCGGCGCCAAATCGTTCGAGATCGTCTCGATTTCCTGGAAGTAGCATGGTCCCGGGCGCGTCGGTCTGGTGCGTTGCAGACGGCCGCGCAGGCATTCTCAATCAGACGAAGGCGCTTGCGGCGGCGATGGCGGCGCCGGCGCGCGAGGTGATCCTGCAGCCGCACGGCCTGCAACTCTGCCTCCGCCCTGATCTCTGGCCCGCTCCGCTATCCGCCCTGCCGCCAGAACAGCGCGCGCTGCTCGCCTCGCCCTGGCCTGATGTGTGGATCGCAGCAGGCCGCCGCTCCATCCCCTATTCGCGCCTGATCCGCAAACTTTCCGCCGGCAGGGCACTGGTAGTGCAGATCCAGAACCCCAGGGTCGCGCTCTCTTCCTTCGATCTTGTGGTCCCGCCCCAGCACGACAGCCTCACCGGCCCGAACGTCTTCCCGATCCTCGGCCCGCCGGTCTGGTTCTCGAAAGACCGCATCGACACGGCGCACAAGCAGTTCGCCTACCTCCGCGCCGCCGAAGGCCAGAAAGTCCTCGTCTCGCTTGGCGGCGATTCGAAAACTCACAGCTTCACCGAGACCCGCGCTGCCGCCATTGAGGCGGACCTGCGCAAGCTCGCCGATCGCCATCGTTTCTGGATCACTGCCTCCCGTCGTTCACCCCAATCGATCCGCGACCGCTTCCGCAAACTCGCTCAGAGCCTCGGCGCGGTGTTCTGGGAGGACGAGAAACGCGACGGTCCCAATCCCTATGTCGCCTTCCTGTCTATGTGCGACGTCGCTCTTGTTACCGAGGACAGCGCCAACATGCTGGCCGACCCGGCCTTCTTCGGAAAACCGATCCACATCCTTAAGTTGGAGGGCGCGTCCGAGCGATTCGACCGTCTCCACCAAGGCTTCATCGCCGCAGGCGCCGCCCGCTGGTTCACAGGCGCGCTCGACCATTGGACCTACGCCGCCATCCGGGAAGCAAGCCGGGCAGCGGACAAGATCGCCGGGCTGCTGGCCGGGCGCAGAGCGAAAGGCTAGAAAAGCTCAACTGAGCCAATGGGATCCGCTTCGGACCTTTTCCGTTCGCATGCGCGTCCCCAGAATATCAGCGCTGGCGCGCCATACCGCATTCCGCGCCCGGCATTGGCCCGTTAGGAAGGGCCAGCAACAGGACGAACCATGACCGCCGCCGCACGCCATTCCCAGATCATCATCCTCGGCTCAGGCCCGGCGGGTTACACCGCCGCGATTTATGCCGCGCGGGCGCTGCGCAAGCCGCTGCTGATCGCGGGCATCCAGCCGGGCGGCCAGCTGACCATCACCACCGACGTCGAGAATTATCCGGGCTTCGCCGATGTGATCCAGGGGCCCTGGCTGATGGACCAGATGCGCGCCCAAGCCATCCATGTTGGCACGGAGATGGTTGAGGACCACATCATCAAGGCCGACCTGCACAAGAGGCCCTTCACACTCATCGGCGACAGCGGCGTGATCTACACCTGCGAAGTGCTGGTGGTCGCGACCGGCGCCCAGGCGAAATGGCTGGGCCTGGAGAGCGAAGCCAAGTTCAAAGGCTTCGGGGTGTCCGCCTGCGCCACGTGCGATGCGTTCTTCTATCGCCAGAAGGAAGTCCTGGTCGTCGGCGGCGGCAACACCGCCGTTGAGGAAGCGTTGCACCTCACCCACTTCGCCTCCAAGGTGACGGTCGTGCACCGCCGCGACCATTTCCGCGCGGAAAAGATCCTGCAGGATCGCCTGTTCAAGAATCCCAAGGTCAACGTCCTCTGGAACACCGAACTGATCGACGTGATCGGTCAGGAAGGTCCGCTCAGCGTGACCAAAGCCAAGCTGAAGAATCTCAAAACCAGCGAGATCATCGAGCAGCCCGTGCACGGCATCTTCATCGCCATCGGCCATGCGCCGCAGACGCAACTCTTTACCGGCCAGCTCGAAATGAAACTCGGCGGCTACATCAAAACCGCGCCGAACTCGACCGCCACTTCCATCCCCGGCGTCTTCGCAGCGGGCGACGTCGCGGACGATATCTTCCGCCAAGCCGTCACTGCGGCAGGGCTCGGTTGCATGGCGGCGCTGGAAGCCGAAAAATATCTCGAAGGCCTGCCGCATCCGGCCAAGGTCGCGGCGGAGTAATGACGCGCCAGGCCTACGATCGCTGGATCGCCCCGCTCCGACCGACCGGCATCGAGGTCATCTCGGGCCTGCACAACGCGCTGTCGGGCAAACTAGACGACGCCGACATCAAGCCCGGCGAAGCGATCCGCTTTGGCGGCTATGGCGAAGACCGCAGCCTCTATTACCAGCCGCTGTTTGCTCCTGAAGGTGAGGAGCCACGCACGGTGCATCTTGGCGTCGATGTCTTCGCGCCGACGGGCGCCGACGTGTTCACGCCGCTCAGCGGCCGCGTCCACTCCTCGCGGGTCAACGACAATCCCGGCGATTATGGCCCGACCATCATCCTTGAACACACGCCAGTGTCCGGGCTGAAATTCCACACGCTCTATGGCCATCTCGACCGCGACAGCCTCAAGGGCCTCAAGCCGGGCACGGCCTTCATGGCGGGCGAGCGTATTGGGGCGCTTGGGACCAAACGCGAGAACGGCGGCTGGCCGCCCCACCTGCACTTCCAGATCATCCTGGATATCGGCGCCGCCAAGGGTGATTATCCCGGCGTCTGCAAGCGCAGCGAGCAGGATCACTGGCTTTCGATCTGCCCTGACCCCGCCCTGCTGCTCGGCCTGCCGGCGTAACGGCGTAATTGGCTACTTGGCCAGATGAGCTCGAAGCAACCGCGCGGCTCTCTCGCCGATAGAGACGCGCTGCGTCATCAGATCCGCCGTCGCCTGGTCGCCGGCTTCCTCCGCCCTCTCGAGCGCGGCATGCGCCGCCTTCACAACGGTTTCGGTGCTTGCCTCGATATCGGCCAGCATCTCGTCGTCCAAGGGCGCGCCCGTATCGCTCTTGATGGTCGATTTGGTTGCGATCGAATTGCCGACAGGGGCATAAGGGCCAGGCGAATGGGTTCGTTCTGCGATTGGGTCGAGCGCCAACTGCAGCTTGCTTTACTGAGATTCGAGCGGGTGTGCAGCGTCAGGAAACGAGGCCCCTCGACGCTCGAGTGACAGCCATGGGTCCTAGCGTAGAGCGAATATGTTTCGGCCAGAACCTGCTCTGCGCACCGGCGACTTTCTTGCGTATCTTGGCGTCGATGCCGATATCCAGGGCCGTCGCAAATCTCCGGATTGGAATGGTTCTTAGATAGCCCTGGGCCCTGCATTGGCAGGGCGCAGGCGGCCGGATGGCGCGCTATTTCGTTGAGCATACCCAGTCGAACAATTTCCGAAAGCGTTCGGGCGAGGCCTCCTGCGGAAGATGTCCCACGCCGGCCAGCACGTCGATGCGGGCGTTGGGCAATGCCTGCGCCAGATTCAGCGCGTGTATGCTCGGGCTAACCACGCCATCGCCATCACCTACTATGATCGCAACAGGAACCGTGATCTCCCGATAGCGCGCCTGCTGTCCCATGATCTCGCGCTTGGCCGCGACGAGGTCTTCGCCATTGGCGCGAAGCGCCTTCGGTCGGGCAGCGAGCGAAACCTGCGCGGCGTCCTGCCAGCCCTTTGGCGGAACGCTCGGGCTGAATGCGCTCTTCATCCCGGCTTCCACCGATGCGCCCGCAAATGGCTGCGCCAAGATATTGTTGAACAGCCATCCCGACAGCGGATTGGATGACCAGTAATTGTACCAGTCGACGCCGCCCGGCCATTCGTAAGCGACAGGGGCTATTAGCGCCAGCCCGCCAACCAGATCAGGCCGGTCGAGCGCAAGGCGCAGCGCGACGGCGCCGCCCCAAGAATGCGCAACCACGATGGGCCGCTTGAGTCCTAGCTGCTCGATCACCCCAGCGGCGACCTTCGCCTGCATCTCAAGCGTATCAGAGCCCTTGGGCCGGTCGGTCGTGTAGCCCATGCCGGGGCGGTCGTAGGCGGCGACCAGGAACTGCTTTTTGAGCATGGGGACAATTGTGGGCAACCAGGCGCCGATGTGCGAGGAGGCGCCGTGGATCAGGAATACGGGATCGCCCGCGCCCCACGTTTCGACATGGGTGGTCACGCCTGCCGCTTCTACGAATCTCATCATAGGGACATCCGCTTGGGGATTACTGACGCACGCCGATGCTGGGAGACCAGCGGCCACCGCCGCATGTCTTAATGCACGAACAGGGAAGGCCCGATCGCTGCACGATGCGAATCTTGTACGCGCTATTGCCCGGCCCGGTTCAGACCAGCGTGGGGCGCTGCGTGGCTACGCCGCGGCCATCAGGCTTTCGAACAGCTTCACGCCGTCATTGCCGCCTTCCTGGCCAGCCATTGCACGTTCGGGATGCGGCATCAGGCCCAGCACGCGGCCGTTTTCAGACAGCACGCCTGCGATGTCGCGCGCAGAGCCATTAGGGTTGCCGATGTAGCGGAACGCGACACGACCCTCGCCTTCCAGACGATCTAGCGTTGCGGCGTCTGCGAAATAATTGCCATCATGGTGCGCGATGGGGAACGAGACTTCGCGCTGCTCCTTGTAGCCCGCCGTGAAGGCCGACGAGTTGGTCGCGATCGCCAACGGTTGCGGCCGGCAGGTGAAATTGAGCGAGGCGTTGCGCAGCAGGGCGCCGGGCAGCAGGCCGAGTTCGGTGGCGACCTGGAAACCGTTGCAGATGGCGAGAACATAGCCGCCACGGGCGGCGTGTGCCCGAATGGCGTCGCCGATGGGGGATGCAGCCGCCATCGCGCCGGAGCGGAGATAGTCGCCGTAGGAGAAGCCGCCGGGCAGGACGATCAGGTCCAGCTTGTTCGGCAGGGCGCCCTCCTTGTGCCAGACCATAGCCGGTTCGGCCCCTGTGACTTGCCGCAGAGCGGTCTGCGCGTCGCGGTCGCAGTTTGAACCGGGGAAGACGATGACGGCGGATTTCATGATCAAATCCCTTTGCGCCGCGCCTCTAGCAGGTTTCACAACGAGTCGCGAGGGGTGCGAATCGTCGCCCCTAACCCTCGCAGAACATAACTCGGCACCGTCCGCGATCAGGCTGAAACAACCGCGTGCTTCCACGTCAGCGGCTCTTTCAACACCCAGAGGGAGATCACCGCGAAGAGTATCGGGGTGATTACTTCCCGCATCGTGTTCAGCTAGGCGGCTGACTAGACTTCATGCCCGATCCGGTTGGCGGAACCGCCCGCGCAGTATTCGCCGAAGGCGATCCTTCAGCTGACAAAGATCACCGGCAGGATCGGAGAACCCTTGAACTTCAGATGGCCATACCAAGCCGTGGTCATGAAGATGTTGGACCCGACCAGCAGCGCTATGGGCATCCAGTGTGCTGGGGTCATGTGTTGCGCTCAAGAAAGGCCACCCGAATTTGGACAGATTCTTGAGCCATGGCGTGAGCGGTCAATTAGGTCTTCGAGGGAAAATGAACAAGCTTATGATCGTTGTCGCCCTGCTCGCTCTGACGGGCTGCAACACGACGCAGGGACTGGGCAAGGATCTGCAGGAGGTTGGCGGCGTCATCACGGGCACGGCTCAAGGCGTCCAGAGGGGCGCGACGAATTCGCCCCGGACGCCTCCACCCATGGGCCAGGCGGCCCCGGCAAATTGTCAGCCGGATGCGAATGGTCTCGTCCTGGAAGGCTGCCCCAAGCTGCACTAGCAGGCCCACCCGCCTGCTTGCGGAAACCGCCGCAAGGGGCCATCTTTCGCGTTCGGGACAACATAAAGGGACACCCTCATGCGCAAACTACTTATCGCTGTTCTGCTGGCTGCTCCGCTGATGGCGTCTGCGTGCAACACGATTGCAGGTGTCGGCAAGGATGTCGGCGCAGTCGGCAACGCGGTCTCGAAAACGGCTGAGGAAGCCAAGTAGGCCGGACAGCCTACTTGCCGGGAGTTCAGATCGCGCGCTCCTGCCGGGGCGCGCGATTTTCGTTTGCCTGAAGCTCAGCCGATATCGATCGAGTAGCGTTCGACGACCGTGTTCGCGAGCAGCTTCTCGCACATTTCCTTCACCCGCCTTTCGGCGTCGGCTTTCGACAGCCCATCTTTCAGCTCAAGCTCGATCGTCTTGCCGCAGCGAACCGCACCAACCTCATCAAACCCGAGACGGCCGAGCGCGTCCCCCACCGCCTTGCCCTGCGGATCGAGCACGCCGACTTTCAGCGAGACGTGGACTGTGGCTTTCATCGGTTCGCCTATATCTCAGTGCCTACTCTTGGGAGAAGGACAGGATTTCCGCCCCGCCCGCTTCCTTGATGATTCCGAGACGGCGCGCAACCTCGGCATAGGCTTCGGTGACGCCGCCCAGGTCGCGGCGGAAGCGATCCTTGTCCAGCTTCTCACCGGTGGTGATGTCCCAGAGGCGGCAGCTATCCGGGCTGATTTCGTCCGCGAGGACAGTGCGGACCATGTCGCCCTCGTAGAGGCGGCCATACTCGACCTTGAAATCCACCAGCTTGATCCGCGCGCCGGCGAACAGGCCGGTCAGGAAGTCGTTGATGCGCAGGGTCATCGCGATGATGTCGTCGATCTCCTGGTGCGTCGCCCAATTGAACGCGGTGATGTGCTCCTCGGAGACCAGCGGGTCGCCCAGCTCGTCCTTCTTGTAACAGAACTCGATGATCGAGCGCGGCAGCGGAGTGCCTTCCTCGATGCCCAGGCGCTTGGCGATCGAACCGGCCGCCACGTTGCGGCAGATGACCTCAAGCGGGATGATCTCGACTTCCCGGATCAGCTGCTCGCGCATGTTCAGGCGCTTCAGGAAATGCGTCGGTAGGCCGATGGCATTTAGCTGTGTCATCACGAATTCGGAGATGCGGTTGTTCAAGACGCCCTTGCCGTCGAGAACCGCCCGTTTCTCGTTGTTGAAGGCTGTCGCGTCGTCCTTGAAATACTGGATCAACGTGCCCGGCTCGGGACCCTCATAGAGAATCTTCGCCTTGCCTTCGTAGATCTTCCGGCGCTTGACCATACTGCGTCTCCTGGCCGGAAAACGGCTTGCCCCCGCTCCGACTCGTGTAGGAAGGGGCTTTCCTAGCCCATCCCGCCAGCGGCGTCGCGTATAGCGTCGTCGCGGGGGTGTTTTTGGCTCGTTTCAGGGGCTATATCGAGCGCAGATGCGCTGGGCGCAAGCGACGTAAGGGAGACAGTAGTGAGCGGTTTCGACAAACGTGAACGGGCTGAAGAGGGTAAATTTGCCCTCGATCAGGAGCTGCGTTTCAAAGCAAATGCTCGTCGAAACAAGCTGTTGGGCCTCTGGGCCGCCGAAAAGCTCGGTAAAGCCGGCGAAGCCGCCTCCGCCTACGCCACCGAAGTCGTGAAATCCGATTTCGAAGCCCCGGGCGACGAGGACGTCTTCCGTAAGGTGAAGGGGGACCTCGACGCCGCCGGCGTTGCGATCACGGACCACCAGCTCCAGCGTCAGATGGCCGAGCTGATGGAAACCGCCGTCGCCCAGGTGAAGTCCGAGAAGAAATAGCGAGCGGCGTTCGTCCCGTTTCTCCCGTTGGAGATTTTCCCGCCGCCAGCACTCGCTGGTGAGATTCGGCGTTGACCAAAACGCCGCGTAGGCATTTGCGATTCCGGCGGATTCACGCCCCGTCCGGCGCATCCGGGGCCGGATCATGGTGAATACATCCGGCAAACATGTTTTCCGCGGAGCCCCGTTTCTTTAACGGGGGCACGGCAAAGTCTTCTGGAAGGTCGGCCCTCCGCCGGTCTGGTCCGACCAGATCCAGCTTTCATCCGCTCACGCCCCACCTAGCGGTTGCGCCCTTTGTCCCCTCGGGGGGCGCATGTGGATCCGGTCCGAGCGGCGGTACACGTTATCCGCGTGTTCGCTTGCTCCGCCATCGTGGCCTTGGGCCGGAGTCCGGAGGGGGCTCCGGCCCAGCTTTTATCCGGCTTCAGGCTTCCCCGAACACCCGCCGGAATATCGTGTCGACGCCTTTGAAGTGGTAGCCGAGGTCGAACATGTCTCCGAGTTCGGCCTTGGTCAGCAGCTTCGAGACGTCGGCGTCGCCTGCGAGGTTGTGGAGGAAGTCGCCCTCTTTCCGGTTCACGTCGCGCCAGACCTTCATCGCATTGCGCTGGACCATGCGGTAGGCGTCTTCGCGGCTTGCGCCCTTCTCCACCAGCGCAAGGAGGACGCGCTGTGAATTGTGCAGGCCGCCGAGCTTGTTGAGATTAGCGAGCATGTTCTCCGGATAGACCAGCAGATTCTCGATCACGCCGCCGAGGCGATTGAGGGCGAAGTCAAGATGGATGGTGGCGTCAGGGCCAATGCCGCGCTCGACGGACGAGTGCGAAATATCGCGCTCGTGCCAAAGGGCGACGTTCTCCATCGCGGGAATGACGGACGAGCGGACGAGGCGCGCGAGGCCGGTGAGGTTTTCGGTGAGCACCGGATTGCGCTTGTGGGGCATGGCCGAAGAACCCTTCTGCCCTTCCGAGAAATACTCCTCGGCCTCCAGCACTTCGGTGCGCTGCAAGTGGCGGATCTCTATGGCGATACGCTCTATCGTCGAGGCGATGACGCCCAGCGCCGCGAAATAGGCGGCATGACGATCTCGCGGGATGACCTGTGTCGAGACCGGCTCGACCACGAGACCGAGCTTCTCCGCAACCTTTTCCTCGATGCGCGGATCGATGTTGGCGAACGTGCCGACCGCGCCGGAGATTGCGCAGGTGGCGATCTCCAGCTTCGCGGTCTCGAGACGCTGGCGGTTGCGCGCCATTTCGGCGTGGAAGCTCGCGAGCTTGACGCCGAAGGTAGTAGGCTCGGCGTGGATGCCGTGGCTGCGGCCGATGGTGGGCGTCAGCTTGTGTTCATACGCGCGCTTCTTCAACGCAGCCAGGACGCGGTCGATGTCCTTGAGCAGGATGTCGCTGGCGCGCTGGAGCTGAACAGCGAGGCAGGTGTCGAGCACGTCGGACGACGTCATGCCGAGGTGGAGGAAACGCGCTTCATCGCCCACATGTTCGGCGACGGAGGTGAGGAAGGCGATGACGTCGTGCTTCACTTCGCGCTCGATCTCGTCGATGCGATCGACGTTGAAGGCGCCACGCGCGCGGAGGGCCTTCGGGACGCTGGCGGGTATTTGCCCCAGCTCGGCCATCGCCTCGGCGGCCAGCGTCTCGATTTCCAGCCAGATGGAGTAGCGGGTCTCGGGCGACCAGATCGCCATCATCTCTGGGCGGGAATAGCGGGGGATCATGCGTGGCTCCGATGTGTCGCGCAGGCTTTAAGCCGCAATCCGGGGGTTTGTCATCTTTTTGGGAACGCCTGCGCTTTGGGACACAAAGGCGACGTGGGAGCTGTCGCCAGCCCGCCCCTATGGTTCGAGAGACGCTTGCTCCACTCACAGCTCAGCATGAAGGCTAAGCCAAGGCTGCTACAGGTGGCCCCCATGGCGAGCAGCGGTGCTGCTCCGCCAAGCGATGCCGCGCCCGGCGAATCGCGAGAGCTGGACCCGCCTTCGCAGGGGGGCCGCGTGCACGCGGTACGCTTTCAGGCGCGGCTTGTGCGCGTTCCGAGATGGCTAACCCGGGTTCAGGGCGTACCCGGCGGAGCGGACAGTGCGGATCGGGTCTTCGCCGCCGCCCTTGCTGAGCGCCTTGCGCAAACGGCCGATGTGGACGTCGACCGTGCGCGTTTCGACATATACGTCCGAACCCCAGACGGCGTCGAGCAGCTGCTCACGGCTGAACACGCGGCCCGGATGCTGGATGAAATAGTCCAGCAGGCGGAACTCGGTCGGGCCGAGGTGGACCTCCAGGTCGTTGCGGGTCACGCGGTGGGCGGCGCGGTCGATCGAGATGTCGCCGACCACGACCACATCCTCGGCCAGTGCGGGACGGATGCGGCGCATCACGGCGCGGATGCGGGCGGTGAGTTCCGACATCGAGAAGGGCTTGGTCATGTAGTCATCGGCGCCAACATCGAGACCGCGGATGCGATCCGATTCCTCGGTGCGCGCCGTGAGCATGATGATCGGCAGGTTGCGCGTCGCTGCCTTCGAGCGAAGGCGGCGGGCCACCTCGATGCCGGCCAGCTTGGGCAGCATCCAGTCCAGCAGGACGATGTCGGGCTGGCGCTCCTCGATCGTGAGAAGGGCTTCCTCGCCGTCGGTCGCGACCGCAACTTCATAGCCCTCTTTGATGAGGTTGTAGCGGATCAGCTCCACAAGCGATGGCTCGTCCTCGACGATCAGCGCATAGGGCCTCGTCGCCGCGGCCGGGCGCATGCTGGTGGTGGGACGTTCAAGTTCAGCTGTTGAGGTCATCGACTTTTGGCCTGTCGGTTGGGAGTTGTTCGCCGGTCACCAGGAAGTGTACTTCCTCGGCAATGTTGGTGCAGTGGTCGCCGATCCGTTCCAGATTCTTTGCGACAAACAGCAGATGCGCGCACGCTGAGATGGTGCGCGGGTCTTCGATCATGTAGGTGACGACCTCGCGGAAGAGCGACTGGTAGTGCTCGTCCACTTCCTCATCGCGCGACCACACCTTGTTGGCGGCGTCGGTCTCGAGCGCCGAATAGGCGTCGAGCACGCGCTTGAGCTGGGCGTTCACGAGACGGCCCATGCGGGCGACGCCTTTCAGCGCGGCTGTGGGCTCGATCGAGTCGAGCACCTTGGCGCGCTTAGCGATATTCTTGGCGAGGTCTCCGATCCGCTCAAGCTCGGAGGCGATCTTGAGCGCGGAAATCGTCTGGCGCAGGTCGCGGGCGAGCGGTTGCCGGAGGGCCAGCAGGCGCAGGATTTTCTTCTCGACCTCGACCTGCAGATTGTCGATCTGCGGATCGCGTACGACCACGGTTTCGGCCAGTACAAGATCGCGTGTGGCGACGGCCTGGATGGCGTCGGACAGCAGGTCCTCGGCGAGCCCGCCCATGCGCGCGATGTCGCCGGTCAGCTCCTCAAGGTCCTGCGAGAACGAGCGGACTGTATGTTCCGTCATGTCCCTGTCCTTTCGCCTGCGCTTGCAGGCGAGAAATACTAGCCGAAACGGCCGGTGATGTAGTCCTGTGTGCGTGTATCGCGCGGATTGGTGAAAACCTGTTCGGTCGGCCCGAACTCGATCAGCTTACCCAGGTGGAAGAATGCGGTCTGCTGCGAGACGCGGGCCGCCTGGGCCATCGAGTGAGTGACTATGATAATGCAGAAATTGGTCTTCAACTCGTCGATCAGCTCCTCGATCTTCGCTGTAGCGATGGGGTCGAGCGCCGAGCACGGCTCGTCCATCAGGATGATCTCGGGGTTGATGGCAATCGCGCGGGCGATGACGAGGCGCTGCTGCTGACCGCCCGAAAGGCTCATGCCCGAGGCGGACAAACGGTCTTTGACCTCGTCCCATAGGCCGGCCTTGATCAGCGAGGTCTCGACGATCTGGTCGAGGTCGCGCTTGGACTCCGCGAGTCCATGCAGCCGCACGCCGTAGGCGACGTTGTCGAAGATGGATTTCGGGAAGGGATTCGGCTTCTGGAACACCATGCCGACCTGTGCGCGCAGGAGAACCGGGTCAACCGACTTGTCGTTGATGTTGTCCCCGTCGATAGCGATCTCGCCGGTGACGCGGCAACCGGGGATGGTGTCATTCATCCGGTTGATCGAGCGCAAAAAGGTGGACTTGCCGCAACCCGAAGGGCCGATCAGCGCGCTGACGGACTTCTCCGGCATGTCAAGCGACACGTCGAAAAGGGCCTGTTTTTCGCCGTAGAACACCGAAACAGCACGCGCGCGCACCTTCACGGAGCCTGATTCCACCCTTGCCGAGGCCGAAACCTGCGGCCTAGGGGGGGCTATGGTCTCCATACGGCTCATCACCCTCTCCGCTCCGCCCTTTGGGACGTGCCGCAACTTCGCAACGCCAAAGGGCCGACCGACGGCTCTGGTCCCGCGAGGTTTCCATACTGCCCTATTGTGACAGTCGCGCGAATATCGGCAATTTGCCGTGCGCGGCAGCCTAATACCAGGCAAAAACAGCCCGACAAGCTGTGAATACTCGCTCGTCTCACCCGACGGCGCCGCTCGTGCGGCTCACTTACACGACAACTTTGGTATGTTTTCTCCTGGAGTTCGCCAGCTGCGGACAGGAATCACCTGGATGGCTGCCTCAATGGGACTTTACGACCACGATATGAGCGCAGATCGGGGATTTCTTTGCTCGTATGATGCCGCAAATGTGAGCTTGCCCTCCGACTTGGCGGCCCCAGCGGCGGCGGCTCGGGACCTGCCGCGTACGCTGCTGACCGGGCGGATTAGGAAGCATCTGGAGGCCCTGCCCGTGCTGGACCTGGCTAGGTTCTGCGCGGAGGCGCCGGAGGTGGAGATCCGTACGGCGATGGTGCGCTACTCCTTCCTGGTGCAGGCCTATGTGTGGGGCGAGCCACACGCGCCTGCCGTGCTGCCGGCGCAGCTGGCCGCGTCCATCTGGCAGCTTGCCCGGCGGCTGGGGCAGCAGCCGCTGCTGCCCTATTCGGCCTATGTGCTGGACAACTGGGACAGGCTGGACCGGAGCGGGCCGATAGCGCTCGACAATATCGGGATGATCCAGAACTTCCTCGCCGGGCAGGACGAGGCGTGGTTCGTGCTGGTGCACGTCGTGATCGAAGCACGCGCGGGGGAGATGCTGGCGCAGATACCCCAAGTGATCGAGGCGGCGGACCGGGGCGATGAAAATGCCGTCGAGGCCGGGCTCGCGATCTGCAACCGGGTATGGAACGATGTGAACGCCATCTTCGAACGGATGCCGGAGCGGTGCGATCCTTATGTCTATTTCCATCGCGTGCAGCCATACATCCATGGCTTGAAGGACAACCCGGCGCTGGCGCAGGGGCTGATCTACGAGGGTGTGGCCGAGACGGGCGGCAGGCCGCACGCGTTTCGCGGGCAGACTGGATCGCAATCGTCCATCGTGCCGTCGATGGATGCACTGCTCGGGATCGGGCATGCGGCGGACCCGCTGCGGACATTCCTCGACGAGCTGCATATCTATCGGCCGCCGGCGCACCGGACGTTCGTGGACGAGGTGCGAGCTCGATCGGGGCTGCGTGGCTTCATTCAGAAGGCTGGATCACAGGTGCTGCGAGAGCTCTACAACACGTGCTTGACCAGTCTCGCGCGGTTCCGCACGCGCCATCTGGAATATGCCGCAAGCTACATCGCCAAACAGCACAAGGACTCGGCGGGCAACGACACCGATATCGGCACGGGCGGCACGCCATTCATTAAATATCTGAAGAAGCACCGCGACGAGGCGGAGCAGCATCTGCTGTAAAGAAAGCGGGCCGGAGATTGCTCTCCGGCCCTGAGCATCTTCCCATCGATGCAGTCCTAGAAGCCCGTACGCAGCGTGACGCCGTAGGTGCGCGGCGCGCCGAGGAAGGCGTCGTAGACGCTGACCGAGTCGTTGTTCTCGTCGATCTGGAACGGGCCGTTGAAGCCGACCTGTAGATAGTCCTCGTCGAACAGGTTCTGGCCCCAGAGCTCGACGTTCCAGAGATTGTTCACGGCGCCCAGGCCGATGCGGCCGTTGACGACCGTGTAGGCTTCCTGCAGCTTCGATGGATGCAGGTCCGAACCCGTGTTGTATTCGGACATGTACTTCGCCGAGAGATTGGCGCGCATCATCAGGGTGTCGCCAACCGGCTGTTCGTAGGTTGCGGCGATAGAGCCGGACCATTCCGGCGCGAACGACAGTGTCGCTCCAGGCAGACGGCGCACACTGTTGAAGCGGCCGGGGTTGTTCAAGTCAGCAGCGGTGAAGTTGCTGATCTTCGTGTCGGCATAGGTGACGCCGCCTTGCAGGGTCAGCCCGCTCAATGGCGTGTACCAGGCAAAGTCTGCGTCGACGCCTTTCGAGACAACTTCAGGCAGCGTTTCCACCACGAAGGCGGTGCCCGCGAACGTGTTGAGCTGGAAGTCCTCGTAGGTCTGGTGGAAAACGGCAAAGTTCAGCGTAACGTCGTTGTTGAAAAGAGTATTCTTGGAGCCGATCTCGAACGCGTCAACATATTCGCCGCGGAACGAGGTGTCGGGGTCGGCTGCGAAGTTCGGCCCGGTCTGGGTGATGATAGTGACGCCTTCGCGGTCGAGGTTGAAGCCGCCTGACTTGAAGCCGCGCGCATAGCCCGCATAGACCATGGTGTCGGGCGAGACGTTGTACTTGATGCGCGCAGTGCCGGTGATCGCCTCCTCGCTCCGGTTCTGTGTCGTCACGCCCAGCGCATCGAAGTCGTTGTTGAGCTGGTTGAGGCACATGCCGCCGACCGCCTGACCGGCCCGGGCCTGAGCCTGCGCCAGCGTAAGACCAAGACCCACAAGTTGGGCGACAACGGCGGGGTAGGCGGCCTCGCCCTGGTCGCAAGAGGAACCCGTCGTGGTGTAAAGCGACTTCAGCGTCTTCTCATCGCGCGTCCAGCGCAGGCCGAGCGTGAGGCCGAGATCGTCCGTGAAGTTCCAGGTGTTCTCTGTGAAGATGGCGTAGCTTTCGCCGTCCTGGTCATACATGTCGCGCTGGCCAGTGCCGGGTTGCATGACCGCGCCTTTCACAAGCCCGATCTGACCCGGCGCGCCGCCGAGCACACGCGTGGCGAAGTAATCGTAGAAGTCCTGGCCCGACAGAAGCGTCGAGCCGGACACGACATCTTCCTGCGAGTAGAAGCCGCCGATGAGCCAGGACAGCCGGCCCGCTTCGCCAGCCGCGCGCAGTTCCTGCGAGAACTGGCCGAACTTCGACAGGTTCGTGCCGTCGTCGGGACGGTAGACGAGATCGGCGGCCGTGAAGTCTGAGTCCTGTCCGTTGATCGAGCGCCAGTTGCGCATGGCTGTGATCGAGGTGAGCTGGACGTCGTCGTTGAGATCGTAGTCGAGCTGCAGTGACATGCCTTCATCAACGATGTCCTGACGCGTCGAACGGTTGGACAGCGCCTGACGATCAAACGGCGTCGCGGTGGTATCGATCGAGCCCGGGCGCACCTGATTGACAAAAGCGGCGCGCGAACTTGCCGACTGGCCGACAAAAAGCTGCGTCGCGGAGCAGCAGGTCTCCTCGCGGCTGGTGTAGTCGAGAATGAAGCGGGCGGTAAGATTCTGCGTCGGCTCGGCGAGGAGCTGACCGCGGATCGTGTAGTAGTCGAGATCGTTGTCGTCCCGCTTGGTGCGCGGACCGGGGCCGACGCCGACATCCATAAAGCCGTCGCGGGTGCGCTTGGCCGCGAACAGGCGGCCGGCGAGCACGTCGTCGATGATCGGGGTGTTGACCGAGACCGAGCCGCCGAGGGCGCCGTAATTGCCGCCGGTGAATTCCGCCATGGTGTGGAATCCGTCAAAGTCCGGCGCAGCCGTGATGACGTTGATGACCCCGGCGGACGCGTTCTTGCCGAACAGCGTGCCCTGCGGACCTTTCAGCACTTCGACACGCTCGAGTTCGCCGAGGTCGCCGAAGCCGACGCCGTTGCGGGGGCGGTAGACGCCGTCGACGTTCACCAGCACCGAGGATTCAAGGCCGATGTTGTCGCCCACAGTGCCGACGCCACGGATACGCGCCGTGGTGGAGGCTTCGCTGGACGTAGAGGTGACCGTGAGCCCGGGGGTCAGGATCTGAAGTTCCTTGATGTCGTCGACGCCAGCGTCCTGCAGGAGCTGCTGGCCAACCGCGGTGACGACCACAGGCACATCCTGCAGATCTTCCTCGCGCTTCGTTGCGGTGATGATGATGATGTCGCGGTCATCGCTCGCCTCTGGCGCCGGCCGGGTCTGCTGCGCGTAAGCGGGCGCAATTAGTGTCGATGCTGCAACGGCAAGAAACGAGATTGATCCGTAAAGACGGTTAAGGGTCACTGGGGAATCCTCCACACGGTTTTATCGGTGTTCTGCCAAAGCGGCTTGCCGTGTTCTGCGCGGCCGCCGGGAGCGCCCAGGCAATGGAGCGCTCAAGCAAGGTAGACCAGCTTGCGGTATAGCAAAGCTATGCTGCATTGCGGCGGCGATGAAATTCGAGCCACATCATGCCACATCTGCGCGAGCGTGTCGGATGCAGCACAGTGCGTTTCTGCGACATGCGCGGAGCAATTTGCTGACTTGCGCGAAACGAAATTGCGTCAACCAGGTCGGAGCAGATGCATAGCGCAACGCTTTGCTGAGTGCCGTTGCGTCAATGGCTGCTGGAGAGGCCGGTGAGTTAACGCGGAGCAGTCGCTGCGCCGGGCGCCGCGTTCCCCGATTGAGCCGCGTTTGCCGCCTTGGCGATTCTTTCCGCGAGAGCGCCCACGTTGGTCGTGGTGAATTGCGCGATGACCTTCTTCGCCTCAACCACGGCCGCAGCGGTGTTGATCTTGCCGGCCTGGATGTTGTCCGCGAGTTCGAGGATCGGCACGTAGAGCGGCTCTGGCTCTCCCTGCACCGTCAGGCCGAAACGGCTGGCGCTCGTCTCGAGCCTTTTCCAGTCGGCGCGCACTTGCGACCAGAATTCCTTCGTGGCGTTCCAGTAGTCGTCGCCATCCTTCGGCATCGCGCTGCTGCGAATGTAGGTGTTAACCCCGATCTCGCGTGCGAGAACGTGCGCCTCACCGCGCAGAACGAGCTTGGAATTCTCTTCCTCCTGCACCCAGCCGAATGGCGTGATGGTGTGACGATTCACAGCGAGCACCGCGTCGTAGTCGTTGCGGGTGGTCATGTCGCGGCGGGGCAGCGGGCGCATTTCGGCCCGCGGCGTCCATTGCGAGACGCCATTGTCGTGCGCCCATGCGCCTACGGCGCCGTAGCGCGGACAGTCCTCGACCTGATAAACGATCTGCGCCCACTTCCCTTTCCGCTCAGATGCCGGAACGGGGCGCGTTGCCCATGCATTGCCGCCGATGAAGACGAGTACGCTGGCCGGCTCGTATTGCCAGTCCTGGCGCCAGTGCTTCGTGACGTACATCTGATCACCCATCTTCATGACGAGGATCTGCTGGAGCGAAATGAAGTCGCCGCGGTCTTCGATCACGCGCACAATCTCGTCGGCGCCGGAGAGCTTGGGCTTCTTCAGTTCGTAGCCGGGCTTGAGGATCACGGTTTCGCGGAAGTCGAACGTCACGGCGAAATCGCCGGCCATGGCGAGAATGGCCTTGCGGTCCTGCTCGAACTTCGCACTCTCGGCGGCGGGCATTGCGGCGACTGCGGCGGGGCCCGAAGGCTTGATTGAGGCGCACGCGAAGACCAGCATAGAGGCGCCGAGAATGGCCGCCGCACTCAACGCGCGCGAGAATCCGAGGGCTGACCGCATCTCAATTCTCCCCGAAACCCGGCAATTCGCTACTCTCGTTGCGAATGCCTTGCAAGCGTCGGCCGCGCCGGCGCCAAGGCGAACATCACGATCGTCTTTGCTGTGACGTCAGGATGCGGGAACGCTTTAGGGCGTTTCCGACATCGGCAGCACGACGCCGAAGGCCGAGCCGCGGCCGGGTTCGCTCTCGACGACGAACGCGCCACGATGGCGCTGGACGACGTGCTTCACGATGGCGAGGCCAAGACCGGTGCCGGGCTTGAGGCCCCGGCCCTGGTCGACGCGATAGAAACGCTCCGACAGGCGGGGCAGATACTGACGCTCGATGCCGGGGCCGGCGTCGCTGACTCGCAGCACGGCAAAAGAGCGCGCATTGCTTGAGGCGGGCGCCGCTACGATCGACATCCGGCCGGCGTCATCCCAACGGCGGCCAGCGATGGCCGAGGCTTCGCTGGCGCCGACGCCCGCGCGCACTTCGATGTCGACCGCGTCGCCTTTCTCGGAGTACTTGATCGCGTTGTCGATCAGGTTCTGGACAACCTGCGCGAGTTCGTCGCGCGCGCCGGTGACGTTCACCGCGCCGGTGGCGCCGGTCACGCGCAGCTCCACGCCGCGTGCCTTCGCCACCGGGGCGAGGGCTTCGTGCGCTTCGGTGACCACGGCGGCAAGGTCGGCTTTCCCTTCCGGCGGACGGTGTTCGACCAGCTCGATGCGCGACAGCGAGAGAAGATCACTGATCAGCCGGCGCATACGGTCCGCCTGTCCCTGCATGATTTCCAGGAAGCGGTCGCGCGCATCGGAATCGTCGCGCGCCGGCCCACGCATCGTTTCGATGAAGCCCGACAACGATGTGAGCGGCGTACGCAGTTCGTGGCTGGCGTTCGCGAGAAAATCGACCCGCGCGAGTTCCATGCGCTTGATGTCGGTGAAATCGTGCAGGCTGATGAGCACGCCCTGGCCGAGCGGCGAGGCAATGCAGGCAAAGTGGCGGTCAGTCTCGTCACGCTGCACGATCTCGAAGCGCTGCGCTTCACCGGTGCTGCGCGCCGCATCCACGGCGTCGAGCAATTCCGGGCGCCGCACCACGGCCGCCAACATGGGTCCCGATGCAGTAAAGCGGAACTGCGAACGCGCTATCTGGTTGGCGGCTTCCACCTTGTCCTGAGCATCGATATACATCGCCGCTTCGGGAAGCGCTTCAACCAGCGAGATGCGGAACTTGCGCTCGGCCTCGGCCCGCCGCGCGGCCTCTGCCGCGACAGCGTCGTCCTCGGCCACTTCCAGCACGAGCGCTGGATCGACCGTGCCGAAAAACCAGCCGATGCACGCCGCCACAATGACCACGGCGCCTAGGCATGCGGAAATCCAGGTGGTCTGTCCGATCAGCGCCAGCGCCAGCAGAACCGCAACCGCAACCCCGCCGATGACGCGGAAATCGCGCCCTCGCTTGCGAAGGTCGCGTTTGGTCTCGATGCCGCTTTGATCCATGGGTTCAGCCATATTCTGATGCGTCTGAATTGTCGTGGTTTTTTGTTGCGGACAGATGGCGACCGCTTATTGCTTTGCGATAAGAATGATTGACACAACATAAGCGCCGGGACAAATCGTGCCGACCGCCGCTCGCGCCGGCGAAGATCGATCTACAGAGGTGCTTTCATGCGAATGACTCTTCTCCTGGCCGCGTCTGCGGCTGCATTGCTTGCCGCGTGCTCTCCCGAGAAACCTGCCCCGGCTGCGGAAACGCCCAAGGCGGCAATCGGCGCGTTCGGCATCGATCTCACGAACGCGGACACGACGGTGAAACCGGGCGACGATTTCTTTCACTACGCCAACGGCACATGGCTCAGTACCTTCCAGATGCCGACTGACAGGCCGCGCTATGGCGCGTTCGACGCGCTGGGTGAGAAGTCCGAGAACGATGTGAAAACCATCATCGACGGCTTTGCCGCGACGCCGCCGGCTGCCGGCTCCAACGTCGCCAAGGCGGCGGACTTCTACGCCAGCTGGATGGATGAAGAGGCGCTGGAGACGCGAGGGGTCGATCCGCTGAAGCCCTATCTTGACGAGATCAACAGTATCACGAACAAGGCGGGTCTTCTGAAGGTAATCGCCAAGGTCGGCTATTCCTCGCCATTCGGCCTCGGCGTCGAGGCCGATACGGCTGATCCCAAGCGCTATGCTGTCTGGGGCGCGCAGGACGGTCTCGGCATGCCGGACCGCGACTACTATCTCGCGAAGGGCGAGAAGTACGACGTCTATCGCACCGCCTACAAAGCTTATGTGACCAAGATCTTCGAACTGCTGGGTGATGCCGCCCCTGCCGCGTCTGCAGATACGGTGATCAAATTCGAGACCGAGATCGCCAAGGGGCATTGGTCGCAGCAAGAACTCCGCGTCACCGACAAGGCATTCAAGGCGATGAGCGCCGCGGACTTCCGCAAACTGGTTCCCAACATTGATCTCGACACGTTCGCCGCCGATGCCGGCATCGGCAAGCTGGAGAACATGGTGGCGTATGGCGACACATCGATCACGGCGGGCGCCAGGCTTGTCGACAGCCAACCGATCGCGGTGTGGAAGAAGTACCTCACCTTCCAGGTCGCTTCGGACAACGCAGCCTACCTGACCAAGGCATTCGATGATGCGCGCTTCGAGTTCTTCAACAAGACCCTGTCGGGTGTGACCGCCAAACGCGACCGCTGGAAGCGCGGCGTGCAGCTGCTCGACCAGAACATTGGCGAGGCGCTGGGCGAGGCTTATGCGGCCAAGTTCTTCCCGTCGGGTAACAAGACCAAGATGGAAGCCCTCGTCGGCAACCTGAACTCTGCTCTGAAATCGCGCCTCGAAAAGCTCGACTGGATGGATGAGCCGACGCGCGCGGAGGCGCTGAAGAAGCTGGGCAACTTCGAGGTGCGTGTGGGCTATCCCAACAAGTGGCGGGACTATGCGGCCATGCAGGTCGACAAGCGTAAGCTGTTCGAGAACGTGATGGCGGCGCGGCAGTTCGAGTGGAACCGTCAGGTCTCACGCCTCGGCGGTCCGGTCGACCGCGAGGAGTGGGGCATGAACGCGCAGACCGTGAACGCGTCCTACAACCCGCTGATGAACCAGATCACCTTCCCGGCCGGCATCCTGCAGCCGCCATTCTTCGACGTGAACGCGGACCCGGCGGTGAACTACGGCGCCATCGGCGCCGTGATCGGCCACGAAATTGGCCACGGCTTCGACGATCAGGGCGCGGCCTTCGACGACATGGGCGTGCAGCGCGACTGGTGGACCGCCGAGACAAAGGCCAAGTTCAAGAGCAAAACAGAAGCGCTGAATGCGCAGTACGACAAATACTGCCCCTTCCCCGACGCGTGCATCAAGGGCGCGCTCACCACGGGTGAGAACATCGGCGACCTTGGCGGCATGATCATGGCCTATACCGCCTACAAGCAGTCGCTTGGCGAGAAGGAAGCCCCGGTCATCGAGGTGAACGGCGTGAAATACACCGGCGACCAGCGCTTCTTCCTGTCATGGGGCCAGGTGTGGCGGGCGATGGCGCGCGAAGACATGGCGCGGCAGCTGCTGACCATCGATCCGCACTCGCCGCCGATGTACCGCGTCAATGGCGTCGTGCCGAACATCGACGAATGGTATGCAGCGTTCAACGTCCAGCCGGGCGACAAGATGTACATTCCGCCGGAACAACGCGTTCGTATCTGGTAGGCTTGTTACGTTATGAGAGGCAGGGGCCCGCATTTCTCAGGAACTGCGGGCTTTTCCTTTTGATCGGCGCCGCGCGCTTGACTTCGCAAACCTGCGCGAAACACTGGCCTCAACGGGATATGAGGAAACGCCCCTTGGCCGCACGCCTGCTCCACCGCCTCGCGCAGGCGGCCGCCGCCGTAGCGACATTGCTTGCGGCGTGCGTATCGCCGCCGGCGGCACGGGATCAGACGGCGCAGAACGGGCTCGACGAGCGGGCTGTCGACCGGCTGCTGCAGAACAGCGATCAGGTTTTCTCCTCCGCCCCGCGGCTGAAATCCAACGAGCCGGCGCCGGGCGAGATGACGACGCCGGGGGAAGACTTCTTCAACTATGTGAACAGCGACTGGCTCGCTTCCTATCAGTTGCCGCCGGACAAGATGTCGATTGGCGCTGCTGAAGAGCTGATGGACAAGTCCGACGCCGTGGTGCGCCAGATGATCGAGGAGATCATCGCCTCGAACCCGGCGCATGGCACGCTGGAGCGGAAGATCGCGGATCTCTACTCCGCCGCGATGGACGAGAAGACGATCGAAGCGCGCGGGATCGCGCCGCTGCAGCCACATCTCGACCGTATTCGCGCGGTGAAAACACACGAAGAGCTCGTGCGGCTGATGGGCGTCATCGGCTACAACTCTCCGATCGGCATAAGCGTCGCCTCCAGCCCAGCCGACCCGGACGCCAACGCCGTGTGGCTGTCGCAGGCTGGACTTGGCATGCCGCATCGGGGCTATTACATCACGCCGGGGATGGAGGATGAGTCGGCGCGGTTCGCTTATCGCGCCTATGTCGTCATCATCCTGCGTCTTCTGGGCAATCCCGACCCGGAAGGCGGCGCCTTGCGCATCTACAATCTCGAACGCAAGATCGCGCGGGCGCACACGGATGAAGACCGCTCGATCAGCGCTGACCAGGCGCTTCGCAGCATGTCGCTCTCGCAGCTGAAGGCGTTCGCACCGGATTTCGGCTGGGATGCCTTTCTGAACGAAGCCGGGTTCGACAAGTCCGACCGTTTTGTCGTGACTGACCAGACGGCCGTTGCGGATATCGCGAAGCTCATTCCTTCCGAGTCTGTGGAGGACTGGAAGCTCTGGATGGAGTTCCACTTCGCCAACAGCTTCGCGGACTATCTGCCGAAGGTTTTTGCAGACAGCCATTTCGAGTTCTTCTCGCGACGCCTCGCCGGCCTTGAGGAGAAGCCCGCCCGCTGGCAATGGGCCATCGGCATCGTCAACGCCTATCTGGGCGATGGCGTGGGCGAACTCTATGTGAAGAAGCACTTCCCGCCCGGCCAGAAGGCCCGTGTCGACGCGATAGTCGCCAACATCCGCATGGCCTTCGCAGCGCGCATGCAGTCGCTCGACTGGATGGACGACGCCACGCGCGCCGAGGCGCTGGAAAAATTGCGGGCGCTCAAGCCCCAGATCGGACATCCGGAGATGTGGAAGGACTATTCCTCGCTGGACGTCGCGCCGGGCAAGCTGTTCGAGGATCTTTATTCCGTCTTTGAATATGGCTGGAATGAGCAGCGCGTGGATCTGCGCAGTTCGGTTGATCGCGACCGCTGGCCCACGCCAGCCCATGTGGTCAATGCGTTCTACAATCCGCTGTCCAACACTTTCACCATGCCGGCGGGCATTCTGCAGGCTCCGTATTTCGATCCCGCCGCCGACCCCGCCGTGAACTATGGCGGGATCGGCGCCGTCATCGGCCACGAGATCAGCCATGGTTTTGACGATCGCGGCCGCCAGTTCGACGGCGCCGGCCGCAACCGCAACTGGTGGACCAAGCAGACCGACGCGCGGTTCATGACCAAGGCCGAGGCCCTGATCGAGCAGTATGACGGGTATTGTCCGTGGGTCGGCAAATGCGTGAACGGGCTGGGCACGCTCGGCGAGAATATCGGCGACCTTGCCGGGCTTGAGATCGCCTATGCCGCATGGAAGCTGTCGCTCAACGGCAAGCAGGCGCCGGTGATCGACGGCCTCACCGGAGACCAGCGTTTTTTCCTGGCCTATGCGCGCTCATACCGCGGCAAGATGCGCGATGAGCTTGCACGCTCCATGCTGGATGGCGACAGCCATGCTCCCAACCGCTATCGCGTTAACGGCGTGGTGCGCAACATGGACGCATGGTACGCGGCCTTCAGGATCAGTCCGACCGACAAACTCTATCTGTCGCCTGACGAGCGCGTCCGGCTCTGGTAGCGGGCTCACCGTCAACCGTGAGAAGCGGTGTTCCGTGACGCCCTGGGCTTGATAGCGAGCGTCAATGTCAGCTCGGCATGACGGCGCAGCAGGCGTTCGGCAACTTTCGCGGCCGCGTCCTGTGATTTCGACTGAATGGCTTCCAGGATGTCGCGGCTGAACTTTGCCGTCTCGGCTTGACCGGTTGCGGAGCGGACATCATCCATCGCGCGCGAATGATACGGCGTGACCGGGGCGGCCAGATCCAATCGCTCGGCCAAAACCGGCCTCGCCGCCTCGAACAGCTCGCGGGAGTCGCCGATGCGGAGATGCTGGAATTCCTCCGCTGGGCCGTCTTCCTCGGCCACTCGCTCCAGCATATCGACGAACTGACGGAGGCGCGCGATCCTTGCCGGGGTTGCCCGCGCCGCCTTGCGGGCCGGAAGGACGGTCAGCTGCACGTGCAATTTGATCATATCGCTGGCCGCGGGTGGGTCGGCTCCGCGCACGCGGGCGACCTTGTTGAGAATGATCTCGGCCAGCACCTGCGCCTCGAGACGCTGAAGCGCAGCGCGCACGATGGTGCGGCTGACATTGTTAGCGCCGGCGATCTCGCCTAACGGAGCGCCCGGGGAGCAGGTGGCCAATCTGGATCGCCATCGCCAGTTTGTCCGCGAGGCGACAGGTTTGGGAGCCGTTCCTCGCCGGAGGCAGCGCGAACATACGTGGGTGGCCGCAGGACATCGTGATTTCTTGGCTTGCTCTGGAGAAGCGCTGTTTTTAGCTTCCCTGCTACGTGCATAGAATCGTGCTGCGACTGCGCCTGTTTCCCCGATCACGTGCGCCTGCTAGAGCGCCGCGATGCCGGTTCCAGATTCAGCCCGCTATGCGAAGGACGCCGCCGAAGCGATCGGCGCGCGTTTCGAGGATCTCGATGCGGGCGAAGGCTATCTCTTCCGCATTTCGAAGGGCGAGCGCTTCGTGCTCGGTGGAGGGGGGAATATCTGCGCCTACGCGATCAACAGCGCCGGCGCCTACACTGTCTCCCGCGACAAGGCGCATACCAAATCTGTGCTGCAATCGCGGGGGCTGGCCGTGATCCCCGGCGGGTTGTTCTTCGCCCAGGCGCGCCGGATCGCGATGCGGGCGCCGGGCCGGGAGGCGATGGATGCAGCGGCGTTCGCTGCGCGCCTCGGTTATCCGGTGTTCTGCAAGCCCAATCTCGGATCGGGCGGGACGTTTGCGGAAATAGTCAGGAATGAAGCTGCGCTGCACGACTACGTCGCTCGCGTGGCGGTTGAGTTCGAGGCGTTCTTGATCGAGCCCCTGCTGGAGGGGGCCGAGCATCGTGTACTGGTACAGGATGGCCGCGCTGTCTTCCATTCTATCAAGGGCGAGCCCGCGCTGGTCGGAAATGGCCGATCGACGCTTGGAGAACTTCTCACCAACTTGAACCAGCGCGTCGTCGCCAGCGGCGTTTCCCCGCTTCCCCTCTCCGCCATCAGCGGCGATGCGTCCCGCGTGCCGCTGTCCGGCGAGCGCGTGCGCCTACCGGGCCGGCGCAATCTTAGCGCGGCCGGCGCTATCGAGCAGGTGTCCGAGACCGTGCCGACCCCACTGGCGACGCTGGCCATCGCGGCCACAGAGGCGTTGAGCTTGCGAATCGGCGCCGTCGACATGTTTGATATTTCTGCAAGTCGCGACCTTTCCGAGCTCGTCGTGATAGAGGCCAACGGCAATCCGGGCCTGCGCACGCTGGAAGACGCTGGCCGATCCGATCTGATCCGCGCCATCTGGACAAGAATGCTGAACGCGTGCCTGAGTAACTGATGTTTGGTCTTCCGAAATTCGGCGATGGCATCGGGCTTCATCGCATCGAGCTTTTCTACCAGGCGCACCGGATCGACCGGGCAGGGTTGGCGCGCTGTTCGATCGCCGTCACCGGCACGAATGGCAAAGGCTCGACTGCACGCTTCATCACATCGGCCTTGGAAGCGGCTGGCCTGCGTGTCGGCTGTTTTACCTCCCCACATCTGTTTGATGTTTGCGAGCGCTTCATGCTCGGGGACGACATGATCTCGCAGGCGGATTTCGAGCGCCATGCGGAGACCGTGCTCGCCTTCAACCGCGCGCTGCCGGAAGGCGACCGGATGGGGTCGTTCGAGTTCCTCTTCATGCTCGCAATCCTCTGGTTCCAGCAGGAAAAGCCGGACGCCATTGTGTGGGAAGCTGGCATTGGCGGCCGCTACGACCCCATTCGTTCCGTCCGCGCCAACGTTTCCGCCCTCACCTCGATCGAGCTGGAACACACCGAATTGCTTGGCGCGACCGAAGAGCTGATCGCCTATGACAAGGTCGACGCCCTGGCGCCGGGCGGATGCTTGGTCCTATCGCCTTCCATCAGCGAAGCGCTCGGCCGGCGCATTGCGGCTTACGCGGACCTTTCGGGAAAGGCGACACTGCCGGCGACGGCCAGCCGCCGAGTGGGTCCTGTGATCAACACCCAAGAGGGCGCACGCTTCACCTATGGCTTCACGGCGGCACCCTCGGTCGCGGACCAGGAGGTAAGGCTGAAGCTAGCGGGTAAGCATCAGGCGGACAACGCCGTTACGGCGCTGCGGGCTGCGGAGGTCTGGCTGGGACTCAAGCCGGAGGAAAACGCCGATCGACATTTCGCCATGCTGGCGGCGCTGGGTCGCACACGCTGGCCGGGGCGACTGGAAAAGGTGGCGTCGGCGCCGGATCTTTGGATCGACGTCGGCCACACGCCCCGGGCGCTCGAAGCCGTCACGCGCACCTTCCTAGAGTTCACGCCGCGTAAGAAAACACTAGTCGTGTTCGGCGTATCCGCATCGAAGGAAGTCGCCGCCATCGCCGAGCGCGTCGCAGAGCGCTTCGAGCATTTTATCTTGACGCGAGCTTACAAGTCTGGCGCCGATGTCGCGCTGTTTGCGGAAACTTTCCGGAAACGCTCGACGGATGTGACCGTCGCAACAAACACATCGGAGGCGGCGGCGATGGCGAAGCGGCGCGCGGAGCGTGACGGGATGACCGTGCTGGTCCTTGGCGGCCTGTTCCTGTCAGCCGAAGTCCAGCGCGCCTGGGACGGCGGCGACCCACGGCAGATCGACTTCTTCTAGCTATCCCGCCGCCTTTGGCCGCCTGCGTGGCGGCTTCAGCTGGTCGCCGTCGAGGGCGTCGTCTTCGCCCTGGAACATTCTGCGGACGTTCACGGTTGAACGGGTCCCGACGTGACGGAAGCTGGTGCGTAGCCAGTTTTCCGACGCCTCGCGCCCGCGTTCAAACAAGAGGTCGATGAATTCCGGCTCGACATTGAACTTCGACGAAGCGCCAAGTTTGGAGAGCTCCGCCTCGTCTGCGATCGCGTGCATCAGCATGCGGCGATAGCCTGTGCCGTCCAGCCTGCCGGCCTCGATCAGCCGCGCCACGAAGTCAACCGAGCGAAGGTCATGCAGCAACGAGGAGTTGAAGGTGATCTCGTTCAAACGGTTGATGATGTCGCGCGCCGTCGTCGGCGCACCTTCGCGGCGGATCGGGTTTATCTGCACGAGCACCACATCGTCGGAATGGCAGTTGTCGAACAGCGGCCACATGGCGGGGTTTCCGGTGAAACCGCCGTCCCAATAGGGCACGCCATCAATCTCGACGGCCTGGAACAGCCAGGGCAGACAGGCCGACGCCATCACATGGTCGGCGGTCAGATCCTTCTTCTCCCACACATGGGCGCGGCCGGTCTCCACATTGGTGGCGGAGATATAAACCTTCACCTTCGACTTACGCACGCGGTCGAAATCGACCAGCTGGACGACGAGATCCTTCAGCGGATTGAGGTTGAACGGGTTGAAGTCATAGGGGCTCGCGATCCGCGTCACGAGATCAAACATCACGTAGGCGGGCGAGGCGTCGAGATTCCAGCCGCCGAGCATGGCCTCGATGGGCGAGCGGCGTAGAGGGCTGTTGCGCGCTTCGTGGAGCACGCCATTCCAGAAGCGCCGCAGGGACGCTCTCGCCTCGTCGCGGTCGCCCTCGGCGAAGCCTGCGGCCAGCGCCACGGCGTTCATCGCGCCAGCGGAAGCGCCCGTGATCGCCTCGATCTCAACACGCGGATCTTCCAGCAGCCGGTCGAGGACACCCCACGAAAACGCGCCATGCGCGCCGCCACCTTGCAGGGCGAGGTTGATGAGCTTCGGCGAATCGCTCTTGGCGGCCATGGGCATGTCCCTTGCCGATTAGAGAGGCACGGGAGGCCTACACGTCAATGACTTCGATGGTGTGAAACCCAAATCGCGCCAAAGCTGGCTGCATGGCGGCGCGATTGGCGGCGCCGCCTGTCACATAAGCTACCGCGTCACCGGGCGGGCGCGAGGTCTGTGGCGCAACGCGGATGGCCTGCCGCGCCACCGCCTCCCCCGTGTCGATCAGCCGTACGCCGGGCGGGCAAGCCGCCGCAATGGCGTCCCGGATCAATGGAAAGTGAGTGCAAGCAAGTACAACGATGTCGATCCTTGGCCCGTAGGGGGGGTCGAACATGGGCTTTACGGCGTAGGTGACTTGTTCCTGTTCGATCGGCTGCCCACGCACGGCGCGCTCGGCCATATCGACGAGGCCGGCCGTGCCGCGGCGGATGACGCGAACGCCCGAGGCAAACTGCCTTTCAAGATCATCGAGATACGCCCGTCTGACCGTGCCCGGCGTCGCAAGAATACCGATCACGCCGGTCTTTGTCTGTTCAGCCGCAGGCTTAATGGCGGGGACGGTGCCGACGACGGGCACAGTCACCCGCTCACGAATATCGGCCAGCGACAGCGTCGAAGCCGTATTGCAAGCGATCACCAGCACGTCTGGCTTCGCCATATCGACCAGCGCTGCGCAAAGCGACGGCAGCCGCGCCCGCAATTCCTCGTCCGTCTTTACGCCATAGGGGAAAAACCCGCTGTCGGCCGCGTAGTCGACAATCCACTCCGGCGCCGCCTTGCGCAGCTCTGCCGCAATGGTGAGGCCGCCGACGCCTGAATCAAACACCAATGCACGGGTCATGAAACGGCGTCAGCCCTTCTCGGACTGCGGTCCGACCAGCGGGCCATAGAGATCCGTGCGGCGGTCGCGAAAGAAACCCCATGCGGCGCGGGCGCGGTCAACCTCATCCATATCGACAGTGGCGAGTAGGACGCCTTCCTGCTTGCGGTCAAAGTCGGCAAGGATTTCGCCGGTGTGATCGGAGATGAAAGAGGTGCCGTAGAACAACTGCCCGTTCTCGTCGCCCACACGGTTGGCGGCGGCGACAGGCGTCACATTGGAAACGGCATGACCCAGCATGGCGCGGCGCCAGCGCGCGGCGGTGTCGAGACTGGAGTCATGCGGTTCGGAGCCGATGGCGGTCGGATAGAGCAGCACGTCCGCGCCCATCAGCGCCATGGCGCGGGCAGTCTCCGGAAACCACTGGTCCCAACAGATGCCGACGCCGACCTTGCCCTTCTTCGTGTCCCAGACGCGAAAACCCGTGTCACCCGGCCGGAAATAGTACTTCTCCTGATAGCCGGGGCCGTCGGGGATGTGGGACTTGCGATAGACGCCCAGCAGCGAGCCATCCGCGTCCGCCATAACCACGGAATTGTAGTAGGCAGGGCCTGCCTTCTCGAAGATCGACACCGGAATGACGACGCCGAGCTCGCCGGCGAGCTTAGCCATGGCAATCACGCCCGGATCGGACTTCCATGGATGGGCGCGCGCGAAATTCGCCTCTTCCTGCGCTGTACAGAAATAGTGGCCCTCGAACAGTTCGGATGGGAGAATCACATCCGCGCCTTTGGACGCGGCTTCGCGCACGAGGTCGCTGACCCGTTTTATGTTCTTTGCGGGATCGTCGGTCAGCGCGGACTGGAGGACGGCGAGTGTGATCTTGCGGGACATCACCGCCTCCTCAAGCGGGCTGTTGCTGTGTGATGCAGTGGAACGAGCCGCCGCCTGACAGGATATGGCGCGATGGCAGGCCCACCACATTGCGGCCGGGGAAAAACGGTTTCAGCGCTTCCACGGCGCGCTTGGCGCTGGGCGTGCCATAGGTCGGCACGACAACAGTTGCGTTGCCGATCAGGAAGTTCATGTGGCTGGCGGGCACGACCTCGCCATCCTCGTTCTCGACCAGGCCGGGCGAGGGAATGCGGACCACCTGCAGCATGCGGCCGCGCGCATCCCGCTGGTTGGCGAGCTGGGCCGCAATTTCGTCGAGACGCGCGGCGTTGGGATCATCAGCATCTGCCGCCGACTGGCAGGCCGCCACGCCTGGCGCCAGAAAGCGGGCGATGTTGTCGACATGGCCGTCTGTGTGATCGTTGAGCAAGCCGCGCTCGATCCAGATCGTCGTCCGCGAACCTAGCGCTTCGTGCAGCAGGGCCTTCACATCAATTTCGCTCATCAGCGGGTTACGGTTGGGATTGAGCAGGCATTCGCGCGTCGTCAGGATCGTGCCCTCGCCGTCCCAGTCGATCGCGCCGCCTTCCAGCACGCGGTCCCAGCGGGTCGCATCCGCCCCGGCCTCGATCGCCACGAAGGCGCCCACGGTGTCGTCATGGTCGAGCACGTATTTTCCGCCCCAGCCATTGAAGGTGAACAGGGCGCAGCGGTCATTGGAATAGAAGATAGGGCCGGTGTCACGCAGCCAGATATCGCCGTACCTCGCCTCGATCAGCTCGGCGTGATCGCCCACGGCCTTCTCGGCCGAGAGCAGCGCCGCTGGCCCGTCGATCAGCAGCTTCACCTTGTCGCCCGGACGACCATCCGGTCCCGGCGCGGCCAGCGCCCGGATCATAGCTGCAACTTCCGCCTGCGCAGGCGCCAGGTTCTCCAGCCACAACTCCTCGTCGGCCGGCCAGGCGGTCCAGATCGCCGCGTGCGGCATCCATTCGGCAGGAGGGTGAAGTGTGATGTCGCTCATGGTTCGCCGCTCTATCATCTGTGGCCCGGGGTACAAGAGCGGGACACAAGCGTGCGCATATGGCCTTCCCCGCCCAAAAGAAAAGAGGCGGCCTGCAAGGCCGCCTCTTCCGGTCTTCAAGAGTCCGGCGACTAGAAGCTGTAGCAGGCGCCTATGCGAACCTGCCAGAGCGAAGCGTCGACGTTGACCGTGTCGGCGTCCGGATTGGTCTGGGCGGCGCTGATGATATAGCGGTTCTGCGCGTCCACGCCCGTTACCGTGTACAGGTTCGCGAGCGTCGGGAAGCCGTGCTCGCGCACGATGCCCCAATCGCTGTTGATCAGGTTGCCGAGGTTCTGGATGACCAGGAAGGCTTCCGCCTTGTGGTCTTCCAAAATTCCCGGGATCGCTTGCGAAACCTTGAAGTCAAGGCGCGTGATCCAGTCATCGCTGGCGATGTTGCGTGGCGCGATACCGCCACGATAGTCGGACAGGCGATCGTTGCTCGCAATGTATGCGTTAAGCGCCGCAACCGCCGTGGCGTTGGACGGCGGAGAGATGAAGGGGTCGCTCACGCCGGTCGGGATGTAGACCAACGAGCGGTTGATCGCGTTGGTGTAGGGCTCGAAAGCGGTCGTGTTCGTGCCCATCGTGTAGCTGTAGGGCAGGCCTTCCTGGGCATATCCACCCAGCGAGAATTTGGTCGGGACATTCTCCAGCAGCTCCAGCGCGTAGTTCACGTTGAACGAGAAGCGGTCAGGCACGACATAATCCGACCGGTCGAGCGGCATGTTGATGATGTCGTAGCGGGCGGCGTTCTCGAAGTTCGAGAATGCGACCGACGATGTCATCGGGTTGGTCTCGTTGGCGTAGACGTGGGCATAGCCAACCGTCCAGTCGAGGCCGAAATCGTAGGCCTTGTGCAGCGACAGCGAGTAGACCCAGTTGTCTGACTTGCGGTCCGAATTGGACAGCAGCATGTCGTTCGTGTTGCCGGTGTAGCGGGGACGGCCGTCGATGATAATGGCTGCGCGGGTATAGCCAAGCGGCAGGATCACGGGCGCGTTGTCCGTTTGAGCGTAGAGCACGTCAGCGTCGATCCGGTATCCATCGCCAAGGAAGGCGCCGGGATCGAGATTCAAGGTCGCGCCCAGCGCATAACGCCAGCTGGACGGCAATTCGAAGTCCGGGTCGATGGCGTTGACGCCTCCACGTGGCGCGGCCGCCGCGATGAAATTCACGCCTTGATCCGGAACATCGTAGAACGGGTCGCCGGCGCCGCCGGCGTAAGTGAAATCAGACAGGTTCGGCTGCAGCGGGTTGGCCAGGGTCAGGCCCGGGAAGATGCAACGCGACGTGGTCGAGCCGGAGGCGGCGCTCTGACAGATGAAGTCGCTCGAGAGCACGCCAGTGTTCGAGTAGCTGTTCGACAGCCACACGTTCGGGTTGCCACCCGAATAGAGGCCGACGCCGCCACGGATAGTGATGTCGCTGCTGAAATCATACGTGAAGCCTAGACGCGGCTGCAGCAGGCGGAGGCCATCGAAGGTCTCATCGTTGCGGAAACCGTAACGCGTGTTGAACGCGGCGTTGTAAGCCGGCTTGTCGTCAGAGCTGTAGACGTCGAGGCGGAGGCCGGCGACGATGTTCAGGTCATCGGTGACCTGCCAGTCGTCCTGCAGGTACAGCGTCGTCGTCTCAAAGCCAAAGGAAGCGGCCGAGTCGTTTGGATCGTTTGAGCCAACCGAGTTGGAGTATTCGAAGCAGCTGAAATTGCCGGCCTGGAAGTTGGCGAGGCTGCTGAAGCGCCATTCGCCTTCCTCTTCCTGCAGGAAGAGGTTGAACACGTCGAGCTCTTCACGCTCGACGCCAGCCGTGAACAGGTGATTGTCAACCGCGTAATTCAACGCCGCTTTGTAGCTCATGACTTCGTAGCTGAGCTTGTTGCGATGACGCGAGTCATCCGAACCGAGATAGATCCGCGCCGTCCCGCCAATGGTGCGCGGAACGTCGACCTGGATCTTGCCGAAGTCCGAGCCGGCGATCGGGTTCTGGCGGTTGTCGAGCTTCAGGTTCGAGATACCGAACTCAGTCGACAGATTGTCGGTCCAATCCGAGAACAGCTGGCCGGTGTAGGATTCAAGCGTGGCGCCGCGCTCGTAATATTGATTGCCATCGACGATCTGGGTTGAGGAGTCATCCGACGACGAGAAGTTGAAGCCGTCGTTATAATTGTAGGTGAGCGCAGCACGATGGCGGTCGTTGATCGTCCAGTCGAGAATGCACGGCTCCTCGATGACCGGCGTATGAATGTTTCTTGACGGGGGAGACACCCGCTTTTCAGAGGCCTTTTCGTGGGGCTACGGAGGCGCGGTGACGGGCGGTCGATATGCGCTCTGAGTTGTCCACAGCCACAGATCTGTAACAAACGATCCCGTTGCTTTGGCAATCCCAGAAATTTTCGCGGCGCAGCAATCGTCAGTGCAGATGCGGGCCAGGCGCGAAAAAATTACCCGGCCAGACGCGCAAATGCGCAACAGCTTGCCCGCCAAGAAACGCCGCCCGAGTTTGAGGCTGGGAAGACCAAAATGAAGTCCACGTTTCGTTGCCAGATGTGGCCTCGGCGCCACCTCATTTGTGCCGCCGCTTGCCGAACGTCGCATTGAAAGAGCTGGTGGTTCCGACCTCTCCCCAGGGCTTCTTGCCGCCGCCCCGACCCTGTAGGGTCCGCCCAACTTATCCGGGACGCCCGAACGCATGAATGTCTTGAAAGATCTCTGGCGGCGCAATCCGGCGAGCTGCGCGGCGTTGGTGATTGCGGTGTTGGTGCTGGTTCGCATTGCCGTGGTCATCGCGACGCCGCTCGAGATCGGGCCGGATGAGGCGCAATACTGGCGTTGGTCACGTACACTGGATTTTGGCTATTATTCCAAGCCGCCGCTGATCGCCTGGGTGATCGCCGCTTCGACAGCTATTTTCGGCGATGGCGAATGGGCAATCCGGTTTTTTTCGCCGGTGCTGCATGGCGTCGCCGCCTATTTCCTTTTCCTGCTCGGGCAGAAAGCGTTCGATTCGAGAATCGGCGCGTGGTCCGCGGCGATCTACCTGCTGATGCCGGGCGTCTGGCTGTCCTCGACCATCATGTCGACGGATGCGGTGCTGTTGCCGGCGTGGGCGGCCGCCCTTTATTTCCTGTGGCGGTTCCGCGACAGCCCGACCATGATCAACGCCGTCCTGGCTGGCTTTGCCATCGGCCTGGCCATGCTTGGCAAATATGCGGCGCTTTACCTTTACTCGGGCGCTGCCCTCGCCGCGGTATTCGACCGGGACATGCGTAAGGCCATGCTGTCGCCTGCCGGGGCCGTGCTGGTGGTCGCCTCGTTCGTGACGCTTGGGCCGAACCTCCTGTGGAATGTCGCCAACGATTTCGCGACGGTGAGCCATACGGCCGACAACGCCAATCTCGGCCAGGCCGGTTTCAACCCGCTGCATATCTTCACCTTCCTCGGCGATCAGGCCGCCGTGTTTGGCCCGGTCACGCTGCTGGCGCTGCTCGCCGGTTTTGGGCTGGTTGTGGGGCGCAAGGACAAGTGGAGCGCCACGCGCGAGATCTGGCTGCTGACCTTCATCGTTCCGCCGCTCCTCGTGATCATGGGACAGGAGATCATCTCCCGCGCCCACGCGAACTGGGCGGCGACGGCCTATCCCGCCGCGTGCGTGCTGCTGGCGTCCTGGATCGACCGCGCATTCGGATCGGAGACCAGCCGCGTCAAGGTAGCCCCCATTCTCAAGGGCGGCGTTGCGCTCAACCTCATCATCGGCGTGATTTTCACCGTGTTCTGGGTGTCGCCATCCCTGGCGGACGCCGCCCGCGCCTCCAATGGCATGAAGGGCGTGCGCGGCTGGAAGGAAACGGTCGCACAGCTGGACACCAAGGCAAAGGAGATCGGCGCCACGGCGATCCTCGTCGATGATCGCGAGATCTGGCACGGAATGGACTATCACGGGCGCAACGCGGACATCGCTCCGGTGCGCATCTGGTTTCGTGGTGATCATGCCCGCAGCCATGCCGAGGAAGCGGGCGCGCTCCAGCCGGGAGAGGACGCCAAAATCCTCATCGTCAGCGGTGCGGCCGGCAACCGTCCAATGATCCGCGCCGACTTCGCCAGGATCGAGGATGCGGGCTACCTGACGATTCCGCTCGGCCCAACGCGGGACCGCAAGTTCAAGCTCTACTCGGCGTCCGGCTATCAACACGCGCCGCGCACGCCCGAATTCGAAGCGAGATTCCACGATCAGGAAGAAGAATAGCGTCCGTCAGGGCGCCGCGGTTTCTTCGCGAACGTCAGGCGTAACGCGCAGGCCGGCTTTCACATTGTCCTGCCCTTCCGCCACCAGCAGTGCATTGCGCGGCAGGCCGCCAACCCAGATGCCTTCCGACGTTTCATCCACGATGTCGGCTGGAACAAAACTGACCACGCCGCCGACGTCGACAAACCGGACCCCGATGCGACCCTGATCATCGGGCAGCAGCAACGCCGGACTGACACGGTGCGCGTAGCCCCTGCCCGTCTCGACCTTGATCTCCGCCGTGCGGCCAACCGTGATGGCGTTGCCGGAATTGGGCACTGAAACCTCGACCCGGAACTGCCGCGTCGAGGCATCGGCAACGCGCGCGAGGTAAGTAACCTTGCCATCGACTTCCGCCCCGTCCGACAACCGCACGCGGGCGCGGCCATCGACGATGATCTGACCCGCCTGTTTCTCTGTCGCCTGGGCAGCGAAGATGATGGGATCGAGTTGCACCACGACGCCGCATGAAGCGCCCGGGTTCAGGAACTGCCCCACATCCGCATTGCGCTTCTCGAACACGCCCCGGAAAGGCGCCCGGACCTGCATCTTCCTCAGTTCCGATCGCGCGACGTCGAGCGAGGCTTGCGCGCCTTCGAGCGCGGCCTTGGCCGAGGTCAGCCGGCCCTGGGTCGCCCAGCCGTTCGCGACCAGCTTCACCGCAGCCTCATAGGCCTGACGCTTGCCAGCGATAGACGCCTCCGCCTCGCGCACCTTGGCGCTGGCGCCATCGACATCGAGACCGCACAGCAATTCGTCCTTCTCCACAAGCGCCCCTTCGATCACTGGCGCTGACGTGACCGTTCCGGCCGACTGCGCTTTCACGTCGAGGATGCGAGCTTCGGTGCGCCCCCCGATCGAGAGGAAAAGCGACCGCTCCACCGCCTGCGACCGGATCACAACTACGGGCATGCCATTGCGACCCTGGCTGGCGTCAGGCAGCGCCTTGTCCAGCGTGGGGATCTTGTCCGCTTTGACCTGGATCGAATCCCCGCTCGGCATCAGCGAGCGGATGCCGACAACCGCGCCGATCAGGGCGATCGCTCCAAGCATGATGGTCAGGAGACGTGGCAAATGTCCCGGTTCCTCCGGTCGTAACAGAAGTTAAGGCCAGCAAGCATAAGCGCCTTCGCATTGCCAAGGTATCAAAATGGCGTAGCAGGCGAGATTATGGCGGCGACAGCGTGCTTTGACGGGACTCCTGCGTTTCCGGGCTAAACATTGGCATTAGTTGCATTTGCCGGGCGTAACCCCTAGGTCGAGCCTGCGCGAACGGGCCCGGACGGGGGCTCCGCCGAAGCCCAGGACCCCATGACGGAAGCCGCCGACAAGCCCGCAGAAAAGCCTGCCAAGTCACCCAATGCGCCGACGGAAGAAACCGTCCTGTCGGTGAAGCACTATACGGACCGCATGTTTTCCTTCCGGATCACGCGGCCGCCCGCCTTCCGTTTCCGCTCCGGCGAGTTCGTGATGATCGGGCTGGAAAGCCCCACGGGAAAGCCGTTGCTGCGCGCCTATTCGATCGCCAGTCCGTCCTGGGACGAGGAACTGGAATTCTTCTCGATCAAGGTGGCCGATGGACCGCTGACTTCCAGGCTCCAGCTTATCCAGCCGGGCGACAAGGTTCTGCTGGGCCGCAAATCAACCGGCACGCTGGTCCACGACGCCCTCACCCTTGGCAAACGTCTATACTGCTTCTCTACCGGGACCGGTTTGGCGCCCTTTGCCTCGGTAATTCGCGATCCAGAAACATTTGAGCGCTTCGAGCAGGTGATACTGACCCATACCTGCCGGGAAGTCGGCGAACTGAAATATGGTCAGGAGCTGGTCGAAAACCTGCGCGAGGACCCGCTGGTGGGCGAGCATTTTCAACGATTGGTCCACTATACAACTGTGACGCGCGAGCCTTGGCCCAACCAGAACCGCATCACGACCTGTATCGAGAAAGGCCTCCTGTTCGTCGACCTCGGGGTTCCGCCTCTCGACCCTGCCGTTGATCGGGTCATGGTCTGCGGCTCGATGGACATGATCAACGACATCAAGGCCCTCGTCGAGAAAGCCGGGCTAAAGGAGGGCTCGAACGCCCATCCCGCCGAATTCGTAATCGAGAAGGCCTTCGTGGGCTAAACTCCGCTCTCTACGGCTTCAACTTCCCGTCAAAATGGGGCAGGAAGCACTCACAAAAGTGCTGTCACAGCCGGGAGGGAATTGATGTCCGAGGGCCACGTTTATCCAGTTCAGCCAGACTTCGCCGCCAAGGCGCTGGTTAATGCCGCGAAATACGAGGAGATGTACGCGGCGTCGGTGGCCGACCCGGAGACGTTCTGGCGCGAGCATGGCAAGCGTCTGAACTGGATGCGGCCTTACTCCAAGGTCAAGAACGTCAATTGGGACATCTCGAAGACGAACGATCCCAAAGACCTCCACATCAAATGGTTCGAGGACGGCACGCTCAACGTGTCGGTCAACTGCATCGACCGCCACCTGCCGCACAAGGCCGATGTCACAGCGATCCTCTTCGAAGGCGACGACCCGAACGTCTCGAGGCGCGTCACCTATGCCGAGCTGTATTCGCAGGTCTGTCGCTTCGCCAACGTGCTCAAGGCCCAGGGTGTCAAGAAAGGCGACCGCGTCACCATCTACATGCCGATGATCCCCGAGACGGCCTACGCGATGCTCGCCTGCGCGCGCATCGGCGCGATCCACTCCATCGTCTTCGGCGGTTTTTCGCCCGACTCACTGGCCGGCCGCATCCAGGATTGCGGCTCGACCTGCGTCATCACGGCCGATGAGGGCCTGCGCGGCGGCAAGCCGGTTCCGCTCAAAGCAAATGTCGATGAAGCACTCGACAGGCTCGGCGAGAAATCGACCGTACAGTCAGTGATCGTGATCAAGCGCACTGGCGCCAACGTGAAGCTGGAGCATGGCCGGGACCATTATTACGTCGTGCTGGCAAAGGATGTGTCCGACGAGTGCGAGCCTGAAGAGATGAGCGCGGAAGATCCGCTGTTCATCCTCTACACCTCCGGCTCCACCGGACAGCCAAAGGGCGTGCTGCACACAACGGGCGGCTATCTAGTCTGGGCGTCGATGACCCATGAGATCGTCTTCGACTATAAGCCGGGCGAAGTCTTCTGGTGCACGGCTGATGTCGGCTGGGTCACGGGTCACTCCTACGTGGTCTATGGTCCGCTGGCGAACGGCGCGACCACGCTGATGTTCGAGGGCGTACCGACCTACCCGGATGCATCACGCTTCTGGAAGACCGTCGACAAGCATAACGTCTCCATCTTCTACACCGCGCCCACCGCACTGCGCGCGCTCATGGGCGCGGGCGACGACTTCGTCACCGGATCGTCGCGCAAGTCCTTGCGCGTGATCGGCTCGGTTGGTGAACCGATCAACCCGGAGGCCTGGGAGTGGTATTACCGCGTCGTCGGCGAGCAGCGCTGCCCGATCGTCGATACGTGGTGGCAGACGGAAACCGGCGGCGTGCTGATGACGCCGTTGCCCGGCGCCCACGCTCTGAAGCCCGGCTCGGCCGCTAAGCCGTTCTTCTCGATTCTGCCGCAACTGCTCGATGACAAGGGCAACGTGCTTGAAGGCGCCACGACCGGCAATCTTTGCATCACTGACTCCTGGCCCGGCCAGATGCGCACGGTCTATGGCGACCACTCCCGCTTCGTGGACACCTATTTCCGCACCTATCCAGGCAAGTACTTCACGGGCGATGGCTGCCGGCGCGACGAAGATGGCTATTACTGGATCACCGGCCGGGTCGATGACGTCATCAACGTCTCGGGCCACCGCATGGGCACGGCCGAAGTCGAAAGCGCACTCGTTTCGCATCCGAAAGTGGCTGAGTCCGCCGTTGTCGGCTATCCGCATCCCATCAAGGGCCAGGGCATCTATGCCTATGTCTCGCTGATGGCGGGCGAGGCGCCGAGCGAGGACCTCCGCAAGGAACTCGTCAATCATGTCCGCAAGGAGATCGGCCCGATCGCCTCGCCCGACCTGATCCAGTTCGCACCGGGCCTGCCCAAGACGCGCTCCGGCAAGATCATGCGCCGCATCCTGCGCAAGATCGCTGAGAACGACTTCTCCAACCTTGGCGACACATCAACACTTGCTGATCCTGCCGTGGTTGATGACCTCGTTAAGAATAGGACCAACAAATAGCTCTATCTGGAGCGGCGTGACGCACGAAAAGGGCATACTTGAGGACTGGCATGACGCTCGGGGGTTTGGCTTCATCCGCCGTCCCGGTAACGCCGGCAAAATATATGTGCACATGAAGTCGATCGGTAAGAGCGTCGACCGGCCGAAGCCCGGCGACATTCTTACCTACGACATCGCCGAAGGGTCGGGCGGCAGACTCGTTGCGATCAACGTACAAAATCTCGGCGCTCCGCCTCCGCCAAAGCCGCCTGCGGCTGCGCCGACGGTCAAGGCGTCCGCAGTCGAGCCGCGCGGAAGGAGACTGGCAGGCGGTGGCGACGCCGGCATGATCAGCATCTCCACACGCGTTGCCGGCGCCGCGGTGATTCTTGCCATGCTGACGAACAACATCATCCTGGGCCGCTTTCCGGTGTGGGTGGGCCTGCTCTACCTGATCGCGGGCGTCGCCTCCTTCTTGTTCTATCAAGCGGACAAGCGCGCAGCCGCGCGCCGCGAATGGCGCGAGCCAGAACGCCGCCTCCACCTCCTCGATCTGACGTTTGGCATTGTCGGCGGCCTGCTCGCCCAACACTTGCTTCGCCACAAGACCTACAAGCCCGGCTTCGTGATGGTGACCGCGCTGATCACCGCTCTGCACGTGCTGATGCTCGGCCTCATCATGTTCGGCGTCTACGCCCCGGGCTCGATTGGCGACCTGTTCCGGAGCTGGCTTCCCGGTTAGACCCGGTCACACCGCTATATCGAACTCGTCGAGATCGAATTCGCTGTCGTCCAGTCCGACGACGTCACTGCCTGTAGGCCTGGCGTAACGGGCGATTGCCTCGAACAGCGTTTCGCGCACGATCGGCTTGGCGACGTGGTCGTCAGCGCCCGCCTGCTTGGCCTCCAACACGTGTTCATCGGTGGCGTTGGCGGAAACGGCGAGCATGGGCGTATGTACGCGACCGTTCTCGCCTTCCCACTGACGGATCGCGCGCATGGCTGCAAGGCCGCCCATGATCGGCATCTGCAGGTCCATCATCACGAGATCGAAGCGGCCGACGGAGAATTTCTCGACGGCTTCGCGCCCATTCTCGGCGAAGGTGATGTGCAGGCCCGACTGAGCCAACAGAAGCTCGACCACACGGCGATTCATCGGATTGTCTTCCGCCACCAGCAGGCGGAGGTTCTCGATCTTCGTCTCGGCGTCAAAATCCTCGATCGCAACAGCCGTTATCGCACCCAGCGTCGCAATGCGATCGAGCGAGATCGGGCAAATGACTTCGAATGTCGAGCCCTCGCCTTCACGCGATTGCGCGCTGACGCGGCCTTTCATCAGCTCGACCAGCCGCTTGACGATGGAGAGGCCAAGACCGAGCCCTCCGAACTTGCGGGAGGTGGAAATGTCGGCCTGTTCGAAGCGCTCGAATATGCGCTCGGCGATTTCAGGCGCAAAACCAATCCCGGTGTCCGTCACAGTCAGGCGCAGCTGCGTTCTGCCTTCCGACAGTTCCTCCACCGTTGCGAAGACGCTGATATGGCCTTCTTCGGTAAACTTCACCGCGTTGTTCAGCAGATTGCCAAGCACCTGCCCGATGCGCACAGGGTCACCGCGGAATACGCCGTCACAGCTCGCCGAGATGAACGTATCGAACCGCACACCTTTCGCCTCGGCGCGCGTCCGCGCCGCCTCGCAGGTCGTGCGCAGGGCATCCTCGAGCTCGAACGGGCGCACGTCGAACTGGATCTCGTCGCCTTCAAGGCGCGAGAATTCGACGAGATCGTCCATCACGCGCAACAGCGTCCGACCTGACGTGGTAATGAGACGCACCATCTCGCCCTGCCGCTCGTCGAGCTGCGTGCGCTGGAGAATTTCCGATACAGCCAGCACGCCATTGAGCGGCGTGCGGATCTCGTGACTCATGTTGGACAGGAAATCCGACTTTGCCGCCGCCGCGACCAGCGCGCGCTGTTCGGCCTCCATCGCCTTGAGTTCGATATTCTTGCGGGCCGTGATGTCTTGGATCACGGCGAAGGCGCGCGCGGGCGAGCCTTTCACGGTCTTGAGGATCCGGATGGAGGCCGCATGCCAGATCTCGCGGCCATCAGCGAAGCCCACGCGATACTCCGCCGTATAGGGCGGACCACCCGCAAGATGCGTGCGCCACTTGCCGGCGAGAAGCTCGCGATCGGACGGGTGGATCCAGCTGTCCCCGCCGGTGAGCGAATCGAATGTCGGTCGCTGCGGGAAGAAGTGTTTCCAGTCGCCTTCGAGATAGGTTTCGCGCATCTCGAAGTCGAGTTCCCAGATCATCATCTGGGTGATGCTCATCCCGAAGGACATCCGCTCCTTGGACGACTCAACTTCGTGCTGGGCGTGGACGATGCCGGTCACGTCCTCGTGCATGACCACAATGCCGCCGATATTGCCTTCGCCGTCGCGCCAAGGCGCCGCCGACCATTGCATCCAGCCCTGCTTGCCGTCCCGCTCGAACTGGTCGCGCTCGCAATTCATGGATTCGCCACGCAGCACCTGGCGGTGAATCGAACGCCACTTCTCGGGCGTCCACGGCATCAGGTCGTAGACAGAGCGGCCGAGGACATCCTCTTCCTTCATCCCGCGCTCGGCGATCCAGCTTTCGCTGGCCATCATCACGCGCATCTCTTTGTCGTACATTGCGATCGGCATAGGCGCTGCATGAACAAACCGGCGGACGGTCGAATCGGCGTTCAGCGCGGCCTGCAACGCAGCATGACCATCGGTCTTGTCTACCACGACCCCATGCATGGCGTCGATCTGGCCGCGCGAATCGATCGACGGCGAACCGGCGACCTTGATCATCCGTGTCGTTCCATCGGCGCGGCGGATGCGGAAGGTTTGCTGTACCGGCTTGCGCTTCTCGAACGCCTCGCGCGCGGCGGCGACCACCGCCTGGCGCTCCTCCGGCAGGATCATTTCGACAAAGTCGGTCAGCACCAGCGGCGGCGCTGCCGGATCAAGGCCCAGGATGCGCGACGCGCCCGGCGAACATTGCAGCTTGAAATCGCGTCCCGCACGCCAGTGGCCGATATCGCCGACCTGCTCCACCGCGTCGCGCGCCGTCGCCGTCTCCAGCCGTTCGCGCTCCAGCGTGTCCTGCCGCGTGACGTCATGGCCGACGAACGAAATCAGGCCTTCGGGTCCAAGCCACGAGAATTCAGCGTCGATCAGCTTCAGCTCGCGGCCGATCTTGAAGCGCAACTGAACCGAGCGGGTCGGCGACTTATCGTTCAACGTGCGCAGCGCTTCGCGCACCGCCTCACGCCGATCCGCGTCGAGATAGGAAAGTATGGAGGCGTCATGCGCGCCTCCCGCCGGGCCGGTCAGGCGGCGATAGGCGATGTTGGCGCGAACGACGCGACCATCCTGGTCGATAAGCGCGAAGGCTTCCGAGACCGAGTTGAGGAAATGCTCGATGGCCGCCGTGAACGACTTCTCGATCACCTCGGGAGGCGATGCTGAACCCAATGGAAGTGGGGCGGACGTCATGAAGCGGCGACCGGGACAAACAGATGATTGCGTTATCTCGCGTGATAACGATTAACAAACCTGTATTCCGCGAAGGGTTTTAAGCGAAAATCCATCGCGAAAAGCGCAGGAGTCCCCGGGTTTTCACGTCTTAGCCTGTGACAACCTCAGCGCCTGACGCGCATCTTCGGTCCGGGCCATGTGTTCATTGAACGGGCCCCAGTCATCGCGCTCGGCAATATGCGCCCACAGCGCCTCGACGTCTTCAATCACGGCGCTCGCCGGCCGGCACTCACCGAAGTAAGCATGAGCAAGCCGCTCCGGCCTGTCCGTCTCATGCTCCATCAGCGACCGCCGCACCGGCTCGAAGCCTGGCGCAGCGTAGTCCTTCGCCAACGGGCTACGAGCTGCGCGCGCGCCGCTGGCCGGGCCGCCGAACCAGTCGAAAAACACCTGGGGCCACGACGCACGCGTTTCGCCCATCCAAGCGAAGAGCGCTTTCAGCAGTTCAAGGTCCTTGTCCTCACTCATCGGCTTGAGGCCCAACACCGCCAGCATCCGCGTCCGGAAAGCCGCCCGATATTCCCCCTCGAACCGCGCCAGCTCCTTCTCGAGCGCGGGAACCTCGGCGACCAGCGTCAGGCACGACGCCAGCTGCCTCAGATTCCACAGAGCAGCTGCCGGCTGCCGGCCGAAAGCGTAAAGACCCCGCTCGTCGAAATACGCTGCCGTAAAGCCGGGATAGGAGTAGGGCAGGAAACGCCACGGGCCATAGTCGAAGCTCTCGCCGGTGACCACCATGTTGTCGGTGTTCAACACGCCATGCACGAACCCTGCAGACATCCAAGAAGCCGCCAGCTCAGCGGTCGCAACGACAGTCTCACGCAGCAGCCCGGCAGCCGACAACGCCATGTCTGCTCCCGCCGCGGCGGGGTGATAGTGGCGGATGCAGTACTCGACCAGCTTGCCGATCGCATCCGCATCGCCCGCGTAAGCTTGGCGCTGGAAAGTGCCGAAACGCATATGGCTGTGTGACAGCCTCACCAGAACCGATGACCGTGTCGGCGAAGGCTCGTCATGGCGATGCAGCTGTTCGCCGGTCTCGATCAGCGAGAACGCTTTGGACGTGTAGACGCCCAGCGCCTCAAGCATGCCGGCGGCCATAATCTCGCGCACACCGCCCTTCAGTGTCAGCCGCCCATCGCCTGTGCGCGACCACGGCGTCTGGCCCGAACCCTTGGTTCCGAAATCCAGCAGCCTGCCCTGCCCGTCGCGCAGTTGCGCAAACAGGAAGCCGCGTCCGTCGCCGATCTGCGGATTGTAAACCTGGAACTGATGACCGTGATAAGCCAGCGCCAGAGGCGTCTCGAGCGAGTTCTTCAACGGGGTAAACTTCCCGAAGTGCTCGATCCACTCCGCATCGCTCAGCGCACCGAGCCCCACATTCTCCGCCCAGCGCTGATTGCGCCACCGGGTGATATGTTGCGGAAAATCCGCAGGTTCGACCGGCGAGTGAAACCGGCCATCGAGTTCGAGGATGGCTTTTTCCGGCTGAAAGATCGCGCTCACTTGGCGGGCGGCGCCAGAACAACCGGAATCCGCAAGGTGCGCGCCGGTCCCGGCTCGTCACCGGCGGGACTTGAAGGACGCGCCATGTCTTCCCTGAGGATCAGCACCGCATTCTTCTTTTCGGTCACATCAAACGTCATCTCAGCCTTGAAACGCACCGGACCGGGGTTGGTCCAGGTATCTGGCGCTCGCTGTTGCGCCGGCCCTTCAGCGATCACTTCGCCATCGACAGCCTGCTCTGCCGGGAATGCGCCTGTGAACATCCAGGTGTTGATTGCCGCGCCTTTAACGATCAGCGGACTCGTCACGCGCGCGTCAGGCGCAAGGCTGGCAAATGCGGCGTAACGGATCATCAGTCCCTCCATCGTCCGACGCCGCACACGCAGACCAGCTCCGCAAGCGACCGTCGGCAGGCGCCGATGACGTAGACCAAAAATTCGCGCCGCCCAAATCCCGCCCAAATCTTGCGTCAGACGGTCACGGGTCGGGGGACACTCTCCCGAGCCAACGGAGCCACGAGCCGATGAGGCGACTGAACCCAATCAGTTTGCCCCCAATCCCAGGGGGCGGTCAGCGCCTCCGGGCCTCGCTCGGCGGCGTCTGACCTTTCGAACCTGACCCTGGCCACGCCGCGCACTTCCGCGCGCGCGGAGCCGCGCCTCTGAGCCCGTCGCCGACGGGATCGCGGGCGCATGTCGAAAGGAGACGCGGCCATGACCGCGCAGTTTTTCATGCGCACGCCCACGCGTGCTCGCACCGCAACGCCGCTTCTGGCGTTCATCGCCGGCCAGTTCGCCGATGCAGTGGCCCAGCTCTGGCCTGCGCCGCATGCGGAATTCTTCGCCCTTCCCGCCGCGCGCCGTCACGCAACGGCGATCGCGCTCGCTGGGCAGACCCGGCGCCAGATCGGCCCGGACGAACTTCGCCGTCTGGTCGAGTATCAGCGCGACGCCGTCGTCGCCGAAGCCCTCGCCGGCGAGCAGCCGCAAGGTCTGATGCGCGCCCTGGCGAAAGCGGGCGAGACGCTGTGGACGCCGGATGACTATGCGGTCTTCCTCCGCCTTCTGGCGGAGCCGATGGCCAACGAAGTGCTGCGCCACCTCGATCTCGTCCGCCCAACCGCATTCGCACCGATCGCCGGGTTGCCGCCCGCGCTTCGTTCAGCCGCGATCGTCCGCGCACTGCCGGCGCAGGCGGCTGCAGCGGATCTCGCCCGCGCCTACCATCTCGCGGTTCGCATGCGCCAGCCCGATGCGGCCGGCCGCATCGCCCGGCGCTGGAGCGCCGGAGGCGACACCCGCGCGCTGTTCGTGCGCGCACAACAGGATCTGACGCCAGACGCTTTCCGCACCGCGGATCCAGCTCCAGCCCTCCCCGCTCCTTTCGTGCGCGTGACCAGCCGCAAACAGCTCGAGTCTCTTGCGCTCGAATTCCACAACTGCCTTGCGGATCACGCCGTGCGCATCGCCGATGGACGCATGGCCGTTTACGCCTGGCGCGTCGATCCTTCCGCTGCGGTCGCCCTCAACTGGGACGCAGCCGGCTGGCGTCTGGCCGAGGCCAAGGCGGCCCACAATGTCGATCTCGATGATGGCCTGCTCCGCGAGTTGGTCCACCGCCTCGAGCTGGCCGGCGCTCGTGCCGGCCCTTCCGTCCAGACACTTGTTGCGCGCCTGGACGACTGGGCGAACAGCACGAGCTACTGCCATCCGATCGGTAACAGTTTCGGCGAGCAACTAATGCTCGGCGATCTCTGGAGCTGAACCAATTTCGCTTCAACGACGTGCTCGCCGCCGGGCAAAGCCCCTGCGGAGCAAGTCTTTTCGAACATTGGCCGCTCCCACGATTCCAGCTTCACGCAGTGGACTAGCGCGTGGCGAGGTGTTCCAAGCCTTGGACAAAGGTCAAGTCGGGCATGGCGAAGTTCGCTGTAAAAACGCGCGATCGCGTGCGCAACCCATACCGGTTCGCTCGCCTCATCCCCAACGCTCGCCTCGACTTCGCCTACCTCGCCGCCGCGGCGCGATCAGCCAATGGTAAAGTCGGCCTGCGTTCCACCAACGGCGCCCTGCTCGCTTCGATGGCCGGTCCGCTCGGCCTGCTTCCGTTCGCCCCGACAGGGGGGCGAACCCGATGCGCCCTGCGCAACCCGACGCAAAACGCTCAGCCGAAAAAAAGGGTTGATCTAGAAGCGGTGAGCGCCGCTCATCAGCTTTGCAAACATCGGCGCGTCGATTGGCACATAGGCGCCCTTCTCGGCATCCATCACGAACAGCGGATCGCTCGTCTTATTCGGGTCGAAGCCTTCGGTCACAAGATCGACCTTGCGGTATTTCAGTGTGCCCGTGGTCTCCACCTCGCCCTGCAGGCGCAGGAAGATCGGGCGCGCATAGGCGGGCAACTGTTCAGCGAGATGCGCGTACAGACCGACCAGATCGACCCCGTCGCGCGGAGTCAACGCTGCCATTCCCGCGCGCCCGTCATGTCCTGGCACCGCAACACCAAAGACGATGGCATGTTTGACGCCCGGCATGGACGAAGCCGCAATCTCAACCTCGCTGGTCGACACGTTCTCGCCCTTCCAGCGGAACGTATCGCCAACGCGGTCCACGAAATAGATATATCCGTCCGCATCCATCTTCATCAGGTCGCCAGTGCGGAACCACAGATCGCCCTTTGCGAACACATCGTGCAGCAACTTCTTCTTTGATTGCGACTCGTCATTGTAGCCATCGAAACGCTGCCGCGGCTCGTGCGTGATCGGCCCCACAGCCTCGCCCGGCTCGTCCGGCCCTGCCTCGATGCACAGCCCGTCCGGCCCGCGAACGGGCTCTTCAGTCTCGACGTCGAACTTCAGAATCCGCGCCGGCAGCCGCGCCCGCAGAAGACGCGGAATTCTCCCGACCGCTCCGATCTTTCCGTCGAGATTGAAGAAGTTCACATTACCCTCGGTGGAGCCATAGAACTCGACCAGATGGCTGATCCCCGTCCGCTCCACGAACTGCGCCCAAACATCGGCGCGCAGCCCATTGCCGAAGCCCTTCTTGATCTTGTGCTTCTTCTCCAGATCACTCGCCGGCTGGTTCATCAGATAGCGCCCCAACTCGCCGATATAGACCAGCATGGTCGCTTCATTGTCGATCGCCTCTTGCCAGAAATGCGAGGCCGAAAACTTCCGGCGCAGCACAACGCATGCGCCCGCGTTCAGCGCCGTGCCGACGCCGCACATCCCGCCTGTTGCGTGATACAGCGGCAGCGCCAGCAGGATGCGGTCGTTGGCATGCGCCTCGGTAGCGTCCTTGAACACCCGCATGAGACCGCGCGCCCGCACGCCGGATATCTTCGCCGCCTTCGGCAGCCCCGTCGTGCCGGATGTATAGATGTAGAGCGCGATATCGCCACCTTTTACGCCTGCCCGCACCGACTTATTCGGGCGCTCGGTCCAGGACTTACTCACGGCCTCGTCGATCTGCGTCAGTCCCGCCACTGGCCCGCCCAGCACGAACGCGCCAAGCTCCAGCGGCGTCTGCGCGCGCGCCGATTCGAACTGCGGCGCCAGTTCCGGGTTCATCACGATGGCCCGCGCGTTCGTGATCTTCACGCAATGCGCCAGACCCGCGCCCGACAGGTTGTAGTTGATCAGCGCGGTCTTGACTGCGATCTTCGCCATGCCCGCCCAGAAGGCGATATAGTCCGGCCTGTTCTCCATGAAGAGCGCAACGCAGTCGCCCTTATTCAGCCCAACGGCCTTTCCCCAGTGGGCAAACTGGTTCGCCCGCAGGTCAAACTCTGCATAGCTTATCTCTTGGCCCTCGAACGAGATGAAGACACGATCGTCATGATCGTCCACCGCATCCTCGATGGCGTCCGCGACGGTATATTCCTCTTCCGGATCAAACTTGCCGATCGCGCCGATGATACGGCGGAAGCCGGTGATATAGATCCAGTCGCTCTTGATGCCGTCGATCAGATTCATGTGGCTGGACCGGTACGGTTTTCAGGAAAGTCGCAGGATAATTAAGAACTACACGCATGCCATTAAGGTCACGTTGATGGCGCAATATGTAGGCATGCGCCCGCGCCCGACCCACCCTGTGAACAGAAAATCCCCTTCCACGCCTCAGCGCGCGCAGTTCTCCGGCTTTATTTCGATGCGGGTGAACTTCACGCTGACCTGCCCGATATTCGTGATCGAATGCGGTCCCTCGGGCGGCGCCCAGATTGCACGGTATCCGTCGGTCGGCTGGATGTCGTGGTGCTCGACTTCCACGAAGTTGCCGGCCTCCATCCGATAGGTCGTGTAGCGAAACTTCGCGTCTTTACCGCCGCCCTCGCCCATGAGAACGCTCGGCAGCGCATGGATATGGATCGGCTCCGTCGCCAGCGCCGGCAGGTTGATCTCCAGCACCCGCACGTGAGCGTCCTCGAACACCACCCGGTGCGAATAGGGCGCCGCCGCGACGGCGTCATATGGATAGCTGTCAGGGTCGCAAAACGTCTGATCCGGCGCCGGGTTTTGTTGTGCGGACGCCATCGGCGCTGCGAGCACAAGCGCCGCAAAAATCCTCATCTTCATGCCAGCCTCCATCCGCCAAACCGTCACGAACTAAGCGCGTCCCTCAGCGTTTGCGCAAGCCGCTCCGACAGATCGCGCTCGTCAGAAAAAAGCCGAGCTTGACCTCCACCCGCCGCCATGGATTAGGCAATACGACAGTCTCCCTCGCGAGCCAGTAATGACCGAACCTACTTTCCGCTATGCACGGCAGGCCGATACGCCTGCGCTGGTATCGCTGATCGAGCGCGCCTATCGCAGCCCCGAAACTGCTGGAAGCTGGGTCTCCGAAGCCCACCTCCTCACCGGCCCGCGCACCAGCAACGAGGAAATCTCCAACCTCATCGGCCGCGAGGACTCGCGCTTCCTCATCGCCGACATCGACGGCCGCATCACCGGCTGCTGCCTCCTCCAGGGCCTTAACCCCGAACCTGCGTCGGCTCCGGCCACGCCGTGCGCTCCGAAAGTGACCAGCCTCAACGCCGCCTATTTCGGCATGTTCGCCATCGAACCGAACACGCATGGCGCGGGCCTCGGCAAGCTCGTCATCGCTGAAGCCGAGCTCCGTGTGCAGGACCTCTGGGGCGCCAACCAGATGGTGATGACCGTCATCAGCGTGCGCACCGCACTCATCGCGTGGTACGAACGCCGCGGCTACCGTGTAACTGGCGCCACCCTTCCTTTCCCCTTCTCGGAAACCTCGGGCGAGACGACACGCGACTTCCATCTCGTAGAGATGCGCAAGGATCTAGCGTAAGATATGTCGCCCTCCTCCGCGCCGTGAATGTCGGCGGCCGCAAGGTCACGATGAAGGAGTTGCGCGAAGCTGCCGAGGCGCTAGGCTATGACAATGTCCGCGCACTGGTCGCCAGCGGCAATCTCGTCTTTGACACGAAAAAGGCGACCGACACGAAACTCGAATCGGCGTTCGGGGCGGCCATCGAGTAAACCTTCGGCGTCTTCTCCGAAGTCATGGTGCGCAACCAGGACAAACGGGCGCCATCATCAAGGCCACCCCCTTCCCAAAGAAAGCAAAAGAAGATCCGTCCCAACTCGCCTGCCTGGTCTGCAAGGAAAAGCCCGACACCAAGGTCATAGACGAATAGCTTAAGACCTTCCGGGAAAAATACGACAAGAGCGAACAATTCAAGGTCGTCGGCCGGGAGATCTACATCGACTACGGCGACAGCATCGGCCAATCCAAACTGATCCTGCCGAAAAAGTTCTGCACGGGCACAGCCCGCAACTGGAACACGGTGCTGAAGCTGCAGGACATGATCAGCGACTAGCGTAGCACGACTACCCCCGCTAGAATGCATGGGTCGGGAGGGACGCGCATGATCCTCGAAACCATCGAAGTGGGGGCCTGCCGATCGTACATCCTTGGCTGCGCGAAAACGCATATCGCCGCCATAATAGATCCAGAGATCAGCGCCGTCGAACGCTATCGCGGCCTCGCCTCGAAGCGCGGCCTCGCCATCCGCTACGCGATTGACACGCACACGCACGCGGATCATTTCTCGGCCGCCCGCGAGATCGCCAGGGCGCTCAATGCCCAGGTGGTGATGAACCATCTCTCTGCCGCGCCTTTCGTAGACCTACGGCTCGACGATGGTGACATGATCATGATCGGCGACCTGCGCCTCAAGGCCATGGCGACGCCCGGGCACACTGCTGATTCCACCTGTTACGTTCTCGAAAGCGCCGAGGAGAAACATGTCTTCACTGGCGACACGCTTCTCATCGGCGGCACAGGCCGCACCGACCTACCGACCGGCGATCCCGACCGTCTCTACCAAAGCCTCTTCGGCAAGCTGCTGAAGCTGGATCCTGCCACGCAGATTCATCCCGCACACGAGTACAAGGGCCGCACTGGCTCCACCCTTGGCGAGGAGATCGCGTCCAATCCCCGCCTTCAGAAGACCGAGCGCGCCGAGTTCGTCGCCATGATGCGCGCGCTCGACATCAAAGCGCCGACCCACCTCACGGAAGCCCTGCGCGTGAACATGAGCGGCAAGAAATCCGTCGCCCAACTTCTGGCCGAAGCCAGCGCCGCCACACCCTTCATGTCCATGACCGAGCTGTCCGCGCGTCTCGCCGCCCGCCAGAACGATCTGATCGTCCTCGACGTGCGCGAGCGCGCGCAGTTCGACGCCGGCCATCTGCCGGGCGCCACCTTGATGCCGCGCGGCCAGCTCGAACTCCGCGTCAACGACGCCTTCCCAGATCCCACCATCCGTATCGTGACTATCTGCGATTTCGGCAAGATTTCCACGCTCGCCGCCGCCACCCTTCGCGCGCTGGGATACATGCACGCTGCCGCACTCGACGGCGGCATGCAGGCCTGGCGCGAAGCCGGTCTCGCCGTGGAAAAATAGGCAGCAAACGCCCCTCGCCTTCCGCTCACCGATCCTTCATGATCGTATGGCTGATTGCTGGGGGCTGATCGGGGTTCGCCATGAAACTCAAACTCACGCTCGTCGCCCTGCTCGCCGCGCCCGCCCTCGGCGGCTGTACGACGGACGAGCTCGACCTCTTCGGCACGGCCCTCTCGCTCTACAGCGACCTCGAATATCTCGACGGCGACTGCGCCTTCGGCCTGCACAAATACTATGACCGCGAAGGCCACCACCACTGTTCGATCCGTGACGACAAGTGGCATCAGGATGGCACTGGCCACCATCACGACCAGAACTAACCGCGCAGCGGAATCGGAGCCACCCCTCGCACAACCGCATCGATCCATCACATGATGGGGTGCTCTTTGGCTCTGCGAGGATTTCCATGCTCGGAATTCTTGCGCTTTGCCTGCTTCTCGTCATGCCCGCCATCGCGCACACCTAGGAGACTACCTATTCCAACCGGCCGCGGCGGCGAGATGAAGCGGCCCATGGGCGACCTCTGATTCGCAGACGAAGTCGTCTCATTTGCCCCCGGAACATCGACAACCAGCGGCTCTTCGATCGCACAGGAGGCGACAGGCATCGCCGACCTCACGACCATGGTCAAAAGCCGCCGCGTCGAAGCGATTGTGATCCTCGGCTAGAGCCTGGAAAAATCGCGCGCATTACCTTCCCCCACACTGGCAGGAACCTTTGCGCGCGCACGCCTGAAGCCCGGGACCTGGTGGCCAGTTTTGCCTGACCCTCGCGCCGCTCGATGGCGTTACACCGCGCGTTGCCGATGCTAGACTCGTCACATGACCAAAACACTGCGAATCGCACGACGCTTCAACGGCCCCCACGACTCTGGCAATGGCGGCTACTCGGCCGGCCTAGCGTCACAATTCCTCCCTAACGCTGACGCCGTCGAGGCCACGCTCCGCGCGCCGATTCCACTCGACACGACACTCCGCGCCCACTTCACCGGCGCCGGTGTCGACATCATGACCGATGATGCCGCCACCCGCATCTTGATCATGTCGCTGGCGCCTACGCGGATCGCGGCGCCGGATGTGAGATCGCCCGGCCTCGAAGCCGCAACCGTCGCCGCCGCAACCTATCCCGGCGTGGCGGATCACGTACTTCCGCATTGCTTCGTCTGTGGCCCCGCGCGCGCGTCCGGTGACGGCCTTCGCATCTTCGCCGACTGGCTGAAGGAACCGTCCGGTCTCGACAATCCAAACCTCTTTCCGATCGTCGCGGCGCCGTGGTGGCCCACGGAGGATCTCGCGGACCCGTCCGGCTTCATCGCGCCCGAATTCATATGGGCGGCGCTCGACTGCCCCGGCGCTTTCGCGATCGACAGCGAGCCGATCGTCCTCGGCCGCATCGCCGTGAAGATCATCAAGCGCCCCACGCCCAATGTTCCGCTGGTTGCCGTCGCATGGCCGAGAGGCCAGGAGCGCCAGAAACACTTCGCTGGCTCCGCCCTGTTCAGCGAAGTCGGCGAACTCCTCGCCTTCTCCGAGCAGACATGGGTCGAAATCGATCAACACGCCCCGCCGAAGGAACTCTAGGCGGGAACTCCACCGGCTATCGCACGCTCATATCGTACTAGATACGTTCGCCGTCATCACGCTCGCCTTCGCGAAGGTCTGCGGCGTCTACATTCTCATCACCGGGCTCGTTGGGCTGTTCGCGCCGGACCGGTGGAAGCTGGCGATGGACGAGCAAGCGAAGTCGCCCGGCCTCACCTATCTCACCGCCACGCTTGTCGTGGGCCTCGGTCTCATGCTGGTCTCGCTTCACAACACGTGGACCGGTCCCCCTGGGACCATCGTCTCGCTGATCGGCCGGATCGTCCTGGTCGACGGCATTCTGTTGATGGCCCCGTCCGAAGCGCTGCTCAAGTTAGGCGGCGCATCCGTCGCCTCGACCTCCCGCGTCCGCCTCCGGGCGATCTTCGCCATCATCGCGGGCCTGCTCCTATTGGTCGCGGCCCTCACCGGCCTAGCCACAGTCGGGTCCTGACAAACAGGCTCTGGACTGGCGCCCGCCATTTGCGCCAAATCAGACATGGCCACCGCGTTCTCCCTAATCCTCGGCTTGCTGGGCGTCGCGGCGCTGGCGTTCTGGATTCTTGCGATCCGACTGTCCTATCGCGTTGAGCGCCTGCGTAAGCCGGATCTGCGAAATCCGCGCCTCGTCTACACCAACATCTTCTTCACCGCCTTCTGGTCGCCGCCAGCCGCCGCACCCGAAGATAAGAAGGTGCAGCAACAGATGCGGGTGCGCCTGTCTGCTGCGCTCGGCTGCCTGCTTGTCATGGCCGCGCTCAGCTTCGCCCTGCCCTTGCTCCCTCGCGACACGACCAAGGTCGCGCCGCCGGCCGCGCCCGTCTTCCACGCCGTGGGCACAACGCTCTCCTACATCCGCTCCAACCAGAGCGGCGCAAAGCCCGAGCGCATCCTCGTCCACATCCCCTCGCCCAACGAGATCCACGTCGCGAAATTGGCCGCCCCCTGCACGGACGCGGCCTACGTCACCGCCATCATCGACCCGGCAACAGACGAGGCCAAGACCCTTACCGGCGGCCGTCTCCGAAGAGACGCCACCCAACTCCCGCAAGCTTTCTTCACGCTCGACCCCGCGCGCAAGCTCATCGTCCGCCTCGGCGATCCCACCGCCGCGCCCGCTGAAACGCCGGATGCACCGCCCGCCCCCTGGCGCATGTATGATTTCGATCTCGCCGAGTTCGCCCTGCTCGGCCCGCGCGAACCGAAAAGTTTCAGCTTCGGCCTCGCCATGGCATGGCCGGACGGCGCGCCGCCGATCGTCCGCATCCTCGGCGCGGCCAATGCGAAATTCCTCTACAGCTCAGACAGCGGCGCGCGACAACACTTCCATATATCCGGCCCTGCCTTCACCGACCCCGCCATCGGCAGCCGCGGCGGCGAAATGATCACGGACGCAAAATTCGGCCACGTCATCGAAGCCCGCTTTGGCCGCCCCAACCATTCGGGCTACGACAACTTCCTGCTGAAGCTCACCAGCGTCGCCGAAGGCCGCGCCGGCAACCAGACCTGGCGCGAGGCCATAGCCGCCCACTGGAAAGACTGCCCTGCGGATCCCGCCTAGCGCTTGCCCGCAAGGTGCTCATCCAGCACATCGAGATTGCCGCCCCAGCCCCACATCATGCTCTCGATCATGCCGCGGAAGGCGTCGACTTCATCAGCCGTCGCCTCGAACGGCGTCTTAGTCAGCGTCATGCGCGTCTGATCCCCGTCCGCCGCCAGTTCCAGCACCACAAGCATCTGCGCGGGCATGGCCTGCGCCATCGGATGCCGCGTTGCATTTCCATTCTCGTCGGCCACTGCATGCAGCCACACCAGCCGCCGCGGCGCCGAAATCTCGCGATAGATGAACCTCGCGTACATTGGCTCCGCGCCCGGGAAAGTCAGCTTCGTCAGCGCCATCCCGCCCGGCCTCAGGTCGAACTTCATCGACTCCGCCGTGCAGCCCTTCGGCCCGAACCATTTCTCAAACTTGCCCGGCTGCGTCCAAGCCGCCCACACCTGCTCAAGCGGCGCGGCAAACGTGCGCTTCAGCTTGAAAACGGGAAGCATCTCAACTGCACTTGCGATGGGATTTTCCTTTCGCTTTGTTCTTCGCTCTGGCTCTGGGCTTGTCCGCCGATGTCTCTGCGAGAAATGCGTCGAGCCTGTCGAAGCTCTCGCCCCAGAGCTGGTCCATCCAGCTCCGTGCCCGCGCCAGCGCTTCTGTCTTCAATCGCCGCGGCCTGAACTGCGCCGTCCGCGCGCCCACCTCGATCAGTCCCGCCTCCTCAAGCACCTTCAGATGCCGCGAGATCGACGGCTGGCTCATGTCAAACGGCGCCGCCAACTCATTCACCGTCGCCTCGCCCTGCGCGAGCCGCGCAAGAATCGCCCGCCTGGTCTGGTCAGCCAGCGCCTGAAAAACAATGTCGAGCTTCTGCGGCATTATATAGCATTCATGTTATATAGCGTATCGGATATATAATTCTGTCGCCTTCTTCCGTCAAGAACTGCGCAAATGCTGTTAGCTTTTCGGCAGCTGTTTACCGCAACAATGCCAGCGCTTCATCGCAGATGCGCCGGAATATCTCAGCGCTTGGCGCTGCCTCGGCGCGCAAGCCCGCCTGCCCGCTCCACAGCTGCATGAAGTCCGCTGACCCTTGCGTCTCCGCCGCCTTTGCCAACGGTGCAATCACGGCGCGCTGCGTGGGAAACGGCGCGGCGTCTGCCTCATGCGCCGCCAGCTCCCGCACCAACCGGTTGCTGATCGAGCGCGCCGGCCGCCCGGAGAATAGCCGCGTCAGCTTTGTCGCGTTGTCAGGCGTCCCCGCCAGCGCCTGCTTGTGCAGCACCGCCGCCGCGCTCTCCGGTGAGCGCAGGAAGGCGGTTCCGATCTGTACGCCCGACGCGCCCAGCATGAAAGCCGCCGCCACGCCACGCCCATCGAATATCCCGCCCGCTGCAATCACCGGCACGCGCACTGCATCTACGACCAGCGGAACCAGCGCCATCGTCCCCATGTCATTCTCGTGCGGCGCGCCGAAGAACGCCCCACGATGCCCGCCCGCCTCCGCGCCCTGCGCCACGATCGCATTCATCCCGCCGACTTCCAGCGCCTTCGCCTCCGTCACGTTGGTCGCATTGCCGATCAGCTTGGCGCCTGCCCGCTTCAGCGCCTCCACGACATGCGCCTTCGGCAACCCGAAATGAAAGCTCGCCACTTTCGGCGCGCACGCCAGCAATGCCTCCAGTATCTCGTCATCGAACGACGGCGCGCCGGCCTTCGGCGCGACCGGCTCGCCCAAACCGTAATCGGCGTAGTAAGGCTTCAGCGCCTCATGCATCGGCTCCGCCGCGTGCTTCGCCAGATCCGGCTCCTCATGCACGAAGAAGTTGAAGTTCACCGCGCGGGTGGTCCCCGCCGCAACTTCTACGGCCGCCGCCCGCAGCTGTTCGGCCGACATCATCGCGCACCCCAATGCACCCATGCCGCCCGCATTGGCCACCGCAATCGCCATCGCCGGCGTAGAAGCCCCCGCCATCGGCGCCTGCAACACCGGGTGCTCAATACCGAGCAACTTCTGCAAACGATCCGTCGGCCACATCGCAGCTTCCCATCTTTGTGTACGGGCGCATGATGGCGCCGGGCATGGTTTCACGAAACCCGGTTGAAATGGCTGGCCACGCGGCCTAATTTGCCAGCTTTCGAGAGGCGCGAACGGACGTTCGCTGGATCGGCGCCAGCCGAACAGCCACAAGCCAGAGAAAAGAGACGCCGGTGACGACGACAGAAACACCCGAAACGGCTTCGCTGGCCGGATCCATTCCGGCAGAGAAGTTGCTGACGGGCCTGCGCACTGAGCTTCAGAAGAATGAGCATGTGATCTGGCAGGGTCGCGGCTCCGGCCGCGCCTTCAACGCGCTCCATCGCGGCATGCTTGTCCGCGCCGGTCTCCTGGCTGTCGCTGCCTTGGCCTTGGGCTACCTGCTCTTCGACAACCGCAACCCGTCCTACAACTGGGTCGCCTGGATCCTTATCGCCCTCCTCGTTGTGCGGCTTGTGTTGTTCGTCTGGCTGACCTCGAAGACGCCCTCACGCCAGGTCGCGATGCTAACGACGCAACGCCTCTTCTCCGTTGACGTAACGCGCCCGGAAATAAGGTGGAGCATCGAGAAGGGTGGTGAGGGCCGCGCCGAAGGCGCTCATCTCGAGCCCCACCCCATCATCGTCACGGGCACGAAGGAACGCGGCCACATCAAACTCAACACCACCACCCGCAAGGTCCGCGTCTACCCCCCCTTCGTCCTCTTCAACGCCGAACGCCCCGTCGAACTCGCGGAAAAGATCAAGCGAACGCTGAAGATCGACCAGCCAATCCAGGACCGGACCAAATAGGCGCTCCTCCGGGCTCGCACGACCCGCTTGTATCCCCCCACGCCTGACGTATGTTGCCGCCATCCGAGGGGCGCGGGCGCATGCCTGCTGAGATCGGGCCACCATTGTTTTTCGATGGAGCGGCCGAGCACCCTTAGAACCTGATCCGGATCATGCCGGCGAAGGGACAGGGTGAGACATTGGAAGACACGGCAGACATCTGGACTCCCCATCTCCGCCAAGGCGAGCGCCTGGTGTGGAGCGCACGCGTATCCGACGGCCTCGTGCGGACAGATCTCACACGCCAGCGCGGCATAGCCATCGCCATCTTCATTCCATCGACCGTCGTCGCCGCCCTGCTCGCCTTGGTCTTCCTCGGCAGCATCGCACCGAAGCCCGCAGCCAGTCCCGAGATCATGCTCGCGCCGGTCTATTTCGCATTCGCCGTCGCGATCGCCGCCCTCGCCATCTCGCAGCTGATCAAGCTCGCCCGCCCGCGCCAGCCCGAAGCCTCCAGCTACGCCGCGACGACCGTCCGCCTCATCGCCCTGCGCACCGACGGCGCCATCGCCAGCGAGATGCCCACGGCCGACATCGGCGAAGTCATCGCCAGCGGCAGTCGCCCAGACCTCTTCGTCCTGCATAAGGACGAAGACAGCAGCACCGCCGCCTTCCCCATCCGCTTCATCGAGCGTCCGCTCGAAGCCAAAGCCATCATCGAAGAGACCTTCCTGGAGACCGCGCATGAACAAGCCGTTTGATCCGAAGAGCCTCGAACCGTTCAGGGTGACCACCGGCCCCTTGCCCGCCAGCCGCAAGCTCTACTCCCCCGCGCCCGGCTTCCCCGAAGCCATGGTGCCCTTCCGACAAATCGCGCTGCACCCTTCCGCAAAGGAGCCGCCCGTCCGCGTCTACGACACCAGCGGACCCTACACCGACCCCGACATTAGGATCGACGTGCACGAAGGCCTGCCCAAAATCCGTGACGCTTGGATCGCCGCCCGCGGCGACAGCGCACCCTATGGCGGCCGACACGTGAAGCCTGAAGACAATGGCAACGTCACCGGCGAAAAGCTCGTCACCCAATTCCCCTACCTCAACGTCCCGCGCCGCGTGCAGCCCGGCAGGCAGCTCACGCAACTGCAATATGCCCGCGCCGGCATTATTACCGCCGAGATGGCGTATGTGGCCCACCGCGAAAACATCTGCCGTGAAGCCATGGCGGAGGGCGCCGAAGAACGCCGCGCCGACGGAGAAGACTTCGGCGCCGAGATCCCCGCCTTCATCACTCCCGAATTCGTGCGCAGCGAGATCGCCCGCGGCCGCGCCATCATCCCCTCCAACATTAACCACCCGGAACTCGAGCCCGTCATCATCGGCCGCAACTTCCTGGTGAAGATCAACGCCAACATCGGCAACAGCGCCGTCACGTCCTCGGTGGAAGAAGAAGTCGAGAAACTCGTCTGGTCGATCCGCTGGGGCGCCGACACGGTCATGGACCTCTCCACCGGCCGCAACATCCACAACATCCGCGACTGGATCCTCCGCAACAGCCCAGTCCCCATCGGGACCGTCCCGATCTACCAGGCGCTCGAGAAAGTCGGCGGCGATCCGGACAAGCTCGACTGGTCCGTCTTCAAGGACACGCTGATCGAACAGTGCGAGCAAGGCGTCGACTACTTCACCATCCACGCCGGCGTGCGCCTCAGCTACATCCACCTCACCGCCAAGCGCGTCACCGGCATCGTCTCGCGCGGCGGCTCCATCATGGCGCGCTGGATGCTCTCGCGTCACAAGGAGAGCTTCCTCTACGAGAAATTCGACGAGATCTGCGATCTAATGGCCGAGTACGACGTCTCCTTCTCCCTCGGCGACGGTCTGCGCCCCGGCTCCATCGCGGACGCCAACGACGCCGCGCAATTCGCCGAACTCGAAACCCTCGGCGAGCTCACCAAGGTCGCCTGGGAAAAGGGCTGCCAGGTGATGATTGAAGGCCCCGGCCATGTGCCGATGCACAAGATCAAGGTCAACATGGAGAAGCAACTGAAGATCTGTGGCGAGGCGCCGTTCTACACGCTCGGTCCGCTCACCACCGACATCGCCCCCGGCTATGATCACATCACCTCCGGCATCGGCGCCGCGATGATCGGCTGGTTCGGCACGTCCATGCTCTGCTACGTCACGCCCAAGGAGCATCTCGGCCTGCCCGACCGCGACGATGTGAAGGTCGGCGTCATCACCTACAAGATCGCCGCCCACGCCGCCGACCTCGCCAAGGGCCACCCTTCTGCCAAGCTGAGAGACGACGCCCTAAGCCGCGCCCGTTTCGAGTTCCGCTGGGAAGACCAGTTCAACCTCAGCCTCGACCCCGAAACGGCCCAGAAATTCCACGACGCCACCCTCCCCAAGGACGCCCATAAGGTCGCCCACTTCTGCTCCATGTGCGGCCCGAAATTCTGCTCGATGAAGATCACCGCGGACGTCCGCGAGTACGCCGCAAAACTCAACGACCGCGCTTTTTCTGTCCCCGGTGAAGCCGGGGGAAGTGGCTCGCCGCGCAGCGGCGAGACGCAAGGGACAAGCTCCGAAGGAGTTCTCACCGAAGCCGAACGCGGCATGAGGGAAATGAGCGCCAAATTCGCCGAAGTCGGAAAACAGCTCTATGTGTCCGAGAACGGAAAGAGGCGCGCGGCAATAGATTGAGCCTGCGAGCCGACTTCGCTACGAGCTTCGTTTCGGGTTTCAATCCACCGAAGTAGGCGCTGGCTCTTCGCACGCCAAAGAATGCACCATCGCGCCGCCCCTGCCTGCTATCTCATCCCCGCCTTCACCCCGCCGGCTCAACACAGGAGGCGCCCATGCCGCGGAGCTGAGCTACACACCGTCCGCGCTGCATCCCGACGCAGTGCCCGATCCCAACGACGCGATGGCGCACAACCCTATCCTCCGCGTCGCCGCGTATTTCAAGGATGACGACTGGCCCCCAAGAAAACCATCGGCTCCGACGCTGCGATCGCCAGATGCGAGATCGGGCCCACCGGCGCGGGCTACCCCTGCTCCGGAAAAGTCATCGCCCCGAGAAGCAGCCCGTCTTAACAGACGTTCATCCCCCGGCGCCTGCTCCTGAGTCAGGGCGTCGCAGAGGCGCCACATCGCATTACTGTTTCAACAGGTGACTGCATCGTAATGCGCGCCGGACTCATTCGGCCATATTCTCAAGCGTTGATGATCATGCAGCCGCAGATTCGCGGCGTTGAAAGGGTCCGGCCGCATGATGTCGTTCCAGGAATGTACTCAGCTTCTCCGCAACGAAGGCATACTTCGCATCGACGCGGGACAGTTCTCGGTTGACGAACTCGAAGCCGCCGCCGCTTTCGCGAATGCCGAGCAGGCCCGCCTTATCATCTTCAATCTTAAGGGCCGCAGCTGCGCCGACGTCGGCCGCATCGCAGACGCCGGCGGCCGCCAAGTCTCCTTCAGCGACATCTATTTGATCTAGCTTCGCGACCCGCCAGGGTCGAGCTCGGCGACCAGCCGCCCAAGCGCGACGTCATCAAAGCTCCATTCATTGGGCAGCCGCGCCGTCGCCTGTTCGGCCAAAAGCGGCGCCAGGCGAATGGCGCGCGCAGCATCGCCCAGATAATCGCAAAGCAGCGCCAGCGCGAGCTGCCTCGCAGGTCCGCCGTCAAAGCCCCATTCCAGGCCAACGCGCGAAAAGTTCGCCACATCATGGCGTGGATTCAATGGCGCGCCATCGCGCGTTACGATCGCGCCGTCCATGGTGCGCTCTCCCGCATACAGCGTCATGTCGGATCGTGTTCGGCGGACGCAGCGGCTGCAAAAGGCCGGGCGCGCCGCAACTCCTGTTTCACATGCTTTTGCGAATAGCCGTTGAACAGCGTGCCAAGCAGTCCGCGCCTGAGGTCGCTTGTGCCAAACAGCCAGTCCGAGATCGGAAACGTCAGATTCATGTTGTAGTGCATCATGATCGCCTGCTCGTGATGCGCCACATGGTGACGGCGGATGGTGTTCACAAACGGCGCGTTCCGCACGAACCAGTTGTCGGGCACATGGCAGCAGAAGTGGAAGAACTCGTAGATCATGTAGTGGCTGACCACCATGATCATCGACAGCCATCCGGCATTGGCCCCAAGCACCAGACCCAGCACGAATGATCCGGGGGCGGCGAGGACGAGTGCAGCGATCTGCGTATACGGTGGAAACAGCACGATGCGGAAATCACGCGGCCCTTCGATCGTGTAGTTGTGCTCGGTGAAGAACTGGTGATGCATCAGCGTGTGCCGGCTGTAAATCGCCCGCGCAATCGGATTGCGCCGCGGCCTATGCATCACATAGAGGTGCATCGCCCATTCCAGCATGTTGCTGACCAGCAAGACGACCGGAACAACCGCCCACTGCCACCAGCCGATCGGCGCACGCAGATTCGAAATGAAGAACCAGAGCGCCAACCCGCCGAGAACATAAATCGACAGGACGTGCAGGGCAGGATTGTACCAACGTTCGATCCGCCTGCGGTATTCGGCTCGAAAAGCTGACTGACGCGCTGACATCATCGCAAAATGTCCTCGGCTCTAGGCCCGTCTCAGGTACGCAGAGCAAAGCCACTGTTCCAGATCATTGCTCAAAACGCGGCGTCCGCCAACTAAGCGACGACGAGAACTTGCCTATCGCCAAACTCCACCCGCTCCAAACTGACCAGCGTGCGCTCCAGGCCCGGCTCGCCTTTCCCGACCTACAGCACATCGATGAAGGTCCTGAGAATAAGTTCGCCGCCCGGCAAACTAATCTTGACTTTCAAGGGCTTCTCGAATTAGTTCGCCATATGGCAAACTTTGATCATCGCCTGAACCTTGCCTTCGCGGCCCTGGCCGATCCGACCCGGCGCGCCATCGTCGCTCGCCTGTGCAGCGGAGACGCCACGGTCGGCGAACTCGCTAGGCCATTCGAGATTGGCCTGCCGACACTGTTGAAGCACATCCGCGTGCTCGAAAGCGGCGGCCTGGTCTCGTCGGAAAAATCCGGGCGCGTGCGAACATGCTCTCTCACCCCTGGTGCTCTTCTGGGCGCCGACGACTGGCTTCGCGCACATATCGCGACGTGGGAAAGCCGCCTCGATCGGTTGGAGGCTCACCTGGCCCGCAAGAAGAAGGACGTGACGTAATGACCAACAGCTCCGCGCAGACAGAATCCGCATGGGCCGCGTGGCCGCTCGACCGCGAGATCGTCATTACCCGCGTCATTGATGCGCCCCGCGAGAGCGTCTTCGACGCGTGGACCGACCCCGAACAGCTCGTGATGTGGTTCGGCCCCAAGGGCCTCACAATCGAGACGCACGAGATCGACGTTCGAGAGGGCCGTGTATGGCGGTTTGATATGGTCGGCTGGGGCACGCGCTACGACAATCGCATGACCTTTCTCCGCATCGACCGACCGCGCCTGATCGAGGTCGATCACGGTTCTGACAAGGATGACGATCCAGGCAAGTTTCGCATGCTGGTTACCTTCGATGCGCAAACGGACGGGAAGACGGTTCTCACCTTACGCCAGATGCACCCAACAAGCGCGCACCGCGACGCGGGCGTCGGCTTCGGCGCTGTCCAATTCGGCGGTCAGACGCTCGACAAGCTCGCCGCCCACCTGGCCGCGCGCAATTCGTAGGTCCAACTTGCCGGCTTTGTGGCCAGCGACAGGATTGGCGAGAACGCGGTCAGGTTGACTACGTTCCTGTTTGATTTCGTGACTGGGGCCAGGCCCGCGCCGAAGTGGAAGGCCCGAATGCGCCAACCTGGTTGATGAGATACGGACGTTCAACCGGCGGTTAATCGCAAAAGATGGTCCTTCATTAACGCGGAGAGACGCCTCATTGTGGGAGCGGACGCGTACCCTTCAAGTTGTCGTACTTGACGAAAAACTCACGCGCGAAGGCGACGAGTTGACCGTCCGTGGGATGATCAACAATCTCCCAGCCGGAAATCCGGGGCCCAAGCGCGGCTCGGTGTTTGATGACGTAGTGCTTGAAGTCGGCCAGAGCGGTGTGGGAGCCAGTCACCAGCACCTCCTTATCGGACGCCAGCGCATCGCAGACCTCGCCGAAGAACTCATGCACGGCCCGGACATCGCTGTTATGCTGACGTGTTGAATGATGGTGCGCTTTGAACGTTCGCGTCTGAACCGCATCAGCGCCAAACTCGTGAATTGACGCGGTATGGTGGTCGAGCCAGACGACGGCGTGAGTGTGCGGCATGAATGTCCTTCCAAACGAGGGGGATGAAAATCCCGCCTGCGCCAGTGTGCGCCCGCGACGGGACGCTAGGTTTGATTCATATCATAGCGACGATCTAGGTGTTCTGCCCGCACGCGTCGCCGGCGATTTCAATACTCATTCGCGGCAATTCGTCGGCTCGGCAAAGGGAAGGATTTCATGGTCCTGGATCCGCTGGCCAGCGCAGCCAGCGCTCTTCGATTGGTTATTCGGCACTGATAGAGAGCCTGCATGGAAATCCAGCCACGCTGCTGAAAAGACCCGAACATGCGCGAGACAGTCTCGAGGCGAAGTCCTAGAAACTCAGCAACGTCAATTCTGCGCATCGGCAGTGTGAACTCGCGCTCATCGTCAAAGCATGAATCAGCGATAAAGATCAGGAACGCTGCCGTTCTCTGCGCCGCCGATTGCGCGCCAAGTGAAGTCAGTTGCGTCTGCGCAGCTCCAAGCTGCATGCCGAGCTGGCGCAGGAGAGTTCCACCGAAGCGGGGATCATGACATAATTGGATTAGCGCGCTGACGGGAAACGCATGCACAACCGTAGCCGTCAGCGCCTCACAGTGATTGACATGATCCAACGGCCCCTCGAAGCCGAGGATGGCGCCTCGAGTCGGGAAACCCACAATCTGGCGTTGGCCTTCGCTCAGCGTCCGCGAGAGCTTGAGCCAGCCTGACTCGACCACAAAGATGCGTTCGCGTTCATCGCCCTCATGGAAAAGCGTGTCGCCCGTCTTCAGCAACCGTGCTTGCCCGCCTCGAACGAGAGAAAGCTTACGCGTGACTTGCGAAGGCAGCCCCTTCCGAAACGGTGTTTCGCTTGGCGCTGGATGTTTCACGGATGAATCATATCCTGCGCGAGGGCTAGTGTCTGTACGCTAACCGATGCACGGCGCGCAGGAAGAAAGCCTTCGACGAATATGATTACCTGCGTTGCCGGCCCGAGCCGGTGACGTCGTCGGATGACGGGGTCAGCATGGTGCCGGAGCTACCCCGCTTTGCGGCCATGGTGCGGGGCGAGATGTGCGGCCTGGTCGGCGCCTCGAAGCATCTTGTCGAACGGATAAGGGCGCCGCGCGACTTCATGCACCCGCACTCGACTGCGTGCGCAGTCTCGAGATGATGCCACGGGGCTTCATCGTCGTTCTCGCGCTGTCGCTCAAGCCCGCGCCCGTGCGGGCATCACCGCAGCCTGAGCCCAAAACGCGCCGATCGCGGTCACACCAGGCGCAGGCGGATACATGGAATGCCGTCTTCCGCATATTGCCGGCCCTACCGCGCGAGTGCGCGAACGGCCGGTATCGCCGCGCCTCCAAATCCGCTGGCCGCCCTATGGCCTGACGCTGCGGATCGAGGCGCTGCGCCGCGCAATCAGGTATTCGGAAAGCTATGCGTTGCGCTTCGCCCGCACGCGAGCGCGGCGCAGGGCGCACAACGCCAGCGCCAATGACAGGGTCGTGCGCGCTGACCGTGGGACTTCCATGCCTGGCGCTCCAGCAAACACATGTTCGCCGTGCGTGACGGGATGAAGCTCGCCACGCCGCTGGCCGAGCGTGAGCTCGCCGCCTGGCAGGCGTACCTGATCGCGCCCGGACATGCGCGCCTGTTTGCTTTCCCTGGGATATGTGGCCTGCGGACTGTGCTGCGGGATCGTGACCGCATGAAGATTGACTGATCACGTCCGGCCAGCGTATCCGCGCAGGTCGCTCGATCCCCGGAGCCAGACATGGCCGCCCCAGCCGCATCGCCTTCGCCGCCCGGATCGCGCCGGCTCGGAAAAAATGCGTTCTTCTTCATCATCGTAACGGTCTTCATCGACATGATGGGCTTCGCCGTCATCATGCCTTCCATGCCGGAGCTGATGGCCGAACTCCTGAACGGCAAGGATGCTCTCTTGGGCGCCAAGGCCCTGGCCGAAGCCGGCAACAAGTTGCCGATTGAATCCATGCTGTCGGATGCATCCCCATGGGGCGGATACATCACAGTCGTCTATGCGATCATGAACTTCCTGGTGGCCCCGATCCTCGGCGGACTTTCCGATCGCTTCGGGCGCCGCCCGATTCTGCTGATTTCGATCGGCACGCTTGCAATCGACTTTGTGATCATGGGCCTCGCCCATTCGGTCTGGCTGCTTTTTCTTGGCCGCGTCATGTCTGGCATTTCCGGTGCGACCCACTCCACCGCGGCCGCCTACATCGCAGACGTCACAGAACCGCATCAGCGTGGACAAGCCTACGGAATGCTGGGCGCCGCCTTCGGTCTCGGCTTCATTCTGGGGCCCGCCATCGGCGGATTCCTCGGCCAGTTCGATCCGCGTTTTCCGTTCTTCGCTTCGGCGGCGCTCGCTTCGATCAATTTCTGCTATGGCCTATTCGTCCTGCCGGAGTCGCTGGAGAAGGAGCATCGGCGCAAGTTCGACTGGAAACGCGCCAACGCCTTTGGCACGTTCGCACATCTGATCAAGGTGCCCTACCTCGCCTGGTTCATGCTGGCGCTCGGCCTCTTCAATTTCGCACACTGGGTCTATCCAGCAACCTTCGCCTATTTCGGAGCCGTCCGTTATGGATGGGATCCGGGAATGCTCGGCTGGTCTCTGGCCGCTGTCGGCGTGGGATCCGCCGTTGTGCAGGGTGGCCTTGTCGGCCCGATCATCAAGCGCTTCGGCGCAACGAATACGACGGTGTTCGGCTTCCTTGTCTGTGTCGTGACGTTCGCCGCCTACGCCGCCGCGACGCAAGGATGGATGGTCTACCTCATCATTCCGTTCGGCGCCTTCGCCGGCGTGCTGGGGCCCGCGCTCAATCAGATCATGACTTCGCGTACGCCCAAGAACGCGCAGGGCGAACTCCAGGGCGCCATCGCGAGCGTGCAGTCGCTGACCAACATATTCTCGCCCCTGATGATGACGCAGACATTCCACTATTTCACGTCCGCAAACGCGCCGGTCTATTTTCCAGGCGCGGCCTTCACCGTGGCGTCCGTCTTCTGCGCCATCTCGCTGCTACCGCTGATGCGTGGCCTGAGCATTGCGCCGAAGGTCGAGGAACAGCCGTCCGATCCGCCGGGCGAGTCCGTACCTGAGGAAGCTGTTGAAGCTGGGGTGACGCCCGAAGCTTCAGCGCAGACGGCCTGACGATGAGCGCGCTACAGCCCCGCCCCGCTCTCTTCCTCGACCGCGACGGCGTGATCAACATCGACCGCAACTACGTCTACCGCGTCGAGGACTTCGAATGGGTCGAGGGCGCGGCGGATGTGATCCGTGCTTTCAACGACAAAGGCTGGTGGGTGTTTGTCGTCACGAACCAGTCCGGCATCGCGCGCGGCTATTACACCGAAGAGCAGATGGAAACGCTTCATGCGTGGCTTCAGGAGGAGCTCGGGAAGCGCGGTGCCACGATCGACCGCTTCTATCACTGTCCCTTCCACGAAGACGGCACGATCGACCGCTTCAAGAAGGACAGCTACGACCGCAAGCCAAAGCCCGGCATGCTGATCCGGGCGATGACGGATTTCCCGGTGATCAAGGAGCGGTCATTCCTGATCGGGGACAAGCAGGCAGACCTAGATGCCGCGACGGCGGCCGGCGTGCGTGGCTTCCTCTTCTCTGGCGGCAATCTCTCGCAGTTCGCGGACTGGGCGCTTGCCGACCTCGGCGAAGGACGCTGATCAGCCGGGCGGCGTGGCCGGAGGCGTCGGGGCCGGTACGGCTGCAGCGGGGGCTGGCGCTTGTGGAGCAGGCGCTGCGGGTTGAGTTTGCGGCGCTGTCGCCGGCGCGGGCGGCGCATACTCGACGGCCCCTTTCGGCGTCTGCACGGCGCCGGTGACAGGCGAGCAGATCTGGGCGCCGCCGGGCACCTGTTGCGACTGCAGGTCGAGCGCTATCGTGTTGTCCGGGTTCGGCTTGAGCTCGAACGCATCCTGGCTCGCATATATGTCGTAGACCGCGCCGTCGGCCATCAGCTGACCTGAGTCAGACGTATGCGAGAAATCAGCGAGGTTGAGCAGTTTCCAGCTCGTTCCAAGGCAACCGAAGAAGTCGCTGCTGTCGCATTCTTCCGTGGTTTCGCGGCGCGGCTTGTAAGTGTTGGTGCAGTTGGGATCGACATAGGTGCCGTAGACTTCGCTGACCTTGAACAGCGAATCCATTCCGATGACGTTGGCCCACGGCTTGAACTTCACCACCGGGCCTGAGATGTGCACGCGTTCGCCGGTGATCTGATAGTCTACAGGTTTGCCGCGCAGCTTGCCATCGTCGGCCATGTCTATGGACGCTGTGTAATTGTGGTCGCCCACCTTCTTGAGCACCACCTGCCCCGCCAGCCGCTCTTTCGACAATGCAGCGTAGGTCTGCAGGTTCAGGCCAATAAGGCCGACAATCATGGCGCCAGCCAGCGTAAGGCCGCCAAACAGAACGCGCAGCAGGCCCGAGCCGAGCTTGGCCTTGAACACGGCAATGATGCCGCCAACCAGCATCAGGACCCCTACAAGGCCCACGAACGTCGGAATCAGGCACCAAATGGACATGTCTTACGACCCTTCACCCGACACGAGGTCTACGCCTCTTCGAGGGCGTCCGTTCCCGCTTCCAGTGTGCTGTTTACCAAAAGGATCGCGCCGTGGCGACCCGCAGACTGCGGCGCGAAATCCGCGGGTTAGAACACCCGGGGCCGATCCTTGCGTTCGAGGTGCAGACCGCACTCTTCCTTCTTGAAGCCAACCCACCGGCCCGAACGGACGTCGTTCGGATCAGTCGGGCGCACTGTGCACGGCCAGCAGCCGATGGAGGGATAGCCATCTGCCACCAGCGGATGAGGCGGCAGCTTTCTGTCGGCGAAATATCGGTCGACATGTTCATGCGTCCATTCCGCGAGAGGGTTGAACTTGAACCGGCCTTCGGAAAACTCGACGACCGGCAAGTGGGCCCTGCCCCCGCCATGGAAGCGCTTGCGGCCGGTGATCCAGGCATCGAACCCTTCGAGCGCGGGGGCGAGCGGCCGCACCTTGCGCACTTCGCAGCAGGCGTCGGGGTCGGTCTTATTGAGCACGCCCCTGGGATCGATGGCTTTCACCTCGTCCTTGACGGCATGGAATGTGCGAATGTCGCTGAGCTTCAGAAATTCCTGCAGCGTGTCACGGTATTGCAGCGTCTGATGGAAATGCATGCCGGTGTCGATGAAGACGATTGGCATGCCGGGATCAACCTCCGCAATCAGGCCGAGCATGGCCGCGCTTTCGGCGCCGAAGGAGGAGACATAGGTGATCTTGCGGCCGAACTCACGCACGGCGGCGGCGATGACTTCCTGCGCCGATTTTCCGCGCAGCTCGGCGTTAAGACGTTCGACCCTCTGCTCGGTTGTTTCGTTCGCGGATACAGTGACACTCATTCGGCAGCCTTTTCTTCACGCTTCTTCTGGCGCTTTATGAAGATGGTGTCGGTGGTGTCCGACGCCGCCTGGTAGAATTCTGAAAACTCGTGTGCGGAGTAATCATAGACGCCTTCTGCGTTGGCCTCGTCGATGATCATGGCGTCAAAGCCCGAGCGGATCATAAGGCGCAGCTGGTCGCGCAGCACTTGTCCCGTCGCGCGGATTTCGCCCTTGTAGCCATAGCGGCGGCGAAGCAGCTGGGCCTGGCTGAAGGCGCGGCCGTCGGTGTATTTCGGGAATTGCAGTTCGATCAGGTGGAGCTGGTCGAGGAAACGCGCTAGCAAAGCGGGATCGTCGCTGACCGCCAGCCGCACGCCGATAGAGCGGTTGCGGGCGAGCAGTTGGTCATGCTCCGACAGGAAGCGGCCGAGCGAGACGATGATGCAGCCTCCGGGCGACAGCTCGTGGCCGTCTTCGACGAACGCCCACACGTCGTCGACGGTCTTTCCGTCCTTAAGCAGCGGCATAGAGCGCCTCCTTGAACGGCGCCTGGCCGAGGCGCGTCATCGCATCGGCCAGCTTTTCCGTCTTTGACGTGCGCAGTTCGAGGTATTTCGAGATGACCCGCTTCAGCGCGGGCGCGACTTCTTCATGACGAAGGCCAGGGCCCTGGATCTCGCCGATCGCAGCCTTCTCATCGGCGCGACCGCCGAAGAGGATCTGGTAAAATTCCTCGCCCTTCTTGTCGACGCCTAGAATGCCGATGTGGCCAACATGGTGGTGGCCGCAGGCATTGATGCAGCCCGACACATTGATGTGCAGGGCGCCGACTTCGTCTTCGAACTCCGGATCGGCAAAGAGCGCCTGGATTTCGTTGGCGACCGAGATCGAGCGGGCGTTGGAGAGGTTGCAGTAATCTAGGCCAGGGCACGCGATGATATCCGAGCCGAGACCGGCGTTGGATGCATGCATATCGTTGGCCTTGAGCGCGGCGTAGACGGCAGGCACATCGTCGAGCTTCACGTGTGGGAGGACGAGATCCTGCTCGTGGGCGACGCGGATGTCGTCGAAGGCGTATTTTTCCGCGATGTCGGCGGCAGCGCGCATCTGGGCGGAGGAAGCGTCGCCAGGCGCCACGCCTTGCGGCTTCAGCGCGATGTGCACGCAGGTGTAGCCCGGGATCTTGTGGGCGCGGAGGTTGTTCCTGCACCAGCGCGCGAAGTGGTGCTCGGCGGCGATGGCGGCGTCGAGCGTCGCCGACTTCGTCGACAATGTTTCAAATTTCGGCGGGGCGAAATAGGCCGTGATGCGATCGACTTCTTCTTGCGGGAGGAGGACCTTCTCCCGGGCGTTTTGGTTCGCGAACTCCTCCTCGACCTGGCGGGCGAATTCGGGAACGCCGAGCTCGTGGACCAGGATCTTCACGCGCGCCTTGTACTTGTTGTCGCGGCGTCCATAGCGGTTGTAGACGCGCATGATGGCTTCGAGATAGCTGAGCAGATCCTGCTTGCTAACCCATTCGCGCACGGTGGGGCCGATATAGGGCGTGCGGCCGAGGCCGCCGCCGACCATGACTTCGAAACCAGTCTTGCCTTGCGTGTTACGCTTCATCACCAGGCCGATGTCGTGGACTTTCACGGCCGCGCGATCCGGGGTTGCGGCCGTGACAGCGATCTTGAACTTGCGCGGCAGGGCCGAGAATTCCGGGTGGAAGGTCGACCACTGGCGGATGATCTCGCACCACGGGCGCGGGTCTTCCAGTTCATCGAACGCGGCGCCGGCGAGATGATCGGACGTCACGTTGCGGATGCAGTTGCCGGAGGTCTGGATTGCGTGCATCTCGACATCGGCGAGCGCTTCGAGCGCGTCGGGGATTTCCGCCAGCTTGATCCAGTTGAACTGAATGTTCTGGCGTGTCGTGAAGTGGCCGTAACCCTTGTCGTACTTGTCCGCAATCATCGCGAGCTGGCGGAGTTTTTTCGCGCTCAGCTGGCCATACGGGATGGCCACGCGCAGCATGTAGGCATGCAGCTGAAGATAAACGCCGTTCTGCAGGCGCAGGGGCTTGAAGTTTTCTTCCTTCAGCTCGCCCTTGAGACGACGCTCCACCTGCCCGCGGAACTGCTTGGCGCGCTCCCGGACCAGGGTCTCGTCGAACTCGTCATAGCGATACATCAGGCGGCTTTCCTGGAATGCTCGATTCCGAGATCGGTCTCGACACGCGCGACCCAGCGTTGAACGGACGGGAATTCGGATAGGTCAAACCCGCCTTCGTGCGCGACCCGCGTGTAGGCGACGAGTCCGATATCGGCGAGCGTGAGGCTCTGACCCACGAAGTAATCGGAGAAGGTTAGCTGCATCTCCATGACGCCGAGCGCGCGGCGGCCGCGGGCTAGCAGCTGCGGATCGAGATCGTCGTCCGTCATGTTCATGAACTTCTTCCGGAAGCGGCGCACGGAGATGTAGGGCTCGTGGCTATACTGTTCCCAGAACAGCCAGCTCATCATCTTGGCGCGCTCAAACGGATCAACGGGGATGAGGTCCTGCCCGCGCTGGGTTTCCGCCAGATAGAGCATGATGGCGTTCGACTGCGGCAGGATGCGACCGTCTGGCAGTCGCATCACGGGCACCTGGCCCGACGGGTTCATCTGCATGAAGGCATCGGAACGCGTGCCGCCTTCGAAGACGCTGACCTCCACCCATTCATAGTCGATGTCGAGATAGTCGGCCGTCCATTTGGTCTTGAGGCAATTGCCGGAGATCGAGTCGCCGTAGAGGGTAAGCTTGCTGATCGGACGATTTGGCATCAGTTGTTCCCCGCCTGCTTGCCGAACATCGGATGGTTGGTAGGTCCCTTCGCGCGAATTGTCTCGCGGATCGTTTCACGACCTGCAACTTTTCCGTCGGGCGTGACCTGCATGAAGTACGGATCGGCGACGCGTGTCTGATCCTTGGACGCCCAAGCGAGAATATCTGTCGCGCCCGCGCCCGTGAGCACTTCGGCGTCGGCGAGGTCTTCGGACCAGTTGCGATCCTTGGTGAGGTAGACGACGCGTCCGGTCGCCGAAACCCAGGCGGTGATGACTTTCGGAATATCGGGGCCGAGCTTTGGACGTTCGGAGCTCACGTCAGCATCTCCCACAGTGTGGCGAGGTTCGGCTTTGCGACATTGCCAGAGTTGGAAGCGGCTTGACTGCGCGGCGCCAGCGACACGACCTCGCCGATGATCAGCAGCGCCGGGCCATTGATGCCTGTGGCGGAGATAACATCCGCCACATCGCCGAGCACGCCGAAGGCGCTGATCTCGTTCTTGCGAGTACCGTTCTCGATGACCGCGACTGGAGTTTCGGGATCGCGGCCGGCTGCGATCAGCCGCGCTGCGATCGTGCCCGCCGTGCCGACGCCCATGAATACAACAACGGTCTGGTTCGGACGCGCCAGTGCGTTCCAGTCGAGATCGGGCTCCTTGCCGAGCGCCGCATGACCAGCGACGAAGGTCACCGCCTGCGCCAGGTCGCGATGGGTCAGCGGGATCTGCGCCGCGGCCGCGCAGCCGAGCGCGGAGGAAATCCCGGGCACAATCTCGACTTCTATCCCGGCCGCGCGCAGGGCTTCCAGCTCTTCGCCGCCGCGTCCGAAGATGAAGGGGTCGCCGCCCTTGAGCCTCACGACACGTTTGCCTGCTTTCGCCGCCGCGATCATGCGGCGATGGATTTCGTCCTGCGGGACGGAGTGCTCGCCCTTGGACTTGCCGACGTGGACCATTTCGGTCGACGCCGGAATCAACTCCATCACGCCCTGCCCTACCAACCGGTCAACGAACACGACCTCCGCCTGCTCGAGCAAACGGCCGGCTCGAATCGTCAGCAGGTCCGGGTCACCCGGTCCTGCGCCCACGAGGGCGACATGCCCCACAGGAGCTTTTTTCATTGCCGCGGACACGCCGTCCATGCCTTGGCCCTTTAGTTTTTCTTACGAATACGCGTATAACACGACGCGCGCCAGGCGACGAGCCAAGCGCACTCAATGATCGTCCTAAATCCGGCAGATGGCCGGATGGGTCGCCAGAAGCAATGAACCATTCCTAAGCCGCTCGATTAGCCAACCTTACCCGCCTCAAGCCTAGAGAAAACCTGAAGCAAAATGGCCCAGGAAGACCGTCTCCCCGCTCTCAACGCCCTGCGCGCCTTCGAGGCCGCGGCGCGCCATCTGTCTTTCACCCGGGCGGCGGAGGAGCTGAACGTCACCCCGGGCGCCATTTCGCAGCAGATTCGGCAGCTTGAGGAGTTCGCAGGCGCCCCCCTGTTCCGACGCACCGGGCGGCAGGTTCTGCTCACCGATGCTGGCCGGGCGGCCCTGCCCTTGCTGACATCGGCCTTCGAGATGATGGCCGAGGCTGTCCACCACATGCGCGCGCCGGCCCGCCGCGACAGACTGATGATCTCGTCGGCGCCCTCGTTTGCCGCCAAATGGCTGGCGCCGCGGCTTGAGAAGTTCCAGGAGCTGAATCCGGAAGCCGAGGTGTGGGTCTCCGCCGACATGGCGATGACGGACTTCAACTCCTCCGACATCGATCTCGCCCTGCGCCACGGCAAGGGTCTTTATGAGGGCTTGCGGGCCGACAAGATCATGTCGGAATCGGTGCTCCCGGTTTGCTCGCCCGACCTCATGAGCGGACCGCATCCTTTGCGCGGACCGGCCGATCTCAGCCACCACGTGTTGCTGCACGATGAAAGCCCCGAGAACGACCCTTCGCGGCCGGACTGGAATTCCTGGCTGAAGGCGCGCGGTGTGACGACGGTCGATGGCAATCGGGGGCCGCGTTTTACGCAGTCGTCGCTTGTGGTCGAAGCTGCGGCCGCAGGACGTGGCGTGGCGCTCGCGAAGTTCGCTATTGCCTCGGGCGATCTGGAGCGCGGCCGCCTGATCGCCCCGTTTGCCGACGGGGCTAGCGACATCGATTTCGCCTACTGGATCGTCTATCCGAAATGGCGGACGCCGTCGAAACTGGCGCGCACCTTCATGGCGTGGCTGAAGTCGGAAGCGCAGGCTAGCGAAGTCACCGGGGTCTGACGTGCGCGGCGAGCCTGTTGCCACCGATATCGACTACTGGCCGTCGCGCCTCGATCCGGAGCAGCGAGCGGCGCTGGAAAATTGCGGGCGCGGATCATAGCAGTTGCGCCAGGCGCTGAGAAAGTCATCAGCTATGGCCAGCCGACGTTCAAACTGTATGGCCATCTCGTCGCGTTCGGGGCTTTCAAGAAGCATCTAAGTTTCTTCCCGATGAACTCGACGCTGATCAGCATGTTTCCCGAAGCGGCAGCATTCGCGATGTCTTCGGGCACAATGCAATTCCAGCCGGACAAGCCGGTTCCGGCGGCTCTGGGGAAGAAGCTGGTCAAGGCGCGGATCGCGGAGAACGTTGAAATGGTCATCGAGCGCGCCATCAACAAGAAAGCCGAAACAGCTGCAAAGCCCAAGGCGAAAAATAGTTAGAGCTGCAGCAACATCAGCGGCGCCATGCCCACCAGGGCTGCGCTGAGCATGTTGGTGAGCATCCCGGCCAGAAGGCTCTTCAACCCGAGATCAGCGAAATCATCGCGCCGTTCCGGGCAGATCGAACTCAGCCCGCCGATCATGATCGCGACGGATGCAAAATTGGCGAAGCCGCACAAGGCATAGATCATCATCAGCCGCGTGCGCGGCTCGATCGCATCCGCGCCGAGCTGGGAAAGATTGAGATAGGCGATCAGTTCGTTAAGCGCAGTCTTCGCGCCCATCAGTTCGCCGGCCGGCAGCGCATCATTCCATGGAATGCCCAGCATCCACATGAAGGGTGCGAACATCCATCCGAAGATACTTCCGATGGTCAGCTCCGAACCGCCGATGTCGGGCAGCACCGCTGCGAGGATCATGTTGACCAGCGCCACGAACGCCATGGCAGCGAGCAGCATCGCGATTACGGCGATGAGCATGTTCACCCCGTCCTGCACACCGCGGGAGAAGGCGTCCATCGACGAGCGATAGAGAAGCGGCGCTTTTTCGGCAGCGGTAGCGGCGTGTTCTACGCGTGCGGGCATCATAATGCGGGCGATGGCGATCGAGCCGGGGGCGGCCATGAAGGACGCAACCAGTATGTGTCCGGCGGCATCGGGTGAAGTGCCGCTGAGGGAAGATGCGTAAAGCGCCATCACCGTTCCGGCGATGGTGGCCATGCCTGTGGTCATGATCACGAACAGGTCGGCGCGCGACATCGTGATCAGATAGGGGCGAACGATGAGCGGCGCCTCGACCATACCGAGGAAGATGTTGGCGCCGGTGGCGAGGCCGAGGGGACCGCTAATGCCCATTGTCTTGCGCAGGACGAAGCCAAGCGCCTTGCACGCCCGCTCCAGTATTCCCCATCGCCACAACAACGCCGACAGCGCCGACACCACGACGATCAGCGGCAGAGCGCCGAAGGCGAGGACGGTGCTGTTCTGGGGGGCGTTCACCTCGTATGGGGTGACGCCTCCCGCGAGGTAGCCGAACACGAAGCGGCCGCCTTCGAGCGTGGCGGCCTGCAGCCCGTCTATCCCCGCCGACACCCACGCCAGAATTGCACGCAGCGGCGGCACGACCAACATGGAGACCGCGAGAACGATTTCCAGACCCAACGCTACCAGAACGATGCGCCAGGGAAATTGCGACCGGTTTTCCGAGATCGCCCAGGCGACGCCCAGCACGAACGCGACGCCGGCCAGACTGCGCAGTCTGTCGATTGAAAAGCCCATGCCCACCCTTGCCGTCGCGCTGGCGCCCGGCGCAACACCTGCGCATTCTCTCGTAGAGCAACAGGCCTGCCCGCCTGCGTTCGGGAGCATCCGGACCGGCCTCTGCCCGGATGTTGGCCGCAGGCCTATTCCAACCATCAGCACGCTCGGATGCCGCTGCCAAACGTTGGCTTTCGTGCTGGCCAGTCTGCATGAGAGGCACACTCAGCATTGATCCGGATTTTGGCGTCTTCCGCGCGGATGCGCTGGATGCCCTTGACGTCTTCTTCCGAACGCACGGCTTTGCAATTCTCCGCGGTTTGTATTCGCCGGATGATCTTGCAGCGATGCTGGCCGAGTGCGTCGACGCCCAGACCCGCGTTGCGAACGGCGAGCTGGCGGAGAGACACGGCAACTCGATCCTGACGGATGCTGCGGCGGGAAGCCGGTTTGCAAACTATGTGCAGTACATCACCCTGATTGCGCCCGCGACGCGGGGGGCGGTGCTGCATCCGACGCTCACCGCGCTGATGCAGCGCTGGATACCCGGCGGCCACCTGCGAGAACATTCGCGGTTTGGCGTGGTCTATCAGGACGCCCGCGCAGGGGTTTTGTCGGGTTACAAGCGCATCGGCTGGCACAGCGACTGGCAAAGCGGCCCGCAGCTTGATGTCTGGCCGAGCGCGGCTTTCACGATTCATGTGGATGGGACCAGCCCGGAAAACGGGTTCCTGCGTGTGGCGCCAGGGAGCCATCGATGGGCGACGCCGGCGCCTTATCGCAACGCCAACAATGCGCCGGTGCCGGAAGGGGCGCGGGCCGCCGGCGGGCATACGCAACTTGAGCCGCCGTTTCCTATGCCGCTGGGATTCGAGAAGGTCCACGGCGAAATCGCCGTTTATTGCGATGCAGGCGATATGCTGCTGCATGACGCATATCTTTGGCATTCAGCGGCGATCGCGACCGAACCGCATGCCGTGCGCCGGCATATCCGCGGCGCGTGGTTCTCCGGCAAGCCCGATGCCGTCGAGGACGATTATCTCTAAGACTTCGTAAAAAACGCGGCCCGCTGAGCGAGCCGCGTTCTTCATTGCATCAATCGGCCGAGGCTTATGCCTTGAGGCCGGCCTGGAAGGTGGCCAAGAGGCGGCCCCAGGCGCGATCGGCTTGCACCTGATCGAATACGGCGCTGTCGGGCGGGCACCAGCCGTGCTGGGCCGGATAGACTTCGACTTCAACCGGAATGCCCTTCGCGTCGAACGCGGCTTTCACCGTGCCCTTCACGCTCGGATCCTGCTGGTCGTCGTTTTGCGCGACGGCGATCAGGACGGCCTTGGACGTCATCTGCGGGACGAGCAGGTGCGGGCTGTTGGCGCGTGCTTGCTCAGTCGCGGTAGCCGCGGTAACGGCGAGGCCGCCGCCATGGAAGCTCCCGCCAGCCTTCACGCGGTTCGGCACGAACGCCATCGTGCGCATCACCAGCGGGCCACCCATGCAATAGCCGGTCGTGCCGATGCCTTTGGAGGTGTCGACCTCTTTTTGCTTGTCGAGCCAAGCGACCGCGCCGACAGCATCGTTCTTGGTGTTCTGAGGATTGCCGACCGTCGGGCCCATCAGGCCAACGAGTCGCGTGCGAACCGGCGGGTCGGCGAACTTCTCCGTCGTCGCGTCGAACACTTGACCCTTCTGCATGCGATAGAACGGGTTCACCGTCAGAACCGCATAGCCCGATTCCGCGAGGCGCTTGCCCATCAGGCGGAAGGCCGGACGCAGGCCCATGATGTCAGGCCACACGATGACGGCCGGGTGCTTGCCGGACGACGGCGCCACGTAGTGCGCATCCATCATGCCATCGGCTGTTTGCACTTCAACTTCGCGCTCGACAACGCCAGCGGCGTTTTCGGGGCTGGTGGTGCACGCCGCCAGCGCGGCGAGCGACATGGCGCCAAAGCCACGGCGTGAAAGGGCGCCTGCGTCAAAGGCTTCATCGTTACTGTGTTCGGTATGCTCGTCACACATTTCGTCTCTCCCTCACGTGTTTCGCCGGCTGTTGTCCCCGCCGAGCTGGCCGCAATCTACACAGTTTCCGCTTTCGGTAGCAACTCGCGAGGCCGTGACGTTGAACGGTCCTGCCCGCGCTGGAATTGCCGGATGCACCGTCTTTCCGGTCTGTTTTCACAGGTCAGTCGCGGGTCTGTAACACGAATGTTCGCTTTGCGGGCTGGTCGCGGTTCGTCGACCTAGCTGGCGCCGCCATTGTCGGGCTTGTCGCGAGAATGACGGGTGCTTGTTTCTGAGGCATTCGCCGCCAGTCCCCTTGGTCTTATCCTTGGGACAAAGCCGAGGATGATTTCCCTTGTTCTCGCCTACGTGTAAGCCACGGTGAGCAGCGGTGCTTCGCGAAGCGATGCGACGTGGCCTTCGAACCATGCGGGCGGGCTAGCGGTCCAGCCAACCTTCGGCCTTTGCCCATTTGAAGTCCGAGGTGGCAGACGCGGCCAGGCGCTCTGTTTCGTAGCCTTCGGCGCCGGCGCCGTAGACGCGACCGCCGATAACGCGAATGGTCAGGCGCTGGGAATTGTTGATCGGGACCTCCGCCAGCGCATCGAACTCGATGCGGTGGCGCGCGAGGCCGCATTCAATGGTGACGCGGCGCATGCCGCCGATGCGGCGGGTGGACACGACAAGGCCGGGTATGCCCGGTCCGCCATCGGTGACCATCGTGACGTCCTCGGGACGGAGGTAAAGCTGAGCTGGCCCATCAGGCAGCGCGCCGATTTCGAGATCAAGCAGACGCTCATCGAGCGTGGCGCGGCCATTGCCGACCTGCACCGGAATGACGCTCGATTCCCCGATGAAGGAGAACACGAAGGGCGTCGCCGGCGTGTCGTAGATTTCGTCAGGCGTCGCGGACTGTTCGATCTTGCCCTTGTTCATGACGACGACGCGGTCGGCGAGTTCGAGCGCCTCTTCCTGGTCATGCGTGACGAACAACGTGGTGTGGCCGGTGCGGTCGTGGATCTCGCGCAGCCAGCGGCGCAGGTCTTTCCTGACGCGGGCGTCGAGGGCGCCGAACGGCTCGTCGAGCAGCAGGACGGAGGGCTCGATGGCGAGCGCGCGAGCGAGCGCGACACGCTGGCGCTGGCCGCCGGAGAGCTGGGCCGGGAAGCGGCGCTCGAGCCCGGAGAGCTGCACAAGATCTAGCAGTTCGAGGACGCGGCGCTTGATCTCGTCTTCCCTCGGCTTGTTCTTCCGCCGCGCGCGCAGGCCGAAAGCGATGTTGTCCATCACCCGCATGTGCTTGAACAGCGCGTAGTGCTGGAACACGAAGCCGACGCCGCGGTCCTGGATGCGGCTGTCCGATAGGTCGCGGTCGTTGAAATAGACAGTGCCGGCGTCAGGCGGCTCGAGGCCGGCGATGGTGCGCAAAAGCGTGGTCTTGCCCGAACCGGACGGACCTAGCAGCGCGACGAGCTCGCCCGGCTGGACGGTCAGCGACACGTCGTCCAGCGCGGCGAGGCCGGCATAGCGCTTCGAGATGTTTACCGTACGAACCTGCATGTAGGCGTATGTGCTCCGATCAGTGGCGTCGCTGGGCTGCGATCTCGCCGGCGAACCGGGCTTCAAGCAGCGTCTTAACCGCAAGCGTGACGAGAGCAAGCATGGCGAGCAAGGACGCCACGGCGAACGCCGCGGCGGCCTTGTTGTCGTTGTAGAGGATTTCAATGTGCAGCGGCAGCGTGTTGGTGAGACCCCTGATGTGGCCAGACACGACTGACACCGCGCCGAATTCGCCCATCGCGCGCGCGTTGCAGAGCAGCACGCCATAGAGCAGGCCCCACTTCACGTTGGGCAGGGTCACCTGGAAGAAGGTGCGCCAGCCGCTGGCGCCGAGGGAGACGGCCGCCTCCTCTTCCGACGAGCCCTGCTGCTCCATCAGCGGGATCAGCTCGCGGGCGATGAAGGGAAAGGTGATGAAGATCGTCGCGATGACGATGCCGGGAACGGCATAGAGGATCTGGATGTTGTTGTCTTCCAGCCATGGGCCTAGCGCGCTGTTGGCGCCGAAGAGCAGGACGAAGATCAGCCCCGAGACGACAGGCGACACGGCGAAAGGAAGATCGATCAGCGTCAGCAAGAACGACTTTCCCTTGAAGTCGAACTTGGTGATCAGCCAGGCGGCGGCGACGCCGAAGATCAGGTTTGCAGGAACTGCGATCACAGCGACGAGAAGCGTCAGCTGCAGGGCGGCCATGGTGTCAGGCAGGGCGAGCGCCTGCAAATAGACGCCGATGCCGCGGCCGAACGCCTCGACGAACACGACCAGCAGGGGCGCGATCAGCATAAGCCCAAGGAAGACCAGCGCGACCATGATCAGAACGATCCGCGTGGCCGGGCCCTCGCCGATTGCGCGGCGCACCTTGCGTGTCTGTGCTGTCTCACTCATGGCCGAACCATTTCCGGCTCCAGGCCTGCAGCAGGTTGATCACGAACAGCATGGCGAACGAGATCACCAGCATGATGGTCGCGATCGCGGTGGCGCCGGCGTAGTTGTTCTCTTCCAGTTTGATGACGATCAGCAGCGGGGCGATCTCGGATTGGAATGGCAGGTTCGAGGCGATGAAGATCACCGAGCCGTATTCGCCGACGCCGCGCGCGAAGGAGAGAGCGAAGCCGGTGAGGATGGCGGGGAGCAGGGCCGGGAATATGACGCGCGTGATGGTGCGCCAGCGGCGGGCTCCGAGCGTGGCGGCGACTTCCTCGGTCTCGCGATCGATTTCTTCCAGCACGGGTTGCACGGTGCGGACAACAAAAGGCAGGCCGACGAAGATCAGCGCCATGACGACGCCGAGGGGGGTGAAGCCGACCTTGATGCCGAACCAGTGGTCGAGGATGGCGCCAAAGGGGCCGTTGGGAGCGTAGAGCGTGGCGAGCGCGATGCCGGCGACGGCGGTGGGAAGCGCGAACGGCAGGTCGACGGCGGCGTCGAGCCAGCGGCGGCCGGGGAAGCGGTAGCGCACCAGCACCCAGGCGACGAGCACGCCGAACACGGTGTTTATGACCGCCGCCGCCAACGCGGCGCCGAAGGACAGCTGCAGAGCCTGCACAACGCGCGGGTCGAATGCGATCGCCCAGAACTGAGTCCAGCCGAGCGAGGCCGAGCGGATGCCAAGTCCGGCCAGCGGGATCAGGACAACCAGAGACAGGTATACGATCGTGTATCCCAGGCTCAGGCCGAAGCCTGGCAGGACACTGCGCCGCCGCCATCGGAAACTACGCGCCCCGTCCGGCGCCGTTGCCGTCATGCGCTATCTCGCCGTGAAGATCTGGTCGTAGACGCCGCCGTCGTCGAAATGCTTGGGCTGCGCCTGCGGCCAGCCGCCGAATATGGGATCGTCGACGGTCACCATCTCGATCTGCTTGAAGCGCGCCACGTCCGCGGGATCAGCCGCCGTAGGATCGTTCGGCCGATAGAAGTGCTTGGCGACGATGCGCTGGCCTGCGGGGGAATAAAGGTGCTTGAGATAGTCCTCGGCGGCCTGGAGCTGTTCGGGACCTTTCTTCTCGGCGTTGCCGACAACCACGGCGACCGGCGGTTCTGCGCGGATAGACAGGGATGGATAAACCATCTCGTATTTGGGGCCGTCCTCTTCCTGCAGTGTGAGGAAGCCTTCGTTCTCCCACGTGATCAGCACGTCGCCGGTGCCTTGCTGGGTGAACGTCACCGTGCTGCCGCGCGCGCCGGAATCAAGTTTCAGAACGTTTTTGTAAAGCTTTCCGACAAACTCTTTCACCTTCGCCTCGTCGCCCGGGAACTGTTTCGAGGCGTAGGCCCATGCTGCTAGATAGTTCCAGCGCGCGCCGCCGGAGGTCTTCGGATTAGGTGTGATCACGCCGACACCCGGAAGCGTCAGATCGTTCCAGTCCCTGATGTTCTTTGGATTGCCCGCACGCACCAGGAACACGATCGTCGAGGTGTAGGGCGATGAATTGGCCGGGAGCTTGGTGCGCCAGTCGGTGGGGATCTTGCCGGTTTCTTTCGCGATCACGTCGAGGTCGTTCTGCAGCGCCAGCGTGACGACGTCGGCGGGAAGGCCATCGATCACCGAACGCGACTGCTTGCCCGAGCCGCCGTGGGACATGTTGACCATCACGGTCTTGCCCGACGGCGTCTTATAGGTCGCCGAGAAATCCGCGTTGAACTCTTCATAGAGCTCGCGCGTCGGATCATACGACACGTTGAGAAGCGAGATTTCGTTACCCCCCGTGCTGCTCTGGCCGCCGCATGCGGCAAGCGCCACGGATGCGGCCAGGGCGAAAATCGTCAGGCGCATTGGAAGTCCTCCGAGCCTGTTACGCTAGTCGTCCGGTAGGGTTTGTCAAACCTAGATCAGGCGACGGCGTCCCTCAGGCGGGCGGGCAGGCGAGCCTCCAGGGCGTCGGCAATGGTGGTGCGATCGAGCACGCCGCGGGTCGCGTCAGCCACCTGTGCGAACACGCGCCGCACCTCGCAGCTTGCCTCGTCCTTGCAGTCCTCGCAACGCCGGTAGGCAATCTTAGACAGGCATGGCAGGGGGGCAATCGGACCGTCGACAATGCGGAGGACCTCGCCGAACGAGATGGTGTCTGCGGGGCGCAAAAGCCCATAACCACCGGCCTTTCCGCGACGCGAAGCCACCAGGCCGTGATGCTTCAGATCGAGCAGGATCTGCTCGAGAAATTTCTTCGGGATGTTCTGAGTCTCGGCGATCTCGGAAATGAAGGTCGGCTTGCCGGCCGGCCGCCTGGCGAGCGCGACCAACGCCCGCAGAGCGTATTTGGCCTTCTGTGAAATCATCGACTCAACCGGGACAAGGGAAGACCACGCAGATCAACCTGCCTGCGGCTCTCTTGAAACTATATTGTCCCTGTAGAGTAAGTAAACGGAGATAGTCGACTTTCCCCGTATGGGAGAGGCGGCGGGTTCCATTCATTTCCCACAGATATAGCCTTCCGATGTCCCGACAACCCTTCCTTGTTGCCTGTTTTGCGCTGGCCGCCCTGGCGACCGTCCCGCCGGGCTCTGCGCAGGAGGCCCCGAAGGAGCCGTGGCGGTTGAGCAAGGCCGTCGGCGCGCCCGACTGGCTTGAAATTTTGGGATCAGTGCGCCCGCGCTATGAGACCCTGTCGAACACGTTCGCAGCGGGACGAAGCGGCGGGGACGAACTCTTAGGCGTCCAGTCGCTACTGAAGGTGGAGATCAACACCGGTGCGATCGTGATTGGTGGGGAGTTGCTGGATTCGCGTCTTCTGTCTGGCAATGCCGGCGGTGGAGCGCCCGGCGAAATTGATGTGCTTGAGCCTGCCCAGCTCTATCTCGCCTGGCGCCCGAAGAACTTCCTGATCAAGGGGGCCAGCCTCGATCTGACACTTGGGCGGTTCACGATGGATGTTGGCTCGCGCCGACTGGTTGCACGCTCCAACTATCGCAGCCTGCTGCAGGCGTTCGACGGCGTCCACGCTGTCTGGAGGAACGACGCCGACGTAAAAGTCACGGCATTCTATACAGCGATCGTAAGCCGCCTCCCCTCGGACGCTCCCTCAGCGCTCGACAATGAGGTCGCGCTGAACAGGACGCTGGAAAATACGCGTTTCGGCGGCCTGACTATCGAGGCGCCGCTGCCCTTCTCGCTGGCGGGCCAAATCTACCTGTTCGATCTTGATGAGGGCGACGCCTCCAACAATCCCACGCGCAATCGTGACCTGTCCACGGTTGGCGTCCGCCTGCGCCGCGCGCCCGCGAAGGCAGACTTCGACTTCGACCTCGAATACGCCGGCCAGACAGGCTCGATCCGCGCGACGACAGGCGGCGCCGATGTAACCGACCTCAACCATGACGCCGAAACAATGCACGTCCAAGTCGGCTACACATTCGATGGGCCATGGTCGCCGCGCCTCGCCCTGCAATACGATCGGGCGTCAGGCGACCGTTCGCCCTCCGATCTGTCCAGCGAACGCTTCGACTCGCTGTTTGGCGACCGCGCTTTTGAGTTTGGCCCGACCAGCATCTACGGCGCTATTGCGCGCACAAACTTGATCGGACCGGGCATTCGCCTTGAAGTGAAACCCGACAGGGCTTCTGACGCCAACGTCTCCGTGCGACGCCTCCAGCTGGAATCAGCGACCAACAGCTTCGCCAATTCTGGGGTGCGCGACGCCACCGGCGCATCCGGCGACAATGTGGGAACTCAGGTCGAAGTGCGTTACCGCCGCTGGCTGATCCCCGATTCGCTCCGCCTCGGGGTCGGCGGGGCGGCGATCATTCGCGGCGACTTTCTCAAATCGGCGCCCAACGCTACGGGCGAAGGCGACACGCTGTTCGGCTTTACCGAGATTACCTGGACATTCTGAACCCGACACGGATTGTGTCCGGTATGTGGCGAAGGTTCCGCGCGGCCCCCGTAATCTTGCCCTTCGCTACTGCTTAATCTGCGCGCGAAACGCTTGTCGGCGCTGTAAAATGCGCTCGGTTCCCGCGCTGGCGCATTGGGGTTACGGGTGGACGGCAACAGCCTTCCCGATCTGACTGTGTTCAGGCCGCTCGATATCGAGCGGCATGCAAAACGTCTGTCGCTGGAGACGCGGGGCGCCGAGCGAGGAGGCGCCAATCATCCGCCAGCCAATGCGGCTTCGCTGGACGACATCGAATCCGAGATCGTCAGCGGCATTGTTGCCGAGCGCACGCAGCTGCGCAACGACATCATCGACCGGCTGCGCGGGCTCAACGAATTGCTGGCGCGGGCTCGCTCGCGGCTGGCGACGACCGAGATCGAGAATCGAGTCGCGCCGAAGATTTCGGCTATCGAGCAACGGGCGGTGGTCGACCTGCGCGACCTCGAACAGAAATTCCAGAGGCTGAGGGAAGGCCAGGCGGACTTTCAGGGCTGGCGGGACGAGCGGAAGCTGAAGCGGCCGGCCAAAGCGCCGCGTTCGGCCTTCGTGTTCTTTGCCGACCTGTTCCTGATTGCAATCGTCGAGGGTGCGCTCAACCTGTTCTTCTTCACCGAAGGCAATCAGCTGGGCATGCTGGGCGCGTTCTTCCAGGCGCTCCTGATCGCGGCGGCAAATATCGTGGTGTGCACGGTGATCGGCTTTGCGCTGGTGAAGCGAGTCAACAGCGCGTTCATCGCCAACAAGCTGCTGGGCTTTGCCGCCGTGCTTGTGCTGCTGGTCGGATTGCCGGTGGTGCATATGGTCGTCGCGTTCTATCGCGTCGCGCGCAATTCGGTTGCCGAAGGCGTCTCGCCGCTGTGGGCTGCCGTTGGCTGGTTTTATGAGGCCTGGCGCACGTCGCCTGCCCCATCGCCTGCGGCCTGGGGCTTCAGTCATCTGGACGAGCTATCGCTCATCATGATCGCGGTGGGCGTGATCGCGGGCATCTATGCGGCGCGGAAGGGATATGAGTTCGGCGATCGCTATCCAGATTACACCAAGCGCTACAATGAATCCGAAGACCAGCGTGATGACTATCTCGACCTGCTCGACGATGTGACCGGCGAGATGCTGGAGGAGCAGGAGGCGGCTTCTCAGGCGGTCGGGGCGTTTCTCTACGATATCGGACCGTCGCTGCAGGCGATCGACAACCACACGGATGCGAAAAAACAGCTTGAGGCGGCGGCCCGCAACTATGAGGCGGAGCTGGAGAGCGCGGCGAACACGATGCTGTCGATCTATCGCGGCGCCAATACGCGGGCGCGCTCTGCGCCGCCGCCAGCGCACTTTGCCAACCCGGTGAAACTGGCCAACCCGGGCTTTGCCAACGCGATTATTCTTGATCCGGCGCTGGCGAGCCTGTTTGCGACGTCGGTAGACATCAAGGAGGCGCGTGCGGCCGCCGAACGCGCGCAGACAGTCGCGAAGGAGCAGAAGGACAAGATCGAGGCGGCCATAGCCGCCACACGGGCGCAGCTCGCCAAGGCCGAACAGGTGCGTGATGTCGCGCCGTAACCGCCGGCCTTCCTCCAGAGGTTCGCGCAGGCGCGCGGGCGGCGAAGCGCCCTGGGGCGCGATCGGCAAGGTCGCGGGCGGCGGCGCTTTGCTGGCCGGGCTGGGCGTTACGTTCTTTCTGGTGAACCAGAAAGCCGAGGCGACGGATCCTGTGTCCTGGTGCAACCGCGCGGGGCCGGCGGAAGTTCACCTGATCCTGCTCGATGCATCCGATCCGCTCGATGGCGTGCAGGCGGAAACGGCGCGAGCGAAGGTGATCAGCGCGATTCGCGCGGCGCCGGAGAATGCGCGCGTCGACATCTATCTGGCTGACCGCGGCAATGGCAGCCTGGGCGAGCCGATCTTCAGCAAGTGCAATCCCGGCGCCCCCACGGCGATGGACGCGGCGATTTCCGACGTCGAGAGGAAGCAGCGCGATTATGAGCAGGGCTATCTTGCGGCAGTCGAGGAGACGATGGCGAGGGTTCTACAGGTGGAGCCGGCAAAGACTTCGCCCATCATTGAATCGCTGCGCTCGGCGGCGACGAAATCCTTCTCCCGGCTTGGCAGCGACGTTCCTGTGCGGATAACGCTGGTCTCCGACATGGTGCAGAACTCGCCGATGCTGAGGCAAAGCAAAGGAACGGGTGACTTCGCGGACTTCAAGAAATCGGCGGGCTGGTCATCGTCGCTGGTGGATCTGCATCACGCGCGCATCGACGTCGTTTATGTGACGCGCGCGAACTATCGCGATGTGCAGAGCAATGCTCACATCAACTGGTGGTCGCAATACTTCGACGAGATGAATGGCACGCTCATGGAGTCGGAAGCGATCTGATGGCTGACGATATCCGCCCCTCCATTATCCCCGAGCCGCTGACGGCGACGCTGATCACGAATGACGAGCCGGTCTCGAGCCGCATTCCGGCGGCGCCCGGCCGCCAGCCCGATGTCGCCAAGCGGCGCGTCTCCGAAACGGCAGAGAAGATAACCTATTTCATCGCCCTGCTGGCGGGCAGCGCCTTCATCCTGCTGGGCAAGACCGGCGGCTGGCTTTCGCCCACCGCAGGCGCCGTCGCGGCCTTCGCCTTCATCGTCGGTTATTTCGCGGTGTCGTGGCTGTCGATCCGCCAGCGTGTGATGCGGGCCGACCGGCTGGGCGACAACTGCTATTATCTTGGGCTTGTCTACACGCTCGCATCCCTGATCGCGACGCTTATCCAGATCGAAGGCGGAGCGGAGATTACGGGGCTGCTGGGAAATTTCGGCGTGGCGCTGGTTTCCACATGCACCGGCATCATTGCGCGGCTGATCCTGATCCAGTTCCGCTCGGAGAACGACGATGTCGAGGGTCGCGCCCGCAATGACCTGGCGCAGGCCGCACAGGACATGCGTTCATCCCTGCTCTCCGCCGCAGAGGCGTTTCGCACGTTGCTGGTAGGCGCGCAGGAAACCTTCCGCATCTCGATCGAGCACACGCGCGCCAATGTCGAGGATGCGCGAGAAATCACCGAACGGATGAAGAGCCTCGAGGTCTCGCCCGAGACGCTCAACACCGTGCTCAAGGCGACCGTGGCGCAGCTCGAAGCGGCAGGCTTGCGGCTTTCCGAAGCGGGGCGCGAAATCCGTGATCAGGCCAGCGCCGTCAGCTCCACAGTTTCCGCCACCGAACGTTCAGAAGTGGGCCTTCGCAAGATCGATCAGGTGCTCAACGACCTTGCCCGCACGCTGGAGAAACAGCGCGCGGCGACGGAGAGCATTGTAGCCGCGCTTGATGGGCAGAAGCTCTTTCTCGCGCAACACCGCGCGGCAATGGAGGCGGATGCGGAGCGCGCGCGTGAAGCCGTGCAGAAAGTGTACACTGCGCTCGGCGACCTCGCGAACACCATCGTCCGGCGGGTCAATTGATGCGCGGGTCGAACGATCCGGTTGGCTATCGGCGCGGTCTTGTTCTCGGTCTCACGCTGGCCGAAACGCTCCTGCTCGTCCTTTTCCTGTTGCTGCTGGTCTACGCGGCCCTTGGACAGGCGCGCGACAAGAAGATGAAGGAACAAGAGGATCAGATCGCCGGCCTGACCCTGCGCATTGATTCAGGCGTGGACCGGTTGGCGCGGCAGCTCACCCTGTCCGGCATCGCGACCAGCCCCGATGAACTCTCACGCAAGCTCAACCGCCTGACAGACGAGATGGCGCGCAACGCCGCGCTGCAGAAAGACCTCGCCACTTACGCACGTCTCGTGCCCACGGCGGGGGAAGCCAAGCAGATCGCCGATGCTTTCGATGTCCAGAGGAGCAACGAGACGCCGTTGCAGGTTCTCGACTGGCATCTTTCACGCAAGACGACAGCTCCGCCTGCGGACGGCGCGGACAAACCGAAGACGCTTGCGGAGGCTTTGGCGGCGTTCGATCGCATGGCCGGTCAGCTCGACTATTACGAACGGAAACTGGCGACCGCTGGCAATGGCCTCTCCTATCCGCCATGCTGGCAACGCGACGGAAAGATCGTCTACGCATACGATGCGGTGCTGCTGGATGACGGACTGAGCCTCAGCATCACGGACGACCGCACGGGACTGGACATGGCCGGCCTGCGCGCCAATGGCGCGGAGCCGCCGCTTGGCCAGACGATCTCGCGCCAGACTTTCCTTACGCAGACAATGGGCCTGCATGCCTGGAGCGTGGCGCAGGGCTGCCGCTTTTACGCGCGAATCATCGATGGCACGTCGGACGGCAACAAGTCCGGCTATATCCAGGCCCGCCGCGCGGTGGAGGATCGCTTTTACCCGCTGGTCTCGGGCGCTTCTCCCACGGCCACGCCATGAGTGAGATGCTGGACCCGCGAGATCTAGATGACTCCATCGCCCGGACGCGCGCAGCTGTCCTGGCCGCCGGCTTCCGCAAGCTCCGCTATCGCGCCGCTCCCGACGAAATCGCAACTCTGGTCGCCATTGGAAAATCGGACCAAGAAGTTTTCGACAACATCGAGAACCAGCAAGACTTCTTCACGAAAGTCGCCATCCGCTGGCGCCGCTTCCGCCGTGGTCGGGGATAGTCACGAAAAGCGCAGCGTGTTAGCTGTCCACGCGCCAGCCGGAAGAAAACTGGGTTGCGCTCGACGATTTTCTCGCTGACGCCGTCGCGGCCTGAGCGCCTGTCTACCCCAGCCGCACGCCTGCGAACGTTCGCTTCATCATAAGCTGGTGTTCGATTTGGGCGATTGCCTCGATCGCTTCGCCGAGCCTGTCTTTCACCGCGGAGATCGCAACGCCGGCCTGCGCCGCCGTTGGCGCTCTGGAACGGCCCAGTCGTTCGGCTTCCTCGCACACATCACCAAGCGCCATCAGCCCGACCGAGCGCGCGGCGCCCTTGATGCCGTGCGCGGCATCGGCCCACTGCACCGCTTCGGCATGCGGATCCAGCATGCGCCCCCAGAGGTCGGCCGACTGGCGGAAAATCCCCAGCGCCTCGACCGCGAGCTCCGCATCGCCCCCCGTCATTGTTTCAAGCTGGTCGAGATCAATGACTGCGGACATGGCGGCCCTCCCCTGGGTCCAATGCAGGGTCGAAGACCCGGGATAATCGCTGGTTAAGTCCACCCGCCATACAATCGAGACGCGTCGCACCACCACCTGGGGCGGGGCCACAGAAAAGCGTAGCTTCGACGCGTGATTTTCCTCCATTTTGTAATGCGGGCCGAATTTCCGCCTTGAAGTCTCGGAGCTTGGCCTCACAAACTCGGGGGAAGGGGGCGCCCGATGATCGAAGTGATTGTGAACGTCAGGGATGCGGTGTCGCGGCGCTGGTCGCGTGGACAGGCGTTGGCGATTCTGGGCCTGCCCAACCTGTAAAAGATCAAGACATGAAGCGCGGCAAACCGGCCTCGATCGAAAAGCCGGTCAAGGAAGAGACGCCAAAGGTCTGGTAGGCGGCGCTACGGTGCTGACTCGTCCCGTTTACTGAGAATCTGCGGCGCATTTCACGACAGCTGACGTCTTTCGCCTGCTAGCGTTTACAAAATTCCTGCAGAATCCGGGCGCCGCGCTGTTTGCAGCCCCTTTTCAACACGGCGCCATATCTGCACACTGTCGAGGCTGAGTGGGCGGGTAGAGCCGCGAGCCCCGGAAGAATTCCGTTGGGCGCCCGTCCACGCCCGCTTGCTGGCGCGTTTACGCCACTCTGGACTGGTCAACCTGAACACATGACAAAATACCTGGATCGTAGGACGCCCAACCGGGTCAACGCTCAGCTTGAAGCGGCGCGCACCGCTGGGGCATGGATGCCCTGGGCCGGCGCAGCCCTAGCGCTCATACTCTGGGGCGGCATCGCAGCCTGGCTGATTGCCACAGTCGGCTTTGACAACATTCTCGCCCAGCCGCCTCTGGTGCTCGCTGGCGGGTTCGCCGTGCTGTTCGCCACCGGCCTGACGCTGGTCTGCGCAGGCGTCATGGCGCGCGAAGGCGCACGCTCCTCAGAAGCCAACCAGGTGGTGCTGACGTCCGCGAAGCTGCTCCTGGCCCCTGCCGAACAATCCCGGGGCGAGGTCACCAGCCTTGCCGAAGCGGTCGCCCGCGAGACCCAGATGCTGAACAACGCGCTGTCTGACACGCGCACGCGGCTGGATACGCTCAAGCACGACATCGAGAGCAGCGTTACCGCCGCCCTTAAGGCTGCCGAGATCGTCCGCGCTGATTCAGAGGTGCTCGTCCACAAGATGGGCTCGGAACGGCAGAGCCTGACGCAGTTGGCCGAAAGCCTGCGCAATCAGTCCGAGACGCTCGCCAAGTCGATCCCGCGCCATGCGCAGATGATCTCGGAGGCCGCCCGCGCCGCGCAGGATCAGGTCCGCCAGTCAGACGTGACGCTCGACCAGCGCCTGCGCGACCTGCAGGATACCGCAGGCCACCTCGCTTCGCGCATCAACCAACTCGACACGATGGGCGCGGAAAGCCGGAAGCGCGCTCAGAACCTCGGCGGGGCCCTGATGCGCCTCGACGAGCAACTTGTGCAGTCGACCCGCATGGTCGAAGCCGCCACCAAGGCCGGGGAACTGGCCCAGGCAGCCGCCAAGTCGACCGCAGAGAGCCTGCGCGACACGGTTTCAGATGCGCTCGGCTCCGCCATGAAGGCGACCGAGACGATCAACGCCCGGTCGGCCCAGGCGACTGAAGAGGCCCGCACGGCCATGACCGCGCTGAAAGATGTCGCCCAGCAGGCCGAAGCCACGACCCGATCGGCCACCATGGCTGCCCGCCAGCAGGCCGACGAAACCGAAAAGCGCGTCAACCAACTTTCGGAAACCCTTTTCCGCACCGCCTCGCGTGCGACCAGCGCCGCCGAGGAGGGGCTAGAGCGCGCTCGCGTACGCATCGAGAAAGCCTCACTCCTGATCCACAGGATGAAGGATGATCATGCCGAGCAGTCCTCGGTCGACGATCTCATCCTCGAACCCGAGAAGTCCCGGCCGCTCGACGACCTCGTGCTCAAAAAGCCAAAGCCCGAACCGGTGACCCCGTTGTTCGCCGCCGCCAAGCCTACCGCTTCAAGCGCGATGGACGATCCGATGTGGGATCCGATGCGTGGCGATGGCGTGCACGACGACGAGCTGGTCCTCAGTACGATTGCCGGCCCGCGCGCCGTTCCCTCGCCCGATCCCCTGTTCGGGCCTGAGCCGACGCGCAACGGCCATTCCTGGCGCGGCCTCCTGTCCGGCATCGAGGAAGTTCCGCTACAGGTCCGCGAACAGTCCGCCGGGCAGATCATCGACCGGCTCGACCGCGGCGGCGTTAGTCTCAATCATGTGGTCAAGGCGTCAGATCTTCGCCGCATCGCGACAGCCGCCCACCACGGCGAACGCCACCGCCGCCGCGCGATCCGCGACGTCGTCCCCAGTGAGCTTCAGCGCGTATCGCGCATGCTTGAGGGCGATCACGATCTTCAGCAGGCCGCGCGCAGCTTCCTCACCTCCGAGGAGCCTGATGCGTTGCGCGTGCTCTCGATGGCGGAACGAGCCCGCGAGGACGCAGCGCCGCGGCTTTCGGCGTTCCTGTTGCTGGACGCTGCGCTGGGGGCGTCGATCTAGGGCGGGATCGCTTTGAGCGGCAGCGCAGCTATATCAGCGCTCATCCCAACGAAAGTCGGGAGCCAGGGCTGGCTTCAAGGCTTGTTCCGGTGTGCAGCTTCAAACTTGTTCATGCTGCCCGACCGTTCCTGGACCCCAACTTTCGTCGCGGTGGGCAGGACAAGGTGAAACGTTTCCCTCTAAGGCGATCCCCACTCCAGACCTTAGTTCGGCCTGACCGGCGTCAGCGCGGGTTTCGGGACGACGGTTTTCGCAACAAACGCTGCGACATCGTCCGCCATTTTCTGAACCGCGAGCGCCAGTGCGGCGGCGCGGGCGCGCGGGGAGCGCTCTGAAGGATCGGCGCCGGCGGTGAAGCTCTGTTGCGCGATCATGCGGCGCGTGCCGGAATCCATCAGGCTGACCTGGACTTCGACGCGGACAGGCGACGTTTCGCGGCCCGTCGAGAGATCGACGATGCGCCAGCGCAGGTCATAATCCGTCTGCGCGCCAAGCTGGCCGGGCGCGGCCCTGCCCGGACCGTTGGCCTTGGACAGAGAGTTCACGACGGCGCCCTGCAACAGCGCTGGCGCGGAGTCGGCCCAGCGCACGTCGGACAGGTAGATAAGCTCCTGTCCGTCGCGCACGGCGATATCGGCGCCCGCGAAGGCGCGCGAGGATTCGGGCATGAACACCGCGACGTCAGCTTGCAGCGGATCCGTGGGCGCAACGGCGCGCTCGGCTGGCGGCGCAATCAACGCGGACGGAATGATCGGCTCGGGCAGGACGGAGACGCAGCTCGCGAGGGTAAGCATGGAAGCAAGGACGAGCGCGCGCATCGGCTTTTTCATGGGGGCTCTCATCGTTCGACCGGCTGTGGCTGCTGATAGACGAACCGGCTCGGATCCTGCTCGATCTGCGCGAGCAGACCCTGCAGGCGGATCATCATCGACTGGATGTCCGACGCCGTATGACCGAACTTCTGCAGCGCCGTCGTGGCGGCCGGGGCGATGCCGGTGTTGATCTGCTCGACAGCACTGTTGACATTTTTCATCGTGACGAGGGCGTCCTTGAGAACCGGGTCGAGGTCCGCCAGGGTGGAATTGAAGCCTTTCGACAGACTCGTGACTTCGCCGCCGATCGTGGAGGCGGCCGTGTCGACCGCCTTCGCGGCCCCTTCGAGCGCGACCGCAGCCGTGTTGATCGACTTTAGCGCGTGGGTCGCCGAATCCACGAGCCCGTCATCTTCAGCAAGCTTGGCGGCTACACGATCAATGCTCGCCAGCGTCGCCGTCAGGTGCGCAAGATTTTCTTCCGAGAGCATCTCGTTGATCTTTTTGATCGTGTCGCCCGACACGCCGAGCAGGTCCTGTCCGCCCTGGAAGAGTTCATCGACCAGCGTGCGGCTAGTGAAGATGCGCGGCGTCACGCCGTTGACTGGCGTCAGCAGCGGCTTCTTGGGGTCGCCTGCAAGAATCTGGATGAAAGTAACGCCGGTGATGCCCATGAAGTTGAGCTGGGCGACGCTATCGGTGCGTAAAGGCGTCTGGGCGTCGATGCGGATATGCGCGACGACTGTGTTTGGGTCTTCCCGATCCAGCCGCAGGGTCTGCACTTCGCCGACCTTGATGCCGTTGAAACGCACCTCGCCGCCCTCGCTGAGACCGTTAACGGGGCCCTCGAAAATGACGTCGTAATCCGCGAAACTCCGGTTCAGCGGATTGCCCGCAATCCAGAGTGTGAACAGGGCGAGAGCCCCCGCGGCAAGCAGCACGAAGGCGCCGATCAGAACGTAGTTGGCCTTGGTTTCCATGGCCTATCTCACCGCCGCACGGCCACGTGGCCCAGAGAAGTATTCTTGGATCCACGGGTGTGGGTTCTTGCGAACCTCATCAAGTGGACCAATTGCAAGCACCTTGCCGTCACTCAACACCGCAATTCGGTCGCAGGTTGCAGCAAGCGTGTCGAGATCATGGGTTACAAGGAATACGGTTAACCCCATGGCATTGCTCAGTGAACGTACCAATTCGTCGAATTTTGCGGCGCTGATCGGGTCGAGACCGGCAGTCGGTTCGTCGAGGAACAGCAGCTCCGGATCAAGTGAAATCGCGCGAGCCAGGGCCGCCCGTTTGCGCATGCCCCCGGAAAGGTCAGCCGGGCGCTTAGGGGCCGCTTCGAGTTCGAGACCCGCGAGGCGAAGCTTGAGATCGGCCAGCTCGCTCATCAGCGCCCGCGGGATCTTCGTGTGTTCCACCATGGGCGCCATGACGTTCTCGCGAACTGTCATGGTCGAGAAAAGCGCTCCGTCCTGGAACATGACGCCCCAGCGGCGCTCTACCTTCACTCGCTCCTCACGCGAAAGCTTGCTCACTTGCTGACCGAAAACGTCGATCTCGCCCGCATTCGGCGTATGCAGGCCAACGATTGAGCGCATCAGGACGGACTTGCCCGTGCCCGACCCACCGATCACGCCAAGCACCTCGCCCTTGAGCACGTCGAGCTCGAGGTCTTGGTGAACGGTCTTCGAGCCGAAGCGATTGGTGAGGCCCCGGACGCGGATCACGACCTCGCCATCGTCCGCAGGCGCACGCTTATCGTTGGCGGTGGCGGTGTCGAAACTCATATTTTCAGAATATAGTAGAGAACGGCGAACATCGCATCGAGCGCGATCACCATGAAGATGGCCTGCACCACTGCCGAGGTCGTGCGGCGACCAAGCGAAACGACATCGCCTTCGACAAGCATGCCCTGACGGCACCCAATCATTGCGACGACAAGCGCGAACACCGGCGCCTTGGCGATGCCGACCCAGAAGTGCTGAGGCGGCACAACTTCCTGGAAGCGCGAGATGAACATCTGCGGCGAGATATTCATCGCGGTCCAGGCGGCGATGAGGCCGCCGCCAATGCCGGAAATGGTCGCCGCAAAGGTCAGCAGCGGCGTCATCAGGACCAGCGCGATCAGGCGCGGGGCGACGAGCGCCTCCATCGGATCGAGCCCGATGGTGCGCATGGCGTCGATCTCCTGCCGCATCTTCATAGCGCCGATCTGAGCGGTGAAGGCGCTGTCGGTGCGGCCGGCGAGCAGGATGGCGGTCAGCACGGCGCCAAACTCACGCAACATGCCGATGCCGACGAGCTCGACCGTGAAGACCGAAGCGTTGAACATCGCCAGCAGATTCGCGCCAATGAACGCAATCACGAGGCCGATGAAGAAAGACAGGAAGCAGACGATCGGGAGAGCGTCGAGCCCTGCCTCCTCCATGATCGCGACGACCGACTTCCAGCGAATGCGGTGCGGATTCGCCGCAAGCCGGCCGAGCGTCGCCATGGTTTCGCCGATGAAAGAAAGAAGGCCGAGCAATTCCTGCCACGCGTTTACAGCGCCGCGGCCGGCGCGGTCGAGCAGCGCGATGAAGCCTGGCGGGGGGATCGGGTCGGGCGGCGCAGCCGGGCTGGCCTTGCGGACTTTGCCGAGCAGACGCTCGATGGTGGGATGCGTGCCACGTATCTCGATCTTGTCGTCAATGCCCTCGAGGGCGCCCAGCGCGCGATCGATTAGATAGGCGCCGGACGTGTCGACCTTCTCGAGCTGGCTGACATCGAGGATCGCATCGTAGGCGACCTTGGTTTTGCGGAGCTTTTCCTCGATTTGGGCGACAGTCCACACGGTCCAGTCGCCTGCGACGGAAAGAACCTGCTTTCCGCCCTCGGCCGTATCCACCTGAAATCGTGTCGAATTGGAAGTCATCGTCAAGTTTTACAGTAGAAACATGTAGCAAACACCAAACAAGACTATGCGGCGATAAAGTTCCCTCGCCGGTTGCAGCCCGAATTGCTGAAAAACAGCGCGTGTGCCTCGTTAGCTGCTGTGTTTACCTGCTAGAAAGGCCCGGGTTCCCCTGGAGAGTTAATGCGCGCGCTCGTTGTTGCTTCTGCGCTGCTCGGTCTTCTGCTTGTCGCAGCGGGCGCGGCCGGCGCGCATGCCGTGCCGATCGAGGCCAACCGGCAATGGCAGAGCGCGCTGCTCTATGGCTTTGTGCACACGCTGGCGGCGATAGCTGCGGCCATCCTGCCCTTCCGCAACCTGCTGCAGTTCGCGAGCGGGTGGGCGTTCGTGCTGAGCGTCGTGCTGTTCTCCGGCATGCAGATCGGGAAGATCATGCTGGCGGGCATTCCAATGGTTCCAACGCCGCTGGACAACCTGACCTTCCTGGTGCCGATTGGAGGGGTCGCCTTCATCGTGGGATGGCTGCTGCTGGGTCTGTCGGCGGCGATGTCGCCGGGTTCGCAGGGTCAGGTCGCCGAGGGCCAGCCGGTGGAAGAGGAGCAGGTTGGGGGCGACTAGTTGATCGGGACGCCAGCCGACAGGTCTTCCGCCCGCACGGATGCGAGTTCATCGGCAGTCTTGCGCGCCTTGCTCAGCACGTCGTCGAGCGGTGTAAGCTCAAGCGTGATCTGGTATTCGCGATCCGAGCGCTTGTTGACCTGCGCCAGCGCATCCGAGAATGAATCACGCGCCTGACGGGCATGGATCAGGGCGCGCTCGAACTCGGACACATCCGACCGCGTCGGCTTGGTAGAGCCGAGCAGCGTACGCGCCATGGTGGTGAGATCAGAGAGGCCCTTGGTGGAAACGCCCATGTCGGCCCGGACGCGGCTCACCACCGACGCGGGCGCGGATTGATCCGCAGCAATCCGTTTCCAGTAGGCGCCCTCGCTCAAGTCCTTGCCGGTGAGCATGTCGGCCAGGGCGGCGAGGCTCGCCTCGCCCGTGGCCAGCCCTTTGGCGCGCGCGTCCTTGCAGTAGTCTTCGGCGGCCTTGCGCAGGGCGGACTGATCCTCGGAAAGGGAAATTTCGGTCTCGGCCGGCTCGTAAACCGAAACGGTTGCGCATCCGACCAAGGGGGCCAGAGCAACGAGCGCAAGAAAAATCAACTGTCGAGGCACCGAACCCAATCCCGAAAGTTCGTGGCGTATCAGGCTATTATAGATGCGCCGCATGCAAAAAGCGAGCGTCCGGCTGAATTGGTTTGACGCCAGAGTGACGGCCGGTAGATGAAGCAACAATGAACGAAGACCGTCCTCGCCGCACGCTGTACCCCTCGCTCGAGCCCAGGAGGACCGGCCGCCTCGCGGTCAGTTCACTGCACGAGCTTTACTGGGAGGAAAGCGGCCATCCTGACGGTTTACCGGTTGTTGCACTGCACGGTGGACCCGGCGGCGGATCCAGTCCTGAGATGCGACGGTTCTTTGACCCGCGCCGTTACCGGATCATCCTGTTCGATCAGAGGGGCTGCGGACGCTCCACGCCCCACTCCGAACTGCGCGAGAACACGACTTGGGATCTGGTCCGCGACATTGAGACGCTACGGTCGCACCTGGGGGTCAAGAAGTGGATCGTGTTCGGCGGATCGTGGGGATCAACGCTCGCACTCGCTTATACGGCGATGCACCGCAAGCATGTGATGGCGCTTTTGCTGCGCGGCGTATTCCTGCTCAAGGAGAGCGAGATTCGCTGGTTCTATCAGGACGGCGCCAGCAACATCTTCCCGGATGCGTTCGACCGCTATGTCGCACCGATCCCGGCAAACGAGCGCGACGATCTGCTGAAGGCTTTCTACAAGCGCCTCACCGGCAAGAATGCATCGGCGCGCGCAGAAGCCGCCGCCGCGTGGGCGCGCTGGGAGGGCGAAACGCTGTCGATCCTCGGCCCGAAGCAACGCCCGCCGCGCTTTGACGAAGCGGATTTCCTCGACGCGTTTGCACGCATCGAATGCCACTACTTCCACAACAAGGGCTTCTTTGATTCCGACGGCTGGCTGCTGGACCAGGCCGAGAAGTTCGGCGACCTGCCCGGCGTGATCGTGCATGGCCGCTATGACGTGGTGACGCCGCTATCGTCTGCGTGGGCGCTGCACAAGGCGTGGCCGAAATCGCAACTGAAGATCGTGCCGGACGCAGGGCACTCCTCGCTGGAGCCGGGCATTGTCAGCGAGCTGGTGAAAGCTTCCGACATGCTGGCGGAGAAGCTGGGCTGATGCCGCCGGCCCAGCAAACAAGCTACAGGCTATTTCGAGATGCAAATGGACTGAATCCCAGACGGCAGTATGAAGTCGAGATCGGGATCAACTTCGAGACCACGAGTGTCGCATCTTTTGACACGCGGCCGGGCTGGCATCTGGCGAGCCTCGATCTTGACTGGGAGACGGTATGCCCCCGGCGGCGGCAGCCGCTCACCGGTGCAGCCGTTGTTCGTTCAATGGACGGCGCACGCGAGATCGCGGCAGCGAACAACAGACGTTTTCACGGGTGGATGCACGCGCCTGATCTAGACGACCGGCCCAGCCACTCATTAGTGCGTCGTCGTTAGAGCGCCGTCGGCCATGGCGGGGACACCCGCCGCGAATAGCCGTTCACGAACACCAAGAATGAGGATCGCGCCGATCGCGATAGGGATCACCCAGCGCACCAGCGGCTGCCAGACGCGGAAGAACGGCATGCCGAATTCAGCCTGCATCATCTTCTTTTCGATCACCCAGCCGGCAAAGATCGCCATCAGGAAGCCGCCGATTGGCATCAGTAGCGACGACGCCACAAAGTCGACGAAACCGATGTATTCGCGGCTGTAGACATAGCCGGCGCCGATCACGAAGGCCGCAAACCCCACGCCCAGCGCGGCGCCCCAGCGCGTGACGCCAGTGCGCTCGTCGAGCCAGGAGACTGCTACTTCCATCAGCGAAATTGATGAGGCGAGCGCCGCGAACAGGGCCAGCAGGAAGAAGGTTCCGCCGATCACGCCGCCAAACGGCATCTGGGCAAGGCCGATCGGCAGGTTCACGAACAGCAGGCTGACGCCGGCATTGGGCTCACTGCCGACTGCGAAGACCAACGAGAACACCACGAGCGCGGCGACCAGCGCCACGACGGTATCGGCAAGAGCGACGATTGCCGATGAACGCGGCACATCGGCGTCGCCCTTGAGATAGGCGCCGTAGGTGATCATCACCGCGGCGCCGACTCCCGTGGCGAAGAAGGACTGGGCCAGCGCATCCAGCAGCATGGAGAAGGAGAAATCCTCCGCGCTCACCCGTGTGAGGAAGGACAGCGCCTCTCCGAACGCGCCGTTGGCCATGCCAAAGCCGAGCAGGATCAGCAGCACAAGAATGAACACGGGCATCAGCAGCGTGGACGCGCGCTCAATGCCGCGCTTGACGCCCTGCCCGACCACAGCAACGGCGAGGCCGATGAAGATGGCGAGATAGGCCAGAAGCATCGGCAGATTCTGCTTCGACGTCACATCGTCGAAGCGCTTGAGAGATTGCTCGATGAGGCCGACATCGTTGGCGAACGCGCCCGATATGGCGATGGGGATGTAGGCCATGAACCAGGCCGAGACGACGCAATAGAAGGTCAGGATGAAGAATGATGCGAGCATACCGAGCCAAGCGACGCCGCCCCATAGTTCGCTCTTGCCCGAGACGCGCGCCAGCGCCTGCACGCTTTCGACGGCCGAGTGGCCGGAGCGCCGGCCGATGGCGTATTCTGCCGCGAGCAAGGGAAAAGCGACGAACGCCAGACAGAGCAGATAGGCGATGACGAATGCGCCGCCGCCGTTTTCGCCCGTGGTGTAGGTGAAGCGCCAGATATTGCCGAGACCGACGGATGAGCCGACGGCGGCCATGATGAAGCCGAAACGGGAGGACCAGGTTTCGCTCTTGCGGTCGACGCGCCCCGCGATGGTCATGAAGCCCCCTGCCTGGATTCGTCCCGCACATCCCGGCCATCCGGCCAGGACGCCGGAATCAGAACAGGCCGCGGAGGGTCATATCGTTCGCGCGGTTGAGGTGTACAGCCATCAACAACCCGAAACCGATCATAACCGTGACGATAACTGTGCCGCCATAGGAAATAAGCGGCAAAGGTATGCCCACGACGGGAAGCAGACCGATCACCATACCGATGTTGATCACCACGTAGAGCAGCAGTGTGGAAACGAAGCCTGCCGCGGCGAGACCCCCGAACGTACTTCGCGAGTTTCCGGCGATCTGCATGCCCTGGATGAGCGCTACCCCCCAGGCGACCAGCATCACACCAGCGCCGACAAATCCAAACTCCTCGGCAACGATAGTGAAGATGAAATCGGTGTGCTGTTCGGGAATGTAGTCGAGCTGTTTCTGGGCGCCTTCCATGAAGCCTTTGCCAGCGACGCCGCCAGAGCCAACAGCGATCAGGCCCTGCTGCAGCTGGTAGCCGGCGCCGAGCGGATCGGCTTCAGGGTCGAACATCGTTTCGATGCGCTGGCGCTGGTAGTCGTGCAGCGCGAAGAAGTAGACGACGGGAACCATCAGCGCGATCAGCAGGAGGATGCCGCCGACAACGCGGAGGCTGATGCCGGCGAAGAAGATGACGGCGCAGCCCGTGCCCAGGATCATCAGCGCGGTGCCGAGGTCAGGCTGGCGCAGCACGAGCGCAACGGGAACTGCGACCATCAGGAAGGCCACCATGTGGATCCACAGGCTGTTGCGGCCGGCCGAGAAGGACTGGTGATAATAGCGCGCCAGAGCGAGCGGCACGGCGAGCTTCATGAATTCCGACGGCTGGAGACGGAAGCCCGGCAGGACCTGGAGCCAGCGCTCGGCGCCGTTGACGACGACGCCGCCGAAATCGACCATGACCAGCATGGCGACGCCGGCGATATAGGCTGGATACGCGACCGCCGCCCAGAGCCGCAGCGGCAAAAGCGCCACCACGATTGCGACGCCCAGCATCAGGAGGAAACGCGTGGCGTGAGCGATGGCGTAACTGGCGTCGATATGGAGCAGGCCCGTGGCAAGGTCGTGCGCGCTTGAGCCCGCCGAGAACAGTACCAGCGTGCCGAACATTGCGAGCGCGATGATCGTCAGCAGCAGAAACCAGTGCAACTGCGTCAGCTTGTAGAGCAGCGAGTCCTTGCGGATCATGTGGGCTTGACCTCGCTGCCGGCGACTTCGCGCTGCTGCGGCGCGAACGGCTTGCGGGCGCCGGTGTCGTATTTGAGGGCGTGGGCGAGGATATCGCGCGCGAACGGCGCGGCGACGCTGGAGCCTGAGCCGCCGTGCTCGACAACCACCGCCACGGCGTAGCGCGGCTTGTCGGTCGGCGCGAAGGCGACGAAGAGCGCGTGGTCGCGCAGTTTCCAGGGCAGCTTGTCGTTGGCGATGGCGCGGCCACGCGAGTCGCGCTCTGCGGCGCTGATGACCCGCACCTGCGCCGAGCCGGACTTACCGGCCATGCGCGCGCCGGTGTAAGGCGCTGGAAGTTCGTTCTTCTCGTCGAGCGCGCCAAAGCGGAGCGCTGTGCCGCCGGGTTCCGACGTCACGCCGAACATGCCCGCCCGGACGGCTTCGAGCACGCCCGGCTTGAACTGGCCCATCGGCGTGATGGAGTTGTCTGGCACTTTCATGCCGCTGACGATGACATGCGGGTCCGGCGTCTTGTCGCCGCCAGCGATACGCGCGCACATGACGGCGAGCTGGAATGGCGTCGCCGTGACATAGCCCTGCCCGATGCCAGCGCTGATCGTATCGCCAGCATACCATTGCTCGCCAATGACCTTGCGCTTCCATGCGTCGTTCGGGACCGAGCCTGACTTGCCGCCGGTGAGTCCGAGTTCGTAGCGATGGCCAAGGCCGAAGCGCTTGGCGACATCCGCGATCGCCTCGATGCCGGTGCGTTCAGCCGCTCGATAAAAGTAGCAATCGCACGACTTCTGGATGCCGGTGTGAAGGTTGACCGTGCCGTGCCCTTCAGGACGCCAGCAGTTGTAGAAACGGTTGTAGTACCAAGCCTTGCCCGGGCACGGGACAGTGTCTTCCGGTTTCATCGCGCCGGATTCGAGCGCGGCGGCGGCGACCACGATCTTGAAGGTCGAACCCGGCGGATAAACGCCGTCATAGGCCTTATGGTAGAGCGGGTTGCGCTCGTCAGTCTGCAGCGACTTGAACAGCGATGAGCCTATGCCGCTGACGAAGGCGTTGGGATCAGGCGCGGGCGTCGACATCATACAGACGACTTCGCCTGTCGCAACGTCTATCACCACGGCGCTGCCCGCCTCCGCACCAAAGCGCGAGATAGCGTAGTTCTGCAATTCGGCGTCGATGCTCAGCACAACGTCCGCGCCCGGATCGCCCGCGAGGTCGTCGCTGGGCAGGCGGTCGATGACGCGGCCGCCGGCGTTTTGCAGCATGCGGATCTTGCCAGGCTCACCCTTCAGCTCGACCTCGCCAAAGGCTTCGATGCCGGACTTGCCGACGCGCATCGCCGGGTGACGATAGAGGCGCCGCAGAGCGGCCGCGCGCGCCTTGCCGGCCGGAGATTCGAGGCTTTCGTTGGCTGCTTTCAGTTCGATCTCCGACATGCGGGCGATGTCGGCTTCGTTGGCTTTCTGGACGTAGCCGATGGTGTGATAGAAAGCGGCCTGCAACGGATAGGAGCGCAGTTCGCCCACCTCAGCGCTGACACCGCTGAGTTCGGGCGACATCACGTTGACCTGGGCGAACTCTTCCCAGGTGAGGTCGTCGGCGACAAGGATGTCGCGGAAGCGCGGGCCGGTCGTGGCTTCCTGGATGACAGAGCGTTTCTTGCTTTCGGCAAGCGGGATAAGGCGCGAGAGGCGGTCGATCACGTCGATGATCTGGGTGCGGTCGCCGGCAAGCTCCGGGCGGATCGTGACGTAGAAATTCCGTTTCGAGCCCGCAAGGACGCGGCCGGTCCGGTCATAGATCGTGCCGCGATGAGGCGGCGCCGGCTCGAGGCGGATGCGGATTTCGCGCGCCTTGGTCTCGAACTCCGCCTGACGGAACAGCTGCAGCTCCGCGAGGCGGGCCGTGAGACCCAAGAAAACAACGCCTCCGCCGACCAGAAACATGTTCCGGCGCGATGGAAACTGATTTCGCCAATCCCGACTCATCGTCTGGCCACCCTGATGCTGGCGGGCACGATAACAAAGCGGACAAGCGGATAGAGCAAGGCCGTCATCAGGAAATCCGCCATCAAAGGTCCGCGTGCAAAGCCGCTGTGGCCCGCAATGCTGGCTGCAACGCCGAGCGCCACGCTGGCTGCGATGAAGCCGCCGATGAGCGCAATGATTTCGGCGCCGACGACCGGGATGGGCGGCTGGCGATCCCATGCCACGAGGGCCACGCCGTAAGAGCAGAGCAGCGCGAGCGGCCATGCGCCGATCGGAGCTTCACCCATGAAGTCCATCGCGATCCCGAGCAGCATCAGGCACGCGGCGACCCACACTGAAAGGCCGAACGAAGCAAGGCCGGCCGCGAGCCAGAGACCCGCGATCGGCCACCACGCGCCCTCCATCCCGACCTGCATGCCGAAAGCCGACGTCAGCGCCGCAATCACGGTGAGCAGAAGCACCCATATGCGCCAGGGCAGCGTCACTCTCCGCCTCCCTGCCCCGCTGGGCGGGCGGGCTGGTGCGCTGGCGATTGCGTCGCGGCATTGGGACGTGGCGCAGCGGGTTGCGGACGCGGGACAACAGACGCCGCCGTTGGCGGCTGCGCGCCTGCTGCTGCGGCCGGCGGCAGGGCCGCAAGCGGCTCCGACACGGTCTTCAGCGAGTCGTCCGTATTGCGCTCGACGCCACCGAGTTGGGGGGCGGTTTCAGGCGCGGCAAAGTCTGGCGGAGGAACGAGGCGAACGAAATCGACCGGCGCACTTTCCATCGCGAGATCGATGCGCCAGCTCTGCCCATCCTTGCGCGCCGTGCCAACGCGAACGCCAAGCGGCAGCTTGCCGTCGTCGCCCGAGGTGACCCATATTTCTCCCGCGATGATCTTGTCCGGCGTTTCGGGTTCGAGAAGCTGCGCACCGGCGCCGCTGTCGCCCACCAGCAGTGCGCGATCGCCCGACTGAGTTCCCATGACCGGAATGCGGCTGGAGAAGTCGGTCAGCAGCAGGATGCGTGATGTATACTCGCCAACACGGATCACGCGGCCGACAAGGCCGTTTTCATTCACCACCGCAAAGCCCTCGCGCACGCCACTGGCGGCGCCGGCGTTGGCGATGCGGGTGGAGGCGAATGGGCCGTTTTCCTCGGCAACCACGCGGGCGGTGACGGACTGGCCCTGGGTTTCGCCAACGAGGTCGAGCAGTTTTTCGTAGCGCTCCATGCGGAGCGCCATGGTCTCGGCCAGATCCTTCCAGCGCTGCAGGTCGCGGACCCGCGCTTCGAGTTCGGCGATCTTGGCTTCGTCCTCGGCGTTGCGGCCGAAGCCGAACGACCAGCCTGAAATGCCCGAGGAGAAGCTGGCGAGGTTGGCGGCGACGCCGTCCATGGACTGGCGCGACGGGACGATGCCGTTCCGCACAGCGGTCGAGGTCTGGATCGCGAGTACGCCGACCATGGAGATGCCCAGGCCGACGACGACAGCGCGCGCGCCTACGCGCGGCTCCCCTGATCGTCTGCGACCATACCAGGCCATTGTGGCTCCTTGCGGGTTGTTCCGCCGGGCGCCTCAGGCGCGGAAGCTACACCTCCGGCGCGAGCACGCCCTTCATCTTGTCGAGGTTCTCGAGAACCTTGCCCGACCCGAGCACGACGCACTTCAACGGGTCTTCTGCCACCGTCACCGGCAAACCGGTACGCTCGCGGAGGACAACGTCAAGATTGCGCAGCAGCGCGCCCCCCCCGGTCAGGACGATCCCTTTGTCCACGATGTCGGCGGCAAGTTCCGGCGGCATGGCTTCGAGCGCGGTCTTCACGGAGTCCACGATCTGCGTGACCGGCTCGGCCAGGGCCTTGGCAACCATCGCCTCAGTGATTTCAATTTCCTTTGGAACGCCGTTCATCAGGTCGCGACCGCGGATGTCGAGCGACATGCCCTTGCCGTTTTCCGGGGCTTTCGCAGTGCCGATCTCTTTCTTGATGCGTTCGGCCGAAGCCTCGCCGATCAACAGGTTCTCTTCGCGGCGCAGGTAATTGACGATGGCGTCGTCCATCTTGTCGCCGCCGACCCGGACTGAACGTGAATAGACGAGACCGCCGAGCGACAGCACGGCCACCTCGGTCGTTCCGCCGCCGATATCAACCACCATCGAGCCCGAGGGTTCGTCAATCGGCAGGCCGGCGCCGATGGCGGCGGCCATGGGTTCGTAGATTAGGTGGACCTGGCGGGCGCCGGCCATCTGGGCTGACTGGTGGATGGCGCGGCGTTCGACCGGAGTCGCGCCGGCTGGCACGCAGATGATGATGATCGGCGCGATGAAAGAGCGGCGGACCTGCACCTTTTGGATGAAGCGCTTGATCATTTCCTCGGCGACTTCGAAGTCGGCGATGACGCCATCCCGCATCGGGCGGACGGCTTCCATGTAGATCGGCGTCTTGCCAAGCATCATCTTGGCTTCCTTGCCGACGGCGTGGACGACCTTGCGGCCGTTCTGGTTCACGTAGGCGACGACCGAGGGTTCATCGAGCTGAACGCCATGGCCCTTCACGTAGACGAGCGTGTTCGCCGTCCCGAGGTCAATCGCCATGTCCGTGGACATGAGACTGAAAAGTTTGCCGAACATGGCGATGGGGCTCCAATCGCGACGGACGATTCGCGCGCATAGCAGTATAGCTCCCCGTACCCTGTCTCGCGTTTCGAATTCGCTAACGCAATAGCGCACTGTCAATAATACACGCGGCAGACGGAACGGAGCGTTTCGCACGGATTCCGGGCAGGCGCGGCATCCGCGATTCCGCGATTCAACTGCCCCGGCAGCTGCAGGATGACGCTTTGCTGCGCTGAAAGGCGGGACGGACCGTTCCGCGGCAAAATCCCTGATCTGTCGACCGCCCTCTTGCCAGCGCCTTTCGGGCGCCGCCTATGGGTTGGAAGAACCATGATTGCGCCCTCTTCCCTCCTCACGACACTATGACCGACACAGCCGCGGAAGGCGCCCCCGACGGGCCCGAAACCGGAAGGTTCGCAGCCTTTAGGCATGGCTCGTTCGTGCGCTTTTTCCTGGCGCGGGTGTTCACCACTTTCGGGGCGCAGGTCCTATCGGTAGCGGTGATCTGGCATATCTACGCGATTACGAAATCGGCGCTATACACCGGGCTCGTGGGCCTGGTGCAGTTCGCGCCGCTGGCGTTGCTCGTGCTGGTGACCGGAACGGCTGCGGATCAGTTCGGTCGCAGGATGATCATGGGATTGTCGATCCTGCTGGCAGCATCGTGCGCCGCCGCGATGGCGATCTTTACCGGGCTCGGAATGATCTCCGCCTGGCTGATGCTGACCATCCTTGTGGTGTTCGGCGTGGCGCGAGCTTTTCTTGGGCCGGCTTCGTCTTCGCTTGTCGTATCGCTGGTTCCCAACAGCGACTTTGCGAATGCGGTGACCTGGAACTCTTCCGCCTGGCAGGCTGCGACGATTGTGGGGCCGGCTGCGGGCGGATTGCTGCTGGGACTGGGCGAGCGGCCATTCACGAACTGGCTGACCGAACGCGGGCAGCCGCAGATCTCCGGCTTCCTCGACGGACATGGACCCGAGATCGCCTACACGACAGGCTTCGTGTTCATGACGCTCGGCGCGCTGCTGGTGTTCTCGATACCGAGGCCGCCCAAGGCGCCGCCGAAAGAGCGCCCCACCCTATCGAACATGCTGGAAGGGTTCCGCTTCATCTGGAAGCAGAAGATCATTCTGGGCGCGATCTCGCTCGACCTGTTCGCCGTGCTGATGGGCGGCGTGGTCGCACTGCTGCCGATCTATGCGGAGGAAATTCTCAAGCTGGGGCCGGAGGGACTTGGCTGGCTGCGCGCCTCGCCCGCGATTGGCGCGATTGTCATGGCGGGCCTGATCGCAGCTTTTCCGATTAGGGATCATGCGGGGCGGATCATGTTCATCTGCGTGGCCCTGTTCGGAATATTCACCGTTGTGTTCGGGGTTTCGACTGTTGCGTGGCTGTCGATCACGGCGCTGATCCTGCTTGGCGCAGTGGACATGGTGAGCGTAGTGATCCGCGAGACGCTGCTGCAGCTGTGGACGCCAGATGAAGTGCGCGGTCGGGTCAATGCGGTGAATTCGGTGTTTGTCTCGGCATCGAACGAGCTGGGGGAATTCCGCGCGGGGACGATGGCGCATGCGATCGGGCCCGCGGCGATCGGAGCTGTGCCCGCCGTGGTGATCGGCGGCGTTGGGGCCGTTGTGGTGGCGGGCGCATGGGCGTGGATGTTCCCCACTCTACGCAATGCGCGGCGGCTCGACGGCAAGGACGTGACGACGCCCTGAGGCGCCGTTAGAAGCTCTCCGGTAAGAGCTGGGGAGAAGCGCCATGGCCTATTGGCTGATGAAGTCGGAGCCTGAGGAATTTTCCTGGGATCAGCAGGTGAAGGCCGGAAAGAAGGGCGCGTCGTGGACGGGCGTGCGGGCGCATCCGGCGAAGCTGAACCTTTCCAAGATGGCCAAGGGCGACAAGGCGTTCTTCTATCACACGGGCGACGAGAAGCAGATCGTCGGCATCGTCGAGATCGCGAAGACGGCCTATCCCGATCCAACGGCAGAAAAGGATTCGCCCTGGGTGGTCGTCGATACGGTTGCGGCTGAACCCTTGAAGACGCCGTTGACGCTGAAGCAGGTCAAGGAAGATCCGAAGCTGAAGGAGATGGCGCTGGTGAAGCTCGGCCGCCTCTCTGTGCAGCCTGTGACGGATGCGGAGTGGAAACACATCTGCAAGCTGGGCGGCGTCAAAGGCTGATCTCGCGGCTGCATCCGATCGCCTGCACGAAGGCCGGATCGTGGCTGACCACGATCAGGGCTCCGTCATAGCTGGCCAACGCACGCTCTATGACTTCGATCGAGTCGATATCGAGGTGGTTGGTCGGTTCATCGAGCAGGAGGAGCTGGGGCGGTTCGCTCGCGGCGAGCAGGACGGACAGCGCGGCACGAAGGCGTTCGCCGCCGGAGAGGGTCGAGACGGCTTGGTGCGCCCTCTTGTTGCGGAAGGCGAAGCGGGCAAGCCCGGCGTAGGCGGCGTTGTCATCCAGCTCCGGGTTTGTGGCCCGCATGTTCTCGAGCAGCGTGCGCGAAGGATCGAGCGCGTCGGCGTGCTGGTCGAGCATGGCGATGCGACCTTCGAGGCGGCGGATTGATCCTGAGGCGGGCGTTCGTTCGCCGCTGATCAGATGAAGCAATGTGGACTTGCCCGCGCCGTTTGAGCCGGCGACGTGAATGCGTTCGGGGCCGGTGACCTTGAAGGAGAGCGGGCCGAAGTGAACGCGGCCCCCGGCTTCAGCCGTCACGTCGTCGAAGGCGAGCACAAGTTTCTGCGATGGCAGGTTCACGCTGGGCGTCACAACGTTGAGCGGCACAAGGACTTCAAACCTCGCCTTGGCCTTGTCCAGCGCTTCGTTCGCATCGGCGAGCTGGCGGTCGGCGAGACGGTTGGCGGCGCCTTGGGAGGATTCGGCGCGATCCTGCTTGAAGTCGAGCAGCAGCTTGCTCTGCCCGGCGGCGAAGCGGCCGGCTTTTCCGGCGGCGTCCTTGCGCTGCTTCATCTCGCGCTGGAGCTGCACCTGATCCTTCACGCGGCGCAGGTCGCTTTCCGCCTTGTCGAGTGCACCGGTCGCAGCGAGGCGGCGGGCCTCGCGGGCGGCAACGAATTGGGACCAGCCGCCGGTAAAGATGGTGACGCCCACTGGCGTCAGCTCGACGATGCGATCGACGTGCTCGAGCAGGTCGCGATCGTGGCTCGCTACGAGGGCGGCGCCGCGCCATTCGTCGATTAGGGCGAGGATCGCAGCCCGGCCCGGCGCATCGAGATTGTTGGTCGGCTCGTCAAGCAGGAGGATGTCGGGCGCTTCCAGCCAGAGGCGAGCGACGGCGATGCGCGTGCGTTCGCCGCCGCTGAAGCCTCTGATAGTACGGGTGAGGTCGCGTTCGGGCAGGTCCGCCTTCGCGAGCGTTTCAGTGACGCGGTGTTCGAGCGTCCAGTCCGCCTCGGCCATGTCGTCGGCTTCACCTTCCCCGCGCGCGAGGCGTTCGATGCGGGCAAGGCCGTCCGAGACGCCGAGGGCTTCGGCGAGCGTGATAGTATCATCGGGCCAGCGCTGGGCGAGTTCGCCGACACGGCCGGCGATTCTGATCGCGCCGGAGGTCGGTTCGCCCTGGCCTGCGACCAGGCGCAGGAGGGTCGACTTGCCCGAGCCGTTGCGGCCGACGAGGCCGATGCGTTCACGGCCGATGGCGAGGGTGAGGTTGTCGAACAGGATGCGGCCTTCGGGCGTTGAGGCGCCGACCTGGTCGAGTGTGACGAAGGCTAACATAGAGACACGCTGAAGCGGGTGTGGGAACGACGCGGTGAGTGCGAGGGTTCCTAGAGCTTTTTGACCGTGGTCTCCTTGGGATGCGCGGTATGTGAGGCGGAGACCCCAAAAAGTCAATCAGGCGCCTGAGCCGTAGGGCCGCGTGATGATTTCGAGATAGTGGCCGTTGGGGTCGCGCCGGCCTGCTGTGTCATTGACGTCCGATCGCGTTTCGGTGGCCGCGAACGTCGCACGCGCCTGATCCACATCGTGGCGCCGGTGATTGCAAGGATGACCGGCACGAGGCCAGCTAGAGCCCAGATGGCCTTCAAGCTCTCGCCGCAGATCTCGCGGTTGCAGCCGGGAATTCGGCCGCCGAAGCGTCCGAAGTGCGCGTAGGACAGCCAGAAGTTGATCTGGTCGCCGATCCGCTCGACGGGGTTCTCCTCGTCCAGCGGGTCGAAATAATCCACGACGCTCGGGCCGACCTCAGGGAAGGCCAGGTTCACGCCCGTGATCGCCCACACCAGCACGAAGACGAGGAACCAGATGCCGAGGATGTTGTGGAGGCGCTGGTCGAGTGCATCCGACGGCGCATCCGGCTTGGACGCCTTGCGGTTTCGGATCCGCTTTCGCCGCAGCCAGACAAGCAAGCCCGTTACGCCGGAGATCAGGAGAAAACCAGCGAAAATGCCGTTGACCACACGCCCCTCGCCAGGGTGGAGCAGTACGGTGTGCAGGTTGAGAATGAAAGTAGTGGCGTGGTAGCCGAATGGCAGCTCGTCTCCAAGATCGCGCCCTGTGTAGGGATCGAACAGGTGCGTCAGGGTGTTGTCGTCGCTTGCGAGTTCCACCTCGACGGCGCGGTTGGGTTTGAGGTCAGTGCGCTCAAGCACCGTGACGGAATGGTTCGGGAAGGCGCGTTGTGCGAGTTGGCCGATCTGGTCGTTTGACAGGACGGTCTCTCCGACGCGGACGTAGACCGGTTGGGGTGTGAATGTCCGGTAGAGCTCGTTGCGGTAGACGAGCACGCTGCCTGTCACGCAGATGACCATGACATAGCCGATCAGGATCACGCCCAGCCATCGGTGGACGTCAAACAGCAGTTTGTGCATTCTTCCACCCCCTTGGTTGTGGCTAGTCTAGCATTCGCTTTCAGGTGGGTTGGCGCAAGTCATGTCGGTGCACCCTCATGGCCACGCGCGCTGGGGCCCTCCTCCCGGCCCGGCTTGGGTGGGGGACGGTTTTGCGGCTGACTGCGAGTGCGGCCCCGCCAGATCTCACCCGCTGTTCGTGTTGGCGCTCAGCCCGTCCCGCGCTCGCGGGAGGAGGAAGGCCGTGTTGGCTCGGGTTTGCTGATCAGGCCGCGGCGCCGGTGGCTTTGGCCCTGCGTACCTCGAGCTTGTTGAGCGCGTGGACGTAGGCACGGGCGGAGGCTACGAGGGTGTCGGGGTCACTGGCCTTGCCTGTGGCGACGAGGCCCTGCTCCGCCAGGCGGACGGAGACGGTGGCTTGCGCGTCCGTGCCTTCGGTGACGGCGTTGACCTGGTAGAGTTCGAGGACGGCCGTGTGAGGCACCAGTTGGCGGATCGCGTTGAATACGGCGTCGACGGGCCCGTTGCCGGTGGCGTGCGTTGAGCGGCTTTCGCCTTCGACCACGATTTCCAGTTCGGCAGATTGCGGGCCGTCCGTACCGGCGACGACTTTGAGGCGGCGGATGGCGACCTTTTCCTGTGCGCCAGCCAGCTGGTCGTCGACGAGTGCGATGATGTCTTCGTCGAAGACGTGCTTCTTCTTGTCGGCGAGATCCTTGAAGCGCTTGAAGGCGTCATTCAGGGCGGCCGGCTCGAGGACGTAGCCGAGGGATTCCAGCTTGTCTCGGAAGGCGTTGCGGCCGGATAGCTTGCCCATGATCAGCGAAGTGGAAGGAACGCCCACATCCTCTGGTTGCATGATCTCGTAGGTCTCGCGGTTCTTGAGCATGCCGTCCTGGTGGATGCCGCTCTCGTGCGCGAAGGCGTTCTTGCCGACGATGGCCTTGTTGTACTGCACCGGGAACCCGGTGATGGAGGAGACCATCTTGGAGGCGCGCGACAGCTTCTGCGTCACGACCTCGGTGTAGAACGGCATCGAGTCGCCGCGCACTTTCAGCGCCATGACGACTTCTTCCAGCGCGGCGTTGCCCGCGCGTTCGCCCATGCCGTTGACGGCGCATTCGATCTGGCGCGCGCCGTTGATGACGCCAGCCAGCGAGTTGGCCACGGCGAGGCCCAGATCGTTGTGGCAATGGGTGGACCAGATGACTGTATCCGAGTCAGGGATGTTCTCGATCAGGCGGCGGATCAGCGAGCCGTATTCGGCGGGGTGCGAATAGCCGACCGTGTCGGGCACATTGATGACGGTGGCGCCGGAATGGATGGCGACCTCGATCGCCTTGCACAGGAAATCAAACTCGGTGCGGGTTGCGTCTTCAGCCGACCATTCGACGTCGCCGACGAATTTGCGGGAATGCGTGACGGAGGCGCCGATGGCTTCCAGGACGGCGTTCGGGCCCATGCGTAGCTTGTGCTTCATGTGCACGGGGCTGGTGGAGATGAAGGTGTGGATGCGGGGGTTCTTCGCTTTACGAAGAGCCTCCCCTGCCTTGTCGATGTCGGTGAGCGTGGAGCGGGCCAGCGTGCAGATCGACATGTCCTTCGCCAGCTCAGCGATTTGCGAGACGCACTGGAAGTCGCCTTCGGAGGAAGCGGCGAAGCCGGCTTCGCAGACGTCGACCTTCATCTCCTGAAGGAGTTCGGCGAGTTCGAGCTTTTCGCGGATAGTCATCGAGGCGCCGGGCGATTGTTCGCCATCCCGCATCGTGGTGTCGAAGATGAATACTCGGTCTTTGCCGGTGGTGGTGTTCGTGGCGGTCATCTGGGTTTCGCGTCCTGTCAGGGCTTTGTATCGGAGGGTTTCAAATCCCCTGGACGCGTGACCCGCAATTCAAGCCGGGATCACGAACGCGCCCAGGGGCTGCTAAGCAGCCCCTGCAGGGAAAGAAGAATGAAGGAAAACCCCTGTTTGCGCATGAACGTTCTATGGTTGGGGTTAGCGATGGCGTCAAGCGACAGTAAATCTCGCCCCCTCACCGCTGCGCGAGAGGTGAGATCAGCTCTTTTGTAGGCCTGCGGCGGAAAATCTATCCGCGCGCGTTTAGCGCTTAGGGGCGAGCCGCGCTCAAACGTCGGTTTCGTTTGGCCTGGCCGCGGCGTCTTCGGCCTGCAGGTCCGGCTCGCCGCGCACGGCCTTGCGGGCCGCGAGCGCGACTAAGATCCAGATCGAGGCAACTGCGACGACGCCGCCTAAGGCGAGAACCAGGCCGCCGCCCATCGCAGACATCACCGACTGGCCCAGCAGGGCGACGATCAGCGTCTTGGGCAGAGAACCGATGAAGCAACCGGCCATGAAGCGCCAGAACGACGACTTGGAGGCGCCGAAGGCCATGTTGACCACGATGGCCGGCGCGGTGGGCACGCTACGGACGATCATGCTGGCGAGAAAATCGTTGCGGCCGATGAAGGTGGAGAGGCGGTTGACGGTGTTGCCGCCGTAACGCTCCACCAGCTCACGCCCGCCCCAGCGGCCCATGTAGAAATGCAGCCAGGCCGCAGCCATCTGGCCGGCCATGGCATAGACGCTTCCCAGCCAAGGGCCGAAGGCGACGATGCAGGCCGCCATCAGGACGAATTGTGGCGCCGCGATGAAGGCCGTTAGGATGAAGACGAGGATCGTCGCGGGCAGTCCCCACGGGCTGTTGCGGAATCCGGAGAGCTGTTCGTCGATGTGGTCGGCGAAGCCAAATGCGCCGGACTTGCCCAGGACCATCAACACGCCCACGCCGACCAGCAGGGCGAGTGACACACAGACGGTGCGCCACGCCCGAGCGTCCATGTTGTTGAGGAAGGCGGCGATTTTATTCATCGGGGGCCCAGATGCGCCCTTGAGTTAGCCCCGTCAAGAATCCCGCGGCTATCGGCAGGCCGCCCGCGCTGTCTACAGCGGTAATGAATGTTCAGCGCCTTGTTGACCGCTTTCAACAGCTCGGTGGGCTGCATTGAGCGTCATCCTGACGCAGGGCTCGAACGCCTCCACACCATCAAGCGCGGACGGAAATCGCGAACGATGTGCGACTCCGATAGCGACTTTCGTCCCGGTGAATGGAGCAAGTTGAAAAGCTGACATCCAAAAGCAATCCCGTCCTGAATGTCGCTGCGCCATGCAGCGCCTATCCCGGACCCGCTGTCCAGCGTGCGGACAGGATGATGAGTGGATCTCGGCTCTCCGCTTCGCCTCGGCCGGGATGACAAGTCGAATTAGAACGCATCAGGCTGATCAAAACCGAGCGTTAGTATTGTCATGAAACGGCGCCTCGACAGCGACGCGTCGGGTGAGCATGTTCCGGCGCATGCGCACAAGGATTCTCGTCCCTCTCGCTCTGCCCCTCGCCCTTCTCGGATGTGACACGCTTTCAGGCGCGGCGGGTGGAGCCGGTCACTGGCCCTATCCTTCGCTGGGCCACAAGACGCCTCTGCTGATCGGCCATCGCGGGGCGTCGGGCGCGCTGCCGGAACATACGCTGCCGGCGTATCAACGGGCGCTGAACGATGGCGCGGACTGCATCGAGCCGGATCTGGTGTTCAGCAAAGACGGCGTGCTGATGGTGCGGCACGACACTTATCTTTCGACCACCACCAACATCGCGTCGAAGCCGGAGTTTGCAAGCCGCAAGCGGACGTCGCCCGATCCGGAGTTCAGGGATCGCGAGGACTGGTGGGTAGCGGACTTCACGTTGGCGGAGCTGAAGACGCTGCGCGCGGTGCAACCGTTCAAGAACCGCTCGCTGCAGTTCGACGGGCTCTATCAGATCCCGACATTCGACGAGGCGCTTGAGCTGGCGAAGTCGCGCGTGACGGTGGCGAGCAAACCGGTGTGCGTCTATCCCGAAGCCAAGTCGCCCGCGTATCACGCGCTGATCGGCCACACCGACATGGCGGAGAAAATCCTGGCGACGCTGGAGAAGCACGGGCTGGCGGCGAAGGGATCGCCGGTATTCATCCAATCGTTCGAGCCGGACTTCGTGAAGAAGATCGATGCGATGACGGAGCTGCCTGTCGTCATGCTGGTAAGCGACAAGGCAGAGCTGGACGCCGCCATGGCGATACCCGGAGCGCCATTCTGGCAGGGACTTGGCCCATCCATCGCCATGCTGCGGGATGAAAGTGGGAAGTCGGCGGGCGTGATCGAAGCGGAGCACGCGAAGGGGATTGAGGTTCATCCGTGGACGTTCCGGGACGACCAGCCGATCGGCGGAAAACCGATCGAGACATCGATCCGGGAAATCCTGGCGCTTGGGGTCGATGGGTTTTTCACCGACTTCCCGATCACCGGCTACAAGGTGCGCGGTGACGTGGTGCACGGCGCGGAATAATCTCGCCTTGCTTGCCTGCGCGGCTGGCTCTGGAGCAGAATGATTCCGGGATCAGGAGTGGGCCATGAGCGATCCGGGACAGATGGGGTCTTCCGACAGGAAATGGGATCTGAGCCATCCACAGACGATGCTGAACATCATCAGCATCCTCGTTACCGTTGCGGTCAGCGTATTTGCCCAGGGGCCGATGAAACCCATCGCGATTGTGCAAGCGGACATTCAGGAGAAACGGATCGTGGAGGCGACGGCCAAACGCGACGACTTCACACTGGACCTGGGCGGCAATCCGCTGCCCTTTTTCAACGAGTCGAGCCCGCCGCCCTACATCACGAATGTCTGGTCAGGGCCGGCGAGCGAGGCGTGGCGGCAGAAGCTCAAAACGTATGACGGCGATCTGGCGACCGTGTCGGAGTACAGCCACGGGCCGACAGCAGGTCTGAAGAACGCTTTTGACAACGCCTTCTATGAATGGAACCGCAGTCCGATCGCTTTCGTGGGCCATGGCGGCGTTACCGCAGCGGGGGCGATCGAACAGCCGAGGGGGATCGCAATCGAGCTGCAGACGGCGCCGATCAGGCACGAGGTGAACATCGTGATGGAGCCGTATTCGGGTGTCATCCAGCAGGGCTAGACGCTGGGCGACTATACGTACCTCGTGAACGCGCGGACGGCGATGTTCGACAATCTGGCGTGGTGGGGCAAAACACTGAAGGCGGCGCGCGAGTTGGGCTGGTGGGCTCACAGACGTCAAAAACAAACGGGCCGCGGAGCGATCCGCGGCCCGTTGCATTTGGTTAGATCAGATCCAGTGCGGTCAGTGTCCGCCCGCCAGGGCCGCAAGCATCAGCAGCGCGACGATGTTGGTGATCTTGATCATCGGGTTCACAGCGGGGCCCGCCGTGTCCTTGTAGGGATCGCCGACTGTGTCGCCGGTCACCGACGCCTTGTGCGCGTCGGAGCCCTTCTTGTGAACGACGCCGTCCTTGTCGCGGAAGCCGTCTTCGAACGACTTTTTGGCGTTGTCCCACGCGCCGCCGCCCGAGGTCATCGAGATCGCGACGAAGAGGCCGGTGACGATAACGCCCATCAGCATGGCGCCGACAGCCGAGAGAGCCTGACTGATCGAAGCAGCCTGGTCGAGGCCCTGGCCTGCGCCGATGCCCCAGATGACTAGGAACAGGACGACGGGCGACAGCACCGGCAGCAGCGACGGGACGATCATTTCCTTGATCGCGGCCTTGGTGAGCATGTCGACTGCGCGACCGTAATCAGGCTTGCCCGAGTAGTCCATGATGCCCGGGATCTCTCGGAACTGGCGGCGGACTTCCTCGACCACCGCTTGCGCGGCGCGACCCACCGCCATCATCGACATGCCGCCAAAAAGGAAGGGCAGCAGGCCGCCGAACAGCAGACCAACCACCACATACGGGTTGGACAGCGAGAAGTCGGCCACGACGCCATACAGCAGAGAGCCTTCGGCGGCGTTAGCGGAGAAGAAGTCCAGGTCAGCGGTGAAGGCGGCGAACAGGACCAGTGCGCCGAGACCGGCTGAGCCGATCGCGTAGCCCTTGGTGACCGCTTTCGTGGTGTTGCCGACGGCATCGAGCGTGTCGGTAGTTTCACGAACCGAGTCATCAAGGCCCGACATTTCGGCGATGCCGCCGGCGTTGTCGGTGACCGGTCCGAAGGCGTCGAGCGCCACAACCATGCCGGCCAGCGCCAGCATCGTGGTGACGGCGACACCGATGCCGATCAGGCCGCCCATCGTGTTGGTGAAGATGATGCCGGCGATGATGATCAGGGCCGGAACCGCGCACGCTTCGAGCGAGACGGCGAGACCCTGGATCACGTTCGTGCCGTGGCCGGACACCGACGCCTGGGCGATGGACTTCACCGGGCGATAGCCGACGCCGGTGTAGTATTCCGTGATCCAGACGATGAGGCCAGTAACAACGAGGCCGGCGACGCCGCACCAGAACAGGTTCATGGCGGAGATCGTCGTGCCGACATCGTTGGACATCGTGACTGACGTGGTCATCGGATCGCCGAGCGCGATGTAGATCGCGCCATAGAGCGCCGGAACCGAAAGCACGGCCGAGGCGATGAAGCCCTTGTAGAGGGCGCCCATCACGTTGCGCGAGCCCGGGGACAGACGGACGAAGAAGGTGCCGATAATCGACGTGACGATGCAGACGCCGGCGATCACCAGCGGCAGAACCATCATGCCGGCCTCATTCGCGCCGGAGAAGGAGATCGAGGCGAGAACCATCGTGGCGACGATGGTCACCGCGTAGGTTTCGAACAGGTCGGCCGCCATGCCGGCGCAGTCGCCGACGTTGTCGCCCACGTTGTCGGCGATTGTGGCGGGGTTGCGCGGATCATCTTCCGGGATGCCCGCCTCAACCTTGCCCACCATGTCGCCGCCCACGTCGGCTCCCTTGGTGAAGATACCGCCGCCGAGACGGGCGAAAATGGAGATCAGCGAAGCGCCGAGGCCGAGGGCGACCATTGCGTCGACAACTGTGCGGTCGCCCGGCTCGAGGCCAAGGCCGGTGGTAAGCAGCGCGTAGTAGCCGCCGAGACCGATGATGGCGAGACCGACCACCAGCATGCCGGTTACGGCGCCGGACTGGAAGGCGACGTGGAGGCCCTGGGCCAAGCCCTTGGACGAGGCTTCTGTGGTGCGGACGTTGGCCTGCACCGAAATCTTCATGCCGATATAGCCGGCAGCGCCGGAAAGAACCGCGCCGAGCACGAAGCCGACAGGCGCCTGCCAGTTGCGGAACGCGATCGCTACCAGAATGGCCACAACCACGCCGATTATTCCGATCGTGCGATACTGACGGTTCAGATAGGCGTTCGCGCCTTCCTGAATGGCCTTTGCAATTTCCTGCATGCGGGCATTGCCCGTCGACATGGCCATAATACGCTGGGTCGCGAAGACCCCAAACGCTACCGCGATAAAGCCTGCCACGATGGGCAGCCACAGCGACAAGTCGCTCATGTGTCGTCCTCTTAACGGGTTGAATTTGGACGACTTCCCCGCAAAACCCCCTTGGAATTGCGCTTGGCCCGCCCGGCAAGATGGGCGGGAACATGCATAAATTGGGGCGTTCAGGCAAGTCTGTGATTAGGCCGCACCTTTCCCTAACGTCATTTAAGGCTTTTGCCGCTGTGAGCGCACACAGCGCGCGTGCTTGCCCAGCGTAGCGAATGCGACAAGCTTGCCAGGCCTCACGTCTGACTTGGGGAACCCCTCATGAAACGAACGTTGGCGCTGGCCGCCATGGCCATCAGCGGCGGTATGGGCGCGCAGGCCGCGCACGCGCAGCTCGCGGTTGGCGGAAGCATCGGCACGATGGGCGGCTCGGTTGAAGTGCAGACGCAGATCTCGCCGATGTTCCAGCTGCGCGGCGGCTACAACTATTTCCAGTACGGCGTCGACGACACGTTCGACGACATTGCCTACGACGGCGATCTCGACCTGACGACGCTAGGGGCGTTCGTGGACTTCAGGCCGTTCTCCAACAGCTTCATCCTGACTGCGGGCGCGTATTTTGGTGAGAAGACCCTCAAGCTCAACGCGGCGCCGACCCAAAACGTGGAAATCGGCAACCAAACGTTTACGCCCGCACAGGTCGGTAATCTGGACATGACGGCCGCTCTTGAGGATACGGCGCCGTTCGTTGGCCTCGGCTGGGATTCGACATTCCAGGGTTCGGGCCCGGGGATGGGCTTCAAGTTCATTGTCGGCGCGATGTTCACGGGATCGCCCGAGGTGAATATGACGGCGAGCGGCGGCACGCTGTCAAACGACCCAAACTTCCAGCAACAGCTGGCGATCGAAGAGCAGAACCTGCAGGACGATATCGAAGATTACAAAGTCTATCCTGTCGTGCAGGCGGGCCTGACCTTCGGCTTCTAGAAACCGGCGGCTGAAAACAAAACGCCCCGCACTGATCCCGCGGGGCGTTAGTGTTTTCGGGCGCGATCCCTACGGCTTCACGCCGGAGTTCTCCTTGTTCCAGCGTTCCGTTTCCGTCGCGACTTCAGCGGGGCTGCAGTCGCCCTGGTAGGTGGCGTCGGCATTCATCGAGAAGCCGGCCGGGATGGGGCCGAGATTGGCCGTGCCCCTGGCGCGGATCGTCATCGTGGTCTGCGTGTGCGTCAGCGTGGCTTCGGCATTGCCGGTCGTCTTGCCCTTGCAGATGAGCTTGAACGAGTAGCCGGCCGCAATCGGAACGACTTCGTCGACCGTGCAGCCTTCCTCAAGATCGCGCGCCAGTTTCGACAGCGTGATGCGCGCCTTCTGCGGGATCAGGCATTCGAGGTTTTCCTCGTTTAGCGGGATCGCCATGATGCTGGTTTCCTGCTTCCACTTCCACTTGCCCGGCTTTACCTGAATGGCGCCGTCCTTGGCTGTGTCTGCAGTCGCAGCGCACACACCCAGCAGGGCCGTTGCAGCAATAGCCAGAAGCCTCATCTTAGTCTCCTTCAGGGACGGGCCGCGAAACACGACGGGCTGTTCAAGGTGGCGATATACGCCCCTCCAACATGAACGCGGCCCGAATGAGGCGGGCGCCAAATCGTCATGATTCCTCTGGCCGGTAACCCTTAACCGGCAGCACAGCCATCAGAATTGCCCCTGCTAGATAGCCCCCGGCATGCGCTTCCCAAGCCAGCCCCATGCCGAGGAGTTGAGGGGCCACAAATGTGAGCACCGCATTGGCGACGCCAAAAGCGATGGTCAGGCCGAGGAACTCGCGAGACCACAACTTGCGTTTCAAGCCATAGGGATCGAGCAAGAAGGCGGCAGCTACGAGGCCTGACGTGCCGCCCGAGGCGCCGACCGCGAACGGACTCTCGGCCGTTGCAAAGGCAAGATAGAGGGCGGATCCGGCAATGACCGAACCCAGAAAAATGATCATCCAGAGGCCCCAGCCTGTCGGACCCGAACCCAGCGTGCGCGCAACCGGCGAGCCGAACGCCAGCAGCATGAGCGCGTTGACGATGACGTGCATCCAGTCGCCATGCAGCAGCGCGGTGGACCCAAGCGTCAGCAGGCCGGACAGCGTATCGGGATAGACATCCGGCGATCCGGCGGGCGCCCAGAAGCGCTCCGGCGCGAGGGCGAAATCGTAGAGCGTGGCCTGCTGCTCCGCATACGGCGCGAAGGCGTAGGCGGCATAGAGCGCGACCAACAGGATCGACATGATAACGGCAATCAGCGGCGCGTTGAAGATCGGCTGCCGGCGGGATTGGGTGGGAGCTTCGGAGGCGTCATGGGGCATGAAGGCAAGATGGCGGTTGCGGGGGGCTTCGGCAACCTTGATCAGAGCGTCTTGCCCATCCGGACGCCGGGAACATCAACGCCATCCTTCGAGGCGGCGATGATGCGCTGGATATCGTTATAGCCGCAGGCCCGGTAGAGCGGCTCGCCCGACATCGTGGCCATGAGCTCGACCGACTTGAACCCGGCCTCGCGCGCAGCGCCTTCGCAGATGTCGAGGATGAGGCGGCCGACGCCTCGCCGCTTGAAATCCGGGTGGGTGTACATGGCGCGGATGCGGGCGGCGTCCTTCGACATGTCCAGCAGGGCTGCGTTGCGCTGGCTGGTGGAATGATCGCCGCCATAGAGCGTGGCGCGGCGGGACCAACCGCCGCAACCGGCGAGACGCCCCTCCTCTTCCACGACGACATAGGTGCGGTCAGCAATCAGCTGGGTGTCCAGGCCCATGATGGACTTCGAGAGTTCGACCTGGGCGGAATCGAGGAAGGCCTTGAGATGCTCGGCGATGGCGATCTCCATCAGGGCCGTGATGGCGGGGAGATCAGCTTCGGTCGCAAGTCGGTGGGTGAACATCGACGATCCCTAGCATGGCAGGCTGCCACAGTGGACACACCGCGGGTGACATGAAATCGCGATGTTACCGCGCCTGCCCAGATGCTAGCCAGTTGGCGGCTGCGAGCCTAGCCTGGGGCGAGAGACATGCGGAAATCGGTTCTGGGGGCAGCGCTTGTTTTGCTTGCGAGCTGTACGCCTGATGCGCCGGTTGCATCCGCGCAAGAATAAGCGCCCGAGACGCCTGACGCCGCGCCCGTCCCGCCGCCGAGTCTCGCCGAGGCGATGACTGGATGCACGTGGGGCGAGGTGCGCGGCGCAGGCGTTTCGATGTGGAGTCTCAAATGCCCGGGGGATAGCGCGCCCTACGGGGCTGATGCTGCGCTGCCGGGGATTGTCGAGGAATTCACCGACCCCGAGAGCAACGGCGTGCAGGGTTTTCATGTGGTGCAGTTGTTCGACATTGCCGAGGGCGCGGACATGGCGTCGATCCTGCCCGCTGTGCGTGCGGCCTCGCCCGCGCCAGGCAATGAGGAATGTTTGTTCGCGCCGGCTGGATTGGCGTCTGGCAAGCTGGAGTTACGGCCGACCGGCGCGCTGACGGCGAAATATCAGCTGTTCCTGGACCAGAAGGTCGACGAACCCAGCCCGCCACGCGGCCAGCTCGGCCCTTCCGAACGGGGCGCGCGCTATTTCTTCCGCCTGCCGGGATCGGCCACGAAGGCCGCCGTGGCGTTCATGCCCTCGGACCTCGCGATCTTCGATCCTGAGACGATCAAGGCGACAGAGTGAGGGATTGCCCCCGCGCTTCGCGAAGGAGGATCAATCCGAGCTAGTTCCGATTGCGGTCCACCAGGCGGTTCGATTTCGACCATTGCATCATGGCGCGGAGTTTTTCGCCGACTTCCTCGATCGGGTGGTTGCTCATCTTGCGGCGCATGGCCTGGAAGGACGGGGCGCCGGCCTGGTTTTCGAGGACCCAGTCGCGGGCGAAGCGGCCTTGCTGGATGTCTTCGAGGACCTTCTTCATCGCAGCCTTCGTTTCCGAAGTGATTATGCGCGGGCCGGTGACATATTCTCCGAATTCGGCGGTGTTGGAGATCGAGTAGTTCATGTTGGCGATGCCGCCTTCGTAGATGAGGTCGACAATCAGCTTCACTTCGTGGAGGCATTCGAAATAGGCCATCTCCGGCGCGTAGCCGGCTTCGACCAGAGTTTCATAGCCGGCCTTGATCAGTTCGACGAGGCCGCCGCAGAGAACCGCTTGCTCACCGAAGAGATCGGTTTCGGTTTCTTCGCGGAAGGAGGTTTCGATGACACCCGCGCGGGTGTTGCCGATGGCCTTCGAGTAGCTGAGGGCGGTCGCTTGCGCGAGCCCCGAGGGATCCTGATGGATGGCGATTAGGCCCGGAAGGCCTCGGCCCTGCGTGTACTGGTTGCGCAGCGTGTGGCCGGGCCCCTTGGGGGCGGAGAGCGACACGTCCATGTCCTTGCGCGGCTTGACGAGCCCGTAGTGGATGTTGAAGCCGTGGCCGAACATCAGGTGCTGGCCCTTGCGGGTGTGCGGCTCGATCTCGTTGGCGTAGAGGACGGCCTGCTTTTCGTCGGGCGTGAGGATCATCATCACGTCGGCCCATTTGGCGGCCTCGGTGGGCGTGACGACCTTGAGGCCTTCCTGTTCAGCCTTGGGCTTGGACTGCGAGTTCGGCTGGAGCGCGACAACGAGATCCTTCACGCCGCTTTCGCGCAGGTTGAGTGCGTGGGCGTGGCCCTGGCTGCCATAGCCGACGACGGCGACTTTCTTGGACTGGATGATCGAGAGGTCGGCGTCGTTCTCGTAAAAGACTTTCATGTCACTCACCTTGGGATTTGGCGGGTCCATACGCGAACGCGCCCTAGTCGGAAACTGAAAACGTCGTTTAGCCCGGCCGGCCCTGGGGATCTGGCGTCGGCGGAAAGTTGGAGGTCGCGGGATCGGGGATGGTGGCGTCCATAACGACTTTCCAGGCGGCGGCTTCGTCCTTGCGCCAGGAGGTCATGTAGCGGCCCTGCTCTAGCAGCTGGTCGCCCATCTTCACGGTGTAGCGGCCCGTGGTGCTGGCGAATTCGCCAGATGGAGATGCGACGCCGCTGTCAGGCGTCCAGCCGATGGCGAAGCCGGGCGGGGACTGATCGAACGGCGCGGCGATCGCCTCAGCGCCCCTGAGATATGCGCCGGGCTGAATGAACTGGCTGTCGGTGGCGTGAAACCAGGCGAGGAAGCCGACCTTCGGGCCGTCCTTGGCGACAGCAGCTGCGAAATCGCGATCGGCTTGCAGAGCGGAATCAAGCGTTGCCTGCGCCGTGCTAGTAGCGGAAACGACAGCGCCCAGTTCGGCGACCGGCCCGGAGCAGGCGACCAGCAGTACTGTTACGAGTGCCGCGAATGCGGCGCGATAGGGGTGCTTCTTGAACGACAGGGTCATCCTGCCTTTTCCTTACCGCGTTGGATGCTGAGAACACCCGTGCGCGAAACCTCGACAAGACCGAGGGGGCGCATGAGTTCCACGAACTGGTCGATCTTCTGGCTGGCGCCGGTGACTTCGAAAATGAAGCTCTCATTTGTCGTGTCGATGACGTGCGCACGGAAGATTTCGGAAATGCGCAGCGACTCAACGCGCGCGTCGCCCTTGCCTGCAACTTTCACCAACGCGAGTTCGCGCTCGATGCCGCCGCTGGAATTGCTGACATCGATTACCTTTGCGACGGGGACGAGGCGGAGCAGCTGCTGCTCGATCTGCTCGAGCACGTGATTGGTGCCGGAGGTGACGATAGTGATGCGCGACTGGTGCGCGTTGCGGTCGATCTCGGCGACCGTCAGCGACTCGATGTTGTAGCCACGGGCGGAGAACAGGCCGACGACGCGGGCGAGCACGCCCGGCTCGTTGTCGACGATGCAGGCGAGCGTTCGCTGCTCGATGCCCTCGTCGGACGCGGTCATGTCATAGGCGGAGGCGGGATCTTCGCGGACGCCGGTCTTGGCGGGGGCGCGGGTGCGGGTGGCGCGGGTCATGCCGCAAGCTCCTTGATTGTCTCGCCGCGACGGATCGGGTCGACGGTCTTGAACACTTCGGCGACGAACAGGCGGCGCTGCTTGAGCAGGGCTTCGCCGGCGGCGCGATCCGGGCCGGGCGATCCGCCGGACTTGTCGATGGTCGCGTAGGCCTGTACCAGCACGTCGAGCACCGGCTGGCGGCGGCCCTGGTAGCCGGCCTCCTTCTCGACACCATGATCGCCATCGGCGCGGTTGGGAAAGAAGAGGCGGCCACGGTCGATCAGCGCAGAGATCTGCGCGCGGGCGTTGGAGCGGCGGGACGGGAATTCGGCGTCGCCAAAAGAGACGCCCTTCTCGGCCAGAATTTCCTGCGCGGTAGCAAGGGTTTCGATCACTTCGTCGGACCAGTTGATGATGTCGCTGTCGTGCGCGAGCTTGAGATTAGCGGCGTTGCGTTTTTCCTGACGGGCCACAAGACGCAGGTTGAGGAAGAAGGACGAGAGGGCGAGCAAGGCCGACAGCAGCGCAAGCCATTGCTCCACCCCTAACCTTGCGAAGAAATCCGCCATCTTCCTCTCCCGTGCCGCCCCGCTGACCTCGCTTTTCTAGACCAGCATCTTCCCGGCTTCACCTATCTCGTCGCCGGATATCTTGCCGAGGATCATCTCGTTGTGGGCGGCGCCCGAGGGGATCATCGGGAAGCAGTTCTCGGCCTTTTCGACACGGCAATCAAACAGCACTGGTTTCGGCGTGTTGATCATTTCGAGGATGGCGTCGTCGAGATTGGCGGGATCGTCACAGCGGATGCCGTGGCAGCCATAGGCTTCGGCGAGCTTCACGAAATCCGGCAGAGCGTCGGAATAAGAATGCGAATAGCGCTCGCCATGCAGCAGCTGCTGCCATTGGCGGACCATGCCCATCCATTCGTTGTTGAGAATGAAAATCTTGACCGGCAGTTCGTGCTGAACGGCGCACGACATTTCCTGCATGGTCATCTGCACGGACGCGTCGCCCGCGATGTCGATGACGAGCGCTTTCGGGTGCGCGGCCTGCACTCCGATGGCGGCGGGCAGACCATAGCCCATCGTGCCGAGGCCGCCGGAGGTCATCCAGCGGTTGGGTTGATCGAAATGGAAGAACTGCGCGGCCCACATCTGGTGCTGGCCAACTTCGGTGGTGACGTAGACGTCACGGTCCTTCGTCAGCTCGTAGAGACGCTCGATGGCGTATTGCGGCTTGATGAGCTTTTTCGAGTTCGGATAGGCGAAGCCCTTGCGGGCGCGCCATTCGTCGATCTGCTTCCACCATGGCTTGATGTCGGACGGCTTGCCCGCGACCTTGACCCATCCCTTAACCAGCGCCTTCAGCGCCTTGCCGCAGTCAGCGACAACCGGAATGTCCACGCGGACGTTCTTGTTGATCGAGGATGGGTCGATGTCGATGTGGATCTTCTTCGAGCGGGGCGAGAAGGCGTCGAGACGGCCGGTGACGCGGTCATCGAAACGGGCGCCGACGCAGAGCATGACGTCGCAATCGTGCATGGCGTTGTTAGATTCGAACGAGCCGTGCATTCCGAGCATGCCGAGCCATTGCTTATCCGACGCCGGGAAGGCGCCGAGGCCCATCAGCGTGGAGGTGACAGGCCAGCCTGTGGCTTTCGCCAACGCGCGCAGGGCTTCGGAAGCCGCGGGGCCGGAATTGATGACGCCGCCGCCGCTGTAGATGATCGGGCGCTGAGCGCTGGCCATCAGGGCGAGCGCTTCCTCGATGCGCTTGTCCTGAGGTTCGGTGCGCGGATGATAAGTGCGATGCTCGATCGCTTCGGGGCCGACATAGCGACCCTTGGCGAACTGGACGTTCTTCGGAATGTCGACCAGCACGGGGCCGGGTCGGCCGTGAGTGGCGACGTAGAAGGCCTCGTGGATCGTGCGCGCGAGATCGTTCACGTCGCGGACGAGATAGTTGTGCTTGGTGCAGGAGCGCGTGATGCCAACCGTATCGGCTTCCTGGAAACCGTCGGAGCCGATCAGGTGGGTGGGAACCTGGCCGGTGAAGACGACCATGGGGATGGAATCCATCAGGGCGTCGGCGAGCGGGGTCACCATGTTGGTGGCGCCGGGGCCGGAGGTTGCGAGCGCGACGCCGCACTTGCCGGTGGAGCGGGCGTAACCTTCCGCCATGTGACCGGCCCCCTGCTCGTGCCGGACGAGGATGTGGCGAACCTCCTGCTGGGCGTAGATCGCGTCATAGATCGGAAGGACAGCGCCGCCGGGATAGCCGAAGATCGTGTCGACGCCCTGATCGGCGAGCGCGCGCATAACGATCTCCGCGCCGGTCAGCTGTTCGGCCGCAACCTGTTTCGGCGTCTGCGTGTCCATTTTCGAATTTCCGTCCATCTCGGGCTTTCACAGTGTCTTGCAGGTTCTGGGAAAAGAAAAAGGGCCACTCGGGCCCTTCGATTTCGCGTCTCGCCGTTCGGTCCGGTAGGACTACCGGGCCGGCGGCGAGCCGAACACGAGTACGAGCGCCTGCTGGCTCCCGGACATGGGTTTTTCTCCCAAAAACACTATGGAAAAGGCCAATACCGTTTCACGGGCGCAGCGTCAATGCAGTCTGGCGGGGTAGAAATGACCTTGGTCGTCGATCTCGGAGTTTAATGGCCCCTGTTCTGCACTTCTGCGTGCATATCCACGATTACGCGGGTTCGGACATAGACGTCTTGGGATGGCACGCGGGGCCAGCGGGTGAACTGGTGAGCGATCCAGGTCATCTGGCGCTTGGCGTAACGGCGGGTGTCGCGCTTGCAGCGATCGACCGCGTCGGCGAGCGCGGCGTGGCCGGCGAAGTGATCGGCAAAACCGGGCATGCCGTGGGCGCGCATGGCGGGAAGTTCGGAATCGAGTTTCCGCTCCCAGAGGCGGCGGGCTTCATCGCGCGCGCCGAGCTTCATCATCTTGTCCACGCGGATGTCGATGCGCGCGTAGGTGTGTTCGCGCGGCGGTGTAAGAGCGACGCCGATCCATGAGCCGGCTTCGAGCACCGGCGCCTGCTCGCCATGGAAGGACGAGATGGGGCGACCGGTGGCAATCAGGACTTCGAGCGCGCGGGCGGTGCGCTGCCTGTCCTGGGGCTCGATGCGGTCTCTTGCGGCATGATCTTTCGCGAGCAGGTCGGCGAAGGCAGCTGACTGATCCTGCGCGACGCGGGCGCGGGCTTCGCGGCGGGCTGTGTCGGGGATGGGCGGTATTTCGGAGAGGCCCTCGGTTAGGGCCATGAGGTAAAGGCCTGTGCCGCCCACAACGATGGGGAGTTTGCCGCGTTCACGCAGCTCCGCGATTTTTGAGGCTGCTTCCTTCGACCAGGAGCCTGCCGAATATCTCGTGGCGGCGTCGACATGGCCGAACATGTGGTGCGGAGCCGCCGCTTCTTCTTCGGCGTCGGGGCGGGCGGTAAGAATATGGAGATCGGCATAGCACTGCATGGCGTCGGCGTTGATGATTTCGCCATCGAGCCGGTTTGCGAGGGCGATTGCCAGCTTGGTCTTGCCGCTGGCTGTCGGGCCATGAATCAAGATAGTCGGTCGCATTCCTTACGCCAATTCCCCAGCTCTGGCGGTTCACTGTTTACGCGTGACCGCAGCGCCTGATAGAGCGCATCGCTCGGCCTAACGCGACACGGCGGCAACGTCCATGACTCTTGTTCTGACCCTTGTCTCCCATCGCAGCGATGTTGCGCAGCTGGCAAAGGCGGCGCCCGGCGGCCTGGGCGACTTGGTCGACCGTTCGGGCAGCGGTTTGCGGATCGCGGAGCGGGATGTGGCCGGCGGCGCGGAACTTGTGAACTGGCTGGAGGCCAAAACACCAGAGGCAGCGGCGGACTGGGCGATTACGCCCAAGACCAACCGCAGGAAACGGCTGCTGATCTCGGACATGGATTCCACGATCATCGGTCAGGAATGCCTAGACGAGCTGGCGGACTTTGCCGGACTGAAAGCGGAAGTATCCGCCATTACCGAGCGGGCGATGCGGGGCGAGCTGGATTTCGAGGGAGCGCTGACGCAGCGGGTGGCGATGCTGAAGGGGCTGGCGCTCGGCGCGCTGGAGGCCTGCCATACCGAGCGCGTGCGGCTGAATCCGGGCGCGCGCGCGCTGGTGGCGACTATGAAGGCGCATGGCGCGCGGTCGGTGCTGGTGTCGGGCGGCTTCCGGTATTTTACCTCGCGTGTCGCCAAGATGGCGGGGTTCGATGCGGACCGCGCCAACACGCTGATCGATGACGGCGCGACGCTGACCGGCGCGGTTGGGATGCCGATCCTCGGGCGCGAGGCAAAGTTGACGGCGTTGCTGGAAGAGACGGCGGCGCTTGGACTGACGGCGGATGATGCGGTGGCGCTGGGCGATGGCGCGAACGATCTCGACATGATCCGGACGGCTGGGTTGGGTGTTGCTTATCACGCTAAACCCATAGTGGCGGCGGAGACGCGAGCGCGGATACAGCATACGGATCTGCGGGCGGCGCTGTTCTTTCAGGGATACGGGGTCGGCGAGATTGTTGGCGGGTAGCCAACTTCGGTTAGCGCTCCCTCGTGGTTAGACGGGCAGCATGCTTCGCGTGCTGCTAACCATGAGGGCAGCTCTGCCGTGAGCCGATCGGCCCTCATGGTGAGCAGGCCCGAAGGGTGGTCCGTCGAACAACGAGGACGTACGCGCTACCTTGCCCGCACTGCCACGTAGGTTACCTCGCCATCGCCCCAGACCTGGAGAAGGACGGGCTTGTTGGCGCGTTTGGCGGCTTCGGCGGCGGCGATGGCTTGCTCGGGAGACGAGACCGGCTGGAAGTGGACTTCGGTCACCACAGAGCCTAGCGGGAGCTTGCCGAGCGCGTCGGAACCAGTCTCGATCGACTGCACTATGACGCCGCGAACGGACGCGGGAATGCCGCGGCGGCGGCGGTCGGTGTCCTCGATCGCCTTGAACTTGATGCCGAGGATATTGGTGAGTTCCTTGGCGACATCACGCTCGACCGGCTTCGCGGCAGCAGCGGTTGCGCCCGTGAGCTTCACGGTGGCTGAGCCTTGCTTGCCATTGCGGAGATAGCGGACCGAGACCTGCGCGCCGACTTGCGTCACGCCCATGATGCGGAAGAGGTCGCGGCTTTCCTTGATGGTCTGGTTGTTGAGCGTAGTGATGAGGTCGCCGACCTTGATGCCGGCGGCTTCCGCAGCGCCGCCTTTGGCGACGGACGTCACGATGGCGCCAGTGGGACTGCTGAGGCCGTAGGCTTCAGCGAGCGGCTGATCGACAGAACGAGCCGTGATGCCCATCGTGCCACGATTGGTCTGGCCCGATGCGCGCAGCTGGCCGATCACGACCTTTGCGAAGTTGGCGGGAACCGAGAAGCCGACCCCGACCGATCCGCCGGCTTCACCGGGCGAGATGATGGCGGTGTTGATGCCCACTACCTCGCCGCGCAGGTTGAACAGCGGACCGCCCGAGTTTCCCTTGTTGATGGCGGCGTCCGTCTGGATGAAGTCGTCATAGGAGCCCGCACTGATGTCGCGGTTGCGGGCGGAGATGATGCCGGCGGTGACCGTGCCGCCGAGGCCGAACGGGTTGCCGATGGCCACGACCCACTGGCCGACTTCGGCCGTATCCGAGTTGGCCCAAGGAACCGGCGTCAGCGGCGTGCGGGATTCGACTTTCAGCAAGGCAAGGTCGACATCCTCGTCGCGCCCGACTAACTTGGCGGGAAGGACGGTGCCGTCGGACAGGTTGACGTCGATCTCGTCGGCGCCTTCGATGACGTGGTTGTTGGTGACGACATAGCCCGCCGCATCGATGATGAAGCCCGATCCGAGCGAGGACTGCCGGCGCAGACCGCCCTGCCCGCGCCCGAGCAGGTCGTTAAACTCGTTGAGGGGGGAGTTCGGGCCGAAGGACGGCAGGCCATCGCCGCGCGCCACGGTCTGGCGCGTAGAGATGTTCACCACGGCCGGCATGAGGCGTTTGGACAGGGCGGCAAAATCCTCGCCCGCAAAACCGGGGCGGTTGATCGCCTGCTGCTGCGTAGCCGGCTGAGCCACGGCCGGGGGCGGGGATTCGATGTTCAGAAGCGGGGCGACGAAGAACGCCCCGGAGATCGCAGCAACCCCAATCAGCGGCACGAACACGCGCGCTAGAAGGGAACGCTTCGAGACTTTGGGCTCAGTGGGCTGGGCCGGCATAAGCGTAGAACTCCAGTGTCGCGCCCGCGTCCGGGGCAATTTCCGCCCCGAACACTGGCCTCAAAGCGCCGCGTCCGCAAGGCGACCGGCCATAGGGCGGGAGCGCCAGTGCAGCAAATTAGGCCGGTATTGCGGAGCAATCATGACGCCGGGGTGATCACGACCCTGTGTGACGCAGCCAGTTCAACTGGATGGCGAGGTGGAACCCCCGGCCTCAGGCCGATTTCGCCTGCGCCGGAGGAGCTTCTAGGCCAAGGAGTTGGTGCATCTTGATGATCAGCTCCCGCTGATCGACAGGCTTGGACAAGTAGTCGGTCATGCCGAGGGCCAGATATTTTTCACGGTCCCCGCTCATGGCGTCCGCCGTCAGCGCGATCACAGGGAGCGTCGCCCACTTATCAGAAGCGCGGATGCGCTGGATGGTTTCCTTGCCGTCCATGACCGGCATATGGACGTCGAGCAGGACGAGGTCGAACTCGTTCTGGGCGATTCGGTCGAGCGCTTCCTTGCCGTTGGTCGCCTCGACGATGTCGCAGCCCTGCGGGGCGAGGAAGAGCTTGATGACCTGACGGTTGATGGCGTTGTCGTCGGTCAGCAGGATGCGCTGGCCGCGCAGCGTGCGCTTGTTGAGGTCGACGGTTTTCACGACGGGGGCCGAGGCGGCGGCCGGCGCAACTTCCTGCGCCTTGAAGGTGAGACGGAAGGTGGAGCCCTTGCCCTGTTCCGACTTCACTGTGAGGTCGCCGCCCATCATGCGGGCGAGCTGGCGCGAGATCGCAAGACCGAGGCCCGACCCGCCGAATTTGCGCGTCGTGGCGCCGTCGGCCTGGGTGAAGACGGTGAACAGCTTGACGCACGTTTCCGGGCTCATGCCGATGCCGGTATCGCAGACATCGACCGCGACTATGTACTGGCCGTCGTCCAGCCGCTTCGCCGAGACGATGACTTCGATGCTGCCCTGGGCGGTGAACTTGATGGCGTTCGACAAGAGGTTCGACACGCACTGGCGCACGCGAGTTGGATCGTAGTTGAGGCGTTGCGGGAAATGGGCGTCGTAGCGCACGAACAGATCGAGGCCCTTGTCTTCGGCGCTGGACTGGAACAGCTGTCGGGTGCGCTTCATGGTGTGCAGGAAATCGCCCGGAATGGCGGAGATCTCGAGTTTGCCGGCCTCGATCTTCGTCAGGTCGAGCACGTCGTTGAGCAGGGCCATCAGCGACTTGCCGCTATCGAGAATGACAGCAACCTTGTCTTTCTGCGCCGCGGTGAGCTGGTCATCCTCGAGCGACTGGGCCATGCCGAGCACGCCGTTGAGGGGCGTGCGGATCTCGTGGCTCATGTTGGCAAGGAATTGCGACTTGGCGTTGGAGGACGCCTCGGCCAGCTCCTTTGCGGCGCGCAGTTCGTCCTCGATCTTCTTCCAGGCGGTGAGATCGACGACCGTGCCGATCAGCTTCTTGCCGTGCGCGGCGTTGGCGGCGAGCACCTGGGCGCGCAGCTGCATCCAGCACCAGCCGCCTGTCGGCAGCTTGACGCGCATTTCCTGCTTCCAGCCGTCACTGACGCCGTCCTGCACAGCAAGCAGCTGCTCGAACAGCAGAGGGGCGTCTTCCGGGTGGACGATGTCATAGGCGACGGAGATGTGTTTCGGCTCGGCGCCGAGATCCAGCTTCGTGGCGAGGCCCTGATTGAGGGTGCAGATCATCGAGCGGAGGTCGATCTCGAAATAGCCATCGCCCGCGCTCCGGATCGCGAATTCGAGACGTTCCTTGGTGGCCGATGACTCGGCGAGCGCCTTCTGCAGGTCGAGGAAGGTCTTGTTGAAGGTATATGCCGACTCCGTGATGCTCAGAACCATCGTGACGGCGGAGATCGAGCACGGGATGGCGACCCACATCGGGAACTCGGTCCACGCCGAATACATCAGGAATGCCATCATCGGCACGGTGCAGACCGCGAGCACGCGCAGGACGACCTTCAAGTTTCCCTTGCCTGAGAAGATAATGTGGATGGCCCAATTAGCTGGAATGGTCATCGCGATGACCCAGGCGCCCTTTGTGCCGGTCATCCACACAGCGATGGCGCTGACCATCCACAACGCGACCATGACGAAGTGGACGAGATTGAATCGCGTGGCGGCGTCCCGGTCGCCCATATTCGCTTTCATGGCGGCGGCGACGACCCACACCATCATGCCGATCGAGACCGCAGCCCAGGCGAGCCCCCATGCGACGCCGAAGAAATGGGCGATGACGATGCCCTGCACGGCCGCGATCGTCGAACCGAAGATGGTCGAGGCGTTGAGATACAGGGCGCGGCTGAATAACAGCGGCCTCTGGACTGGCGCGGGTGTGATCCTGGCCTCAGCCATATTGTCCCCGGAGAACATAGGTCTGGGGAAACCTCGCAGGGATTGATTAAATTCCCGTGGAGCATCCGCACCTGACGCACGAAGATGCGCGCACACGGTTAACCACTCTCAACCAAATCCCAGCGCGAAATCTGGCAGCGGGCGACGAGGGCTGTTAGGGATTGAACAGGAGATCATGCATGCCCGTTCACCGCCCAATTGATGCGTCCAGCCACCTCTATCTGATCGACGCGTCGGGCTTCATCTTTCGAGCCTATCACGCCCTGCCTCAGCTGACGCGCAAATCGGACGGACTGCCTGTGGGAGCGGTGTCAGGCTTCTGCAACATGCTTTGGAAGGTGCTTGAGGACCTGAAGGCGGGCGAGCAGCCGACCCATTTCGCCTGCATATTTGACGCCGGCCAGCACACGTTCCGGAACGATCTCTACGACGCGTACAAGGCGCATCGGCCCGATCCGCCGGAAGACCTGATCCCGCAGTTTCCGCTGGTGCGGCGCGCCGCGATCGCCTTTGGCCAGCCCGCGCTGGAGATGAAGGGCTTCGAAGCGGACGACCTGATCGCCACCTACTCACGGCAGGCAGCGGCGAAGGGCGCGCGTGTTTCCATCGTGTCGGCGGACAAGGACCTGATGCAGCTGGTCGACGACCGTATCTGCATGCTGGACACGGTTAAGGACAGGAAGATCTGCGCGCCGGAAGTGTTCGAGAAATTCGGCGTGACGCCTGACAAGGTGATCGACGTGCAGGCGCTGTGCGGCGACAGCGTCGACAACGTGCCCGGGGTGCCCGGGATCGGCATCAAGACGGCCGCCCTGCTGATCCAGGAATATGGCGACCTTGAAGCGTTGCTGGCGAGGGCGGGAGAAATCAAGCAGCCGAAGCGGCGGGAGTCGCTGATCGAGCATGCGGATAAGGCGCGCATATCTAAAGTGCTGGTGACGCTGAAGGACGACGTGCCCGTTGTGGTGCCGCTGGAGGAGCTCGGCGTGGCCGATCCTGATCCGGCGCCCCTGCTCGCTTTCCTGAACGAGATGGAGTTCAGGACGCTGACAAATCGCGTGGTGCAGACGCTCGGCTCGGAAGCGGCAGCGCCGCCTTCCTCATCCGCCGGGGGGCCGGCTCTGGCCAATGCGCTTTCCGGGGAAAGGGCTGGCGCCGCCAAGGCTACGGCGATCGCTGCGGCCAACAATGTGCCGGGCGAGAGCTTCGAATCGGTCGCGCCGCGGGCCGCGCCCTTCGATCTCGACGCCTATGAAACCGTTGTTGAACCTTATCGCCTCGCAGTGTGGATCGAGGAGGCGAAGGCGCAGGGCTATGTCGCCATCGACAGTGAGACCGACGGGCTCAATCCGGTAAGCGCAAAACTGGTCGGCGTGTCGATGGCGTTGGCGCCGGGCAAGGCCTGCTACATTCCGCTCGGCCACGGCGCGGGCAAGACCGACCTGCTTTCCGGCGAGAAGCCGAAGCAGATCGAGACGGCGATGGCGATGCAAATGCTGAAGCCGCTGCTGGAAGACCCCTCCGTCCTCAAGATCGGGCAGAACATCAAGTACGACATCTCGATCTTCTGTGCGCACGAAATCCGCGTTGCGCCGATCGACGACACGATGCTGCTGTCCTTCGTGCTGGAAGCCGGCCAGCACAATCATGGAATGGACGAACTTTCCGAACTGCACCTCGGGCACAAGCCGATTCCAATCAAGGACCTGATCGGCACGGGCAAGACGCAGATCACGTTCGACCAGGCCCCGCTGGACAAGGCGACCCGCTATGCCGCAGAGGACGCTGATGTCACTCTGCGGCTATGGGAGCGGTTGAAACCGCGTCTATCGCGCGAGCAGGTCGCCACGATCTATGAGACGCAGGACCGGCCGCTGATACGCGTCGTCGCCGAGATGGAGCGCGTCGGCGTGCTGGTGGATCGCGACAAGCTGTCGAAGCTGTCGGGTGAGTTTGCGCAGCGCATGGGCGCGCTGGAGGCCGAGGCGCAGGAGCTGGCGGGCCAGCCCTTCAATCTTGGCTCGCCGAAGCAGATCGGGGAAATCCTGTTCGACAAGATGGGTCTTGCGGATGTCGCCGGCGCCAAGAAGACGAAAACAGGGGCGTGGGCGACTGGCGCGGATACGCTGGAAGACCTAGCGGCCTATGGCCATGCGTTGCCGAAAGTCCTGCTCGACTGGCGCATGCTGTCTAAGCTGCGGTCAACCTACACGGAGACGCTGCGCGATGCGATCGATGCGAATACGGGGCGCGTTCACACGTCCTATTCGCTGGCGGGCGCGCAGACGGGGCGTCTGGCGTCAACCGATCCCAACCTTCAGAACATTCCGGTCCGGACGGAAGAAGGTCGCAAGATCCGGGAAGCGTTCATCGCGGCGCCGGGGCATGTTCTGGTGTCGGCTGACTATTCGCAGATCGAGCTGCGGCTGCTCGCCCATGTCGCCGACATACCGAGCCTGCGAACGGCTTTCCAGGAAGGCGTCGACATCCACGCCATGACAGCGAGCGAGATGTTCAACGTGCCGGTCAAAGGCATGGATCCGATGATCCGCCGCCGCGCCAAGGCGATCAATTTCGGAATCATCTACGGCATTTCGGGATTTGGCCTTGCGCGGCAGCTGTCGATCCCGCGCGAGGAAGCAGCCGCCTACATCAAGAAGTACTTCCAGAAATTCCCGGGCATCCAAGACTATATGGAACAGCATCGCGCGTTCGGTCGTGAGCATGGCTATGTCGAGACGATCTTCGGTCGCAAGGTCTGGCTGCCTCAGATCAAATCGCCCAACTCAGCCGAGCGCTCGTTTGGTGAACGCCAGGCGATCAACGCGCCGCTGCAGGGCTCGGCCGCCGACATCATCAAGCGGGCGATGATCCGCATGCCGGTGGCGCTGAAGGCGGCGGGGCTCAAGTCGAAGATGCTGTTGCAGGTTCATGACGAACTCGTGTTCGAGGCGCCTGCGAGCGAAGCGAAGAAGCTGATGGAAGTCGCCGCCAACACGATGGCGCGGGCGACGATGCCTGTTCTGGAGCTGAATGTGCCACTGGTAGTGGAGGCGCACGCAGGGAAAACATGGGCGGAGGCGCACTAGTCGCTGCGGTTGGGCGAGTCTCAGCGGAGCTTGTATTCTTTCAGTTTGTCGACCGCCGATGGGTGGCGTTCCTTTTCCGCTTTTTCAAACCATGTTCTTGGCGGCTGCACGGTCTTTGGGGCCGACGCGGCCTTCGGCCAGCATCTCACCGAGGTGGATCATCGCGGAAGTTTCGCCTGCCTTCGCAGCGCTCGTAATGATAACGCGCGCGGGGAAGATCGGTGACGCCGCCCCAGTCGCCAAGCTTGGCGCTGTAGGCAAAGCCCGCCATATAGTCGCCTGGGGGATAGCCAGCTTCGCCTGCCTTGATGAACCAGGCGATCGATGACGCGGCATTTTTTGGTCCACCGTGACCGAAGCGATCCATTTGCCCAAGAGCGCACATCGCTTCGCCTGACCCATGCGCCGCCGCGATTTGGTGCCAGGCGCGCGCCGGGTCCGGCTGCGCCGGCCAGGAGCCGCCTAGACCCTTCCGAAGAAAATAGTCATAGGCGACCTTCGCTTCGATATCGCCGGTCTTCGCAGCGCGCTTGAGCACGTCGTGCGCATTGTCCCAGGGAATGTTCCAGCCTGCTTGTCTCGCATGCACCATATCGCTGGCCGTGTCTGCCTAGGCCTGCGCCTGTTTCAGCATGTCGGGTATGCTCACGGCCGGCGTCGGAGACGGAGACGGCGGCGTGGATGCGACAGGCTTTGAAGCAGCAGCCTGGGGCGCAGGCTTCATCGAAGCCGGCTTTTACTGCGCCAGCACAGGTGTTTGCGCCTGCGGAGCTGGCTTCGGAGGCGCAAGCGCCGCCAGCAAGGCATTGCGATACTCGACGACCGATTGCGGCCGCGAGCGAGCGTGGTCGGCAATCCCTCCTTCGATAAGCGTGTCAATTGCTTGCGGGACATCCGCCCTGCCTCGGCTTGGAGGCTGCCAATGTCTCTGTGGCGGCACGCCAATGAGCAGTTCGTAGAACATGATCGACAGCGAATAGGGATCGGCGGAAGGGCGCACCGTGTCAGGCATGGTCCCCTGCTCCGGGGCCATGTAGACAGGCGTGCCCATCATCGAAACATGGCTCGCCTGTGGCCCGTCCGTTCGCGCCAGACCGAAGTCGAGAATTTTCAGCTTCATGGCGCCATCGCCAGGTTCGGACAGCAGAAACACATTCTCCGGCTTCAGGTCGCGGTGGGCGACGTTCTGCGCGTGCGCTGCATCCAGCCCCTCAAGAATGGCGAGCATGATCGCCGTGGCCGCCGGCACGGAACAGTCCGCGCCGCGGCGGCTCTGCTCGCCCAACCACCAGCGCAGATTCTTTCCCTGCAGCAGTTCCATCACGATGTAGACTTGCCCTTCGGACTGGCCGACATCGTGAACGGCGACGACGTTGGGATGGCGGATGTTGCGAGCGATGATCGCTTCGCGAACCAGGCGCTTGCGCGCGTCCGGCGTCGGCGCCAGTCCGGGGCGCAAGACTTTCAGCGCGACTTTCTATTCGCTTGTTTCGTCGAAAGCGGAGTAGATGGCGCCCGCGCCTCCCTGTCCGATCAAGGCCTCGCTCTTGTAACGGTCGGCGAACGTCTGACCGGGCTGCAGCGGTTTTTGCCCAACCGCAGCGAAGGCATCAAGCGGCAGTGTCGGGCGGCCGAAGATATCAGCCGTCTGTGGACCCGCCGGCGGTTTGCTCTCGTCTGACATCTTCCACACCAATGTCCCGCCCATCGCCAAGCGAGCAAGCGTCAACCCTTGCATGCTGGCACAGGCACGCCTGAAATGCACTCCGCGCCCGAAGCAGGGAGCCGCGCTGAGGGGAGCGTCATACTCACACCTGCCGACCTTCGGTTCATCGAGATCTCCTTAGAGGAAGCCATGCGCAGTCTTGAACAGGGCGGTTTGCCGATCGGGTGGGCGCTAGCGCGCGGCGCCGATCTGATCGCGTCGGGGCACAATCAGCGGTTCCAGCATCGCGACCCGATTGCGCATGGCGAGATAGATTATCTGCGCAAGGCGGGGGCAAAAGTCCGATGCGACGCTCTATACGTCGCTCTCGCCAGGCATGATTTGCACGGGCGCGATCGTGCAGTTCAAGATCGCCCGCGCGGTCATCAACGACACCCTGACTTTGGCCGGCAACGAGGACTTCCTGAGAAGCCGTGGCGTCGAAGTGATTGACGCGGCGCATACAGCCTCCATTCGCCAGATGCGGGATTGCATCGCAGCCAATCCAAGCGTGTGGAACAAGGGCATGATGGAATAGCCGGGAAATTCGCAGTTTTTCCCGGTCGCTTCGGTGAACGGGATTGGTTAGACAGGCGTCCCCGAAATGTTCGATGGACGTCATGGCAAAGAAGCCTCGCAAGCACGACAAGCCGCCGACCGCCGGCACGCTCAGGCGGGCCGAGATCGCCCCCCTGTCGGGCGGCAAGGGCGCCAACGTCGCGCAAATGACCTCGCCTACCTATCGCCTCGCCGCGCTCGACCAGGACTACCTGCTCAGCGATTCGATGCGCGGCGTTCGCTTCATGCTAGAGTACAACAAGGCCGAGGAAGCGCTCGACCGCTGGGGCGTGCGCTCTACCGTCGTCGTGTTCGGCAGCGCGCGGTTCGGCGAGAAGGGACCGCCTCAGCATCGCCGCTGGTACAACGACGCGCGCGCCTTTGCTCAGATCACGTCAGAACGCGGCGGAGCGCTGCTCACGAACCACAAGCGGGATAACGTCATCGCGACTGGCGGCGGCCCCGGCATTATGGAAGCGGCGAACCGCGGCGCACACGACGCGGGGGCGCCGTCGATCGGCTACAACATCACCCTGCCGATGGAGCAGGAGCCGAACGCCTTCTCGACACCGGACCTGACCTTTCGCTTCCACTATTTTGCGATGCGCAAGATGCACTTCGCCATGCGCGCCAATGCGCTGGTGGTGTTCCCTGGCGGGCTTGGAACACTTGACGAGCTGTTTGAACTGCTCGCGCTGCGCCAGACGGGCAAGGCCCCACCCCTTCCGATCGTGCTCTATGGCGAGGCGTTCTGGCGCGAGGTCGTGAATTTCAACGCGCTGGTGAAGCACGACGTTATCTCGAAGGCGGACGAGACACTGTTCACCTACGCCGAGACGCCGGAGCAGGCGTGGGAGCAATGTGTGAAGGGCGGCGTGCTGACCCGCTGGCTGCAGGAACAGCACACCACCTGAACGGCCGGCTAGCGGATCCGGGCTTCCGGGGCGCGCAGGAATTCGTCGGACTGCGCCAACAGATAGAGCTGGTTCAGCAGCGACAGCACATTGCCCGTCACATCCTTTGCCCCGCCGGGGTCGCCAACCGGCGTTTGCGGAGCAATGAAATAGACACGGCCAGCGTGTTCCACTCGAACCGCAAACGCCCTTTCAGCGCGTTCGCTGTAAGTCTGGAACAGGATCACGCCGCCGGCGACCGTGGGGCTGGCTTCCGTGCCGCTGCGGAGCGTTTCGCCAAGGAAGTAGATCATGTCGTCGAACGAGCGCGTGCGGATCGCGGCAAACGGAAGCCCAGTCGCGGAATCCATGAAGCCCCACTCCGTATCCACCGCGTCGCACAACAGCAGACGACGATTGAAGCGATCAGGCGCGATCACTGCCTCCCCCGGAGCGGCCGTGCGCGCCTCTTCGGACAGGACAAGCTGACGGCCAGTGAGGCTTTCAACCGTGCGGATGGTTTCGGTCATATTTCCGCCGCGCGAGGCGCCGCCGTCCGGACCGACCGACGCACCACCGAGCGTTTCGCGTAGATAGACAGGGTCATACGGCGAGCAGTTGCGCGCATCGAGGCCTGGCTCCGGCAGCTTGCCGAAATCAACCAGGCCGTCCTTGGCGCGCTTGATGATCTCGACATAGCGCCGCGTGTTGGCAGCATCCTGCGGAGAGGGAGAGGCAGAGAATTCGTCGCCGTCGATATACCAGGGCTGCTTTTCGCCGGTGAATGTCACCGCGTCGACGAATAGCCACATCAGCGTTTCGCGCGGCCAGCCGGCGAGCCAGTAATTCTCCAGTTGTTCGGGCTGGATCGGCTTCAGCAGGCCTTGCGTCTTGTCGTTGTTGGAGAAGGGATTCACCGAGTATTCGGCATTCGCCGACTCGTTGCGCGAAACGCTGGCGGAGGAGCCCATGAAGGGCCCATCCGCATTGCCAATGCCCAGCGGCGAGAAGCTGGCCGAACCATTGAGCGACAGCGTGGGGTTCGACCGGATGCCTGAAAGCGTCGTGTAGTTCGTTGGCCAGCGATCGCGGGCGCGTAGCACATTGACCGCGATGATCGCCGTCATTGCGCGGGTATGCGCGTCGTTGAGCGTGGCGGCGTTGTCCTCGATGTTCTCGGCGACGCCTGTTGCGCCAAGATCGCTGACTGTCGCACAGCCCTGCAGGGTCAGGGCGCCCAGCGCGGCCGCGAACATGAGTTTCAAAGACATCGACCGCAATCCCTCAAGTATTCGCGCGCAGTCCCCTAGGGTGCAAGCAAGAAATACGCCCCTGCTCCTGTCAAGCGGATACAGGTTCGAGGAGAGCACATCTTGCCATCACGGTAAGCGCCAAGCGAGGGGACACGGGTGAGCGGCGGCGGACTATTTTGCCTGCAAGCCGTAGAAGCCGGCCAATTCGAGCTTCACGACGACGTCCTTCGAACTGTCATTCTTGAGGTACCAGCCGTGGATGCCGTCCCACGGCGCGGTGAATACGCCGCTTTCGGGCGCGCCGCCGGTCTTCGAGTAGAACATGAGATCGCCGGCGCCGCTGGCGTCTTTCTCGGTATGTCCATGGAACTCCACTTCCATCATGCCGGCATGTTCGAGGTCGCCATAGGTTATATTGTAGACGACGCCCTGGCCCTTCTTCATGTCGAGCTTGTATTCGAGCGCCTTGCCCGCCTCCACTGGCACGTCGATGACGTCCGTGCGCCATTTCCCATTGCCCTGGATTGAGATGACGCCATCACGCAGCTGATACTCGCGCCAACCATTCACCGCCCCGGGGACGGGAGGACTTGCCGCGGCGGTGGCGGCTTGTGCAGTCTCGATTGGCGGGGCAACGGCGTCGCATTTTGCTATCTCCTGCGCCGAGCAGGCTCCCAAAGCGAAGGTGGCGGTAGCAGCGACGGCGATGCGGTTCATGGAGACCTCCCTGGACGTTCGCCATTGTACACAAAACGCGAGGCGCGCGATGCCAATATGGACGGCAAAACCGTAAGGTGTCAGCGTTCGCCTTGAGGCGTTCGGACTCTTGGCCGAGCGGCCACAGGAAGGCCCGCCCACGTTCTGCCTCTCCCGGGCCAGGTTCGGCGGCGAGAAGCTTGTTCGTATCGAGCCAGATCGTCAGGCCTGACGTGAAGATTTTCTGGCCGCTGCACGTCAGTGTGAGGCGCTCGCCGCCACGGCCGCGGCCGCCTTCAGCCTGCACTAACCCACGCCGCTCCAACACGGTGATGTTTCGCGCAAGGGTACTGTCGTCCAGCAGCATCGCCTGCCCGATCGCCGCCAACGTCGAGCCGGGCATCTTTGCGACGGCCCCCAGCAGACCGAACTGCGCGACGTTGAGGCCAAGATGGACCAGCCTGCTGTTGAAGACGTTGTGGTTACGGTGCGGTGCGTCCGCCGCGTCGCATAGGCGAGACAACCGAAGTCGAGAAGATCTGATCCGGCCATTGAATACTGTATACACGCTTTTGCTTCGGTGCGTGTCGACGAGAGCATCAAAAGCAGCGTTACGACGCCGACCCACGCACTCAAGATCAGGAATACGGATGACTCGACCGCTGTCGTGACCTGCAGGGTCGACCGCGCGGCAGATAAGCAGACATTGATGCCTTCATCGTAAACGGAGATCGCGCGCCCCTGTCGAATGGCGCGCATCTACTTCACGTCGAACACCATCAGCAGGGTGCGTTGCCTGGCGGAGAAATTGTCGTCGGAGACGAGGAACAATCGCGTGTGGCCATCCGGCATCTGTTTCGCTGCGATGCCCTCATAGTTGTCGATCGTGAGGAGCAGGTTCATTTCGGCGAGCGTTCGCGACGACTTTATCTTGAATGTAGAATGCGCGCGTTCGTCGATGCCGCTGATAACGCGCGCCTGCAGGTTGGTCTGATCGAGATCGCGTTCGAACACGGTTTCGACGATCGTGATGGCGTTGCTAGTGAGCGCGCGCGAGGAACGATGCAGGCTGAAAGCATGTACCTCATCGCCTGACTCGACGAGATCGAGACCGACAAGCTCCGGCGCATTCTTTCCAATCTTCAGGTCGAACTTCGCGCGCACCTCCAGCGGCCGCGCCGACAGAATGCTTTCCTTCCCGACCCTTGTCTCAAGGCCCGAGAACAGGCGCCAGTCATGCGTGATCGCAAGAGCTTCGGCGCCCTCATTGCCTTCGGCGCTGATCTTGCTGGCCACTATCGCGTTTTCCATATTCCAGCCGACCGACGCGCCGCGGGCGCGCGTTCCACACTTGCCGATGTCGTAGGCAAGAACGCGATGGACGCCCTCGAAAGACACCAGAGCTAAGCCGCCCTGCAATGCCAATCCCTCCGCGTCCCCTTCGCCCTTGGTGGGGAACACCTTGCCGGCGCCGTCGCGCATGGCGGCGATCCGGGCGGAGACCGGCGTGACGCCGTCTTCAGCCAGGTCGAGCCAGACGAAGAAGCCGGTGTCGCTTACGGCGAGAAGGTTTCCGTGGTCGCGGAAATCGAGGCCAGACAGTCCGCCGAAGCGCTTGTCGTCGCTGGTCAGGTGAAAGCCGGCGACGAAATTCAGTTCGCCGATGGATTTGCGGCCGGGGTTGATGCCCTGTAACGCAACAGGGCTGGCTTTCAGTGTGATGCTGTCCGGCTCTTCCCGCTCGGTACCTGACGGACATGATTTTGAGCGCAACGAGGACAGGTAGGCGTCCAGCGTCTGCGGTCGCCAAGTCGATATAGGTTTGGGCGGCTCGACAAGTTCAGCTGGTACTTCGGGCGCACCGTCTTCAATGAGATCGGCGATCGGATCGCCGCCTTCGGGCGGTTGCGCCGTCGCGACACAGGCGGCCAGCAGCGAGGCGACGACCAGAACGGCGGACCGGACAGCTGCAATGCGCATATGTCGGCCCTCCCGAGCAAGCTCCGGATCGTGATGCCCCGAAGACTCGCTGGCCTCAAGCAGCCGGCGCACGTTATTTCACGAGGTCGGACGGCAGCATCGGCGTTGACAGGATGTGCTCATACGCGGTCCACCGCTTCGCCGCATCGGCGCCGCCAACGCGGTCAACGTAGTCCTGAACCAGCCTCTCACCCACGGAATAGTTGATCACGTAGGAGCGGTATTCCCGGTCAAACGACAGCGACTGTTCCGCCACTTCGCGCGGGGCGAACTTGTACTTCTGGATCAGCGTGATCGCGTCCTCGCGGTTGATCTCACCGTCGAGTTGCATCTGCGATATCTTGAGCAGCGCGCCATCGAGTTCAGCCGTAGCCTTGCGCAGCTTGTCGTAGGCCGGGGCGGTTGCCGGATCTATGCCGGCCAGCGGATAGAGCACTTCAGCCTCGAAATTCACACGCTCGTCGCCGGGGAAAGCCAGCTCCACACCAAAATCCGCACCGCCCTCGTTCAAAGGCGAGGCAGGAACGTAAAGAGGCGCGACCGAATACTCGGCCCAGCCTTTCGTGCGGAAATTCCGCTCGTTGTAGATGCCCTGCACGTGGTGACCAGGATAGCCTTCATGGCAGGCCAGCGTCAGCGCATGGCCAACCGACATCGGCAGGTCGGTGTTGATCTCGATCTTCGAGTGATTTTCGCCCTGATAATAGTTGTAGGCGCCCCAGCTTTTGTTCTTCACCAGCTCCAAACCGAAGCTTTCGTTAGACGGCAGCTTGATGTGTTCCAGCGTGCGTTTGCGGCATTCGGCTATGGCTGCGTCCATCACGGCGCGCACCCGGTTTTCCGGGATGGAATAGCCGGCGCGGAGGGTCTCGACGCGTAAAGCAAGCGGGCCGACGCCGGGCGCCAACGCGTCGATCTTTGCCAGCGCGCCATCATAAGCCGATAGCGGCTTCAGTTCCGGCCGCAGGGCGAAAAGCTTTTCGGCTTCGTCCGCAAACGGCGCACGCGCGCCGTTGATCATGTCGAGCCGAAACCGGGCGCTGGTGATATTGCCGCGTAGCACTTTCGCGCGCTGCACAAGGTCTGCACCGCCTGATGTGTAGCTGGCCAGCAAGGCCTGCAGGCGGTCCGCCTCCGCTTTCAGGTCGCTGCGTCCGCGAGGATTCTTCTTGGCAGCCTCGCGCCATTCAGGAGGTCCGAAATAGGCGTCGACATAGCCGCTTTCGTAAGTGTCGATCTCCAGGGCAAGCTGGACATAGCTGCGGGCGATGTCGTCGAGATTCACGTCCGAGCTCCCAGCCACACTGGCGCATGCTGTAAGCCCTAGCGCCGCGACCGTTCCCAACCACTGCTTCACGCGCCGGATCTCCGCCCTTTTGCGATTTCTCCGAATGTGGTCTTCTTCACCGCGCGTCCTATGCTCGCTGCGGCCGAGCGCGCAGGCAGCATGCGGTGCGGCCCGGACGCCTGTGAGGCGGCTTTCGCCTTCTTCGCCTCTTCCTCGCCGAACAGTTCGGCCAGCTTGTCGGTGATCGCGCCGCCGAGCTGTTCGGCGTCGACGATCGTCACCGCGCGGCGATACCAGCGCGTGACATCATGGCCAATGCCGATAGCGATCAGCTCGACCGGCGAAGCCGGTCCCTCGATATGCGCGATCACTTCGCGCAGGTGTTTCTCAAGCGGATTGCCGACATTGACCGAAAGCGTCGAGTCATCGACCGGCGCCCCGTCGGAAATGACCATCAGGATCTTGCGCTGTTCGGCGCGCGCCATGAGGCGATCGTGCGCCCACAACAGCGCCTCGCCGTCGATGTTTTCCTTCAACAGGCCTTCGCGCATCATCAGGCCGAGATTGCGCCGCACGCGCCGCCAGGGTGCATCCGCCGACTTGTAAATGATGTGGCGCAGATCGTTGAGACGCCCGGGCGTCTGCGGCTTGCCCGCCTTGATCCAGTCCTCGCGGCTGAGGCCGCCTTTCCATGCCTGCGTGGTGAAGCCGAGAATCTCAACCTTAACGCCGCACCGCTCCAGCGTGCGCGCGAGAATGTCAGCGCAAAGAGCGGCCACCATGATCGGCCGGCCGCGCATCGAACCGGAATTGTCGAGCAACAGCGTCACGACCGTGTCGCGGAACTTGCTCTCGTCCTCCATCTTGAACGACAAGGGCGCGGTGGGGTCGACGATCACGCGTGTAAGCCGCGCGGTGTCGAGCACGCCTTCCTCCAGGTCGAACATCCAGGAACGGTTCTGCTGCGCCATCAGCCGGCGCTGCAGCCGGTTGGCCAGGCGCGACACTGCCCCCTGCAGCCCGTGTAGCTGCGCATCGAGATAGGCGCGCAGGCGGGTCAGCTCCTCTGGGTCGCACAACGCTTCTGCTGTTGCGACTTCGTCGTGGACGGTCGTGAAGATCTTGTATTCGGACTTGAACAAGTCGCTATCGCGGTAGTTGGGACGGATAGGCGTGGCGGGTTCATCCTCATCCGCTTCGCTCGCCTCCATATCGGTGTCCGCGTCGAGCGAAGCCGTGGCCTCGATCTCGTCGCCTGGCTCGCCTTCGCCGCCCTCTCCGGAATCCTGTTCCTGCGCTTCGCTTTCGCCGTCGCCGTCATCTTCGCTTTCGTCAGGCGCCTCGGACTTGGCTTCGCCTTGTTCATCCTTCTCGCCTTCCGTGTCGTCTTCGTTGGTCTTGCCCTCGGACTCGTCGCCAAGACCGAGGTCGCGCAGCAGCTCGCGCATGAGGGCCGAGAACTTCGACTGGTCGTGCATGTTGGCCTGCGCGCGCGCCAGAGTGCTCGCCGCTTTCTCGTTCAGCTCCGATCGCCACACAGATGCGACCTGATCAGCCGCCGGCGGCAGCTTGCGGCCGGTCAGCACTTCGCGCAGCACAAACTCAAGCGCGTCGTCCATCGGCGCGCGGCTTTTGTCCGTCACACGTGTATAGCCTGCGCGCTCGCAACGCTGCTGCAGCGCTGCGTCGAGATTGGCGGCAACGCCATCCATCACCGCTGCACCGATCGATTCCACCCGGGCGCGTTCGGCGGCCTCGAACAGCCGTTTCGCCTCCTCGCGTTGCGGCATTGCCCGCGCATGCTTGCGGGCATCGTGGTGGGCGACCCGCAGCGCCAACGCATCCGCCTGCCCTCGCGCCCGCGCGGCGGCGATCGGGGTGAGATCCTTGGGCGGCGTGCTCAGCGTGACCTGGCCGTCCTGGGCCCTGCCGCCGTCCATCGAAAATTCAACGGCAAGCTCGTCCTGCCCAGCAATCGCGCGCGTGGCGGCGGACAGGGCAGTCTTGAAGACATCCGTGCGATCGGCGATTTTGGCCATGGGCTCCTTCGTTGATCGGGTTTAGAACGCGGCTGACGCAGTGGGAAGGGCCGTCAGCCGTCCCCAATTGCCTCGATGGCTGCCAGCGGCGATCCGATGCGTCCTGCAATCAGCGCCGCCAGAGTTCCCGGCCCCGGCCACACCTGGGATATGGGGCTCAGAAACCAGTCACGCATCCAGGCTACGACAAGACTTTCCGACTGGTAGGCCGGCGTGAACAGCCATGAGGCGAGCTGGTAAAGCCGAATGTGAGCGAGGCGCGATCGGGCGTAAGCTTCCATCGCCGTGCTGACCTCACGGTGCGCGCCCAATGCCCGCGACAGCGCGAGTGCATCCAGCAACGCCATGTTGGCGCCCTGGCCGAGTTGCGGGCTTGCCGAATGCCAGCTGTCGCCAACATGGGCGAGACCGGTTTTCAGGGGAGACGACAGGGTGCGGTGGGAATAGCTTGCGAAGATCATCTGCTCGCGATCACTGATCTGGTCGAGGAATGGCGCGGTCTGCGGCCACAGCTGCAGCACTTGTTGCTTCCACGCGTCGAGGTCCTGTGCGCGCCACGCCGCCGCATCGGAATGCTTCAGGCTCCAGAAGAAGGACGCCTGCTTCACAGCGCCGGTTCGGACGCTTCCGATCGGCAATATGCCCACCATCTTGCGCGCGGCCTCATAGCGCTGCTCAAGCGCCGCCTCATCGAAGGGCTTGCCAGCCCAGTCGAGATTTCCCCACAGCGCGCCGAAGGGCAGCGGCGGGGCGCTGTGGCCCGCCAGCGGCGATTTCACGCCAAGCGCATCGACGACAAGATCGAACCTTGCGCTTGTAGTTCCATCGGCGAAGAACAGGCGTCTGTCGCTCGCCGCGACGACTTCGCGTCCGGGAACCAGCTCGGCGCCCGCCGCCGCAGCTGCTTCCAGCAGCGCTTCGAACAACGCGCCGCGATGCACCGCAAGCCCTTGGCCTGCCTTTCCGCCTAATGCGCGATACCGCACATCAAGCACCACGCGGTTCGAGGGACGCACGCGTCCGAATAGCCGCTCTATTGGCGCACCGAGCGCACGCATGCGGTTGCCGGCGCCAATCTGGTCGAGCGCCGCGAGGCCGACGGGCTGAAGAATAAGCCCCGATCCGATGGGCGCTGGCGCATCCATCCGGTCAAAGACAATTACTTGCTCGCCCTCGCGTGCGAGTAACGCGGCTGAAGCGAGGCCCGCTATTCCTCCTCCGGCAATGGCGATGGTGCGTCCTGGCATGCCCCGCGCCCAGATATGGCCTTAAACTAAGTAGTGTTTCGGATCGTCCGCGTCCTGCCCTCGGAACGTAGCAATGCGCCGCGCGTTTGACTCCCGATATTGTGGAGGCTTGATATGACTGGTTTGAAAACAATTCTTGCGGCAATGGTCGCTGCGGCTGCTCTTGCCGGATGCGGAACGGTGGCGGGCGCGGCTCTCGGCGGCGCCGCCGGCGCAGCTATCGGGAACAACACCGGAGATGGCGACGCTGAGCGTGGCGCCATCATTGGCGGCGCCGCTGGCGCCATCGCCGGTACGGTCGCGGATCATTAGGGCTCAGTCGAGGGAGCGCCTGCCTCTCCGAGGCTTCATGGCCGAGGCTTGGCAGGTATTCTTCAACTCGTGGTGGATGCGGTCGCAAGTCCAAAGGCGGCGGCTATCCGCCGCGAGGCTGTTTCCGGATCATCGATTTCCGAGTCGATGACAAGATCCGCAGGCGGCATCTCGGCTTCGCTCATCGCGAAAGAGGGCTGAAACTCGCGCAGTAGGTCCAGCGACACAAGCTTGCGGAATTGGCTGCGGCTCGGGTTCGCGATGCGCCGCTCCTGTTCATCGCGCGACAGCACGAGACGCACGAACTTCACTTCGCCGCCGGCGTCTCGAATGACGGTTGACACGCGCTCGGGAAAATCCGGCTCGACGGTAGGCTCTGGGGCGAATGTGAAGATCAGCGATTGCCCTGCCCTCGCTGCCGTTTCGAACACCGTCATCCACATGGCTTCGCGCAACCGCACAAACTCCGGCGCGCCTAATTCGTACTTCCCCAGCAGAGCATCGACGACCAGATGATTGTGGAACAAGGCGATGCCTGTCAGTTCCGACAGCTTCTGCGCCACCGTCAGCTTGCCAGACGCCGCGCGCCCCAGATGAAGATCAGCTTCATGTTCACGCGCCAGGCCGGGGCGAAGGTCAGATCCTGATCAGGAAGCTCATCACCGCCGCCAGGACGCCGGTCAACAGCAGCAACATGCCAAACGCCATGGCGCAGCCAAGGCCGAGCTCGCGATTGAAGTTCGACTTACGAAAGCGGAACACGATGAAAAAGCCGAGCACGGCCATCAGCGCGCCGATCAGCAGAAGCTTCCAGTCCATAGGATTTTGGCCCCGCTATCCCTTGTCGGTCCCGGGCAAGGCATGAATGTCCATGGCCCAGGGCAGCGCCGACTTAGTCCATATCTGGCGCTGCGGGGGAAGCTGCGCCCGCTGATTCACGGCGCCAAGCCTCAGATTGTAGGTCGGCGTGTCTACTTGGGCCGCAGCATAGATCGGTGAACCGCATGCGCCGCAGAACGCCTGCAGTCGCTTTGCGCCGCTATCGGCTGTCTTGACGTAAGTGGCAGGGCTGCCGGCCGTGATCCTGAACGCGGCGGCTGGCGCGGGCACGGAGGCTCGCCAGGGCGAGCCCGAAAAATTCTGACAATCCGTGCAATGGCAGATCGAAACCATTGCGGGATCGACCTCGGCTTCGAATTTCACCGCGCCGCACTGGCATTGGCCATCGACCTTCATCGCTGTCTCGTGCGCGCTATTTCAGTTCCTTGACCATGACTCGCATGGCGCGGCTACGGCCTGGGCGAAGAACGCCCGAGAAGGTCTTGGCCCCGATGTCAGTAAAGCCCCACCGGGCATAGGCCGCCCGCGCCCATTCCGCGTGTTCCATAACGTCGAGCCAGACATAGGCGCAGCCCTCGGCTTTGGCCTGGGCCTCGGCTGCTTCTAGCAGTTTCTTGCCGATGCCGCCGCGCCGTGCGCCAGGCAGCAGGTAGACGCGTGGGATTTCCGCTCCATCCGGCCGCTGATTGATCGGCTCAAGCGAACGAACGAACATCGTCAGGAAGCCGACGCCCACGCCTTCCTGCCGCGCGATCCAGACGCGTGCATCAGCCCGCGCCAGCGTCGCCGCCATCGCCTCAGGCCCGAATGTCTGCACCTGCCAGAAGAAGCTGACAGGATCATCCCAGTCGTCGTGATACGCAGCAGCGTAGGCAGCCGGCCCTATGATGCCCAGATCGGGCACATCGGCCCCGGTTGCACGCGAGATGACCAGATCCATGCGAACGACCCTCCGGACTCAGGCTGCCGGATGCAACCGGATGGAAAACAAATCGGCTGTCCCGATTACAGGCGCCGCCGCGCAGGTCACGCCACCTTCACCATCGCCGCGCTCTCGGGCAGCTCCTTCGCGAAGGCGCGCTGGTAGAATTCCGCAACCGCCGGGCGTTCGAGTTCGTCGCACTTGTTGACGAAGGTCATGCGGAAAGCGAGGCCGATATCGCCGAAGATCAACGTGTTCTCGCCCCATGTGATAACGGTGCGCGGGCTCATGACGGTGGAGATGTCGCCGGCGATGAAGGCGTTGCGAGTCATGTCGGCGACGCGCACCATCTTGGAGATGGTCGCACGGTCGAGATCAGGCACTTTGGCCGAGACGATTTCCACTTCCGCATCGTGCTCAAGGTAGTTGAGCGTCGTGACGATCGACCAGCGGTCGAGCTGTCCTTGGTTGAGCTGCTGCGTCCCGTGATAGAGGCCGGTCGTATCGCCGAGGCCCACCGTGTTCGTCGTCGAGAACAGCCGGAAGTTCGGGTGCGGCTTCATCACGCGGTTCTGGTCAAGCAGCGTCAGCTGGCCTGACGCTTCGAGAATGCGCTGGATCACGAACATCACGTCGGGCCGACCCGCATCGTATTCGTCGAACACCAGCGCGATCGGGCGCTGGAGGGCCCACGGCAGGATCCCTTCGCGGAATTCCGTCACCTGCTTGCCGTCCCGGAGCACGATGGCGTCCTTGCCGACGAGGTCGATGCGCGAGACGTGACTGTCGAGGTTGATGCGGATCAACGGCCAGTTCAGCCGCGCGGCCACCTGCTCGATGTGGGTGGACTTGCCCGTGCCGTGATAGCCTTGGATCATCACCCGGCGATTGTACTTGAACCCAGCAAGGATCGCCCGCGTGGTCTGCGGATCGAAGCGGTAGGCGGGGTCGAAATCCGGCACATAGCTCGTCTTCTCCGCGAAAGCGGGGACCTTCCAATCGAGATCGATGCCGAAGGTTTTCTTCGCGTCGAGCTCCTTGGTGGGCGCGAGCGAGAGCAGAGCGTCGGAAGCGTCAGTCACGGCCATGGGAGGAGTTCTCTACTGTCCTTTCCCGCATATAGGCGGTCAGGCGGATACATTGCAACGCAGCACGTCGGCGCAAGCTCCAGCCGACGCCCAAGCCCGAAAGGTTGGAAAACACGCGTTATCTGCGCGGATCACGCGGTTGCGCGGTTGCGCCGGCCGTTTCTGTCGGCCTTCATGAGCCAGCAAAGGCACACGCAAGGGGGTGATCAGCAATGGCCAAGTCTTGGGAATCGGCGGCGTCTTCTTCAAATCAAAAGAACCCACCGCGCTGATCAACTGGTATCGGGACGTCGTAGGCCTCCACGTCCACGACTGGGGCGGCGTTTTCATTACGCCGGAGGCAATGGCTGCCCATCCCAGGGCCGGCACGGTGTTCAGGCCATTCAAGCATGACACCGACTATTTCTCTCCTTCCACAAGGGAGTTCATGATCAACCTTGCGGTCGATGACCTCGGGGGGATTCTTGCCAACTGCGCGAAGCTCGGGGTCACGCCGGTGAAAACCTTCCCGGAGGAGACGAACGGCAAGTTCGCCCACATCATGGACCCGGAAGGCAAAAAGATCGAACTCTGGCAGCCAAAGCCAATGTAGCCAGGACCGCCGGGCGCCTGCCCGGCAATCGCGCAATCAACGGTGATGTGAGCTGCTGCGCAGCGACTGCCGGGCAGGCGCCCGGCGGTCCTGTTAGGCCAGTCCGCCCGACTTCAGGGCCTTGAAAGCGCGGATCACCACGGTCAGGCGGTGTTCCATCGAGCGGTCGCCGCCGTTGGAGTCTGGGTGATACTGCTTGATTAGGATCCCGTATCTTTCGCGGATCGCGGCCCCTTCGGCATTGTGTGGCAGGCCCATTTCGTCGAGCGCGCGGGTCTGCAGCCGCGTGCGGTCACGCACCGGCCCCTGTCCCGTACCGCCCGTGTGTCCATTATAGAGCCAGTCTTTCGCCCCTTTCCAGCCCTTGGGATTGTTCATCCGAGTCGCCCGGCCGGCCGCGCCAACCGAACCGCCGCCAAAGCGCCAGGTCGGCTTGTGGCCGTGGCCTGCCGACGCCTGGAAGGCGGTAATCTCGGCTTCGGTCATGCCGTCGAAGAAATCGTAGGTTTCGTTGTACTCGGCGGCATGGCGCTGGCAGAACCAGTGGCTGTCCTCCCTCGTCACCTTCTGTCCGGGGACCTGAATTGTGCGTGCGGCAAACGGCTTAGGCGCCTTGCAGACCCCGAGTTCGTCACAACCTTTACGTTCGCAGCGCTGGACATAAGCTCCCGACTTCCGTCGCCCCCCGGGAGGGTTGACGCGGATATCAATGAACTTGACGCGGTACTCCCGCATAGAGTCTTCGGCTGTCGACATGGTTCTGATTTTGGGATGCGTTCGTTAATGCCGCAAGAATTGACAACTCGCATAGAGCGCATTCGCGCTGCTTTGGTTGCTGCTTTTTCCCCGGACGAGCTGGATATAGTGGATGAGTCTCACCTTCACCATGGTCATGCTGGTGCAGCACCGGGGGGTGAAACACATTATGCCGTCACAATAAGGTCGGCCGTTTTGAGCGGTCTCTCCCGTCTGGCGAGACATCGGGCCGTCAATGATGTCCTGAAGGACGAATTCGCGTCTGGCCTGCACGCTCTGCACATCGACGCCGCCTGACGACTGGCGCGCCCAAACGAAAAGCGGCTCCGCCATCAGCGGAGCCGCTTTGAACCCAGGACCTGGTGGGAAAACTTGCTTTCCCACCGGCAAGTTTGACGCTTAGCAGGCGAACGACTATCCGGGTTAACCCCTAAAATCGAAATAGGCGCGCATCTCGGTGAGATATCTGAATTCAAAGGATAAGTTTGAGCCGGGTCGCGATCCGAATCGCGTCGATCATATTGCGGGCGTCGAGCCGTCGCAGGATTTCGGTGACGTGGCATTCCACCGTCTTTTCGTGGCGGCCCAGCGACTGGGCCACCTGCTTGTTAGACAGCCCCTCTGACCGCATCAGCAAGACCCTGAGTTGTGTCTTCGAAAGGCCGCGCTTGGCGCTGGGCTCGCCTTCCGACGCTCCTTCGCCGGGTATCTTCAGCATCCGCGCGCCTTCATTCGCGAAGACGTCGAACGCCATGCGCAGGGCGGCCCGTGTGCGCGGATGCCGGACCAGTTCCAGACCCGCCACCATCATCACCGCCATGCCGCCAGTATCCAGCATTATGCGTTTGGTGAAACCGTCGTGCATGTCGAACTCGCGCGCCGCACCCATGACTTCGCGGCCGGCCTTGTTCATCACCATGCTGCCGGTGAGTTCGTTCCAGTAGCCATAGGCGCCGCCACGCGCGACCCCTTGAAAGACCGGGTCGGTCGCATCATAGCCGCGTTCAAGATAAAGCTCTTGCCAAAGCCGCGGCAGGTTCGAGATCGACCTGTCGATCACCAACTCCCCCTGCTCCCGGCGCAGGTAGAGGCAAGCAAAGCGCGTCGCGCCCACGGTTTCGACCAGCGTCAGCAGGCTGGAGCCGAGCGCCTTAAGTGTCTGCAGCCCCGGCGCCTGCGCTGCAAAAGCAAGCGTTCGCTCGGCCAGCATCATTTGATAATCGCCCACCCCAGAGTTAACCCCTAAGTGTACCCTAGTGGTTTCATTTGGATTCCGGTAGCTCCCGCTTCAGAAACAAGGAATTGCTTGAGGGGTGTGAGGTCGGCGTCACGGTGTATGTAAGCTTGGCCGATTCCGCGGGCGAGGATCAGGGTCAGCTTACCGTTACGGGCCTTCTTGTCGTGCGCCATGTGCGCCAGCAACTCATCCGGTTTGTAGGGGCCGCCGCCGAGGTCTCGGATCCGGGTCGCCAGACCCAGCGCATTGAGCAGCCTTTCCGCCCTCACTGCGTCCTGGCCCGGGCAGACGCCCAGCTGCACCGAATAGCGCAGCGCCATCGCCATGCCGGCGGCGACGCCTTCTCCGTGCAGAAGGCTCGAGCGGTAGTCGTTCGCCCGTTCAAGCGCATGCCCAAACGTGTGCCCGAGGTTGAGCAGCGCACGCTCGGCCTGCTCGGTTTCGTCGATGGCCACGATGCGCGCCTTTGAGGCGCAGGAAACGCGCACGGCCTCGGCCAAGGCGGCCTTGTTTCCCTCCGCCAGCGCCGCTGCGCTCGTCTCCAGGAAGTCGAAGAAATTCGGATCATCGATCAACGCGTACTTCGCGATCTCCGCCAATCCGGCGAAACGTTCGCGCACTGGCAGCGTCGCCAGCATGTCGAGATCGGCCAGCACCAGCACAGGCTGGTGGAACAGGCCGACCATGTTCTTGCCGGCGCGGCTGTTGATCGCAGTCTTGCCGCCGACGGAGCTATCGACCTGCGCAAGAAGCGTCGTGGGCATCTGTACGAAACGCGCGCCGCGCTTAAGCAGGCCAGCCGCAAGCCCGGTGAGGTCGCCCACCACACCGCCGCCGAACGCGAGGATCAGGTCGTCCCGCTCTGCCCCATGTTCGATCAGATCGCTCAGGACATCATCAAGCTGGCTGAACGACTTCGACTTCTCGCCCGAGGGAACCAGCGTGCTGTGGAAGCACAGGTCGCCCGTCTGAAGACCCTTGCGAAGCGTCTCTGCGTGAATGCCGAAAACCGTCTCGTCCGCCACCACGAACACGCGGTCGCGCCCCGTCTTCATCAGCGGCCGGATGAGTTCGCCCGCGCGCGCGATCAGGCCTTCGCCGATCAGGATGTCATATCCACGTTCGGCCAAATCCACATGCACTGTCTTCACGCTGCTGGTCATCCCAGTTTCAACGCCTCGCGAATTGCCTTCACGGCCTCGGTGGCCGGCGCGTCGCCTGACTCGATCACGATGTCAGCCTCGGCATAGACCGGCGCGCGCGCCACCGCGAGGTCAGCCAGCGCCTGTTTCGGGTTGTCGCGCTTAAGCAGCGGCCTTGTGTCGCGCCTGCTGACCCGCTTCCAGATCACGTCGAGATCGGCCCGCAGCCAGATGGTCGTCGCCTTCTCTTTCAGCAGAGCTCGCGTGACCGGATCGAGATAGGCCCCGCCCCCCGTCGCAAGCACGATCGGCGGGCCGTTGACCAGCCGCTCGATCACCCGCCGCTCGCCGCGCCGGAACTCCGGTTCGCCCAATCGCTCGAAAATCTCCTGCACGGTCAGGCCTGCAGCCTTCTCGATCTCGTCGTCGCTGTCGACAAAATCCGAGTAAAGGCTTTCGGCCAACTTGCGTCCCACTGTAGACTTTCCGGCGCCCATCATACCAACCAGGGCAATGGTTCGCTCCAGCCGGCCCGCGCCCGAAGGCGCTGGAGCCGGGTCGCTTTCCCCGCCTTCCGGAGCACCACCTTGCCCAGACATGACTTGCCCTGTCTCCCGAACCGCACGCTTATACCGCCCAAGGCTGTTGGGGCAATCTTCAGGCCGGCTTCACGAGTTTCCAGCAGTTTCTCGCGCTGGACCGTGCCCGCCGCTTCTGGTTTCATTGCTTCAGGCAGCCGGGTTGATTGTCGGAGGGCGACTCATGGCGCGCGGCTACGGAAGACGGCGGGGAATGGCGATTTCGCCGATGGTGATCGTCATCATTGCCGTCGTGTCTTTCGCTCTTCTGGTGGGAGCGGTCTTCTGGTTTGCCGGACAAGCGGATGGCCGCAGACCGGAGCAGACGACGATTAGGGTAGAAGCCACCAATGTCGGCCCGCAATCGGAATCGCCTGCGGAGGCCCCGAATGCGCCGGCGCAGTAGAGCGCTTGCCTGCAGCCTTGCGCTGACCCTGGCGGCAGCACTCGCCGGACCCGCTGCGGCTCAACAGGTCTCCGCCGCCCCCTTGAGCCAGGTCGACTCCTGGGGCGTAGGCTGGCTCAGCGCGAATGAAGGCGCGGTTCCCACGGGCTTATGGTCCAACACCAATGCCGATGCTCTCGGTCCGATCTTCACCGCTCTGCAGCCGAAAGACCTGTCGCCCGCCGCCCGCACCCTTCTCCGCCGCATCATGCTCTCGCGCAGCAAGAGTCCTACCGGTGGAGCCGCGCTCGTGCCTGAACGCCTGCGCCTGATCGAACAGCTGGGCGAGACGGCGAACTCCGCCGATCTCCGCAAACGCTATCTGGACACCGACTGGGGCAAAGCTGGCGAACGTCTCAGCGTCGAAATCGATCTTGTCAGCGGCAAGAAGGAAGCGTGCGCACGAACCTCCGGCCAGCCGACGGCCGACAAACCGTGGATGCCCGTGCGCGCGTTCTGCGCCGCGCTCAATGGCGACGTCAACGCCGCCAACCTGATCATCGAACAGATCGCCGCCACCGACGAAGGTTTCGGTGTATGGCTGCTCGCTGCAACCGGCGCCATTGCGGCGCCCGAAAGCAAGAAACCGGAAGGCCGCTACGGCACGCCGTTCGAGGCTGCGGTTTCCATCGCCGCGAAACTGCCGGCGACCGCCGGCGCACTTTCCACCGCTCCTGCAGACGTCGCGGCTGCGGTCGTCCTCAATCCGAACGCAACGCTCGAGCAAAGGCGCGCCGCCCTGCGTCCGGCGCTCGACAGCGGCCGCATCAAGTCCGCCGACGTGCTGGCTGTCCTCACAGCCAAAGAGGAAACGCCCGCAGCCAAGCCCGCCAACGCGCGCTCCGCGCCACGACCGGACCTGCTGGCGCTGGCGCTTGCATCATTCGCCGACGCCGAGGCCAAGGCTGATACAAGAGCCAAGGCTTATGCCGATGCGCTCAAGGCCGCCGAGACGATGAGCGACGCCCGCCTCACCTCAACGGCTCTTGCCGATGCCATCAAGGCGCTGCCGAAGAACGACGTCACCGCGCCGCTCGCCGAAGCCTTCGCCCGCGCCGCTCTTCTCGACGGTGACACGAAACAGGCCGGCGACTGGCGCAAACTCATGAACACGCTGCCGAACGAAGCCGCCGATGCATGGGCGGCCGCCCGCATCGATCTCACGCTTTCCTATGCTGGCTCCACGACTGAAAAGTCGGGCGCAATCCTGGACCGGATGCTGGCTGCCGCGCCCTATCCGCCCGCGCCAGAACCCGGCAAGCCCGCGCCCAAAGCGCCGTCCGCAGACAAACAGCTCGACCTGCGTCGGATCGAGAACACGCGCGTGCTGTTCCTTTATGCCGGCACAGGCCGGGATCTCTCGCCCGGTCATCGCGCGCTGCTGGCCGCACAGCGAACCGCCGGCCGCGGCGTCTCCGACTCCGCCATCACCCGGATTGTTTCGGCTGCCGACCAGGAAGCGAATGGCGAGGCTGCTCTGGCGGCGATCTCGCTTGTCGGTCCCGACGCTTCCGCGCTTTCATTCGCGGGGCTTGCCGACGTTCTGGCCCAGCTGCGCAAGGTCGGCTTCGAGAAGGATGCCGACGCCATCGCGCTGGAGTCACTGCAGGTGTGGAAGGCGCTGTAGCTATCAACTTCCCATAAACACCTGCGCGGCAGTGTCGCCCAATGCTCGACACACGCCGCATTGAAGCTTTCCTCGACACCCTTCGCGCCGAACGTGGCGCCGCTGATAACACCATCGAGGCCTACCGCCGCGATCTCGAGGATGCGTCCGAATTTCTGCATGCCAACCGCACTTCGCTGGTCGACGCCGGGGAGCGTGATCTGTCCGCCTTCGTGCGCGACCTGCACGAACGCGGCATGTCCGCCGCGACGGTCTCGCGCCGCCTCTCCGCCCTGCGCCGCTTCTTCCGCTTCCAGCTTGGCGACAATGAGCGCCAGGACAACCCGACCTCACGCCTCGACGGCCCCGCCTTCCGTCGCGATCCGCCCGACGTGCTGTCGCGCGAGGAAGTCAGCCGCCTGATCGATGCCGCCCAGGGGACGGAGCCCTCCGATATCCGCACCATGTGCCTGATCGAGCTGCTCTATGGCGCCGGTCTGCGCGCCAGCGAATGCTGCGACCTGCCGCTGTCGTCGCTTCCGGCCCCGACCACCACGGTGCTGATCGTGCGCGGCAAGGGCGACAAGGAACGCATCACGCCGCTGGGCAAGCCCGCGCTGCTCGCGCTCAAGAATTACATGGCTGTACGCGACACCTTCTTTCCAAAGTCCGCAGTCCGCACCACGGCCATGCGCTATGTATTCCCGTCACGCGGCGCCGGCGGCCGCCTGACGCGCCGCCGCCTTGGCCAGATCCTCGAAGACCTTGCAGTGAAAGCCGGCATCGCCTGTGAACGCGTGACGCCGCACGCCCTGCGCCACGCCTTCGCAACGCACCTGTTGTCAGGCGGCGCCGACCTGCGCGCCGTGCAACTTCTTCTGGGCCACGCCGACATTTCGACAACCCAGATCTACACGCACGTCGTCACAGACGAACTGCGCGACCTCCTCGAAACCGCCCATCCGCTTGCGCGGGCGTGACCGACCGCGCTTTTCCGCAACCCTGAACGTCCGCTTGCCTCTCGGCTGCGGGCCGATACGATGCGCGCGCTCGGGCATGTGCTGTTTGCCAGCGACTACGCTTGTCACCAAAGGCAACTACGCGTTCGCTGGCATGCTTTGCGGCCAGCGACAGAAGGAAAGAGAGCGGGCGGCCAAATGATGAGACATGCGGCGCTTGCGTTAGCGTCTATGCCCGCCATCGCGGCCTGCAGCCTTCCGTCGATGCCATCTATGCCCTCCTTCTCCCTTTCTCCGGCGCCGAAAGACATCTGTTCGGGCTTTGGCTTGACGATCGATACGGACTTTGCCTCGGCTGGCCGGCATGACTGTGCTGTCGGACCGGATGGCAATGTTGTCGTTTCCGTCGATCATGAGCCAGCCCTCGTCGAGGGCATCAATCCTAGCCCGTGGTTCGCCTTCAGGATCACGGCCGCCTCGGCGCGCCAGACATACGTTACGCTGGACTACACCGACTACAATCACCGCTACGCCCCGTATGTGAGCAGGGATGGGCGCGCATGGACGCCGCTTCCCGCCGGCAATGTGACGCTCAACGAACGCAAAACCCGCGCGACGCTGAGGCTGGATCTTCCACAAGGAACAATATGGGTCGCTGGACAGCCGCTGTCGCCGTCGTCTGACAACATCGCCTGGACACGAAACCTGCTCAGCGGCCGAGGATTTGAAGAAACCCGCTATGGCGACTCCCTCGAAGGCCGCCCTCTGGTCGGGTTTGTCGGCGGCGGCGGCCTTGAAGCCATCGTGGTTCTGACACGACAGCATCCGCCCGAAACAAGCGGCCAGGAAGCCTATCGCGGCTTCCTCGACAGATTGCTGAAACGCGATGACGAAGCTGCAACCCGTTTCCGCAACCGCACTCGCGTCATCATCGCGCCCATGCCTAACCCTGATGGCGTCGATGGCGGACACTGGCATCTTAACGCGGGCGGCATGGATCTCAATCGCGACTGGACGACCCCCACCCAGCCGGAAACCAAGGCGCTCTCGGCCTGGATCGTGAAGGAAGCCGGCGGCCGCCGGGTCGTGTCGATGATGGACTTCCATTCCGCCGACAAAACCGTGATCTACGCCCCGCCCCTCACCTCGCCCTCGCCGACGATCGACTTCCTCAACGCGCTAAAGACGAAGTTCGATTCAACGCTCAGCCAGCCGCCGCAATGGAGCTACTCCCACAACATCAATGGCGGCACCGCGAAAGGCTGGGCTCTCGAGACGCTGAAAGCCCCCGGCATCACCGTCGAACTCTGGGACCCGATCCCCTCGGCTGACGTCCGCGCCCTCGGCGCCGCAGCCGCCGACGCCCTGATCGACTACTTCGCGAATTAGCAGCGTTTAGAATGTCTTGCGCGCATTGACATACAGGAAGCGGCCTTGCGGGCTATGCAGCTCGCCAAGATAGCCGAAAGTTCCATCTGCCAAAGGCGGCGTCTCATTGGTGATGTTCCGCGCGCCGATCCGAAGTCGCACTGGTTTGTCAGTGCCGTGTCCGAATTCGTACTGCACGTAGAGATTGTGAGTCTGATATTCGTCGATGATCCAAGGCTGGTTGTTCAGCAGATTGAAGTCGTCATAGACATCGCCAACATAGGACGTGAACCAGCCGCCGCTCCATGCCTCTTTCCGCCATGTCAGCGATGAGGTGTAGCGCCACTCAGGCCTGCCAAAATCGCGAATCAGATCGGTTTGTCCGGCCGGCCGAAGCTGTTATCCGATAAGACCGGCCGCACCAGCCGCTAGAATCTGGCGTCCCTCTGCGGACGGGTCCTGAAAAAACTTGTCGAGCAACGCGGCGTTCGCTCTAAACGCAAAATCGCCGAAGGGCGTATTTTCCAGATCATAGTAGAACCCAAAATCCCAGCCCTGCACTGCCCGCTTGTCTAGATTGCGATAGTTGTCGGTGACCGAAACAATATCGCCGACCGCCGTAAGGCCTGTGCCCTGAAAATCGAGGACGTCCTGCGCATCCGGTGTGTTGCGTATCACCAGCGGATTGCCGCCGGCCACGCCCTGCAGACGAAGCACATAATCAAGTAGTATCGCGTTGTCGTCGCCAATGATGCCGACCACATTGTCCTGTTCGACGCGCCACCAGTCTGCAGTGAAACTGATGCGACCATACTCTTCCGGCAGGAATGTGCTTTCGAGCACCACGCCGTAAGTCAGGTTCGTCGATTCTTCCGGTTGCAGGTCTTCGGACCCTTGGCGGTTGGAGATCACCGGCTGCGCCGGCCGGGTGGAACAGCTTGTGGTAAATTGCGCACGGGTGATACGGCCCGCCCGCACGTCAGCTTCGCAGAAGATATAGTCAGTCCGGTTGTTGGAGCGTTGCAGGCTGCTCTCGAATTGCTGCTGCAGGTTGGGCGCCCGAAATCCCTCCGACCACGCCGAGCGCACCAGCATGAAATCGAAAGGCCGCCACGATAGCGCGATTTTCGGTTTGGTTACTGAGCCGAAAGTGTCAAAATGTTCGTGTCGCGCCGCCAACTGCATGTCCACTTTTTGGACAAACAGGATCGCCATTTCCCGTGACACCAACGGTACCTGCAATTCGACATATCCGGACTGCACCATGCGGCTACCGCGCGCGTCCAGCGAAGGATTGTTGCCCATCAGATCGTTCGTCGTCAGGCCGCTGATCCGGTCAGTGAACATGACCGTACCATCCTGCCGCGGATCGCGGTCGTCGAAGAAAGTTTCGCGTCGCACTTCAACGCCGATGGCTGCTCCGACATCGCCAGCCCAATTCGTCAGCAAGTCCAGCCGTGAAATCTTAAGGTCCCAGGATGCGAGCGATGTCCTGCTGCGCCGCGTGCTCTGTACTGTGATGTATTCGATCGCGGCCTGAGAGCTCGGCGTGCAATCCGCGGCGTCAAGGTCACCCGCGCATCCGCCGTTGAAGGGATTGTACGCATCGGGCGTGGACCATGAGAGCGCTTCCAGAAAACGCGTATTTGAAACGCGATTTTCTTTGTCTTCAGTTTCAGCGGACATTTAGAGCACCGCGCTTTCCCAATTCCATTCCCACGCGTCTCCACGCAGTCCGAGCAGCGCGCGAGAGAAAAGGTTTTCAACTTCCGTGCGGCGCGGACCAGCATCGATCGGGCGATGCGCCGCCGTGCCGGTTCGCGAACCGAGGGCGAGGGCGAGGCCGGCCGCAGGAATATCCAGATTGGGCAGGCGATTGGGGGAACCGACAGGACCAAACGGATTGTAGTAGTTGCTCGCAGGAATCACGATCGGCACGGCGCCAAGCATCGGCGCCACTTCGCGATACCCCACCGAATCCGCCAGATAGACTCCGGTCTCGGCGAACAACTCGAGGCCGCCATCGAATTCGTGATTGAAGAAGCCAAACAGATTAACGCGGTCAACGCCATTCGTGACCGTCGTCGCGTCATTGCCGTTGTAGCGCAACTCTTGATCGCGCGTGGATGTGTCGTCGATGCAAACGCCGCCCGGCAACTGGGTCAGACAACCGGCGAGCGTGTTTGGCTGGACATGGAACTGGCCGGCTGCGTTTGTCAGCGCCGTCGAGCCTTGCCGGATCGCTGTTGGCGGCGTCGGATCATTGTATTGATCGAAGATGCCCCAAGCCGACGTAATTGTCGTGTTGTTGAATCCCGCCGAGGCATTGGCATTCCCGGCCCATGATGCCGGCAATAGCGATCGCAGGTCGGAATTTGCGGTAAAAGGGCGCTCCGAAGCCCACGTCGGATCGCGGCCAAAGTAGGAGGCGAAAATCGACAGGTTGGTGCGATCGTCATCCGAATTGACGCCGAACTCGATCGAAGCGGAGAGTTCCGTCGCTTCGACACCATCCTCGCCGCCATAGGTCAAATCGGTCGTCAGCCCTTCAAAATCGGATTTCAGCACGGTGTTGACCACACCCGCCACGGCGTCTGCACCGTAGATGGCCGATGCGCCATCGAGCAGAACTTCGACTCGGCCCACGCCAGACGCGGGAATAGCATTGGTGTTTACCGTTACCACCGGCACGAGGTTTTCCGCCTGCGTCCCCGGATGGTTCACCATCCGGCGGCCGTTCATCAAAACCAGCGTATTGCCAGTCCCCAGCGCGCGAAGGTTGATCGAAGCGGTATCGCCACGAGCGGCGTTGGTTCCGCCGACGCTGTTGGCGACGCCGCCGGCGCCAAACGAAACGTCGCCAAGCTGTGGAATCGAACGAAATAGATCATCGCCCGACGCGGCGGCGATGGCATCGATTTTTTCCCTACCGATGACCGTTACAGGCGAGGCCTCGGTCGGCTGGGCGCCGACGATCTGGGAGCAGACGACCACAACAACGTCGCGGCTTTCCTCCGGTGGCGCGCTGCTGGGAACTGCCTGCGCGAACGCGCCGCCAGCGAAAACCAATGCGGTCGATGCCAGAAGCAGAACGCGGATGCTTGACGGCTGGCTGCCCCAGCCAGGTCCCGGATGCGACATGAAGCTCCCCTCGTCCTTGGGCGTCGCAGCGACGGATTCCTCCTCTGGCAGCCAGTGGCCGCAAGTCCTCCCGGGGCGACTGACTGTCACCCGGTTTCCCGTCTCCGGTGGCCTCGCCCGCCTCCCTCCATCCAGCGCGCTCGAAGATCAGGCAAAACAGCAGGCCCTCACAGCGAATTGAACCTTTGTTTCCCGGGACTTACACGCGGGACGTTGACCGAATTTCAAGCCCCGTTGTCTAAGGTGCGCGCTGAAGAGGGTGGATGTGTTGCATATTCTGCGATGACATGGGCCGCGCTGCACGCGGAATGGTCATGATCTGAGGTTGCCGCGTCGGCTGGCCGCAGACGGATTTCGGGGCAAGGTGCGTTTGAGAACCAGCAAGTTCGCAGGCCAAGGATGGCCGCGAGTGCGGTGGACATATAGTGTGACGCGGGTGGTGGAGTAGTTGTAATGGTGCTGACCAAGCGCAAGATAGTCGTCGGAGCAGTCGCTTTGGCCGTGTTGGCCGTAGGCGGCATCGTTTTCGCGACATTTAGCGCAAACGCGCCAAAATCTGAGGCCACCGGCGGTGGTCACGGCGCACCGGGCAGCGGCCCCCGTGGTCCGGGCGGTCCTGGAGGCGGAGGCGGCGGTCCGACGCAGGTCGGCGCCATCGAGGTAACCGCCCGCACATTCAACACCCGCATTGAGGCGCTTGGCAGTCTAGAGCCGCGTGAGCGCGTGACGCTGACAGCCAACGCTGCGGACCGGGTGACAGGCGTGTTCTTCGAGGACGGCCAGCGGGTCGCCATGGGCAAAGTCCTCATGACCCTGGTAAATGAAGAAGAGAACTCGCAGCTCGATGCCGCCCGCGCCACCGAAGCTAACGCCAAACTGGTGTACGAGCGCAACCAGCGTCTCGCCGCCAACGACGCCATCGCTGGGCTGGAACTCGAGCGAACCAAGTCGCTTTATGACGCGGCTGTCGCCAACGTCGGCGCCATCCAGGCTCGCCTGCGCGACCGCGTGCTGACAGCACCCTTCGCGGGGGTGCTTGGCTTCCGGCAGGTTTCGACCGGCGCCTACGTGTCGCCGGGCCAGGCCGTCGCTACCCTGATCGACGATAGCCAGATGCGCCTCGAGTTCGGAGTGCCGTCGGTTTATCTGAGCAACCTTCATCCAGGTCTCGAAATCCAGGCCGTCACAAGGGATATCCCGGATCGCGTTTTCACCGGCACGCTTACTTCGATCGACAACGCCATCGACGAGAAAACTCTTGCTGTAAAAGTCCGTGCAACCCTGCCGAACGGCGACGGAGCCCTGCGGGCCGGCACGTCGATGAGCGTCAGCCTGATCGCAGCGCCGCGCTCCTCGCTGGCGATCCCGGAAATCTCTGTCATCGCGGAGGGTCCGACATCGTTCGTCTACGTCGTCGATCGCACGCGGCAGCCGGCCGTTGCTGTCAAGACCGAGGTTACGCTTGGCCTGCGCGAAAAGGGTTCGGCAGAAGTCATCAAGGGTCTCAAATCGGGCGACATGGTGATCACTGACGGCGTACTCAAAGTCCGCCCCAATGGGCCTGTGCGCATCCAGTCGGGAGCGCCTGATGGCGAGGGGGGCGTATCGAAGATCGCCTCCGGCAAGGCGCCGTCTGACAAAGCTGGTTTGAGCCAATAAAACAGGAGCAGTAGCGTCATGCTTCTGTCCGACGTTTCCATCAAGAGACCGGTCTTTGCATCGGTCATCGGGTTCTTGCTCATCGCCGTGGGCATCGTCTCGTTCACGCGGTTGTCGCTGCGTGAATATCCGGACATCGACCCGCCGGTTGTGACTGTGCGCACCGCCTACCCCGGCGCATCCGCCAACGTGATCGAGTCCCGCATCACCGAAGTGATCGAGGACAGGATCGCCGGCGTCGAGGGCATCAGTTTCATCAACTCGCAGAGCAGCGACGGCCAGTCCTCGATCTCCATCGAGTTCGACGTTTCGCGCAACATGGATTCCGCCGCCAACGACGTGCGTGACCGCGTCGGCGGCATCCTCCGCCTGTTGCCGCAGGAAGCCGATCCGCCAGACGTGCAGAAGGCCGATGCATCCGAAGAGATCGTCCTCGGCATGCGCCTTGGGTCCGACGTGCGGCCGCCGATGGAGCTCACCGATTACGCTGACCGCTATCTGCTCGACCGGTTCTCCTCAGTCAACGGCGTCGCTCGCGTCGAATTGGTTGGCGGACGAAAGCCTGCCATGCGCGTCTGGCTGGACCGCCGCGCAATGGCCGCGCGAGGTTTGACCGTGACCGATATCGAAAGGGTCGTTCGCACTGAAAACGTCGAATCGCCGGCCGGCAGCATCACCTCGCAGGACCTAGTCTACACTGCCCGCATTGACCGACCGTTCGCCACGGCCGAGCAGTTTGCTCAGCTGGTGGTCGCTAAAGGCGCCGATGGCGTTGTGGTCAAGTTGGGCGACGTCGCCCGCGTTGAGATCGGCGCCGAGGAAGACCGCTCCATCTTCAGCGCCAACGGACGCGAATCCGTAGGCATACTCCTGTTCAAACAATCCACTGCCAACGTCGTGGAAGTGATCAAGGAAGCCAAGGCGCGCGCGGTGGAAATCCAAGCCACGCTGCCTTCGGACATGTCGCTCGTCACGACCGTCGACAATTCGATCTTCGTGACCGCTGCGATCAACGAGGTGTTCCTGACCCTCGGCATCGCGGTGGCGCTGGTCGTTGGCGTGATCTTCCTCTTCCTTGGCTCGATCAAGGCGACCATCATTCCGGCCTTGACCGTTCCGATCTCGCTGACAGCTTCGTTCATCGCGCTTTCCGCGTTCGGCCTGTCCATCAACATGCTCACCCTGTTGGCGCTGGTCATGGCGATCGGCCTTGTCGTTGACGACGCCATCGTCGTCTTGGAGAACATTCACCGGCGCATCGAGGAACAAGGCGAAACGCCGCTTGTCGCCGCCTTCCGGGGCACGCGTCAGGTCGGCTTCGCCGTCGTCGCAACCACCATGGTGCTGATCTCGGTGTTCGTGCCTATCACCTTCATGGAGGGGATGGTCGGTCGCCTGTTCACAGAATTCGCCATCGCAATGGCCGCCGCCATCGCCTTCTCGATGCTCGTCGCGCTGACCATCTCTCCGATGATGGCGTCCAAGCTTCTGCCGCCGCACACCGACCATGCGGACAAGAAGGCCAAGGGGTTCGCCTATCACGTTGACCGGTTCTTTGCGAAACTGCGCGGCGGCTATGGCGCGGTGTATGACGTCACCGTGCGCCGTCCCATCGCTATCGCCATCGCCTTCGTCGGCATCCTGGTGGGAAGTTACTTCCTGTTCACCGCGATCCCGGGCGAATACACGCCACAGGAAGACCGTGGCACCTTCTCGGTGAACATCGTCGGGCCTGAAGGCGCTTCGTTTGAATACATGAAGCCCTTCATTGCAGAGGTCGAGCAGCGCCTCCAGCCGTTCGTGGGATCCGGCGATGTTGAGAAAATGTCCGTGCGTGCACCGAACGGATTCGGCCCCAGCGCCGGCGGCTTCAACTCGGGCAACATCCAGCTCATGTTGACCGAGTGGGGCCATCGCCGCACCCAGGCGGACCTCATTCAGGACATCAACCGCCGCCTGGCCAGCATCACTGGCGTCCGCGCTTTCGCGGTGGCGCCTTCCGGCTTCGGCCGCAACAGCGGCAAGCCGATCCAGTTCGTCATCAAGGGCCCATCCTACGAGACGCTGCTCCAATGGCGGAACACGTTCGTCGACGCCCTGAACAAGGAAAACCCTGGCATCGGCCAGATCGACTGGGATTACAAGGAAACGCAACAGCAGCTGCGCATCGGCGTCGATTACGCCCGCGCCTCCGATCTTGGCGTCACCGTCCAGGAGATCGGCTCCACGCTGCAGACCATGCTCGGCTCCAAGCGCGTCGGCACGTTCCTGCAGAACGGCGAGGAACGGTACGTCATCTTCGAGGGCGATCGCGCCGATCAATCGACAACGCAGGACATGGAGAACATCTATGTCCGGGCGAGCCGCACAGGCCAGCTCATCCCGCTGTCCAACCTGGTGAAGGTCACCCCCAACGCCGACAGCCGCCGCCTCAACCGCTACAACCGCACCCGCGCCATCACAGTCGACGCCACGCTCAACCCGGGCACATCGCTCGGCACGGCGCTCGACAAAATGGAAGAGATCGGGCGCCGGGTGCTGCCGGAAGAAGCCAGGTTCGACTACAAGGGCCAGTCGCTGGATTACAAGCGCGCCGGCCAGTCAATCGTCTTCGTATTCGCTTTCGGCGTCCTCGTGGTGTTCCTCGTGCTCGCCGCACAGTTCGAGAGCTGGATCCACCCATTCGTCATCATGCTGTGCGTGCCGGCGACCGTGGGAGGCGGCCTGCTAGGCATCTGGCTCACTGGCAACACGCTCAACATCTACACACAGATCGGTTTGATCATGCTTGTGGGTCTCGCGGCGAAGAACGGCATTCTCATCGTCGAGTTCGCCAACCAACTGCGCGACAAGGGCGTCGAATTCCACGCCGCCCTGCGTGAAGCAGCCCTGACCCGCTTCCGGCCGATCCTTATGACCTCGCTCACCGCGATCGCAGGCGCCATTCCGTTGATCTTCAGCCATGGTGCAGGCGCGGAGACGCGTTCGGCCATCGGCGTCGTCATCTTCTCCGGCGTTCTCTCCGCGATGGTGGTGACGCTGATCCTCGTTCCGGCCGCCTACTCGCTGCTTGCGCGGCGTACTGGCTCGCCGCGAGACGTCGAACGCCGCCTGGCCAAGGAAGAGCTGCAAAGCCCGACCCACGGCATCGCACCGGCGGAGTAAGATCTGCCTTATCAGGCCATGAATGCTTCGCCGGCCGGCGCTCCCGGCCGGCGAAGTCGTTTTCCGCCTCAGTCATGCCCGGTTCAAACGGGGTTGCGCATCAACGTCCCCTAACAACGGGGACTTGCATGCAACACGTTCCCCGCCTCCTCGTGACAGCCTCTTGCGCCTTCCTTCTCGGGCCGCTGGCCTTCGCCCAGACAGCGCAATCCGCGCGCGCAACGCAAACACGACCTCCGGTCTACACGCCAACGTCGCTGCAGGCCGAACCCGGCCTGCCCCGCACGCGGGATGGTCACCCCGATTTCCAGCACACAGTCTGGGCCACGAACTTCTTTCCCGTCTTGGAGGCGAGCCCGTTGGCGGCGACCCTCATCGTATCGGAGGCCGAAGCGAAGAACTTCGTCGACACGATGGTCAAAGGCATCATGTCCAACCCGGAGTTCAAGATCGATCCCGAAGGACATGTGATCATCGGCGGCACGGACGGCCTGCCGCTGGTTCGCGGCGAACGGCGTTCGCGTCTCATCGTCCTGCCGGCCGACGGCAAGGTTCCCTTGACACCCGAAGCAAGGAAGATCGCATCCGTCTCACAGGACGAGAAGGACGACTACGAGCAACGACCCAGCAGCGAGCGCTGCCTCCTGCTCAGCGGCGCGCCGCCAGCCTTCGTGACCATCTCGTACAATCGCTTGCAATTCATCCAGACGAGCGATCACGTCGTCATCCATGGCGAGAATGGCGACGAAGCCCGTATCGTGCCCTTCTCTTCCGAGCATGCGCCGCCTGGGCCTATTTCCTGGTATGGAGATTCCATAGCCCGCTCGGAGGGCGACACGCTCGCCATCGAGACGATCAGACAGCGGCAAGGGGAAGCCACCCGCGGTCTCTTCTCGAAATTCCCAGTGAACCAGGATGCGACGGTGATCGAGCGTTTCACGCGCCTTACGAAAGACGAGCTGCTTTACCAGTTCACCGTCGAGGATCCCCAAGTCTACACAGCCCCCTGGCTCGCCTAATACTCTTTCCACGCTTCCGACACCGGCATGTTCCCGTCTCCCCGCCACGAGCACAACTACTCGCTTCCCAACATCCTGCTGGGCCAACGCATGGCCGACCTGAAAGACGCGAAGAAAAACTGAACTCGCCGAGTAGCGCCACGCTGACGGCGCCCCCGTATTCGACATGGGGGCGTCGAACACCTCGGTCCTAGGGCTTCACCAGCGCATCATAGATCCACGCCCGGCTCTTGCGCTGATACTCGCCCAGCAGCTGGCGATCCTGGATCATGAACACCATCACGATGTCGTTCTTCGGATCGACCCAGAACTCCGTCCCTGCAATGCCATTCCAGGAGAACGTGCCGCTTCCCGGCCGCTGCTTCGTGTCATCCGTCACCAGCGAAAGGCCAAGACCGAACTCCATCGAGTTCGCCAGGCGCCCCATCGCTGGAAAGAACAGTCCCCGCCCGCGTATGTCCGCGTTCGTCTCGGGCGTCCGCATCCGGTCGAGTGTTTCCTTCCTGATGATCCGCACGCCGCGATACTCTCCGCCATTCCGCAGCATCTCCGCGAAGCGCAGATAGTCTTCCACCGTGGACGAGAGCCCCCCGCCGCCTTGCAGGAACTTCACCGGCACGGTGTAGTCGAAATAGAGTGGATCCGGCCGCTTGGGCTGAGCAAAGCGCGTCGCCTTGCTCTCGGGCTGGAGAAAGTCTGTATCGGTCATGCCCAACGGACCCGTGACGCGCTCCTTTACCGCAATGTCCAGCGGCTTGCCCGAAACCACCTCGACAAGCGCGCCGAGAATGTCGGTCGCACGCGAATAATTCCACGCCGTTCCCGGCTCCGCCGCCAGCGGCAAGCCCGCGATCAGCCTGGAAAACTCGCGCGGCGACATGTCAGGCGCGCCTTCGCCCGCTGCTGCGTACATCTTGCCCAGCGGCGTATTGGGTTGGATGAAGCCATAGATCAGCCCGGCCGTGTGGCTCATTAGGTGGCGCACCAGCATGGGCTTCTCGGCCCGCCGCGTCGACCCGTCCGGCTGCAAAACCTTCACGTCGGCAAACTCCGGCAGATACTTTGATACCGGATCGTCGAGGCCGAGCTTGCCCTCCTCGACCAACGTTATGGCCGTGACCGCGACGACCGGCTTGGTCATCGAGAAGATGCGGAAGATCGTCTCTTCGCCCATCGGCGCGATCTGACCCGGGCCCTGCACGCCGACCCCGTGTGCGAACGCCACCTGTCCATGCCGCGCGATCAGCAGATAGGCGCCAGGAATTCTCCCGCTCATGACGTCGGCGTTCAGCGCCGTGCGGATGTCATCAAGCTTGGCCTGATCGAACCCCAATGCCGCCGCATCGCCCCGTACGAGCGAAGAGGCCACCGGATCGGCCATCTGCGGCGCCGTCTGGCACCCTGACAGCGCAACGCCGATTGCCGCACACGCGGCAATCATGCTGCGCCGCAACGTCAGCAGCATCACCATCGTCCCCTCCCTGCCGTGTCCCCGCGGCAATTTCGAAAAGCCGACGTTTCCCTGCCTCTACGGCCTTTCGCCACGCGTAGGAACGGCCTCAAATTGACGGGTTGACGGTGATCAAACCGTTGAATCTGCAAATGTGCGACACCAAGCCCATGGTGCGCGGATGGAGAGCGGGTTACGCTGGGCCTGGGTGGAGTTTGTATGCAAAGTCGGTTTGGAATAGGCGAACACGCCGTCCGCTCCGTCTTGGCCCAAGGGGAAGTAGAATGATCCGCTTGTCCACAGCGCTTGCTATGGCGCTTGCGTTGGCTGCCTGCTCACCAGACTCCGAAACCGTTTCCAAGGCGCCTGAAGGTGCAACCCCGGGCGAAGGCATGGGGGGCGCCACGCTCGCCGATTTCAAGACCGACACAACCCTGAAAGACCTGATGGCCCATGTCATCGACTTCAGCGCTTTCGGCGTCTGGCACAATCAGGGCTGGTTGATCGACGATACCGGCACGCACGAATTGTTCCCACAGGATGAAGCCGGCTGGGTCGCCGCCGAGAGCGCCGCCTTCACGCTGGCTGAGGCTGCCAATTCCCTGCTGCTGCCGGGCCGGCCGATGGATGATGACCGGCGCTGGGTTGACTGGTCCCACCAGCTCTACACCGCCGCCAAGGATGCGCAGGCGAAGGCGCTTGCAAAGGACAAGCAGGGCTTTTTCGAAGCTGGCGGCGAGATGTACGAGGCCTGCGTCTCCTGCCATAACCACTATGTTCAAGGCGACGCCCCCGGCGTGGACGCGAAACTGCCACAACTTCCCAACCGGACGCCGCCGCCGCCGGGAACACCCGTAACACCGCAACAGGCAGCGCCGCCGCAGAACCAGTAACGGAAGTCAAAAAATAGGACACGGAAAGTAAAACTATGGGAACCCGCTCAACGGGTCCCGGCAGGGGAGAAAAAGACTTGTTCCATGATTTCGTCAATTGGATCCGGGAGGATCTGGGGCGCTTTACCGCGGACGGACAGTCCTGGTCGCACCAGCTCCATGAGTCGCTTTTCATGTGGAATATCATCGAGGGCACGCACGTGCTCACGATCATCTTCTTTGCCGGCACGATCTGGATGATCGACCTGCGCATGATGGGCATCGCGTTCAAGAACATGCCGCTGTCGAAACTCAGCGACCGCGTTCTTCCGATCAACATGGCGGCCTTCGCGGTGATGATCATCACCGGGGTGATCGCTTTCATCGGCCGTGATCCATTGATGTACTACCACAACATCTGGTTCCGCCTGAAAATGGTTTTCCTAATCGCCGCCGCGATCAACATCTTCTGGTTCCACTTCCGAGTTCAGAAGAGCGATGTCGCCTGGGACGTGATCCCGCCAATGTCGGATCCGCTACCGGTGAAGAGAACGCTGTGGCTCGCCGCGTTCATCGCATTGTCCTTCATCCTGCTGGTCAGCTTCCTGATCCCTGGCGACGTCTGGGTGATGGCGTTCCTGCGCATCGCCCTGTTCATCGGGGGCATCGTGTCGCTCTTCATGCTCATCCACAAACGCCTGCCCGGCCTGCCCCTGGTCGTTAAACTGTCTGGGGCGATTTCGATGCTGGCCTGGTTCCTAGTCATTATCTTTGGCCGCTTCATCGCCTACGATTGGTTCTACTGCGAGAAGGAAACCACGACTCCTGGCTCGCTGATGTATGTGCTGCAGGAATGCGACACCGCCCTCGCCTTCGAAACAGAAGGAAGCGAAGGCGAGGAGACGGTGCCGGATGACGGCGCGACCGAAGGGGAGGCGCCCGCAGAGGGCGAAGCCCCGGCGGATGACGCCGCTCCTGAAGAACCCGCCGCTCCTGCTCAACCCGCACCCGGTCAAGGAGGCTGATCCATGACCTTCGAGAATATTTTTGGCGCCATTCCAGGGGCCGACGACTTCGTCGCCAACATGCCGAAGATCTGGCCAATCTCCCTGCTGCAGGACATATACGCACCATTCGGCGCGTTCCATCTTGTCGGCCTCGGGCTGATGGGCGGAGCGGTGCTCCTTCTCAACCTTCGCCTCATGGGCGCGGGTATCAAGGAAGAGCCGCTTCCGCAGATGGAAAAGACGCTGCGCCCTTGGTTCATCGCGGGTCTCGCGATCGTTCTGGGCACCGGCATCATCATCGGCATGCTGAACTCGGACAAGCTCTACAAGTCCGTGCCGTTCTTCGTAAAAATGGTGTCGCTGGCAGCCGCCTGCATCTTCTCCTTCGGCGTCACCAACGCCATCGCGAAGAATGAGGGCAAAACGTCCAGTGGCGTGCTCATCGCCGGCGCCATAGCCTTCGTGCTGTGGCTGGTCTCGCTCGGCGTGCTGGGCGGAGACGGCATATCCGCGCCGGGCCTCTTCCATCCGATCTCTGCTGGCTACGCCATTCTGATCATCTACGGCGTACGCGTACGCTGGCTTGCGGTCGGGGCATTTGCCCTCCTCTTCGTCGGCATGTTCCTGATGTACTGGATCATCGGCTTCAACACCTACGATCCGACGTACGACGAGATCTCGCGCATGATCACGTTAATCGGCGCATTGGTGTTAATGGGTTTGTTCGGCTGGGAAATCTACCAGGGCCGAACGGAAGCTTCGACACCGCTCGCGAAACTCGCCGCCATGTTCTCGGTGCTCACCTGGGTCACCGTGGCGGCTGGCGGCCGCTGGATCGGCTTCGCAAGCTGACCTGAGCGACTTGAAAGAACAAAGGCCTGCCGAGCAATCGGCGGGCCTTTTACTTTGATGAAAGCCTCTTCCCTGCGGCGCTCCGCCTCGTCGTTCACGCCGACACCCGAAGGGCCAAGAGCGGGAACCCAAGGCCATAGTCACTGGCTTTTTGCCCTTGGCTTCACTGCGTCGCGCATGACGAGAGCCAATGCCGCAAACCCGCCTCGTCCTGAGGAGGCCGAGAACGCCGTCTCGAAGGACGAGGGCGGGATCACTGCCCTTCCCCCACGTGCGATGCACCGGCGGGGCGAACGCGTAGCGTTGACGATTGGGCGCTCGTGCGCGCAAGATCAACGCTCGAAGCGAAAGAGCCGGGCCCCTTAACTATAGAAATCAGCCATTCCCAATTCGCAGGACGGCCAAAGATCTTCTTCCGTGAATTCAACGCGCTCGCAGAGAAAGATGGGGGGACAGAGCTCCCTAGTGCGTTTGATGTCTTGGCGGAAACATAGCCTGCGGCTTTGATGTAGTTTTGGCATTCAGCTGTACCGATCGCCTGAACGATCTTTCCTGCTTCGCGCATGACGCATCGACGGTTCGCTGCTGTGCTGCGCGCATGGCCTGCTTGATTGTGGAGAAGGTTTGTTCGATCGGATTGAGATCGGGGCTGTAGGCTGGCAGGAACCACAGCTTCGCATTTGCCGCGCGGATCATGCGGGGAATGCAGCAGCCTTTGTGGCTGCCGAGATTGTCCATCACGACGATGTCGCCGGGCCGGAGCGTGGGCACGAGTAGCTGCTCGACCCAGGCGCTGCAGGCCTCGCCGTTGATCGGTCCGTCAAAGACGCAGGGCGCCGTCAACCCGCTGGAGCGCAGCGCGCCACGAAGGTGAGCGTTTGCCAGTGACCGTGCGGCGCGTAGTTCTTCACACGCTCGCCCTTCGGCCCCATCCGCGCAACGGCGCCATGTTCGTCTTGATCCAGGTTTCGTCGATGAACACCAGCCGCTCCGAATCGAGGCGCGGCTGAAGCCGTCTGCCAGCGCTGGCGTTTGCGCGCTATGTCCGGCCGCTTCTGCTCAAGCCCGAAGAGCATTATTTTTGAAGCAGAGCCCTCGGCCCGCAGGAAGCGCAAGACAGTGTCGTGGCTAACGCTTACACCCCGGGCGGCAAGTTTGTCAGCGAGCCGGTGCAGGGTCAGGTGCGAGGTCTCCTTCAGTCGGGCGACGATCCAGTCCCGCTGTGTCGTCAGCAAAACCGGCCGGTGACCGCCGCGTTTGCCTCGCTCAAGCGAGCCGGTTCGATCCTCAAGGCTCGCCCACTTCACGACCGTCGACGGCGCAATGCAGAACCGGGCCCCGACATCCCGGCAACTCTCCCCGCCGCGATAAGCCGCAACCGCCCGTCCCCGAAGATCAATCGAATAGTACCTTCCCATCGACGCTCACCTCCCGATCCAGCCATCAGACTGAATCAGAGTTCGAGCCGAACACGAATCCTACCGATTCCGTCAAAGGCAGAAAGGCTCTAGTAGAGCTCGGGGCGAACCCCGCCCCAACCCTCCAGATGATCACCAGCCGCCCCGCGTGAATGCCACACGGGAAATGCCGACTGATCTGCCCGCAGAGACGAGCGACATCCAAAACAAGAAACCAATCCTGCGGCCGCAAGCAAGCGCTACCCAATAGCCCTCATGGCGAGTAGCCCAGAAGTGCGCTTGCGTCGAACCGTGAGCCGGCGGTCCGCGCAGCGGACGAATCCCCACCCTCATCCCAAGCCTGTCGAAGGACGCCGAAATGAGCCGGGAATGATCCGCACGCATCGCGCGGCACATAAACCCCATCACACCGCCCCGCGCTCACCCACGGGAGCGCACCCGTGTGCGGGGCTTGACCCCGCCCCGTCTGCTGGTCCGCTGCAAATATGCGGGCGCTTCTTCTCATCGCCCCCGCCGCCTGCTCCGAAAAGTCGCCCGAACCCGCGCCCGCCGCCGTCGGGGAAGTCAGTGCAGCCAGCCTCGTCACCGTCGCCGACGCCGCCCGCATCGGCTGGGTTGAAAGCTCCGGAAAATGGTCGGCGCACGACGTCACGTTTTCCAGAATGCTCCTAAGTCCGCGAAGGAATTCTACGCAACCCTCGACCCCAGCGACAGCGGCGGCGCCTCGGCGCACTGGAGGCCGGAATTCGCAAGCGCATCGGCGGCCGGCGATTTCGGTTTCACCACCGAACCGTTCAGCGGCGAGGACACTGCCTTCGGCTATTGCCTCACCGTGCTGTGCCAACAGCCCAATCCCGACTGGCGCTGGATCTACGAAGGCGGCCTCGACACTCCGGATCGGACAAAGAGGATCGCGCCTTTGATGTCGTCGTCATCGCCCCCGCTTTCGCGCGGCGAAAGCGCCGCCGATCTCGCCCAATCGGCCGTCGCCGCCTTTGAACCCGGCCTCGCCGCCAACGCCGCCGCCGATGCGCCAGCGTCTCTCGGCGCGCAATTCGACACGATTTCCCGCGTGCCTCGTCAGAATCAGCCGCCCGCCGTCGGGGCCGAAACGATCGCCGCTGCGCTCAAAGCCGGCCCGCATGTAAGCAACTTCAGCCAGCTCCGCTCCTACGCCGCAGCGGCGGGCGACATGTTGTTCACACTCCGCGAGGCGCGCCGGGACGGCGGCAACGGAATCCATGGCCGCATCAAGTCTGATCAGGCCGACGGATGGCGACTCACCTTCGACCAGATCGTGCCGTGTTAGCCGCCCCGCCGCAGGCAGCGATTCTCTCGCCTTCACGTCGTAAGGTTACCGCTGCGTGGCGCCAGCCCAGGCGGCTGGAAACACCGGGGCGAGAAGCGCGAGCCACTATGGTCGCTCTCGTGGCGCCTATTGTTGTGGCGCGCCGCCACAAAAGAAAAACCCGCTGTCCGTATCCGGACAGCGGGCTCTCAATCAGATCAGTCGAGTCGAGGCTATTAGGCCGGAGCAGCCGCGGCGCAGTTCGCGCCGTGCGTGGCTGTCTTGTCTTCACCAGCATCCGAGCCGTCTTTCGGAGCGCCCGTGCCCGACGAACCGACGAACAGTTTGCAGCCGTTCGGGAACGTCACGTCACGGCCGTTGGCCTTGCAGGTTTTCTTCTTCGTTTTCGGGTGGATGTCGCAGAGGGCGTCTTTCGACTGGTAGCCGCGAACCACGACTTCCGTACCAACCTTCAGAGAGTCTTTCTTGATGCCGGTGCGGAGCAGCGTGTTCGGCGTGCCGCCTTCGATGGCCCAGTTGAAGGTCATGCCTTTTTTGGCTTTGCCTTTGCCATCCGTGTCCGGAACGTTGACGTGGATCCAAGTGTGCGGGTTAACCCACTCGACCGTAACCACCTTGCCCTTCAGCAGGACAGGGGCGTCAGCGTCGAATTCCGCCGCGAAGGCGTGGTGGGCGTAGGCTGCAGTGCCGGCACCGATGGTCGTGAGAGCGGCCAGCGCGAACCCTGCAACCGCGATACGGGTCTTGTTCATTTTTACTTCCTCCAGCTCCTGCGGTGGGCGCCGCCAGGGATTTTTTCCAGGACGTGGGCGAAAGATTTATTCGATGCCCGACGTGCCCTCTGAAACTTCTTCCCTTTTACTCCCGGAAGAACCGGCTCTCAAGGGATGTACTGTCACACAGGTCGCTTCTAACACAGCGGGATCCCCCGCAAGTTCCGGCCTAGAGTCCGGATTCAACCCATGTTTTGACCGTTTCAGGCTCCTAACCTAAGGGCGGCCATCCCTTGCTCACGCTTTGTTTAACGTAAGCGCCACTCCGGTAGCCGCCGGTGGGAGAAGGGTTCGACCCCGATTCCCACCGGCGAACCGATTTCTAGTTCTTACCGCGCTCCGAATTTTCAGCTTTGGCGCGATCAGCGGCCGGACCCGGCAGCGGGTTCTTGCGCAGGTGGCCGTACATCATCTCTTCGACGAACTCGACGCACTTGAACTGCTGCAGCTGAGCGTCTTCACCCTGGCGCTTGTACAGGTTGAAGGCGACCTTCCAGGGGCGGGTGTAAACTTCCGCGTCCGTGATCTCGGCTTCGTAACGGACCGTATAGTCCGAGGTGGGCGTCCAGCGCTCAACGACTTTAGTCGTGGAGCCATGGATGTTGCCCGAACGATCGAGCCAGGTATCGGGCAGCAGGCCCGTCACTTCGACCACGAACGTGTCGCCTTCCCACTTGCCGAAGGACTGACCCATCCACGAGTCGACCGGGGCTTCGCCCGGGTCGGCCAGGAACACGTTCCGCACGGCGCCGGCATATTCGTAGGCGATGAAGAACGCCTTGTCCGACTGGAAGATCTGGAACGGTTTGTCCATGTAGTTGGCGCGCGGGACGCCCGGCAGATAGCACTTAACTTCCGGATCGTTCTCGACGGCCGCCTTACGGTTCTCGTCACGGATCGCAAGCGCATCAGCCGTGTACGGGATCTTGCCGTCACCTTGCACAATGCCGACGCCAGCCGGAACGGCGCCGATGGCGCCCATTCCGACAACGTTACCGGCGGGCACCGGAACATAAGGTCCGGGGCGCAGCTGGATCGCGGCCTGAGCCGCGTGCGCTTCGATGTTATAGTTGGCGGTGTTCAGCACTTGCCAAACGCCGTTGAGGTCCGGATGTGTTCCATCCGGCCCACGCTTGGCTTTCCAAGGCGCAGGAGCCGCCGGCGCAGCGACGACAGGGGCGACAGTGGCGACAGTGGCGACAGGGGTCGCCGCTGGGGTCGTCGTAGACGCCGTTCCCATCGACTCACACGCACCAAGCGCGGCAGCCAAAGCAATAATAGATACGAGCTTCTTCATGATTCCTCCCCGTACGCCCAGTCACCTCTCCATGCCCCCTACGACGGATGTCCGTCCCCGTCTCCGCAAACTGCTGCGGGCGGTTTTATGGGAACCAAGCGCCGGGCTGACGCTGGGGCGAACATACCCACCTTCAGGCAGAGCGCAATACTCGTGCGGGCCGATGCGAAAGAGTCATCCATCCGACTGCCGCGCCTCCGGCCGCCGCCGAAACCATTGCAATCAATCCAACAGTCAGCACCGGCGCCCATTCGAACCGCCATGTGACGTCGAAGACCAGCATCACAATCGGGTGAGCCGCCGCAACGCCCATGCCCGCTCCGAGACTCACTGCCACCAATGCCGCGAGCGCGAACTCGCATGCATAGAGCACGAGAATCGCTCCGCGCGATGCGCCGAAAATTTTCAGCAGGGCCGACTCGCGTCGTCTTCGTCTTGCCGCGGCCGCGAATGCGCCGAATAGGACGAGCACGCCCGCCGCCATCACAACGCTCGCAAGCGCGGTCACAGCGATGGAGACTTGCGCGAACAGATCGGCGGCGGTCTCGAGCGTGCGGCGCACCTGAAAAGACAGGATCTCAGGCCAGCGCGAGGCCACCGCAGCAATCACTCTGTCTTCAGCCTCTGGCGGCATTATCACGATCGCGGCATGGAAAGGTTTCATCGCTTCCAGCGTGCCCGGGGATAGAATGAAAGCGACGTTCGCGCCGAAACCAGCCCAGTCTACTTTCCGAACTGACGCGACCTTCGCTTCAATCTCACGGCCGAAGATTCGAAAGCCGACCGCATCGCCGATACCGAGGCCAAGCCCCTCGGCGACACTTTCTTCCACAGAGACCAGCAGCGGCCCTGCATAACTCTCGGCCCACCACTCACCTTTTCGCAGCATGGCCTCGGGCGGCTTGGCGCCAAGGAATGTCATCGCTGTTTCGCCGCGGGTGGCCCATCTTTCTTCGGGCGGTACGGAAGCTTCGTCGAGCTTTTCACCGTTGACCGTGATGAATCGCCCCAGCAGCACAGGCGCGCGCCGATACGTCTTCCAGTCGGAAACGTCTATGCCCTGCTCGCGCATCATCGCGTCGAAGGCGCCCACTTCGGTGTGAGGTATCTGGCGGAACACAACCGAAGGCGCATTGGCTGGCGCTGTATCCTTCAACTGGCCGAGCAGGTTCGTCTGCACCACCGCCACCAGCGTCATCAGCGCAAGCCCCAGCCCAAGCGCGGGCGCGACGACCGGTGCAAGCGATCCCGGCCCGCCGAGATTCGACAGCACCAGCCGCGCATATCCTCGCGCGCGCTTCGCTAGACGCCGCGCCAACCACTTTACCAGAACCGCAGCGCCCGCCAAAACGACATACGCAACCGCTGCGCCAACGAGCAGGCCGAGCGTCACCAGCGGCCGCGCCGACCCGATCAGCGCCACCAGCACCAGCAGGACAGCGGCGCATGCCGCAATCGTGCGCTCGAGAGCGGGCGTTGCGCCCATCTCTTCCCCGCCCTCGCGCCGGAACAACGCCGCTGGCCGCGTCGCCCGCGCGCGTCCCAGTGATGGAGTCGCAAACACCACCGCAGCGAGCATCGTCAGCACGAACGCTTTCAGAATCGGCAGCGGAAAAAGACCCAGCTCGGTCGGCAGCGGTATGGCGCCGCCGGCAATCCATTGCAGCATCCAGGGTGACGCCGCTCCCAGTGCTACGCCCGCAAGCGCGCCAAGCCCGGCCAGCACGGAAAGCTGCAGACCATAAGCGGCGCGGATCGTCCCCGCGTCGGCGCCCAGCGCCTTCAGCACCGCAATGGAATCGACGCGCGATTCCAGGAACGACGACGTCGCCTGCGCCACGCCCACGCCGCCCGCGACCAGCGCCGCGATGCCGATCACCGTCATGAACGTGTTGATCATGTCGAGCAGCGAGCGCAGACCATCCACTGCATCTTCGGGCCCGCGATAGCGCAGTCCCTCGCTCTCCCACCGCGCATTGAGATCGTCTTCAAACGTCGTCGCGGCTTCCGGCTTTAGTAGCAGCCTGTAGGCCGTCCTGAACAACTGCCCCGGCTGCAGCGCGCCTGCGTCGCGCAGCGCCGCAACGGAGATGATCGCCCGGGGCTCGAACATGCCGGGCTGCCCAACCCGGTCCGGTTCGCGCAGCAATACCGCCCGCACCTCCACGGGAATGCCGCCCAGCGTGAACGCATCGCCGACCGCAACGCCGAGATCCTTCAGCAGGCTCTCGCTCGCCGCGATGCCCCATGCCTCGCCGCGCTTCGACAGCACATCCGCCACCGCAATATCGCTGTCGAACGTGAACCGGCCGATGAGCGGAAACGCATTGTCGACGCCGCGCACATCGATCTGCATCAGCTTGCCTGGCGCGCGCGCCATCAGGTCAACCTGCGCGGCCTCGCTCACCTTACCGCGCTGCGTTAGCCAGGCGATCTCCTCGGCTGTCGCCGCACGCTGCGAGAGCGTCACCGCCACATCGCCGCCGAGCAGTTCGCGCGACTGCAGGGTGAGACCGGCATTGTAGGACGCGGTGATCGATCCCGCCGCAGCAATCGCCCACGCGCCCAGCGCCAGGCACGCCAGATAGATCCAGAACCCGCCCAACCCCCCGGCCAGCTCCCGCCGCGCGATCCGCAGCCACGCGCGTGTTGGCGATGTTGGGTGAGCGGCCATTGGATTTGGGTATTCGCTATGCGGCAGCTTGTCATCCCGCAGCCTTGGGGCTTTCTGTCTACCCTTTTTCAGTCAAGATTAAACGTCATGTCCTCACGAGCTTTTAGCAAGATGCGAAAGGCGTTCGCGAAGGAGCGCAGACTTCTTCAGCTTGGCGTCCGCCTACATAAATATTCAGGCTGGCTAGCCAACGATCTTGCCGTCGCTCATCTCGACCACCCGGTTAGCCCGCGCTGCGATCTCCGCATCGTGCGTCACGACAACCAGCGTCGCGCCGCGGTCCCTCGCTATGGCGAACAGCATGTCGGCGACCATTCCGCCCGTCGTGCGGTCGAGATTGCCGGTCGGCTCGTCTGCAAAGACGATCCGCGGATTGCTTGCCAGCGCCCGCGCCACCGCCACGCGCTGGCGTTCACCGCCGGAAAGCTGCCCCGGATAGTGATCCATCCGCGCGCCAAGGCCCACTGCCTCGAGCCCTGACCTCGCCAACGTATCGACGTCCTTGAGCCCAGCGATTTCCAGGGGGGCGCGCACATTATCGAACGCGTTCATCGTGCCGAGCAGGTGGAACGACTGGAACACCAGACTCACCCGCCCGCGCCGCACGCGGGCCAGCGCATCCTCGCTCTTGCCTTCCAGCTTCTCGCCCAGCAGCGTGATCGCGCCCTTTGACGCCCGCTCGATGCCGGTCGAGACCGCGATCAGCGAGGACTTGCCCGATCCGGACGGCCCCACCACCGCGACGCTCTCGCCGGGCATGGCGCGGAACGAAACACCTTTCAGGATCTCCACACGCCCGGATGCCGCAGGCAAGGTCAGCCAGACATCATCGAGGGATAGCGCCGCGTCCAAATCTTCCCCAATCTCTCGTGAAGTCCGACGCCGGGTTCGTAATTGAACTGGTCCGGCGCTCGGGTGGAGACTAGATGCCGCCTTAGACTCACCCCGGCAAGACAGGAGATGACATGCGCCGCCTTGTTTTCGTTGCAGCCAGCCTTCTGATTGCGGCTTGCAGCCCCTCACCGACCCCGGAACCAACTCCGGCCGCCAACACCCCAGCCGCCAGCGAAAGCTCCGACATGACCCGTCAAGACGTCCCCATCATCGTGATGCTCGGCGACAGCCTCACGGCCGGCTACGAACTGAAAGATGACGAAGCCCTGCCCGTCGTTGTGGAACGCGTGCTGGCCGCGCGGGGCGTTTCCGCGACCTTCGTCAACGCCGGCGTCTCCGGCGACACCACGGCGGACGCCCTCAACCGCTATGACTGGAGCGTCAAGGACGCGGAGCCGGATCTGCTCGTGATCGCTCTCGGCGCCAACGACTTCCTGCTCAGCCTGCCGCCGGAGCGGCCGAAGAAGAATCTCACCGCAATCCTCGATCGCGCCAAGGCCGACGGGCTTCCCGCCGCTCTCATCGGCGTCGCCATTCCCGACATCGACCTCGATCCGCGCGACGCCGCCTACGCCGCCATCTTTCCGGAACTCGCGAAGCAGTATGGCGTCCCCTACCAGCCCAACTTCATGGCGCCGGTCGCGGGCAAGTCCGGTCTGCTGATGGACGACGGCCTTCACCCCACCGCGAAAGGCGTCGAGGCAATGGCGGAAGGCGTCGCCGACTTTCTTGCGCCTGTGATCGCCAAGCTCGACTGACGGATGTCCGCCAGCACATCTTTCTTTAGCAGCAGACCCCGCGCGCCCGGAACGACAACTGCCGGATGCGAGAACGCAGGCTCTTCGAAGCCCATCACGTGCAGCATGGTGGAGAAGAGCGAGTTCGAATTCCGTCCGAAGCCGAGGAAGGGATAGGGCAAGCCCGCCCCGCCCTCGGGCCCATCGCTAAGCGCATTGATCCGCCTCAGCGCCTCCAGCGCCGGGGCCAGCCGCGCCTCCACCTCGCCCGCACTCAGCCCGTCCGCCAGCACGCGCACCGCGCCTTCCCTCACGGCGTCGCCAATCACCAGCGAGCGTGGCGCGCAGCCATTGATCGGCATGAACGTCCGTGGGTGCGCTGCGCTGTCATAGCCGCGCAGCCTGTCCGAGGGCAGATACCCGATCGGCTTGTGACGCCACGCGCCGCTTAAGCCGTCGAACCAGCTCGCCAGCCCGTTGAGCTGCCGCACCGCGTTCAGCTTCGGATCCGCGATCACGATCATCCGGTGAGCAGCAAACCGCGACCTTCGCGGAATTCGCAACTCGGCAGCGTTTAGGCTCCAGCCTGTCATGCTGGAAAGATACTGCTCCTATTGCGGATTGTGAAACTCGGGCGGCAGCGCCGCTGGAGCGCCCTGCCCCGCCTGCCAGGCCGCACCCTGTCGCCGCACGACCTCGACGAGATTGCCCATCGCCAGATGCATGTCGAACAGATGCAGACCCCATTCCGGCTGGACCTGTCCATCCACGACGACGTCGCCATTGATGATGTCGGTACGCGTGTCCGCCGGATCGGCGTTCACCGTCACGGCCAGATAACTGAACCCGCCTCGATCAACGCACTGCGCCGAGAGCAGCCCGGGCAAGGCGACAAACGGCGTTTCGACAGGCGCGCCGCTCGCTGTCCACGGGGCTGGCGGCGCCAGCTCGTCGAACAAGATCGCCCCGGCCGGCAGCAAAGACTTCAGCGCGCCGCCCGAACCATCGAGGTCCGCCGGATTGACGCACGCCACGCGCAAACCCTGCGTCTGCGCCTTGCCGAACAGCGAGTCCGCTGGCGGCGGCGAATCCGCGCGGAACGACGACCATGCGATCGCGCAAGCCGTGCTGTCGGTGCTGCGGCATAGCGGAATGTTCCTGAACGATCCGCCAACGCTTCCCGTGGCCGAGACTTCAACGCTCCCTCCCGGCAACACGGCCGACACCAGCCTCGCCTGCACCGGCTTGCCATCGATCTCCGCCGCTATCAGCCGCGTCAGCAAGCCCGCGCCCTGGTCATGACCGATCAGCACGACCCCCCGACCCTGATTGTCGCTGGCGATGTAGCGCTCCCACGCCGCCTTCACGTCGGCATAGGCCATCTCGCGATTGCTCGCCGGATCCTCGCCCGCGAGCATCTTGCGCAGCGATGACAACGTCACCTGCCGATAGACCGGCGCATAGAGCCGGCAATCCGATCCGAAACGCACAAGTTGCTGGCGAACGATCTCTCTTTCTTCCGGTCCAGCCAGCGTGTCGGAATTTCCGCTCTGATCGCGCGACACCGTCGGATAGACATAGAAGCAGTCAATCGGCGGATCGCCCGCCGCTGCAAAACCATCGCTCGCCATCTTTCCATCCGCAGCAACGACCGTCGCCGTCGCAACCTGCCGGCAGGCATCATCCAGTCCGGGCCGGCACAGCCACGCCCCAACCTGCGAATAATCCATCGGCGCGACCAGATCGACAGCAGGCAAAGCATCGACTGTTTCCCCGGGCGCAGGCGCAGCGTCAGGCGCTTTGCTGTCGCCGCAGGCGGCGAGCAGGCTCAACGCAACAAGGGCGAGAGGGGTCGCTGAGTAGCGTTTCACCGGCTTTTCTCCCCGTGACCGTCACGACCCAGCCTGAACCATGTGGCGTCCGCCCGGTCGAGGTCAAACACTGGCGCAACCTAACCCTAGGTCATGGTTGACGCTAACGTAATGCACGCTTGATACTAACGCCCATCCCGCCACATGCCTGAGGGAACGGGCCGCAGCATGACAAACCAACAGGACCGGGTCGTTCGCGACCAGCCGGTGGAGATGCTCTCCGAGCAGGGACCTTTGGCTCCCTTCCACGGCGCCCGTCCGCCTGCGCCGCACTGGTTCACCGCCGCCGTCGCGACACCTTATGAAACTGCCTTCGCCGAATGTGAAGGCGCACAGATTCATTGCCAGGCCTGGGGCGAGCGCGGGAAACCCGGCCTGCTACTGGTCCACGGTAATGGCGCGCATGCTCACTGGTGGGATTTCGTCGCTCCCTATCTCACGGAAGACTACTTCGTCGTAGCGATGACGTTTTCGGGCATGGGCGATTCGACCTGGCGCGCCGAATACACGATGGAGATCTTCGCGCGCGAACAGCTCGCCGTCTGCGAAGCGACCGGTCTCTTCGCACATGCGGAAAAGCCGATCATCGTTGCGCACTCGTTCGGCGGCTTCGTCACCATTCTTACGGGCGCTGAATATGGCGACCGCTTCGGCGGCATCGTCATTGTCGATTCGCCCGTCAATCCACCCGACAGGCCACGTACGGGCCCGCCGCCAGTTCGAGGCGGCAAGGTCTATCCCACAATCGAAGCCGCGCTTGCGCGCTTTCGTCTCGCGCCACGCCAGCCCTGCGAGAATCTCTACGCCGTCGATTACATCGCGCGCTGGTCGCTGAAGAAAGCTCCGTTGGCTGACAACAGCGGCGATGGCTGGGCCTGGAAGTTTGATCCGTCGATCTGGAAGCGCTTCGCCGTTTCGCGCCCGCCTCAGGAGCTTCTTAAAGAGACTCGCTGCCGCATCGCACTCTTCAAGGGCGACAAGTCGATTCTTTGGGACCGGGAAGTGCGCGACTACATGCGCGAACTTCTAAATCATCAGGTGCCTTTCATCGAAATCCCCGAAGCTCACCACCACGTCATGCTCGACCAGCCCCTCGCCTTCGTCGCCGCCCTGCGCACACTTCTGCAGGAATGGGCCTATTCGACGTCCGACCGCGTGCGTACTGCACGGTGATCCCCGGTTTTTCGCGGCACAGTCGTTTTTCACGAGATTTCAGGGTAATTTTCCCTGCCATGCGGCTTTCTGAGCGCTTTTCAAAGGGCTCCGATGCGGTTACATCCGGCCGCTGATATTCTTCTGCGTGCTGGGAGATCGCTCGCGATGGCGCACACTGAATCCGCCCCCACCGGTCCGATCGTGACGCCGCCGGCGCACACCGAAGCCTACATGGACATGGCTTCGCGCCGCGGCATGTGGAAAGGCTTCGGCTCGCTTACCGCGTGGGGCAGCATGCTGGTCATCCTCACCGTTGGATACGCGACCTTCACGATCACAATGGGCGTGCCATGGATCGGCGCGATGATCGGCCTAGCGGTGTTCGGCATCGCAGCTGGCCTCGCCATGAATATGGGTGGCGCTTGGATCGCAACTGTGATCGGATTGTGCGTGCTGGGGGTCTTCCTTGAGATCCTCATCTGGTTAGGATCTGCGCTTCTCGGGTAGAAGCCTCAAGCCAAGTGGCCACATGAAAATCGCCGTCCTTCAGGAAAACCGTTTCGATGAAAACCGGGTGGCCGCGACTCCTGAATCGGTAAAGAAGCTCATTGGCCTCAAGCACACTGTCGCCATCGAATCAGGCGCCGGCCTCAAGGCTGGCGTTCGCGACGAGGACTACGTAGCGGCAGGCGCCACGATCGGCTCCGCAGCAGGCGTCCTCAGCGGTGCCGACATCGTCTTCAAGGTCCGCGCGCCGGACGCCGCTGAGCTCGCAACCTACCCTAAAGGCGCCGCGCTCCTCGGCTTACTCGATCCCTACTCTGCAAAGAAGGAAGCCGCGGCGTATGCGGCGTCCGGGATCACGGCCGTTGCAATGGAGTTAGTGCCCCGCATCACCCGCGCCCAGTCGATGGACGTGCTGTCGTCCCAGGCCAACCTCGCCGGCTACCGCGCCGTCGTTGAAGGCGCGCAGATCTATGGCCGCGCAGTGCCGATGATGATGACCGCAGCCGGAACGGTCGCCGCCGCCAAGATCTTCGTGATGGGCGCCGGCGTTGCTGGTCTCCAGGCGATCGCGACTGCGCGCCGTCTCGGCGGCGTCGTCTCGGCCACTGACGTCCGCCCCGCCTCTAAGGAACAGGTCGCCTCGCTCGGCGCGAAGTTCATCGCGGTCGAGGATGAGGAATTCAAAGCGGCCGAAACCGCCGCTGGCTACGCCAAGCCTATGTCGCCGGAATACCAGAAAAAACAAGCCGAACTCGTCGCCAGCCACATCGTCAAACAGGACATCGTCGTCACCACAGCGCTGATCCCGGGCCGCCCCGCGCCCGTGCTGGTGACCGAGGCGATGGTCGCCTCCATGCGCCCCGGCTCTGTGGTCGTCGATCTCGCCGTGACGCAGGGCGGCAACTGTCCGCTCTCGAAGCCTGACCAGGTCGTCGATGTGAACGGCGTCAAGGTGATCGGCTTCACTAACCTGCCTGGCCGTGTCGCGGCTGATGCTTCAGCACTTTACGCCCGCAACCTCCTCGCCCTGCTCCCGCTGCTCACCGGCGAGAACGCGGCCTTCGCGCCGAAGTGGGAGGACGAGATCGTAAAGGCGGCGGTGCTCACGCGCGATGGCCAGGTCATTCATCCAGCGTTGAAAGACGGCTGATGGTCTACAAGGGGGTCGGCCTCGTTCTTACCCTCACCGGCCTATTGCTGGCTTGGTATTTCATTCCGACGATAACACGGCCGGGCTTCGTCATCGCTGCGATCGCGCTCACGATGATCTCGGGCGGCCCTCGCTACGCGCTCAAGGGCGGCAGTAAAAAACAGAAACGGGAGGGAGAATCGCCCACATGATGAAGCGCCTCATCTTTGCTGGCGGGCTTGCCCTCGCCATGGCAGCGCCAGCCTTCGCCGCCACCGGCGCCGAACAGCCGGATGGGCTTATCTTCCGCCTCGGCATCTTCGTGCTGGCGATCTTCGTCGGCTACTACGTCGTCTGGTCGGTGACGCCCGCTCTGCACACGCCGCTGATGGCGGTCACCAACGCGATCTCCTCGGTCATCATCGTCGGCGCGCTTATCGCAGCCGTCGCCGGCTCCGGCCAGGAAATGACCACCGACCTCTGGATCTCCAAGGGCATGGGCGGCGTCGCTGTCGCGCTCGCCGCTGTCAACATCTTCGGCGGCTTCCTCGTCACTCGACGAATGCTCGCGATGTACAAGAAGAAGGACAAGCCTGCCGGACAGGCGTCCGCCAAGTCCGGGGGGCACTAGGCCATGAACGCCAATATCGCAGCTCTCCTCTACCTAGCTTCGGGCGTCCTCTTCATCCTCTCGCTCCGCGGCCTGTCCAGCCCGGCCACGTCCCAGAAGGGCGCGCGCAACGGCATCATCGGCATGGCCATCGCCATCGGCACCACGCTCTGGATGGCGTGGGAATCGAATGGTGGTCTCGATACCGTCACGATCGGCATCATCGCCGGCGGCATAGCGGTCGGCGGCATCATCGGCGCCGTCGTGGCGGCCAAGATCAAGATGACGGCCATGCCGCAGCTCGTGGCCTTCTTCCACTCGCTCGTCGGCCTCGCCGCCGTGCTCGTCGCCGCGGCCGCACTCTACGCGCCGGAAAGCTATGGCATTGGCGTTCCCGGCCAGATCCACACCGCCTCGATCATCGAGCTGTCGCTTGGCTCCGCCATTGGCGCGCTGACCTTCACCGGCTCGGTCATCGCTTTCCTCAAGCTCAACGGCAACATGTCGGGCGCGCCGATCATCCTGCCCGCACGCCACCTCATCAACATCGCCTTCGCTATCGCCATCGTCGTCCTTGTAGTGATGATGGTACAAACCGAAGGCTCGCACCCCTGGATGTTCCTCGCTCTCACCGCCATCGCGCTGGTGCTGGGCATCACGCTGATCATCCCGATCGGCGGGGCGGATATGCCCGTCGTCGTATCGATGTTGAACTCCTACTCGGGCTGGGCCGCCGCAGCCCTCGGCTTCACGCTCGAGAACAACGCGCTGATCATCACCGGCTCGCTCGTCGGCTCGTCTGGCGCGATCCTGTCTTATATCATGTGCAAGGCGATGAACCGCAGCTTCATCTCCGTCATCCTCGGAGGCTTCGGCGGCGAGACGGCGGCGGCTGCAACCGGCGGCCCCGCCAAGCCGGTGAAGATCGGCTCGGCCGACGACGCCGCCTTCATCATGAAGAACGCATCGAAAGTCATCATCGTCCCCGGCTACGGCATGGCCGTCGCCCAGGCCCAGCACGCGCTGAAGGAGATGGCCGAGAAGCTGAAAGCCGAAGGCGTCGAAGTCACATACGCCATCCATCCCGTCGCGGGCCGCATGCCCGGCCACATGAACGTGCTGCTCGCCGAAGCGCAGGTTCCCTACGACGAAGTCCACGAACTGGAAGACATCAACTCCAGCTTCGCGCAGGCCGACGTCGCCTTCGTCATCGGCGCCAACGACGTGACCAACCCCGACGCCGAGACCAACACCGCGAGCCCGATCTACGGCATGCCGGTGCTGAAGGTGTGGAACGCAAAAACTGTCTTCTTCATCAAGCGCTCCCTCGCCTCCGGCTACGCCGGCGTCGAAAACCCGCTCTTCTTCCGCGACAACACGATGATGCTCCTGGGCGACGCGAAGAAGATGACGGAAGAAGTCGTGAAAGGGCTGTAGTTTGACGTCGCCGCCCTCGGTAACCGGTTCGCTAGGCGCCTGCGGGTCAGGTATGAGGGGCGGCGGCAACTCAATTAAGGCAAAGACACCCACGGCGACATGCCCATCAAGACGCGCCGTCGAATAGGCTCACTGTTCACGGTCGCCCCTCCCGGTCTGGTGAGGAAAAGCATGGCATCGCTCCGGACTGAAAGGTCCGAGCGTGTCTGCGCGCGGCGCTATCAAGACTTGTCGCTTCAGCCTCGTTGCGTCAGCTATTTTCGCCGCAGTGTGAACGATGAAAATCAGCCGCAGCCCCATCCTCTTTGTGGTTGCGATTACCGACTTGTGCGCAAGCACGCCTCAGGCTTCTGCACAAACCTGCGCCTTCTCGGCCTCGCAAGAATTGGAGGGGGCGAGCTTCGCGGTCACGCCGACAAGGACGCCTACATCTGCGTGACGTCGCGCGTGTCGATCGATGCCGATGGCGCGCCCAACGCCTACCATCCGGACAACCCGGGTCTCAATCACTACGGCAACGCCAGCTGGCCTGACCAATCCTGGTGGCCCGACGTTCTCGTGCCCGACCCGGCCAAGCCAGCGAAACCCTAAGTCCAGCCGGATGGCCCGTTCCAGGGATATTTCGTCACCAAGACGACGCTGGCCGACCAGTCCTCGCCCGCGACCGATCCAGCAAAGTACGTTGATGCGACAACCATCCCGTACATCGCTTTCCCCGGAGGCTTCGCCGCGCTTGCCGGCGCCGGCCGCACGGGAGATTTCAGCTACGCCATCCAGCTCGAATCCGGGCGGTCCTCGCCCGTAATAATCGCCGCTGTCGGGCCAAGAAGTGATCCTCTGGGCGTAATGTCCCAGGCCATCGCCTCGGCGCTCAGCGACAACGCAACCGCCAACCCGCGCAACGGCGCGGGCGCGCCGAGCGGCTATATCGCCTACATCGTCTTCCGCTATTCCTCGGACGCCAGCGCCGCAAAGCGCGGGCCGCTGACCACTGACGAGATCACCGTGTGGGCAGGCACGCTCCTCGCCGAGATCGGCGGCATCGATGCGATCCGCGCCGCCTTCGGCGAAATCATCGCCGCCAAGGGCAAGGGCCAGCTGGTCACCTCAATCGCCACGTATGAAGGCGTGCCCCGCTCGGTCCTCGAGCACGGCGCCGAGTTGATCACGACGCCGCTCACGGCCGAGTATGGCATAGACCTCGACGCCATGGCCGCGAAGATCTCGAATAAGACAACCGCCACCTATGTCTGCAACCCGAACAACCCGACCGGCAACATGGTAGATCCGGTCAAGCTGCGCGCCTTTGCGATCGAAGCGGCGAAGACGGCGGCCTGCTTCATCGATGAGGCCTATCTCCATCTCTGCGACGACTACGACGCCAACGTGATGACCAGCCTCCTCCGCGAGGGCCACAACGTCGTCATCGGCCGCACCTTCTCGAAGATCTATGGCATGGCCGGCCAGCGCCTCGGCTACGGAATCGCCAAGCCCGAACTTGCGAAGCAGATGGGCATGGCCACCCGCATGGGCGGCGTGAACCATCTCGGCATCATCGCCGCCATGGCCAGCCTGGCGGACAAGGATTTCGTTCCCGCGATGCAGCCGAAGTTCAAGGCCGGCCGCGAGCGTCTCTACAACATCGTCAAGGGCCTTGGCCGCAAGGTCGCGTCCAACCCGCAGGCCAGCTTCGTGTTCTTCGAGGTCGGCATGCCGAACAGCGCATTCGCCGCCAAGATGATGGCGGAAGGCGTTCGCGTCGTCGGCCGCTCCTGGCCGGGATACGACGCTTGGACCCGCATCTGCGTCGGCGAGGACTGGGAGCTAGACCGCTGCGAAACCGCGCTGAAGAAAGTCCTGGCACTCGCCTAGACGCGCCACCTGTCACATCGGATTGTGGGGCGGCGGGCGTAAGCTAGCCGCCCCATTCCTTTTGCGCCTGCGCCGCCCGAATTTTTGCCGCTGGCAGGCGCCGCCGGATGCGCTGGACGCATACGCCATGATCGAATAGCGGATCTTCCGCCCCAGGTCGGTCATTAGGATCTGTTCCGGCGCATTGCCATCCTCGTTCAGCATGAAGCCCGGCTCCCCGTCATTCAGCGAATGGATCAGGTTGTGCCACACCCGGCAGGTCTCAACCTGCGCCTCGGGGAGATCCGCATCATCCGGCCCTGGCTGCGCGCAGCCTTGGAACACTGCGGCCATGTCCCGGCTCGTTCCCATGTTGGAGGCGACCTCGCCCCACAACACCGCGCCCTCGGGGCCGACGAGATCGAAAGTGCTTTACCTCATGCCGTGCATCTCCCACGGCTCGACCGGCTAAGCCTCCGTCTTCGCCGCCTCAGCCGGGGAGCCGCCGGCGCCTCGGGCGCAGCCGCTCCCGACCCGCTCGCCGCCAGAGACACGGCTAGAGCCATTGCACCCGCAAGACGCATCATTTTTCCCGTGCAAATCAGGGCGACACGCTCACCTGACTCGCGCGCAAACGTCACGGCAGCACGCCGCTGGCCTTGCGCGCCCCTTGGCGCTATACGCCCCCGCGCAATGGCTGAAACCACTCTCACCCAACCCAAGGTCGGCATCGTCTCGCTCGGCTGCCCGAAAGCGCTGGTCGATAGCGAGCGCATCATCACGCGCCTGCGCGCCGAGGGCTACCAGATCGCCCCCGATTATCAGGGCGCAGACCTCGTCCTCGTCAACACCTGCGGCTTCCTCGACAGCGCTCGCGACGAAAGCCTGCAGGCCATAGGCGAAGCCCTCAACGAGAACGGCAAGGTCATCGTCACCGGCTGCCTCGGCGCCGAAGCAAACGTCATCACAGACCGCCATCCCGGCGTCCTCGCCGTCACCGGCCCGCACCAGTACGAACAGGTGATGGACGCGGTGCACACGCACCTGCCAGCCCCCGATCATCCCTTCGTATCACTGGTGCCCGAGAGCGGCTACCGGCTCACGCCGCGCCACTATGCCTACCTGAAGATTTCCGAGGGCTGCAACAACCGCTGCTCCTTCTGCATCATCCCGAGCCTTCGCGGCAATCTCGTCTCCCGCCGCATCGACGCCGTGCTCCGCGAAGCCGAGCAACTCGTCAAAGCCGGCGTGAAGGAACTCCTCGTCATCAGCCAGGATACGTCCGCCTACGGCCTCGATGTGAAGTACGCGCCCTACAAATGGCGTGACAGGGAACGCCAGACCCGCTTCCGCGATCTCTGCGAAGGCCTCGGCGAACTGGGCGTGTGGGCGCGCCTCCACTACGTCTACCCCTATCCGCACGTCGATGACGTCATGCCCATGATGGCCGAGGGTCGCATCCTCCCCTATCTCGACATCCCCTTCCAGCACTCGTCACCGAGCGTGCTGAAGGCGATGCGCCGCCCCGCCGCCATCGACAAGACTGCAGACCGCATCGCCAAATGGCGCCGCGAAGTCCCCGACCTCGTCCTCCGCTCCTCCTTCATCGTCGGTTTCCCCGGCGAGACAGAAGAAGACGTCCAGCACCTGCTCGACTGGCTGAAGGAAGCCAAGATCCAGCGCGCCGGCTGCTTCAAATACGAAAATGTCACCGGGGCCGCCTCCGCCGCCTTGCCCAACCACGTTCCGGAAGAGGTCAAGGAAGAACGCTGGCGCCGCTTCATGGCCGTGCAGGCCGAAATCGCCGACGCCTACGGGCAAGCACAATTGGGCAAGACGATCGACGTCCTCATCGACGAAGTCGATGAAGACGGCGCCGTCGGCCGCTCCAAAGCCGATGCCCCCGAGATCGACGGCAGCGTCTTCATAGACGATGTCACGCTTAAACCCGGCGACCTCATCAAGGCGACGGTCCTCGAAGGCGAAGGCGTCGACCTCTGGGCCGAACCGGTCCGCTGACACCCACTCTTCCAGGGCAATACGCTTCGCCCCTTCCTCGCCCGAGCGGGGAGAACGTCGGATGCGGGAAAATCTTCGTCTGCTCTCAGCCGGAGGGGCAGCAACGTGCGCGGACCGCCCCTCCATTCCGTTCACCGTCAAAAAACCCGACAGCCTCGCCCTCTGCTGCGGGGTCACACCCCGCATGCGCGAAAATCAGAGCCTTCCCCGCTTGAGAGCTGAGCAACCATTTATAATTCCTAAGCTAGTAGTTGCTGCCAACGGCACGCTCCCGGAGAGGATCCCGTGCGCCTGCTGCCCGCCGCCTTTATCGTCACAGCAGCTGCTGCCGCCGTCGCCGCAATCGGCCTCGCCTCGCCCACCTCGGCCGAAGTGCGCACCTTCAACTTCTCTGGCTTCAAGAAGATCGAAGCCTCTGTCAGCTTCACCATCGAATTCACCCAGTCGTCCGCCTGGTCCGTCTTCGTCGACAGCCGGCACGACAATCTGCAGCACATCATCGTCGAGAAAGTGGGCCACACGCTGCGCATCACCCGGCCGAAGAACACGAACCTGCAGCGCAAGGTCGAGGACGTCGTCCACATTTCTGCGCTAGATCTCGACACGCTGAAACTCGACAGCGCACCCGCTTGAGCGCGCCCGCGGTCGAAATCGACATCGGCAGACTGAAGGTGCGCAGTGTGACGATCGATGCGGAAGCTGCGAGCAAGATCACGCTCGACGGACCGTGCACGAAACTCGACAGCGTTCTCGGCGGCGCCTCGCAGGCGAAGGCCGAAGGCCTCAAATGCTGCGAGACGCACATCGACAGCCGGCATGCCGTCCAACATCCTGATCAGCGGCCGAGCGCGCGACTCCAAGGAAAAACGCGACAATTTCGGATCGAAGGTTTCGCTGGCCGATTGACCCCTCAGCCCGCGGCAATGCGCGTCCTGAGCACGCAATGCCGCGCAGCGATAGGAGACGAACCGGCGGCCCTGGAGACCTCCAGCCGCCGGTTCGTCTGCCCACTGCCACCGTCGCTGGAAGTGCGCCCGGGCAATGCGCTAGTAGATTTGCGTCCGTCGAAGAAAAACACAGGGACAATCCGATGCACCGTGCTTTCCTCCCCCTCATTCCAGCACTGGCCGCAAGCCTCGCCTCCGGCTGCGTCGTCGGCGGCGCGTCCGGCGCTACATATTCGGAAGCTCTCCGCGCCACCTACATGGGCTTCAGCCATGTCGATGCTTCGTCAGGAATCGAAGTCGTTGTGGCGCAAGGCAATTTCGATGTGAAGGCGGAGGTGCTCAGCGGAGCAGACCTTAGCAACCTCATCGTCGAAGTGCGCGGCGACACGCTCTACATCAGCCGCAAGCAGCACATGACGATGGGCTGGGACAACGGCCCGCGTTATCGCGTCAGCGTTTCAGCGCCCGCCTACTGGGCCTTTGATGCCTCCTCAGGCGCCGACATCGGCGGCGCCAGCCTGCAGCTGTCCGATGTCGATATCGACGTCTCCTCCGGCGCCAGCGTCAAGCTCGCCGGCGCCTGCAAGGCGCTCCGGGTCGACATTTCATCCGGCGCGCATTTCGACGGCGGAAACCTGAAATGCGAAACGGCGAATGTCGATGCATCGTCCGGCGCTGACGCCGAAGCCTTTGCTGCGCGCAACGCGAATGGCGCCGCCTCTTCAGGCGCCAGCGTCAGCTTCCGCGCCAACCCCGCCTCGCCCGAGAAGGACGAGAACAGCGCCGGGTCAGTCAGCAAACTCTAGCGTCCGATGCGGTTCATCAGGACAACGCGCGATTGGCGCGGAATGCCCAGCTCGGCGAAGGACCAAGTCATGCGCCGCCCATCCGGCATCAGCGCCTTGCAGTTGTCGGGATTGACGCCACGGAAATCAACATCGAAGCGATCGTCCCTACTGTCGCGCACGACAGGAGCAAAGTCTTCCTTGTTGGTGCAGCCGTTGGAATGCGCGATGATCATCAGCTCGGGCTCACGCGCGCTCGCTTCCCCGCCGAGCACCAGACCGAAATTGTCACCCCAGTCCCAACGAGATTCCCTTACGTCCGCATCAACGACGATGCAGCCGGAGAGCCTCACACACGCGCCAGTGCCGTCGCCGCCAGTCCTGTGACTTTTCTCATGTCCTGACCCCAGCTATTCAGTCAGGGACGTTATTGATATTCGATATGAATACGCAATGAACACTTGTAGTGACCAAATTGGGCAACCCGCATTTATCTTCCGATTGTTGTTCAAAACTAGCGGTTGTTAGTTGACCTCAGGCCTCAGCGGACCCGATATCCTTCGCTCCGAAGCCCGACCCCCCAACCCAGGGCCGAGGATGGCGGGGCGCTGGGCGACCAGCGCCCCAACACCTGCTTCAGTCGATCTCGTATTGATCCAGACGATAGCCCGGATCGGGATATTCCGGCTTCATTGCTTCCAGCTCCGCCCTAATCAGCCGCGCCGCAATCGCGTCGCGCCGCGAACGGCTGTCGGCCGGCACAACATGCCATGGCGCCCATGGCGTCGAGCAGCGCTGCAGCACAGTCTCATACGCCGCCTGATAGTCGTCCCACAGCTTGCGGTCCTCGATGTCGCCGGGGTTGAACTTCCATCGCTTCTCGGGAACCTCCAGCCGTTCCCGCAACCGCTCGCCCTGCTCATCCTTCGAGATGTGAAGCATCAGCTTCAAAACCCGCGTGCCGTTCTCAACCAGCGTCTTCTCGAACTGGTTGATCTGCTCGTAGCGCTGTTCGACCGCCTCAGCCGGCGCAAGTTTGCGCAGTTTCACTACAAGCACATCCTCATACTGCGAGCGGTTGAACACGGTGATGTAGCCCTTGCGGGGCGTGACTTTGTGCAGCCGCCAGAGATAGTCGTGCGCCAGCTCTTCCTCGGTGGGCTTGCCGAAGGCGTGGACGAGCACGCCCAGTGGGCTGGTGTAGTGAAAGGCCTCCTTCGTCACGCCATCCTTGCCTGACGTGTCGATCCCCTGCAGCACGATCAGCAACGATCCTACCTTCGAAGCAAAAAGCGCATCCTGCAGCGTGTTGATTGCCTGAGCATCGGCATCGAGAGAAGCCTTTGCGTCCTTCTTGTTCTCGAAAATCTTGTCGCCCCGCGTCGACCAGTCGGCCAGCGAAACCTTCTTCATGCCCCTGGGATCGACCAGCGTTGCGACACGGATATCCTTGGTACTGGGCTGATCGGTCATGCTTGCTCCACTGCCGCCTGCGATAAAACTAGCGCGCAACCGTCATTTCGTCTCGGTATTCCCCATATGCGCGAACCGCAAAAGCGAAAGGGCGACCCGTCGCCCGGCCGCCCTCTCCAGTGGCTCAAAGAACGATGCGTCTTACGACGAGTAGAATTCGACCACGAGGCTCGGCTCCATGCGGGCCGCATAGGGGATGTCGCCCAGCGCCGGCATCCGGACGAATTTCGCCGTGCCCGCTTTCGGATCGACCTCGACGTATTCGGGAACGTCGCGCTCGGCCGAGCCCATGGCTTCGATGACCAGCGCCATGTTTCGCGATTTTTCCCGGACCTGAATCACGTCGCCCGGCTTCACGGTCATGGAGGCGATGTTCGCCTTCTTGCCGTTGAGCGTGACGTGACCATGGTTCACGAACTGGCGCGCCGCGAAGATCGTCGGCACGAATTTGGCGCGGTAGACAACCGTGTCGAGGCGCGACTCGAGCAGGCCGACCAGCAGCTCGGCGGTGTTGCCGGTGCGGCGGGAGGCCTCTTCATAGGTCTTGCGGAACTGCTTCTCTGTGATGTCGCCGTAGAAGCCCTTGAGCTTCTGCTTGGCCATCAGCTGCAGGCCAAAGTCCGACGGCTTGTTGGTGCGGCGGGCGCCGTGCTGGCCGGGACGCGTCTGACGGTTGTTGATCGGAGATTTGGGACGACCCCACACGTTTTCACCAACGCGGCGGTCGAGCTTGTACTTGGCGTTCTGGCGCCTGGACATGATAGCCTCTTATTCAGCGCGCTCCGGCAGGACCCTCATGGCCCTCGCGATCTCAACGGCGGCGGCGCGCCACCCGTAATAACCACGGCCCCGGAAGGGACTGAGGAAGCGCGCAAAGACAGGATTGGCCGGGGAAAGTCAAGGCGGCGAGAGCCGTCCCGAAGGCCGATTGTGACAAACTATCAGGTTTCCCTCAGGCCCGGAGCCGTTCGTTCCGGGAACGCTTGAAAACCCGTGCGAGTTGAGGATTGTGGGCAGCTTGTTGGCCGGGACCCGGCCGCTGGAGCGTCAAGGCCTATGGAATTCTTCTCGGTCGAAGCGCTTCAGGCCTTCTTCACGGTCGTCATGATCGACCTGGTCCTGGCGGGCGACAACGCGGTCGTCATCGGCCTTGCCGCCGCGGGTCTACCGAAGGAACAGCGTGGCAAGGCGATCGTGATCGGCGTCATCGCCGCGACCATTCTCCGCATCCTGTTCGCCCTCGTTGCGACCCAGTTGCTCGCCATCATCGGCCTGCTGTTCGCAGGCGGCGTTCTGTTGCTCTGGGTGTGCTGGAAGATGTGGCGCGAACTGAGCACGCCCCACCACGCCGATCAAGAAGCGATCGAAGGCAAGGACCTCGCCGGCAACGCCATCCAGAAGAAGACGCTGGCCCAGGCCGTGGCGCAGATCGTCGTCGCCGACGTGTCGATGTCGCTCGATAACGTGCTCGCCGTCGCCGGCGCCGCGCACGACCATCCGTGGATTCTGGTGTTCGGCCTGGCGCTGTCGGTCGTGCTGATGGGCGTTGCCGCCACGTTCATCGCGCGCCTGCTCTCCAAGCATCGCTGGATCGCCTATGTCGGTCTGATCATCATCCTCTATGTGGCTGTCCACATGATTTGGGACGGCGGGCTGCAGGTTTATGAGTGCAACCCGACCTTGTTCGGCCAGACAGAAATCGGCCCGCACTGCCCGATCAATGCCGCCGTGCCCGCCGCCATCGCGCCACACTGACCTCCGTCCGGCGGAGGCACGAGGCCGGGGCCCTCCTCCGCGAGATGTAACTAAAACGTCCCCGACACAGTCAACTTGACGATCGGGCCGAACGTCCGATGCCGCTCCTCGCTGAAAGCCAGCGGGTTGGTGCGAAGGCGCGGCAGGTTCGGGCCGGATGCTTCGGAAACTCACGCCGGAAGCTCTTCGACGCGCCATTCGCGTGAAGCTGTGCTGGCGCGATAGATGCGTGGCGCACGACCGCCTGCCCGGCGGGCGCCTCTGCCTCCTGTCGACATACTCCTCCCCCGACGTCTGTCTCCACTAATGGCACGCCGCGTTCCCCTGATTCTGGCCGCCTGTCTTTCCCGAGAACCTGCAGGCCCGCCACGCGTTATTGCTGATGCGTGGGCAGACCAACGGAGATGGCCGATGATCCGCAACACTCAACTGGCGTCACTCGTAGCCACAGCCATTGTTTCGCTTGCAGTTGGTTTCGGAGCCGCTTCGCTGACGCTCAGGCCGGCGGAGTCTAATCAACCGATTATCAACGCCAAAGCTTGGGATGAGGCCGCCCCCGCGCCAGCGCGCGAACAACTGAGCGTGCGCGCCTCGTCCGCCACAACTAAATGCAATCCGTGGGAAGTGTCCGACGTCGCCATGGAGGAAATCCTCGATGAAATGATCCGCCGCGGCTGGCAGGCTCCCAAGCAGGATGAAGCGTTGGCCGGGCTCGATACTCTGCCCGCGAGTGGTCTCATGGTGATCGACGCCGAAGCGCCGATGCAGGTCGGCCGGACCTGGACCTTCTCGGACCAGCCGACAGAGGACGCAGCCCCTAACCAAGTGGAAGAAACGCCTGCCGAACCCGTTATCCCGTCCGCCTTGCCAGAGCCGACAGACACCACACCGCAAACAATGCGGCCGCCCGCCTAATCTTCGCGTTTCACGCGCGCCTTGCCGCGGCCGATGGCAAGCGCCTTGATAGCGCCCCGGAACGTGCGGACTTCCTGCGCGGTCCACCCTGCCCGTGTGATTGCATTGCGCAGATTCTGCGTCATCGGCGCACGCTTCTCGTCGGGAAAGAAGAAGCCGGCGCGAGCCAGTTCTTCCTCGAAATGCACCATCATGCCGATCAGCTCGTCTCGCGTCGCAGGCGCATCGAGCGGATCGGCAAAAGCCGCAGGCGGTCCGCTTGTATTGTCCTCGGCCCAGCTATGCGCGGCCAGCGCCACGGCCTGCGCGAGGTTCAGCGACGGAAACGAAGACGCCACGGGAAACGACAGGATCGCATCGCTCAGGGCAACCACCTCATTCGGCAGCCCGGCGCGCTCCGCGCCGAACAGCACGCCTGTCCGCGCGGCCGTCGCCCGCATCTTCACGACCGCTTCCGCCGCGCCCAGGACTGGCTTCTCCATGCCGCGGGGCCGAGCAGTCGTTGCGATCACAACGCCGCAATCCGCAACCGCATCTTCAACCCTGTCGAACACCTGCACCCGCACCACATCCGGCAAGGCGCCGGCGCTCATTGTTTCAGCGGCGGCATTTGGCCAGCCGTCGCGCGGGCTTACCAG